>NZ_LT906473.1:1806940-2409253 GCF_900187295.1 Corynebacterium cystitidis | reverse complement strand
AGCTGCGGTAACGCCTAAGAAGCGGCGCCGTTGTTTCTCTGTAGCTACAGTTCCGGCAACTTCCTCGTCGGCAAGCCGAGCGGCCTCTTCAGCATCTTGATCAGCCTTGAATGATGTATAGGCTGTGGCAGCAGCGGCCGAGGATTCAGGGGTTGCGTCCGGCGCTGGCAAAGCGTCAGGCAGGTGAACCACGTTTGTGCCAGCTTCAACAGGAACGGTGTGCTCTGGCTCCGCAACAGACACCGGCATCACCGTGGTGGGAGCACAAGCGTCCTCAGCGATGGCAGCTTGCCGCTTTTCGACGACAGGCAACGGTGAAATTTCCAATTCGCCCAAGGCCACAGACCCATCAGAAGAGGCGGCGTACACCGTAAGTTCGGGGGTGCCAGCTACGGGGGAGTGGTAGGACCGAGCCATCGTGATCAATCCGCGCTGAGACAACTCTGAAACCAGAGGCCACAGGGCGTGTGCATCGGCGGCTGTCAGCGCACCGACCTTACGTTCATGAATGTAGGCCGCAAGACCTTCCGGCCCGTCAGGGCGCAGCTCGACGAGGAGATGCATGCGGTCTTTCATTTCAGCTTCCACCGCGTCGGCAGAGTAGGTAACTGCGCGGGCGGGGCCATCGTCGAGAAGCACCCACGGTTGCTCTGGGGGATCGTTGAGCGGGAGACAAAGCCCCGGACGGGGGAGACGTAGCGCGATCGAGGGCCCGAGCCCCTCGCCTAAATTAGAAACACGGGCCTTCACTTGAGGGGTGAGACCAGTGGAAACTATCCACTCTAAATCCGGGTATTCGTGGCGATTGTATTCGCTCACAGACCCGAGGATCTGGCCATCGAAGTGAAGGTGGAAGCCTCCGGTACGTTCTGCTGGAATCAAAGAAGTAGCAACATCGGCTACGGAAGAGCCTGCATCCTCCAGTAAGGAGCTGGCAGCGCGCGCATTGACGTTTTCTACTGGGATATTTCGAACAGCACCAAGACCGTGGTCGGGCACCACATAGTGTGTCATTGGACTATTCCTACTTTCATTTCTTCGTCTCGCCATACCCGGCGATGCTGCGGTGTAAAATCCCCGGTCTCACCGTTGTATGAGCAGTGTCGAGTACATGGTCAACATCCAGTGTAGGGGAACGAACCACTAAGTGTAGAAGAAAGATATGCGAAAGTATAGCCAAGAAAAAGATTAATGCAGGCCAAGAGGTATGGACAAGTTGTACAATTCGGGTGAACATGGGGGCGTGAGTTCGGCCGAACAATGCTTGCCCGGGGTTATCGGTACAAGCCCCCAGGCCCAGACTCTTTGAATCAATAGATTAATTGATTATTAGATAGTAGGGTGTTTGCCAATAGGCTGGGACGTTAGGTTGAGATAGGTAGGGATGTGCCTAGTGGAGCGGTCTCCTAGCCGAGGGAAGCGTGCACGTGAGGATAATAAAATGAAGAAAAGATTGAAAAACACCGTGGCATTCTTTGCAGCATCGCTGCTCGTTGTTGCTCCGTTGGCTGCATGTTCGTCAAAATCACCCAATGCAGAAACGTCAACAACAAGTACAGCGTCTGCCGAAACTACCGGGGCTGTGAATGGTAGTGAGACCAGGACAGTCGTTGATGCTTATGGGCGAGAAGTGGAGTTGCCCCAGGTTGTTGAGACCAGTGCGTCCGTGGGGTCTGCGGCGCGTTTTGCAGTGTACGCAGGAGCAGCAGACAAGTTAATCGCGGTCACTGAAATGGAGACTCCAAGTTCACCTCTCAGGCCATATACCGTGGTCCACGAAAAGCTCTTTTCCTCGTTGCCCACTACCAGCAACGGTAATCACCTGCTGGAGACGGCAGTGGACGAAGAAGCATTATTGGGACTAAATCCTGATGTAGTGATCTCTAGCCGTAGCGCTGATGAGTGCGATCTTTTACAAGACACCACCGGAATCCCTGTCGTGTGCATTTCCTACCAGAATCAAATCTTTAGTGAGGATGTATATAAGTCAATCGAAGTAATCGGAGAGACTCTCGGAACCGAAGACCATGCTTCCGAGGTGGTGGCCCAGATGAAGGAATGGGAAGAAGATTTAGATTCCCGGACCTCGGCAGTTGAAGAAGATGACAAGCCTTCGGTCTATGTCGGCGCGGTCAACTTCAAGGGGGCTAAGAGTTTTGGAGGCACCTACCAGCAATATGCCCCGTTTGTCGTATCGAATATTAAGAACGTCGCTGATGAATTAGGAGGTCATGGATCGGTTGATATCGACTTAGAGCAGTTAGGTCAGTGGGACCCAGACATAATTTTCCTCAATCCATCGAACATGGACCTCATGAAAAAAGACTACGCTGACAATGCCGCATTCTTCAACCAACTCACGGCGTTCCAAAATGGGGAGATCTATACTCAACCCGCGTTCAACTTCAACGGCACCAATGTAGAGATGGGAATCGCTAACGCGTATTTTGCTGCGGCGACGGTCTATCCCGAAAAATTCGAAGACGTTGACCTCACCGAGAAATATGATGAGATCTTCCGAACCATGCTGGGCTCCGAGTACTACAGCCACATGCGTGAACTTGGTATGGACTTCACTTCGCTCGATTTCTCCTAGCAGGGGTTCGATGTAGCTGTGAAGTCTCTGCAACCAGTTTTCGCCACTTACTCCCCCAACGTGGAACTAGGGCGGGAGACCTCGCCCCCAAGGCCGAGCCTTCAGTACACGGGGATGGTGCGGCGGAGGTGGATAGTTATTCTCGCTACTTTCGTCCTCCTGCTATTTCTCATTCTCGCAGCACTTATGACTGGATCATCAGATCTGGGGTTGGTTGATGTTCTACGGGCAGTGACTGGAGGAGGCGACGAATACAGTGAAATTGTCGTGTGGCGGATGAGGATGCCACGAATCCTCATGGCTGTCCTGGGCGGTATTGGATTAGCATTGGCCGGTAGTGCTTTTCAGGCAGTGCTGAGAAATCCACTGGCCTCAGCGAGTACCTTAGGTATTTCCCAAGGTGCTGCCTTCGGTGCAGCAGTATCGATTATCGTGGTGGGCGGTTTGACAGGCGCCTCGCTGCATGAAGGAGTAGCCTCGGGAAATCCTTATGTCACAGTCGCGTGCGCGTTCGTGGGGGCGATGGCATCGACCCTTGTGATTCTGGGTCTCTCGCGGCTTCGCGATATGACCTCGGAATCCATTGTTCTGGCCGGTGTTGCGATTTCTGCTCTTTTTGCCGGCGCGACCGCAATGATCCAGTATTTTGCCGAGGATACTCAAGTTGCAGCAGTCGTATTTTGGACTTTTGGCGATCTTGGGCGCGTTAACTACCAAGAATTAGCGATAGTCACCTTGGTGGTCACAGCAACGTCAATATATTTTTGGCGAAATCGATGGAATTACAACGCAATGGAATTGGGGGAAGGCTCCGCCCACGGTTTAGGTGTCAACACTGGGCGTACTCGGCTGTTAAGCATGCTCGTCGGTGCAGCAGCGTCGAGCGTTGTTATTGCATTTTGCGGGACGATCAATTTCGTCGGCCTCATAGCTGCTCACATCATGCGTCGCTTGATCGGAGGCGATTACCGTCACCTCCTCCTCGCGTCAGCTCTGACTGGTTCCTGTGTGTTGCTTGCTAGCGATTTGTTGGCGCGGATCATTATTCCGCCGGTGATTTTGCCGATTAGTTCCATCACATCGTTTATCGGCGCCCCGCTCTTTTTATACCTACTGATGCGAAGGTCGAAGCGATGACTTCAGATCTGCACATCGGCGACACTATGGACAAACCAGGAAGGCTTCTAGCCGACGAGATTGGCTTCTCGTTTACCCCAGGTGATGCAGTTCTTAGCAAAGTCTCTGCCGAGATTCATGCTGGCTCGTTTCTGGCGGTCTTGGGTGTAAATGGCTCGGGGAAATCAACCCTGCTTAATTGTTTAGCCGCAATACTTAGGGCCAAACATGGAAAAGTCCTTCTTTACGGCCAAGACATCGCCACCATTAAACGGACGCAACGCGCCCAACAATTGGCCTATGTTGCCCAAAAAAATTTCACGAATCGCTCGAGTGTTTATGATTCCTTGTTGATAGGACGAAAACCCTTCATCACTGGCGTCCCGACGGAGGATGATTACGCAATAGTTGATGCCGTCATTTCAGCTATCGGGCTTGAGAGACACGCCTTGACATACATTGATGAGCTCTCCGGGGGCGAATATCAGAAAGTGGTACTCGGCAGAGCCCTAGTCCAGTGCACGGGAGTGTTACTTCTTGATGAGCCGACCAACAACCTAGACATTGCAGCTGAGCACTCAATTTTGAGTTTGGTGAGGAAACTAGTCGATACCCAAGACGTGGCCGCCGCTGCCGTCATGCATGACATCAACTTAGCCTTGGACTACTGTGACCGCTTCCTCGTGCTTTCCGACGGCAGGGCTTGTGCTCACGGGGGCCCAGAGATCATCACAGACGCGCTAGTTTCAGAAGTCTATAGAATTAGTGCCACGGTACACACCGTGGCTGATCGCAAAATAGTGCTCGTCGATAAGCCCATCTAGAATAACCAAGAAAGTGCCCCCTTTATGACACATTCAAAGTTTATGGCCACATACTTCGACAGCAGGGCGCAGGAGTGGGATCGCCAACAGCAGGCAGACCCCATGAATAGGGTAAAGGCGCTGAGCGTAGCGTGGCTGGCGGGGGTTGGGCCGTCTTCATCAGTGCTCGATGTGGGCTGCGGTACTGGTGTCATGGTACCTGGGTACCTAGAGTTGGGTGCTAGCCGCGTTGTGGCAATCGATGTATCACCCCGCATGATTCAGTTGGCCTGCGACCGTTACGGCGACGAAAAGCGCGTCGAATTCCATGCGCTAGACATCCTAGACTACGAGGCGGACGAGCCATTTGATGCCGTTGTGATTTACAACGCTTACCCGCATTTCCTCGATAAAGAGCGCTTGGTAGAAAAGGTGGCGTCTGTGTTGCGTCCGCAAGGCAGAGTCACTGTCGTCCACGGCCTTTGCCGTGAAGAGATCAACTCTCACCACGGGGTCGTACCGGAAGAAGTGACGACGGGTTTGGCGCCGGTGGCGGAGTCCGCGCAAGTCTGGCGCTCACATTTCGTGATCGATGCAATGGCAGATACTGATCACTACTTCTTCTTCAGTGGCACACTTAGGTAGACCGCCCTTTTCCCGCATGGGTGAAAACGGAGACCTCTCCCTTGAGTGCGCCGAGAAGACTTGCGTCGTAAAGCGATAACTTACATTCCAGGCGAAACCTGAACCTTCAAGCCACGATTGACGGCCGAAACAATCGCCTTCACGGATGCGCGCGTGGTGGAACCAGCGATGCCCACACCCCATGCCTTTGCTCCGTCAACCTCGGCGTAGATGTAGCAGGCGGCATCAGCATCATCACCTGCGGAACGGGCCTGTTGCGAGTAATCCTGCACCTCAACGTCGATACCCACCTTCTCCAGCGCGTTGGCGAAAGCCGAGATCGGGCCATTACCCTCACCAGTGATGGTGCACTCCTCCCCATTGAAGCGAACATTGGCTTCAACGGTGGCGTTTTCATCATCGGTCTCGGCATTGGTCACGCGCATGGAGACCAACTCCAGTGGCTCCTCAAGGTCTAAATACTCACCCGCGAAGATATCCCACATGTTCTTGGAATTGACCTCGCCGCCCTCAGCATCGGTGATGGCCTGAACAACCGACGAGAACTCAGGCTGCATACCTTTCGGCAGGTTGATCGCATGGTCTGTCTTCATGATGTAGGCCACGCCACCCTTGCCGGACTGAGAATTTACGCGAATTACAGCCTCGTAGTTGCGACCGACATCCTTCGGGTCGATCGGCAGGTACGGCACCTCCCACACGGTTTCGCGCAACTCTTCCCACGCAACCTCAGTGGAATCCGCACCTGGGCGCACCTTGGCCGCCAAGGCATCCAGGCCCTTATTTACGGCATCCTGGTGGGAGCCGGAGAACGCCGTAAAGACCAGATCGCCGCCATAGGGGTGTCGCTCGGGCACGCGCAGCTGGTTGCAATACTCCACGGTTTCACGGATCTTGTTGATATCCGAAAAATCGATCTGTGGGTCCACGCCTTGGGTGAGCATGTTCAAACCCAAGGTGACTAGGTCAACGTTGCCGGTGCGCTCGCCGTTGCCAAACAGGCAACCCTCAATGCGGTCCGCGCCAGCCAGGTAGCCCAGCTCTGCCGCCGCGATGCCCTCGCCACGGTCATTGTGGGGATGCAGCGACAGAATGATCGAGTCACGCTTGGCCAAGTGACGGTGCATCCATTCAATCTGGTCTGCGTAAATATTGGGAGTGATCATCTCCACGGTGGCCGGCAAGTTAATGATCATCGGGTGCTCTGGGGTGGCCTCCATAATGTCCACCACCGCGTCGCATACCTCAACCGCGAAGTCGAGCTCAGTGCCGGTGAAAGACTCCGGGGAGTATTCCCAGCGCCAGTTGGTATTCGGGTAATCCTTCGCGATCTCCTTGATCAGCACGGCTGCGTCAGTAGCCAACTTCTTAATCGCAGGACGGTCCTTGCGGAACACAACCTCGCGCTGCAACTTCGAGGTGGAGTTGTAAAAGTGGATGATCACGTTCGGTGCGCCTTCGCACGCCTCGAAAGTACGGCGAATCAGGTGCTCGCGCGCCTGCACCAGCACCTGGATTGTCACGTCCTGAGGGATCATGTCCTTTTCGATAATCTCGCGCACGAAGTCAAAGTCCGTCTGCGATGCGGACGGGAACCCTACCTCGATCTCCTTGTATCCCATCTGCACCAGCAGGTTAAACATGCGACGCTTGCGCTCCGGGCTCATGGGATCAATCAGTGCCTGGTTGCCATCACGCAGATCAACCGCACACCACTGTGGTGCCACGGTGATCTTCTTATCCGGCCACGTGCGGTCCGGCAGCTGCACGTCTTCTACTTCCTGAGCGAAGCTCAGGTAACGCTCGTGCGGCATCTGGGACCCACGCTGCTTATTCCAGGCAGGCTGGCCTTCGTTGCGAGGGCCGTCGGGAGTGCGAATTTCAGAAGGCGCGGAGATGAAAGAATCAGAAGGGGTCATGTCGTTGATGTCCTTTTCTAGGTTACGTTGGTGTTGATTGTAGGCTGACCATTCAGATCGATCCTGATTAGTCCACGGCCGGCAACACAAACTCCGCGACGGGGTGCCGGCCGTGAGTTAGACCTAATTCCCGCCGCGGCCTAGAAGGAGAAGCCACGCGCTCGCGTAAAATACGCTGCGTTCAACGATAGACATAGAACACACTCTAAACCCCGTTATCGGCTGTGTCCACCAAATGCCCGAAAACTGCGTGAGGGGCATGTTCCTGCGGGCCAGCGGACAGCTAAAACTTCACACTTGCGTGGAGGCCAGCACAATGGTGGCCACAAACATGGCCACCAGTGCCACAATCATGACTGCGATTCCGGCACCGGCGTTAACGGCAAACTGTTCCCCCAGCACCGCGTGTCCCAGGATGAGTGCCACCACAGGTTCGAAAACCTTCATGGCTGGCAGAGACTTTTCTAAAGGCCCGGAAGCAAAAGCGTACTGTTGCGCCGCCGTGCCAGCAATAGCGGTAGCTACCAGGCCATACAGTGGCCACGAGGTAAGAACAGCCGACAAGCCACCAGAAGCAAAAAGGTCCGCCACCGTCTTCGACAGCACCGCAACATAGCCGAAAATGATGCCGCACACCGCCCCTAACACAACAGAAATGGTGCCAGGCGAGCGTCGATAAGCAACAAACAAAGCCACAGCGCAGACCAATGCGCCACCGGCCACCGCAACCCACCAGGTTTCCAGGTTGGCTGAAGACGTGCCCGGTACGGGCCGCCCCACCACCAACAACACGATCACTGCCGCTGTCAGGATTAAAGACCAGAGCGCTTCACGACGCCGCATGCCCCCACCACTGATGTACGCACCCAGCATGAGCGTGAACATGAGGGACAAAACGAGGATGGGCTGCACAACAAGTAATGTGCCAAAGCCCAGCGCGACCACCTGGAGCAGGTAAGCCACAAACGCCGAAAAGATAGAAATCCACCACAGGGGGTTCGTTAGGCCACGCGCCAGAACGGATTTGTGGCGGGGCGCAGACACAATGCGGTGGCGCGTGACCGTGCCCCAGGCAATAGTGAACGCGGAGGCGAGGGCGAAAAAGACCGCGAGAACATCGCTTCGCACGACCACTACTATATGCTCTGCAAAAAAATTGTGCACTTCAACGTGTTGGGTGAGGGTACTCGGGGTAACATAGCGGGTTGAGTTACATTGCATGGCGGCGAGTAAGACGTTGAGCACAACGTTGATTACTCACGTTCCCCGACCTCGACGGAAAGGTGGCCCACCTGTGGCACTGGTCGTACAGAAGTACGGAGGCTCTTCCCTGGAGAGCGCTGAGCGCATTCGCGCCGTAGCCGAGCGGATCGTCGCACGAAAGAAACAGGGCGATGATGTTGTGGTGGTGTGCTCCGCAATGGGTGACACCACTGACGAACTGCTAGACCTGGCCGCCCAGGTCAACCCCGTGCCGCCGGCACGTGAGATGGACATGCTGCTCACTGCGGGCGAGCGCATCTCGAACTCGCTGGTGGCTATGGCGATCGCATCGTTCGGCGCCGATGTCCAGTCCTTCACCGGCTCCCAGGCTGGTGTGCTAACCACGGAGCGCCACGGCAACGCGCGCATCGTGGATGTGACTCCGGGGCGTGTACAGGACGCTCTCGATGCCGGCAAGATTGCCATCGTCGCAGGCTTCCAGGGCGTTAACCGCGATACCCGCGACGTGACCACCCTGGGCCGAGGAGGCTCCGATACCACCGCAGTGGCGCTTGCAGCGGCGTTGAAGGCTGACGTGTGCGAGATCTACTCGGACGTCGACGGCATCTATACCGCAGACCCGCGCGTTGTCAAAGACGCGCAGAAGATTGAGCAGCTCTGTTTCGAAGAGATGCTGGAGCTGGCCGCCGCCGGTTCCAAGATTTTGGTCTTGCGCAGCGTGGAATACGCTCGCGCATTCAATGTTCCCATGCGAGTTCGCTCGTCTTATAGTAATGACCCCGGCACCCTAGTAACCGGATCGATGGAGGATATCCCCGTGGAAGAAGCAGTCCTGACCGGTGTAGCAACCGACAAGTCCGAATCAAAGATCACCATCCTGGGTATCCCAGACCACCCGGGCGAAGCAGCCAAGGTTTTCCGCGCGCTTGCCGACGCTGAGATCAACATCGACATGGTGATCCAGAACATCTCCTCCCTAGATGACAACACCACCGACATCACCTTCACCCTGCCCACCGGTGACGGCCCGCGCGCCGTGGAACTGCTGACCAAACTGCAGCAGGACAACGGCTGGCAAAACGTTACCTACGACGACCAGATCGGCAAGGTCTCCCTGGTCGGTGCAGGAATGAAGTCACACCCAGGTGTTACCGCAGAGTTCTCTGAAGCGCTGCGCGACGCGGGCATCAACATCGAGATGTTCACTACGTCTGAAATCCGGATCACTGCGGTTGTGCGCGAAGCTGACCTGGACAAGGCCACCAAAGCTATCCACGACAAGTTTGAGCTTGGTGGCGAGGAGGAAGCCCAAGTGTACGCGGGTACCGGGCGGTAGCCTCGCAAGCTCGCGGTAGCCTCGCAGGCTCGGCTACCGGCTAAGTAGTGTCGCAGGCTCGGCTACCGGTAGAGGGACTCGCAAGCTCGGCTACCGGCCGAGTAGTGCCAATCACCCATGCGCGTGACGACGAGCCAATACGCGGTACGCTGGGCCAAGATCAAAAATCTAATGAAAGTGAGTTAAAAGGATATGACCACCATCGCAGTTGTAGGTGCCACCGGCCAGGTTGGCCAGGTGATGCGCGAGATCCTTGCTGATCGTAACTTCCCCGCAGACAAGGTGCGCTTCTTCGCGTCTCCTCGCTCTGCAGGCAAGAAGCTGGAGTTTCAAGGCCAAGAGATCGAGGTCGAGGACCTGACCCAGGTGACCGTTGATTCGGTCAAGGACATTGACGTTGCGCTGTTCTCGGCTGGTGGCTCCACGTCCAAGGAGTGGGTGCCGGTGTTCGCGGAGGCGGGCGTGAAGGTTGTAGACAACTCGTCGGCATGGCGCAAGGACGAGGACGTTCCTCTGGTCGTGTCTGAGGTGAACCCTGACACCGTTAAAGATCTGAAGAAGAACATCATTGCCAACCCGAACTGCACCACCATGGCGTGCATGCCGGTGTTGAGCGCATTGCACGACAAGGCTGACCTGAAGGTGCTGCGTGTTTCTTCTTACCAAGCCGTTTCTGGTTCTGGTCTGGCTGGCGTAGAGACTCTGGAGAACCAGATCAAGGCTGTAGGCGATAATGCGGAAGACTTGGTTTACGACGGTTCTTCCCATGATCTTGGCGATTTGGGCCCGTACGTCGCGCCGATCGCGTACAACGTTCTGCCTGTAGCCGGCGCTTTTGTCGACGATGGTAGCTACGAAACTGATGAGGAGCAGAAGCTGCGCAACGAGTCGCGCCGTATTCTTCGCATCCCAGACCTGAAGGTTGCTGGTACGTGCGTGCGTGTTCCTGTGATGACCGGCCACACCATGGTTGTGCACGCGGAATTCGCTAACCCGATCACCCCGGAGGAGGCGAAAGAGGTACTCGAGGCTGCCGATGGTGTGACTGTCACCGAGGTTCCTACTCCGCTGGCCGCCGCGGGCAAAGACGATTCCCTAGTGGGGCGGATCCGCCAAGATCAGACCATTGACGGTAACCGCGGCTTGGTCTTCGTTGTCTCCGGCGATAACCTGCGCAAGGGTGCAGCGCTGAACACCGTTCAGATCGCGGAGCTGCTGGTGTAAAGCAGGCTTCAAGCTTGTTCGGCAGTCGGCTGGAAAACACTGCGGCAATCTCGCTCAGTTTTCATTAATATTCGGTCTCAAAGCGGTAACACTGGTTGCGGGCTGTGCAACGCAGAGCCACAATGGAAAGAGATCAGTTTTCACGTGGTTTCCACCTCTTTAGGTAAAGCTTCGTTGGAACAGACGAAAGTAGATCCGAATACATTGAGGTAGTGATTGTGCGTAACATCCAAGGCAAAGGCTGGGCGGCGGCCGCCACCGTGGTCGCGCTCGCGTGTACCGTCGCCCCGGCTGCTCAAGCACACACCAGCCTGAAATGGGACGATGAGACGGCCTCTCCAGGCGAGACAATCGTTCTGGAATCTCGTGGCAACCACTCGGTGACCGGATCACACCGAGTTCGGATTAGTGACAGCACGACGCTGCCTGCCGGTTGGAGTGTCTGGGGCTACGGAAGCACCTTCCGCGTGGCAGTCCCCGCAACTGCCGTCGACGGCGAAACAGTCACGCTTGAGTTCGTCACTGACAAAGGTAAGCGTATCGACGACGCCAAGATTACGGTCGAAGAAGAAAAAGATGCTGCACCCAGTAAGCGATCTGCTTCTTCATCGCACTCCTCCCCCTGGTTGACCAGCTTCTTGGCAACTCTCGGCCAACTCCTCGGTTAAGCGCTCCCTTAGCCGGCCAGCACCCAATTGTGTTGAAGGGTAAATATTTACCGGGGGTCCTCCACGATAGTGCGACGTCGCGCACGCAACTCCCGTTCCACCTCCTGTTGGACTGCGTCGAGAAAAGCATCATCTGGCAGATGTGATGAAGCGGCGAGTTCTGCAAGCTCGCGCTGCTGAAGAGATGAGAAACGTAGAGTGGAATCGAGCTTGCGGCGTGTGAGGTCGAGTGCTTGGATCCGGAGGCGTTGCTCCGTCGATAAGCGAGATCGGCCCCGCAGCCACGCAACTGTGACCACCGCGATCAGGAACAATCCAAGGTAGCCCAACAACGGGTAGATAAACCCGATCAATTCCTTAAAGCCCACGAAAGACAAAATGAAACCCACCAGGCACGCCACCACAAACACTGGGTAGAAACGCTTCGGGCGGCCTTTAGTGAGGCGCTTGCCAAGGGCGTAAAACATGGAGATCGCAGTGTTGAAAATCATGCCGTAAATCACTACGGCCATAGCAACACCGAGGGCCGGATTAATCTGGTTAATCAGGGTAAGCGCAGGCAGATCATCCCCGTTGACTAGTTCAACCTCGAAAAAGAGGCTGACGGCAAGCAGTAAGAGCAAGGCCAAATAGATCAGGCCACCGAAGAGGCCGCCCCACCCAGCCACCTTCGTGTCGAGGAAACTACCGCCAATCACAATCGCCATCGAAGTCGCCGTGATCACGTTGAAACCGGTGTAGTTCAACGCCGCGACCCACCAGTTGGGCAACGTGGTGGAGACCTCCTGGCTGGCAACGTTAAGGGCTGTGATGTCGGGGCTCGCATTGGCGATCGCCCAACCGGTAGCGATCAGGATAAACACGAAGATAAACGGGGTGATAAACCCAATCACATAAGTCACCCGGTCCACGTCAAGAAGACCTACCACTAACACCAAGGCCAACATGAGTGCGGCGCCCGCCCACAACGGCCAGCCGAACTGCTGGTTCAGGTTGGAGCCTGCACCCGCGAACATGATGAAGCCGACCGCGAACAGAGTAACTGTGGTGGAAACATCCAAAAGGAGAGTGACAGCACGGCTGGAAACATTAGCTAGCGCGCTCATATGCTCTTTCGCTTGGTAGTAACTGCCAAGCTGCATGAGAGAAACACCAGCAATGATCATGATGAGCGACGAGACTATCGCGCCGACAATTCCCCACGCGCCGAACGCCACGAAGTACTGCATCGTTTCCTGGCCAGAGGCGAAGCCTGCACCGATGATGATGCCGACAAAAGCCAACCCAATTTTGACCACTTGCTTCAACATGGAGTACCTCGATAAATGGGGGAAAGGCGCTAGCAGAAAGGCGCTAGCAGCGCCCTAGATTACATGAGGGAAAAGTCTATCGCGTCGATCGCTTTTATCAAATGAGGGCTACGACACAGGGCGTCGTCAAGCGCCGTTCTTTGCGTTGCGCGAGTCACCCTCCATCGTGGCAATCAGGTCGCGCCGGGCCCGGGCCACCCGCGAACGAATCGTGCCCACACGCACCCCGGCGATCCCTGCAGCTTCTTCATAGGTGTAGCCGAGCACTTGGGTTAAGATGAGCGCTTCACGACGTTCCACTGGCAGCTCATCAATCATGGTGCGCAGGTCAATCATGTCGCTCCACATGTTCGGATTATCCGTGGTGGGTGTGGTGGCGGCCACGTCATCGTACTCGGTGGCGGACTTGCGGGGCCGTGCCATATCGTGGCGCACGCTGTCCACCCATACCCGTCTGGCCAGGGATAACAGCCAGGTGCGTGCCGACGATCGGGCTGCGAAGCTGGGTAGTGCGCCCAGGACGCGGAGATAAGTTTCTTGGGTGAGGTCATCGGCGTGTTCGCGGCCAGCGAGGTGTGCAAGGAGGCGCCAGACGTCGTCGTGGGTTTCCTCGATGAACTGGGACAACGCAGTCTTGTCACCTCGGCCAGCCTTTAGGGCCAGGGAGGTGACGTAGTCGTCGTTGCTCCTGCTCACGAAACTAAAGGTTACCAGCTGTTATTTTTCGGTACGCTGGGGCACACGCACGCTTGCCAAACCCTATCGGTTAGCGTAGACTATTAATTGTAATCAATTAATAGCCAATATCCTTGGAGGAGGATGTCATGACTAACAACCCATCTGATCAGTCAGCAACACAAGACATCGTCAATCGCGGCGAACGCCCAGCAGGTAACACCACTACCACTCGCCTTAACGGCGCGCCTGTTCCGTCCGAGAACATTTCCGTTACCGCAGGTGCACAGGGCCCTAATGTGCTCGACGATATTCACCTGATTGAGAAGCTCGCACACTTCAACCGCGAGAACGTTCCAGAACGCATCCCGCACGCGAAAGGCCACGGCGCGTTTGGTGAATTGCATATCACCGAAGATGTTTCCCAATACACCAAGGCGAAGGTCTTCCAGAAGGGCACAGTAACCCCCATGGTTGGCCGTTTCTCCACCGTTGCTGGTGAGGCTGGCTCGCCTGATACCTGGCGCGACGTTCACGGTTTCGCCCTGCGCTTCTACACCGAAGAAGGCAACTTGGACATCGTGGGCAACAACACCCCAACCTTCTTCCTGCGCGATGCGATGAAGTTCCCAGACTTCATCCACTCGCAGAAGCGCAACCCAGCCTCTGGCCTGCGTGATGACGAGATGCAGTGGGACTTCTGGACCCGTACCCCTGAGTCCGCCCACCAGGTGACCTACCTGTTGGGTGATCGTGGTACTCCGAAGTCCACCCGCCACCAAAACGGCTACGGCTCCCACACTTTCCAGTGGATTAATGAGGCTGGTGAACCATTCTGGGTTAAGTACCACTTCCTGTCCCAGCAGGGCGTAGAAAACTTCACCGATGAGGAAGCAACCGAGAAGGCAGGCACTGACCCCGACCTGCACCGTCAAGACCTCTACGACGCTATTGAGCGCGGCGACTTCCCGAAGTGGGACGTCTACGTACAGGTCATGCCTTTCGACGAGGCAGAGAACTACCGCTGGAACCCATTCGATCTGACCAAGACCTGGTCGAAGAAGGACTACCCACGGATCAAGGTCGGTTACTTCGAGTTGAACCGCAACCCGAAGAACTACCACGCCCAGATTGAGCAGCTGGCTCTGGACCCATCCAACATCGTTCCAGGTGTTGGCCTGTCCCCAGACCGCATGCTGCAGGGCCGGGTCTTTGCGTACGCTGACCAGCAGCGTTACCGCATTGGGCCGAACTACCGCGACCTGCCGGTTAACCGTCCGATCAATGAGGTGAACACCTACTTGGAGCGTGGCAGCATGGCTTACTTCTTCAGCCATGAGGGTGAGCCAAACTACAGCCCGAACCGCACCGACAAAGGTGCCGGCTACCTGGACAACGGTGAGGATTCTTCCTCTAACCACACCACTTACGGCCAGGCAGAGGACCTGTATGTGAACTCGGATCCTCACGGCAGCGACATGACCCGCGCGGCCTATGTCAAGCACAAGGATGACGATGACTTCATGCAGGCAGGCATCCTCTACCGTGAGGTGTACGACGACGGTGAGAAAGAACGCCTAGTTCACAACATCACCAACAAGATGTTGTCCATCAAGAACAAGGACGTCGAAGAGCGCGTGTACGAGTACTGGGGCAAGGTAGACGAGAACCTTGGCCAGCGTGTGCGCGACTCCCTCGCACAGAAGCGCGCAGCTCAGCAGTAGGCAGGCAAGTCCGCCATGAAAGCGCCGGGGCAGTCTCCCTATGTGGGAGACTGCCCCGGCGCTTCGTCGTTAAGCCCGACACTGACCCAGCCCCTCTGGCAGGTGCTCTGTTCGGTCGACAAATCTGTCGTTCGTCTGGGGATTCGGCTTGTTTGTCGACCAAAAAGTGCGCAGCGTGGCGCAGCAGCCCGACCAGCCAACGACTTACGTCATTTTCGTCTGAAGCGAAAAACTAAGGCGACCTAGTGGTCCTCGCGGATGCCAGCCTTGGTGTCCACGATGGTCACACCGTACATGGCGCGTCCCATGATGAACGATCCCACCGCAGCCACAAACCACATCGCGGCAATTGCGATAACAGCACGGATGAACAGGTGCCACTCGAATCCGACGGTGGACCAATCAATCACAAGCTTCGCCACGATCAGCAGGGGGATGCCCACACTAGTCAGTGGTCCCATCAGGTTGACGCGTGTTAGTGCGTCAGGTGCGCGGAACTGCAGGATTGTGGTGGACACAGCCATTAGTGTCGCGATGATCACCAGGATGGAAGCGATAATTTCTGCGATCGTCATTAGCGCCGTCCCTTCGAGATGATGCGCGCCATCGACATTGTTGGCAGCACGCCACCCACGACCGCAGCCAGCAGGGCAACATCGTAGGTGATAAGTGAGTCGTTGAACAATGTCCACGACAGGAAAATCGCAATCATCGAGTAGAACACCAGGTCCGAAAGAATTGCCTTAGTGAAGTTGTCTTTGGTGCGCACCAGCAGGTACAGCCCGGCGACAAGGCAGCCAGCCATAATCCCAATGCACACGGTCACGATTGCGGTGAATATACTGGTAAACATTGCTAAACCTCCTTGCCCGAAGCAGTGATATCTTCAGCCGGGTACTCGTAGTACACCTTGGTGGCGTCAAACGGGATGTCTTTCACGCCGGGCGCCAAGCGCTCCTCCATGTCAGCGAACGACTCAATGTCAGAAACAGGGTCAGAGCCGAACGCGGACTGCACAATGAGAATCCGCGGCTCTCCCTCGTTGACGGGTTCACGCAAACCGAGTGAGAGTGTGGTTGGCGTTGCCGTAACTGAGCTGGCAAACCAGAAGATCTCCCACTCCCCGGTGACTCGCAAAGGGTAGTAGATCACCACGGGGTTAAGCTCATTGGTGGGCTTCAAACCCTTCCAAGCGGCACCAAAACCGGCCACGAAGATTTCTTTGATTAACCAGAAAATGTAGCTAATAACGTGCATCAGTTACCTCCCTGTAGTTCGGCCACGTCGGGGATGCCGATGGCGTCGTCGCCAAGCACTGCCTGCACGTAGGAGTCTACGTCTAACAGCCCGTCAACACTGGTTAACACGGACTGCCAAAGGAAGCCCGCGCCGCAGAACATCACCAGAGATACCACCATGAGTGCCGCAGACGGCAACCACAGCGAAGTGCGCACGCGCAGGTCTGCAGGGAAGCGCTGCATGGGCTTGCCCCAGAACACTTCGCGCCACACACGCATCATTGCCAGCAGGGCACCGAAAGACGCCACGATGATCGCGGTGATCACTACCCAGCTACGCGCATCGCCTGGTTGGGCGGCAGCGAACACGATAGTGAGCTTGCCCCACAGGCCGGAAAATGGGGGGAAGCCCACCACAGAAAATGCGCCCGCGGCGAAAATCGCGGATGTCATCGGGTCGCGGCGCATCAGACCTGCCAGTTTGTTGATGGTGCCGGTGCCGTACGTTTCTTCGATAGCGCCCGAGTTGAGCACCAGTGAGCCGACCGTGACCATGTGGTGCAGGGTGTACATCAGGCCACCGGCCAGTGCGTAGCGCGGGTTGTCGGCAACAAAGGCCAGCATGATCAAGATGAAAGGCATGCCGTTGACCATCTGGTAGGACAGGACCCGGCGGATGGAATTTTCCGCAAGCCCGGCGAACGCGCCGATGAGCATGGAGATCACCATGATCACGATGATCAGCCATTCCCAGCGGCTCTCCAAGTCGAAGATGACTACGTAAATGCGGAAGAGCATGTACACCGCCACCTTGGTGTGCAGGCCGGAAAACAGGCCCATCACCGCGGCAGAAGTGGAGGGGTACGTGCGCGGCAGCCAGGTGTGCAGCGGAAACACGCCGGCCTTGGCGGCGATGGCGATCATGATGATGCCCACCGCTACCGTCACCTGTCCGCCACCCGCCGCGGCGCCCGCCAGCGAAGCGATATTCACTGCGCCGGTCACGCCGTAGATATAGCCCACGCCTAGCACCAGCAGGGTGGAGGCAGCTAGGTTGACCAGCACGAAAGTGCGTGCCGACGCCAGCCTGTCGCGCGTACCCGTCATAGCAATAAGGCCGTAGGACGGGAGGAGCATGACCTCGATCATCACGAAGAAGTTGAACAGGTCGGCGGTGAGCAGCGCACCGGAAACACCGGTGATGAGCACGAGGGTGAGTGCCGTGTAGAACCTCTCCTGCGTTTCGCCGGCCACAGCTGCGAACCAGTTGGACACCAGTGCGATGAGCATGGTGAAGATGATCATGATGGCTGAGAACTCGTCGGCCGCAAATGAAATACCGGCCCCGCCCTGGTACAAGCCGATCACGTGCGCGATCGTGCCGTGGGTGGAGGTATACCAATAGAGCCAGATACCGCCGGCCAGATTCACCGCCGGGATCAACAGCCCCAAAAAGTCATGGACGAGCTTGGATTTCGCCAGGGCTGCGACAGCGGAGGTAATCAGGGGCACAGCCACAAAGAGTGGTAGCAGGGATGCTGCAGTTGTTGTATCCACGGTTTAGGCCTCCTTCTCGTCGTTATGCGCGGAGCGTGTAGCCCAACCTCGCGTGAGTCGTGCCCGTACAGCCTGGGCTGTGCGGCCGGCTGTGGTCAGCGGGCTTGGGCCTTTGGCGTGGGCGTCTGCGTTAACATGGTCAACTAAACTAATACGCCCAGCTAGCGTCTCGTCGACTTCGGTGCGTGAGGTATTTGAGTCATCATCATTGGTGTCGTCGTTGCTGCCCAGGGCCGCCAGCATCAGCAAGATGGTGGTGGTGGCCATTGCGATCACAATCGCGGTGAGCACGAACGCCTGGGGCAGGGGGTCTGCCATGTCTTCCACGTCTGTAGTGGAGGGAAAGACTTGGCCGCGCCATGCACCGACACCCGCTGCAAGAAGCGTGAGGTTAGAGGCGTGCCCGAACAGGCTCATGCCAAATACGATGCGGACCATGCCGCGTTGCAAAATGAGGTAGACAGAGCCTGCCACTAGCACTGCAATTGTTAATGCCATGATCATTGCTGGTCCTCCTTCGTGGCGGGATCCGCATTGGGTGTTGCGTTGCGTTCACCTTCTGCGTGAACCAGGTGGGCGGTGGTTTCGCCGCGAGCGTTGATGGCGCGCGCGGACACCGCAACCGGGTTGTCGGCCGGGTTGATCGGCTCCGGGTAATCCGGTGCTACGTTTTCTGGCTCTTCAGGTTCCGGCACTTTTGGCAATGGGTTGGCCGGGTCACCGCGGGTGTAGCTGAGCTCGCTGGGATCGACACCGGGGCGCAGGTAGCCGCCAAGCGCGTTGATGGCCATTGTGAGCATGCCCAGCACTGCCATGTAGATACCCGCATCGAAGATCAGTGAGGTGGTCAGGTGCTCCCCGGCGACGGTGCCGTGGATGGCGTACAGAAACCCGCCTTCGATGTAGCCTAGGAACCCGGCGCTGATGGCGACGATAATGCCAATTCCGGTGAGCCAGATGGGCACTTGCTTGCCGACGACATTCCCATCCGCACCCTTCGAAATGTAGGACAGGGCGAAACCGGTAGCCAGGATTAATGCCGCGACGAAGCCACCGCCGGGCAGCTGGTGGCCACGGTAGAACACCAGGATGCTGAGGACGATCAGGACCGGCCAGATCAGCTTGATTAGTTTGCGCAGCGGAATCGAGTTGAGTTGCGACTGTCCGAAGGGGCGTGGGCGCAGGCCCTTTTCGAAGCGGTGGCGGGGCATCGAGGAGGTCACAGCCGCAATCACTACGGCGGCCATGCCGAGCACGGAGAGCTCGCCCAAGGTATCGAAGCCACGGAATTCCACGATGATCACGGCCACAATATTGTCCGCCGATGCCAGCGGCCCGCCCTCGTTGATGTACCACATCGCAAGCTCCGAGCGCTCGCGTCGGCCGAGTAGGGTGAACACGCCCAAAAATGCGGTAATACCGGCGAGGATTGCGATGATAGCCGCGACCGCTTTCCGGCGGGCATTGGTGTCTGGGAAGAGTCGAGGCTGGTAGCGCACCACCATCATGATCACTACGACGGTCAGCGATTCCACGAGGAATTGGGTCAGCGCCACATCTGGCGCACCCAGCAGCAGCATCTGCAAACTCATACCCACACCGGCGGTGCCGATCAACACGGCGGCCGCAAGCCGGTGGCGGGTGGTCACCAGCCCGATAACGGAGATGGTGATGATGGCGAACGGGATGATGTCCCACCAGTTGTCTAATCCTGGTGCGCGGTCTGCCAGAGGCATGCCGTCAATACCGGTGGACAGGAAGAGAGTACCCATGCCCAGTGCAATAACTGTGAGTACCAGCCACACTAGGTGGCGTGAGGGGTTGAAAGTGTTGGCCATCGCACCGACACCACGGCCCAATGCCGTCATGCCACGCGCCAGCCCATGGAGCACATCGTTGCCAGAAGCCGGCAGAAGCTCCTTATTTTCTAACGCGTCCCAGACAGGCTTGCGCACAGATAGGAACGCGATGCCAGCGGCGAGCACGATCATCGACACGATGAACGCAGTGTTGATACCGTGCCACACCGCAAGGTGAGACTCGTACTCGGTGGTGCGGGTTATGGCGTGGACTGCCGACTCAACAGGAGTGTTGACCTGCGCCAAGAAGAAGATGAGCACCAGTGACATCCAGCCAGGAAGTGCTGCTGGCAGCCACAGGGAAACCGGTGCTTCTTTCACACCCGACATATCGCGCGGGCCATCCACGAAGGCACCGAACACGATTTTCGCGGAGTACACAAAGGTCAAGAAAGCGGCGATACCAGCCACAGTCACCAGCACCCCCGACGCCGGTGCCTGCATAAACGCGCCCAGCATGCCTTCCTTGGACACAAAACCAAACAGTGGTGGCACAGCCGCCATCGAGGCCGCCGCCACCAGCACTGAGGTAAAGGTGAACGGCATCTTGTCATAAAGCTTGCCCAGGCGGCGGATATCACGCGAACCGGCCTGGTGGTCTACCACGCCGATCAACATGAACAGTGAGGACTTAAACAGTGCGTGGGCCAATGTGTGCACCACAGCAGCAGCCAGAGCGAACTGCGTGCCCACACCAATCGTGGCCACGATCCAGCCCAGGTGAGACACCGTGGAATAAGCTGTCAGCTGCTTCAAATCTGTCTTGGTTATCGCAAACGCTGCCGAGATCAAAGCAGTGCCCAGACCAAACACAATTAATATCGTGTTCCACACGGCGACGTCATGGAAGATCGTCGAAAAGCGCAGCAGCAGGTAAATGCCGGCCTTTACCACGGCAGCTGCGTGCAAGAACGCCGACACCGGGGTCGCAGCGGCCATTGCCTCTGGCAGCCAGAAGTGGAAGGGGAACTGAGCTGCCTTCGTAAACGCAGAGGTGGCAATCAGGACGGCCACGATCGTCGTTAAGCCCGGATCTTGTGCCCACACGTCGGAGGCGAAGATGCCTTGCAGGTTGGTGGTCCCAGCGTTGACCGAGGCCAGCGCGAGCGCTGCCAACAAGGTCAACCCCCCAATGAAAGTCAGGGCCAACGTGCGGTAGGAACCTGCCTCGCCGCTGGAACCGGACCGTGCGATCAGCATAAACGATGCGATGGAGACCAGCTCCCACGCGATGAACAGCACAACCGCATCATTGGACAACACAAGAAGCAGAACCGACAGCGTGAACGCCGTCATGATCGTGTAGAAACTTATATTGCCCTTACCCACAGGCAAGTAAGCCGCGGAGTAGATGAACACAACTGCGCCGATGATAAGCGCCAAGAGGGCGAAGAACACGCCTAACCCGTCGCCGTTGAGAGAAAAGGCGACCTCGGTGCCGGGGCCCAGCAAATCGCGAGCCCACACCACCCGATAAAGCACCGGTTCGCCGTTAAAAACCGCTGGTAGTTCACGTCCGATCACTACTGCTGCAGCGATCAAGAAAGCGGCCAGCGGCCAGCCAGCTCTCCGGTCGAACAGGCGCACTGACAGTGGGGCGAGGATCACCGCCACTGCTGTCAATGCGACTGCGATGAGCAATGCCACGGTGAATCACACCCAACTAGTAGGAAACAAACAGGAAAACATTGTGCGATGATATTTTCAGCGTACCAACTGGGGGTATAACGGTGTGGCTACACGTGTTAACCAGCCGAAAACTGTAGGTTGCAGATCATGAAAACCCGTCTGCTCCTCGCATTGGTAATCCTTGTCATCGGTGCTTTTGTGCCCATGAGTCCGGCTGAAACCTGGACCACAGGCGATGAGCCAATGGGTGCCCCCGCCACCTACGCCGGACCTGACAACCTCGTCGACGCTCGACGCGCGGCTGGCGAAGCACACTCGCAGGCAGGTTTCCTCACCAATGGCACAACCCAACTCAAGGAGGGCTCCGAAGACCTCAAAGACGGAATGCAAGAGCTTGCCGACGGCGCCGAAACCGCCCGATCCGGTGCTGAATCCTTGGCGGGTGGCATGAATGAACTCAACGCCGGCATGGGGCAACTCGGCGGTGGGGCAAACCAGGTTGCCGATGGAGTAAGCACAGCTGTTGACACAGTGGTGGGTTTTGAGGCTGTCAAGGGACAAATCTTGGGCACCATCGACCGCACACTCGAAGAAACAGAAGGCGCCACCGACCCAGACATTGTGGATGCCCGCAACGCGCTGAGCGATCTCCGCGGCCAAGTAGAAACAGCGCAGCTTCCCGAAGACATCGTCGACCAACTCAATCAGCTTCGCGACGGTTCCCGTGAAATCTCTAACCAGCTGACTACGCCAGGTTTCGCGTTCTACGACGGGATGAGCTCCGCCACCAGCGGAGCCACCGACCTTTCCAACGGAATGACTGAACTACGCGACGGGGCTAATACAGCCCGCGACGGATCCCAGGACCTTTTCGATGGGGCCTCCCAGGTCGATACCATGGCGGGCAATACTAAAACCAAGATTGAAGACATCCAGGGTGCTATCCCCGGCCCGACACCACAACAGCAACAAGCGATGGCCGGCCCAGATAAGGTCACTGCAAGCGCTTTGTCGCCACTGGTGGCTATGCTCATCGCGGCCCTCATGGTGCTTGGTGGGCTGGCGCTCGCCCTTGCAGCATTTGTGGTTGATGGGTCACGGCGAGCCATCATCGGGTTTGGTACCGCGTTTTTAACTGTGGTGGGCCTTGTCCTCGTCATGGTGTTGGGTGTGGGGCTGTCGCCGCTGGCCATGCTGATGATCGGTGCGGGCTTGGTACTGGGTGTTCTGGCCTCAGCTGGTTTGAGCTGGATGCTGCTGGCAGCGTGTGGCCCGCGCGGTGGCGCCACTGTGGCAGCATTGTTCGCCGCTGTGCAGGTAGGCGGGGTGGGTTGGCTGTGGAAGTCTGCCTCTGTGGCTTCGGTGAGTGGGGCCTGGAAGGTTGCAGTTGGGCTCATGCCGTTGCACTGGACCACGACCACTTTGTCGTCGTCAGGCAATGTTGGCTCAAGCCGGGCGTTGTGGATCTCCCTGGCGCTGGCCACAGCGCTTGCAGTGCTGGGCGTGGTGGCGATGGCGCGCGGGCGAGTGGCACCGGCTGGTGTAGTTGAGATAGAGCAGGAAAAATAATCCCCGGCTGAAAATTAATCCCCGGCTGAAAATTTCAGCCGGGGACCTTCCACCTGGTCGGGATAACAGGATTTGAACCTGCGACCCCTTCGTCCCGAACGAAGTGCGCTACCAAACTGCGCCATATCCCGTTGCACTCGCAGTACCATCTGTACCATCGGTACTGTCGGTGCACCGAAAAACTATACTCCTTGCCCCGGAAGGAGCAAAAATCATTGTTGCTCCGTAATCCTCAGCAGGGCAGCGGACGGTGGGCAGAAAATACGCACCGGTGCATATTTTGAGGTTCCCAGCCCGTTGGTCACGTGCAGCCACATCTCACCATATTTATGCAGGCCCGAGGCGCGCTTGCGGTCGATGTCAGAATTGGACACCAGAGTTATTTCTCCGGGGAGGCAGATCTGGCCGCCGTGAGTATGCCCGGCCAACGTCAGGTGGTAACCGTCGGCTTCGAAGGCATCCAGCACTCGCCGATACGGTGCGTGCACCACACCGATAGATAAGTCCGAATCTGCGTTTGGTGCGCCAGCGACCGCGGAATAATCGTCGAGTTCGTGGTGTGGGTCGTCCACGCCTGCGAGCGCCAGCTTTAGTCCAGAGGCCATAAACTCCAGCCGGGTGTGTGTGGCATCCTGCCAGCCACGCTCGATAAAAGCGGCCCGCATGCCTTCCCAAGGAAGGTCAACGTAACTCGGTTTCCGTTTGCTGCCGGTCAGGTATTTGACTGGGTTGACCAAGCTCGGCGCCCAGTAATCGTTGGTGCCAAACACGAACACGCCTGGGCGGCTGAGCAGCGAACCCAGCGCCTGCAACACGTCGGGCACGGCGCGCTTATCGGAGAGATTGTCGCCGGTGTTGACCACCAGGTCTGGCTCCAGCGAATCCAGTGCAGACACCCAGGCTACTTTCCTATCCTGCCCGGGGATCATGTGCAGGTCAGACAGGTGCAGGATGCGGAACTCATCGCGTCCGCGTAGTGTGCCCGGTTCCAGCAGGGGCAGTTCGTAGGTTTTTAGGCGGAAGTTGTTTAACTCGCGCACGCCGTAGGCCAGCATGCCGGCGCCGGCCAGCGTGCCAATGCCAGCGACAATGCCGAGTCCGCGCAGAATCTTGTAAATCTTCACTCTGCACACTCTACCGACAACCTCAGTGGCGTAGTCTTGGCTGCATGAGTGAGTTGAAAAATAAGATCCGTGAAGACATGAAGGCTGCTATGAAGGCTAAGGAGAAGGAGCGCCTGGGTGCGATCCGCATGCTCTTGGCTGCCATCCAGACGGAGGAGACCTCTGGTACGAAGCATGAGTTGACCGACGAGGACGTGCTTAAGGTAGTTGCCCGGGAGATCAAGAAGCGTCGCGAGTCCGCCGAGATTTACCAGGAGAATGGCCGCGATGATCTCGCTCAGGCCGAGCTGGCCGAGGTTGCGGTGTTGGAGGACTACCAGCCCGCGCAGCTTTCCGACGATGAGCTGAACTTACTTGTCGACGAAGCCATCGCCGAAACCGGTGCAACGTCCATGAAGGAGATGGGCCAGGTCATGAAGGTTGCCACTGAAAAAGCCGCTGGCCAGGCTGATGGCAAGCGGCTTTCTGAGGCGGTTAAAGCCCGTTTGGGCTAGTTGTGAGGCGGTGCGAGGCGGGCTGCTAGAGGCTGTTGAAGAAGTCTTCGAAGTCTCTGATGATTTGCTCGGCCTCTGGTGGAATAGCAGGTGCTTGTGCTGGATCACCATCGGCGCCTGGTGTGGGGGAGGGCGACCGGTTGGAGCCGTCCCTGGGGTTTTCAGACTGTGTTCGGGGGCGTGCGTTCGATCCATCGGACAGGTACATGGTAACTGTGGATCCGCGAGATAGTTGGGGGTCCTCAGCCTTGACGTACACGACGTGGTTGCGGGGGATGCCATTGCCGAAGGTGGTGCCGGTTTTGACCACGAAGCCTTGATCTTCGAGGCGGGTGCGCGCATCCTGCTCCGAAAGCCCGGTGACATCGTCCAGGGCGGTCTTGGACTCACCTTGGTTGTACAGCGCGTCGTGGGCGGGAAGTCCCGCACCAGGTGCCCCGGGGATGTTGTTGGCAGTGTTGAACCACATTTGTGCGGGTTCGCGTCCGCCGTAGAGGGACCCGCCCTGGCATTGTCGCACTGGCGAGGTGCACAGGGACATGGTTGTGGTGCCGTCGTTGAAGATGTACGGTGCTGCCGCGATGGCGTTGTTATAGCCTAAGAAAGCGGAGGACTGGTGAGACTCGGTGGTACCGGTTTTTGCTGCTACCGGGGAGTTCCATCCGTAGGCGTTGGCGGCGCCGGCAGCAGTACCTGAGACCGCGTCCTCGGAGAGAGCTTGTGAAACGGCGTTGGCCACCCCTGGGTCTAGCACAGTTTCGCACTCAGGGCGGTCTAGGAAGACTTCTTGCCCGTCGCGGTCAGTGACTTGGGCGATTGGGTTTGGTTCGCACCACCGGCCGTGCGAAGCCAGGGTGGCACCCACGTTGGAGAGCTCTAAAGCGTTGACCGCGGTGGGGCCTAGGGTGAATGAGCCGAGGTTGGCTTCCTTGAAATATTCCGCGATGGAGCTATCGCCGTAGGTGCCTGGCTCGGCGTAGGACCGCAGGCCGAGCTTGACGGCCATATCCACAGTTGGGGCCACACCAACTTGTTGGATTAGTTCGATAAATGTGGTGTTCGGCGACTGTGCTAGTGCGTCCTTTAGGCTTAAGTGGGCGGGGTAGACGCCTGCGTTTTCCACACAGTAAGCGTTGGGTGGGCATCCTCTAGCGCCACCGGTGCCCATTCCGTAGACCTCGGTGCGGGTAGGTACTGGCAGCATGGTGTCTAATCCCATGCCCTGTTCAATTGCCACGGCTGCGGTGAATACTTTGAACACGGAGCCTGCGCCGTTGCCCACTAGGGTGGACGGTTGGGGCAGGTACGTTTGGCCTGCTTCGAGGTTAAGCCCGTAGTTGCGTGAGGAGACCATGGCTGCGATGTCACGGGAGTTTTCGCCGGGCTTTACGACGTTTAACACGCCCGCTACACCTGGGGTTGAGGGATTAACGGCGTTGTTCACTGCGTTCTGGGCTGCTTGTTGGGTGATGGGGTCCAGTGTGAGGCGTACGGTATACGCATCGTTTTTCAGCTGTTCTTCGGTCATCCCTTTGGCCTGCAGGTACTCCATGGCATAGTCGCACAAGAAGCCTGCGCTTCCCGCGCTGATGCAGCCGTTGGGCAATATGGCAGGAGACTCGAGCACGCCGAGTGGCCCTTGGATGTACGCGTTGGCTTCTTCTTGGGTGATATAGCCGACCTCGGCCATTGCTTGCAAAACGGTGTTGCGCCGTTGGGTTGCGCCATCCGGGTTGGTGTATGGGTTTAAGGCTTCCGACGATTGCACCATGCCCACCAGCAGCGCAGCTTGCGGAACGTTTAACTCGGCGGCAGAAATGCCGAAGTACGTGCGCGCTGCCGCTTCGATGCCGTAGGCGTGGTTCCCGAAGGGGACCACGTTTAAATATCGTCCGAGGATCTCGTCTTTGGTGAGGTTCTTGTCCAAGTCTGAGGCCATGCGCATCTCGCGTAGTTTGCGGGGAACGGACTGCTCGGTTGCTGCTATTTGCTCGTCGGTGGATTCTGCGTCGACAAGTAACAAGTAGTTCTTGACGTACTGCTGGTGGATCGTTGAGGCACCCTGTTCCACTCCGCCTGCCGCCAAATTCGCCAGCAGGGCGCGGGCGGTACCTTGAATATCCACGCCGTCGTGTTCGTAGAAGCGCCGGTCTTCGATAGCGACCAGGGCGTCTTTCACCGGCTGCGCGATCTGATCCGGCTCAACTTCGTGGCGGCGTTGGTTGTATAGCCATGCGATCGGCTCACCGTTGATGTCGGTGATCGTCGTCACGCCCGGCGCTGTGCCATCGGTGAGATCGGCCAAATTGGATTGCATCGTCGCGGTTGTTCGGGCCACGGCCACGCCACCGATACCCGCGAAAGGGGCTAGGCTCAGTGCGACGAGGAGCGCGGCCACTAGGACGGCTCCAACTAGTTTTCCCAGGGATTTCAATGAACTCACGGCTTATACCCTACGGTGTTGACCCCGCGCTTGGGAATGGAACCATCCCCCCGGTAGTGTGACGTGTTCGACAAAGCCGCGAATCCGTGAATAGACTTACAGACATAGCTAATAAGTCTGCCTCGGTCATACCTTTTACGTGAGGGGTTCATGGAAGCTTCCTCATGAAATCGTGTGACGATCCCGGCAGAGCGCGTGAGCGCACCGAAATCCTCCCGAAAGGAGATCCCATGACCGCCACTTTGCCCCGAGGAGTCGTCGCCTCCAGCGATGCAACCCCAATGAAAAGTAATTCAGCCGGGCAGATGGAATTTGACCGTGGTGAATGGGTGACTCAGGCTAAGTGTCGTGCAGGTGACCCAGATGCACTGTTTGTCCGTGGGGCAGAGCAGCGTAAAGCAGCAGTGATTTGTCGGCACTGCCCTGTGCAGCTTGAGTGCCGTGCGGATGCTTTAGATAACAAGGTCGAATTCGGCGTATGGGGCGGACTAACTGAACGTCAGCGTCGCGCACTGCTGCGCAAGAATCCACATATCAAGGACTGGGCTGCATATTTATCAGCTGGCGGTCCCCTCGAGGGCATTTAAACCGCTAGAGTGGTTCCCATGAAGAAATGGGAATACTCTACCGTGCCTTTGCTTACCCACGCGACGAAGCAGATTTTGGATTCGTGGGGTGAAGAAGGCTGGGAGCTGGTCACCGTCATGCCAGGGCCTAACCCCGAAAACGTCGTGGCTTACCTCAAACGTGAGATCTCCGGGGGTGAGCACTAAATGAGGAACTGGACTGCACGGCTCGAAGAGCTTGGGATTAAGTTGCCTGCGGTAGCTGCTCCGGTTGCCGCTTACGTGCCAGCTATCCAGGTGGGAAATCAGGTGTGGACATCAGGCCAGCTTCCTTTCGTGGATGGTGAACTGCCAGCGACCGGTAAGGTCGGTGCGGAGGTTGACCAAGATACTGCCTATGATCTGGCGCGCACCGCTGTCCTTAACGCGGTCGCTGCGGTCGATGATTTGGTGGGAGTGGACAAGATTTCCCGCGTGGTCAAGATTGTCGGCTTCGTGGCATCTGATGTGGACTTCCACGCTCAACCCGCCGTTGTTAACGGTGCCAGCGAGGCTATCCAGGAAATTTTCGGTGACCAGGGTGTGCATGCTCGGTCTGCCGTCGGTGTTGCAGTTTTGCCACTGAACTCCCCGGTAGAAGTTGAGCTGATCGTCGAGGTTGAGGATTAAAACTCCTGGCTTCGTCGCCCCTGCCGTGCCGTAACTCGAGAATTGGCCCGAAGTGGCCTGGCACCCATCTGTGCGGGGAGCGCGAATCAAGTTCGAATAATTGTATCGGCCCTGTAGGCTGGGAGCCATGGAGCACCCAGCCTATAGTCAGTTGCGACCTGTTACGAACTCCGCTGCCGTCGTTTTGGCGCCGAACCCCAGCTACGCCGCGCTAGAGGGGACCAACTCGTGGATCGTTCGAGATCCCGAAGATGAGTTCAGCATTGTTGTTGATCCGGGCCCAGGCGATGAGGGACACCTCAATGTGCTTGCGGCCAAGGGGGAGAAAGTGGGGCTCATTTTGCTGACGCACCGCCACTATGATCATGCCGATGGGGCGCAGCGATTCCGCCAGCTGACCGGTGCCCCAGTACGGGCCTTCGATTCCCGTTACTGCATCAATGGCGATCCGCTGACTGATGGTGAACTGATCACCCTTGATGGGGTGACACCAACGGTGAAAGTCGTTCACACCCCAGGGCATACTGCAGATTCGGTGTGCTTCTTCGTGTACACCCACGATGAGGACGATGCGCAACTGGAAGGCATCATCACCGGGGATACGATCGCAGGGCGCCACACAACGATGATCTCCGAAACTGACGGAGATCTTGGTGATTACTTAGCCTCCTTGGAACACCTTGAGCAGGCGGGCAAGAATATTGCTCTGCTTCCCGGCCACGGCCCTGATGCGGACGATCTGTCAGCGTTTGCCCGGAAGTACATCGATCGCCGCAACTTTCGCCTCGATCAGATCCGGAAGATCTGGGCGGAGCGGGGACAGGACGTTGATATTAAAACCCTCGTTGACCTGATGTATGACGATGTGGATCCCGTTTTACGGGGCGCGGCCGAGCAATCGACTCGCGTGACACTGCGCTGGCTACAGGAAAACGAAGCCTAGCGTGCGCGCCGTGCCAGGTGCTCGGTGTCCACGATGAGAACTGACTTACCTTCGAGACGGATCCAGCCACGGTGAGCGAAGGTTGCCAGCGCTTTGTTCACGGTCTCTCGGGACGCGCCAACTAGTTGAGCAATCTCTTCCTGGGTGAGGTCGTGATTAACACGGAGCGCGCCACCTTCATGCTGGCCGAAGCGGTTCGCAAGCTGCAGTAACGTCTTTGCCACCCGTCCGGGGACATCGGTAAAGATGAGGTCTGCGAGCGAGGCGTTGGTTCGGCGCAGGCGTCGGGCCAGAACGCGTAGAAGCTGTTGGGAAATCTCCGGGTGGTCAGTGATCCACTTGCGCAGCATGTCCGAGTTCATTGTCGCTGCTTGAACCTCGGTGACACACACTGCCGAGGAGGTGCGTGGACCCGGATCGAAGATTGAGAGCTCACCGAACATATCGGAGGGGCCCATCACGCTGAGTAGGTTCTCGCGCCCGTCGGACGCGTGCCGTGCCAGCTTAATCTTGCCGGAAATGATGATGTAGAGGCGATCTCCAGGTTCGCCCTCGTCAAAGATGGTGGCGCCACGCGGGTAGCGCACGGTTTCCATATCTTTAGTGAGGTTCGCCACAGCGACAGGATCAACGCCCTGAAAAATACCTGCACGAGAAAGTGTTTCTTGTACACCTTCCATTAGTGCTCCTTCCAATCATGCTAGTTCCCTGCACACTATGGGTGGCAGTGCGGGGGTCTGCGACCAGCACCACGACAGACGGTGACTGCAATGTGTGCTGATAACCACATTACCGTCGAAGAGGTTACACTGTCTTGCGGTAAGGTTATTGATCACACTTCCCGAGTGTAACATTGGCCACGGCGTGGTGGGTGGGTTTCATCTGGAAGCTCGATGCCAGATTGGAGACAATTTAGAAAGACTAGTGCCCGATCGCGCTTGCTTCCAACTTCTCCATCAAGACGGGGAAAAGGGCAAGGCCGAGTGGGGCAATCAAAACGAGAATTGCTGTCATGGCACCCATCTTAGAGAAGGGGCAGCAACGGGGCAGACTAAGGTGGAGACCATGCCCTCACTCACACCGCAGAAGCTCCGGCGCCCCGGTTCACATCCTGCCGCGAAAGGTGCCGAAACTGCTCTTGGGCGCACTCGACGAGCGCGGCGTATCAACCGGACACTTGCGGTAGTGTTTCCTAATGCGCGCGCAGAATTAGACTTTGAAACACCGTTGGAGCTGCTTGTAGCCACAGTCTTGTCAGCGCAGACAACAGATGTGCGCGTCAACCAAGTCACTCCCGAACTTTTCGCGACATACCCGAGCGCCCAGGCCTACGCCACTGCGGATCAGGCCGACATCGAGGAAATCATTCGCCCAACAGGTTTTTTCCGGGCTAAGGCCGGAAACCTAATCGGGTTAGGCCAAAGGTTGGTCACCGAATATGGCGGAGAGGTTCCCGTGGAACTCCAAGCCTTGATCACCCTGCCGGGGGTGGGCCGTAAAACGGCACACGTTGTCCGGGGAAACGCGTTCGGGCTGCCAGGGTTGACGGTGGATACCCACTTTCAACGATTGGTCCACCGGCTCATGCTCACCGACGAGAAAGACCCAGTGCGCATTGAGCACGCCATCGGGGAACTGCTGGACAAGCAGGACTGGACGATGTTTTCCCACCGCATCATTTTCCAAGGCCGCCGCGTGTGCCACTCCCGCAAGGCCGCATGTGGGGCATGCTCACTGGCCTATGACTGCCCCTCATTCGGCCAGTTCGGGCCCACAGAGCCAGAGGCGGCAGAAAAGCTGATACGCGGCGAAGTAGTAGAGCTATGACAAAAGGGGGCACAGGAATGAAAAAAACGGTAATTACCAGCGTGATTGTGATCATTGCCGCCACCGTTGTGCTGGTGGTGGGTGCAATGAGCATGACGCGTTCCGACGACCCCTCCCAGGCTTCTGGCCCCACGGAAGGTCAGGGGCAATCGTCGATAAGCGAGAGTGCAGTAGACGTTGCCGACAGGCCCGACTGTCCGGCAGCTGGAGCTGGCGGTGTCGAACTGGAGTGTCTCGGTGGAAGCCAGGGCCCAGCACAGGCTGACCCGGAGCACATTACGGTGGTCAATGTGTGGGCGTGGTGGTGCGGCCCGTGCCGCGACGAACTTCCCTATGTTCAGGAGTTTTCCGATGCGAACCCGCAGTACACGGTGGTGGGCGTGCACGCGGATGCAATCCCGGGCAACGGCGCGGCCATGCTCAATGAGATGGGGTTGTCGCTGCCCAGCTACTCGGACACGGACAACTCGTTTGCCGGTGCGCTAGGGCTACCCAATGTGATTCCGATTACTGTGGTCTTTCGCGGCGAGGAACAAATCGGGTTTTTCCCCACGCCTTTTGGCTCCGCTGCTGAGATCAACGCCGCCGTAACCTCGGTACTATAGCCAGAGCTTAACGACGAACGGAGGTGTACCCATGACGTTTCCCAATGATCTTCCGGTGCACCCGCATAAAGCTCCCGAATGGTTAAGCGATATCGCATGTGGTGCGGACATGGTGTCGTCGCGGCTGTCTAACCGCACTACCGCGCCTGTCCAGGAAGGTGACAAGCAAGCCGCCGTGCTCCTGCTGTTTTCAGGCGATGCTGCTGCCACAACCTTGCCGGATGATGCCGGCATCCTGCTTACCCATCGTACGCCCACGATGCGCACACACTCCGGGCAAATGGCGTTTCCTGGTGGCCGCATCGACCCAGAGGACTTAGGGCCTGTCGACGCCGCCTTGCGCGAAGCGAAAGAAGAAACTGGACTAGACCCGGCCACAGTCACCCCGGTGGCCACCCTTGATACCGTCAGTGTGCGCTCCAACGGATACCCCGTCCACCCCGTTGTTGCCTATCAACACGAGCCAGCACCGACGTGGCCAGCCAGCGAATTCGAAACTGATGATGTCTTCGAGGCACATGTGCACGAGCTTCTCGACGAGACAAACCGCATCACCGTCGGCTGGCGGCAATGGACCGGGCCGGCGTTCCGGATCAACGGATACCTCGTGTGGGGTTTTACCGCAGCCCTTCTTGACGGCCTCTTTTCGGCCGTCGGATGGGAGAAGCACTGGGCGCACGAACGCGTCTACGATCTCGGTGACGCGTTGGCCCAATCACGTAACGGTGAACGACACCGATAACGATTCTCAGGTAGGGCCCCGGCGTGGGTAGGCTATGCCACAACCACACCGGGTTATTCTCGTTTTCTTAGCCCACGCCCATCTACCTGAAGGGACCTTAGCCACCGTGACTGCCGCGCTTATCGTCGACGCGATCATTGTCGCGTTGGTTATCGCAGCGTTGTTCAGTGGCTGGCGCCAAGGTGCTTTCGCATCGATCATGTCCGCAATCGGTATCATTGCCGGCTTGGTGATTGGATTGGCAGTGGCCCCGTTCATCGTGGAGCTGGCCGAGGCATCCGTGTGGCGCTTGCTACTGCTGATCGCGGTCATCATCTTGTTTGTTGGGCTAGGAAATCTGGTAGGGGCTACGATCGGGGCCGCATGGCGTGATCGGATGCGCACGGTATCGTCGCTACGCGTTGATTCCCTTATTGGTGCCATCCTGCAGTCACTGGCAACGCTGCTGGTCATCTGGCTGATCTCCATCCCGGTGGCGGCGAACGCGCCGGGAACAGCGGGGCAAGCCATCCGCAACTCCACGGTGCTGAGCGTGATCGACGAGGCGGTTCCGTCCTGGGCGTCCAAAATACCTGCCCAGCTATCCGCACTACTCAACGAATCGGGCCTTCCACCCTTGGTCAGCCCTTTCGACGCCGGTACGAGCCAGCACGTCGATGCGCCTAATGCTGCGGCGATTGATTCGGACATGGTGGAGAAATCCCGCGAATCTATCGTCCATGTGCGCGGCGAGGCCGAGTCTTGCAAACGCCGCCTCATGGGGTCAGGCTGGGTTGCTGCCAAGAACTACGTGATCACTAACGCGCACGTGGTCGCAGGCACTACCGACGTGATCCTGGAAACAGTGGTGGGGATGAAACATGCCCAAGTGGTCTACTACAACCCCGACGTAGACATCGCCGTTTTGCATTCGCCCGAACTGGGCCTCAAACCGTTGCCGATCAGCGACGAGCCAGCCGAAACCGGCGACAACGCTGTGGTGATGGGTTTTCCCCAGTCCGGCCCATTCGAGGCCGCACCGGCCCGTGTGCGCGACCGCATCACCATTGCGGGCCCCGATATCTACGCCACCGGCCGCGTCGAACGCGAGGCCTACACCGTGCGTGGCACCATCCGCCAAGGCAATTCCGGGGGCCCCATGACCAACACCGACGGCGAGGTCATAGGTGTGGTGTTCGGTGCCTCCGTCGACTCCTCCGATACCGGCTACGCGCTGACCATCCGCGAGGTTCAGCAGCAAATCGGGGAGATTACGAAGCTTACCGCCCCCGTAGATACTCAGGAATGTGTGTCTAAATAACGCGTCTCTAAATAACGCGCAAGCGTATCGACGAACGCCCCAGGGTTTTCCACCTGCGGAAGATTTTTCGCCTGCGGAATACTCACCTCAGCGACCGGTGCTTGAACCCGGGCGCGTGAACGCTTCGCCACATGATCCCACGCACCCTGGGGAGGGTGGATCAACAATGTGGGGGCGTGCACGGTGGCATCGCTTCCCGAAGGCAGCGGGAGCTTCGGAGTAAGCAGCCGCGAATTGTGCACTAGATGGGGCATGGCATTGCCGATGCTTGCCGCCTTCACGCGCAGCTCAAGGAGGTCGTCGAAAAGCGTGCTCTGCTGAAACTGTGGGGCGGTGTTGAGTGTCAGCTCGCTGCGCCACACTCTGCGACGCAAGGCGGTAAGGCGCTTCAAAACCCCGGACGGCAGCCGGCCAACGAGGATGCGAATAGTCATCGGCATGAAGTTCCAAGGGCGGCTATTGATGGATGCGCGTAAATCGGTGGGGTGGGCCGCCGACACCGAAACTAGCGCGGTTGTCCGCTCCGGGTATTGCGCGGCGAACGCCCACCCCACAGCACCACCAGTGTCATGGCCGACAATGATTGCCTCCGAATGCCCCAGCGACGAGATCACCCCAGCAATATCGCCTGTAGCAATCCGCATCTCATCACCGGGGACGGCAGGAGGTTTATCGCTCATCCCATAACCACGCATGTCCAGCGCCGCCACGTGGTAACCGTGTGCAGCCAGCGGGGCGATGCACTCCTTGAAATCAAACCAGCCACCGAACGTGCCGTGAATGAGCAGGATAAGCGGGTTTCCGGGGTCACCAGCTGTGGCGGTGTGGAGGCGAATGCCACGGGCGTGCACCATACGGTGGGTGAAATCACCGTCGAGCTTGACCACCTCAGGGGAGGTTGCGTAGCGATGCCTCGATTTCATGTTGTGCGCAAGCCTCCTTAGGTGATCGTCGTTAAGCGAACTCCGAATATAAAATGCGGAAAAACGTCCGCCACGCGTGCTGCGCGGGGGACGTTTTTCAAGAGTAGTCGAGAAACCTGGCTAGGTGTACAAGTGCGACTGGCCCTTCTCCAAGTTGTGCTGGGCCTTACCTGGGACCAAGTTTTTCATATTTGACACTGAGTCGATGGTGCGTTGTGGCTTCTGGATGGTCTTGACCTTGCGCCAGCCAATCAGGGCCGCAGCAGCGGCGATGACCAGCATGATCATAAACACGATCAGGAATGCGGACCACCGTGGCAACCACTGCGCCAGCAGCTCTGCCAGGAAGAAGAAAAAGAAAAAGGAGGAGTACAGCGCCACGATGCCAGCAACGCCGAACGCACCGCCGCCGATTGCGCCCTTTTTGACCTCACCAGCAATTTCGGTCTTTGCGAGTTCGATTTCGGAGCGCACCAGCGTGGACATCTGCTCAGTCGCGTTGGACACGAGCTCGCCCAGCGAGTTTTCCCCCGGGCGGGTCGAATCGACATCGCTTAGCGGGATGGAGTTGACCTTAGCGGAGAAGGACTCCGAACCATCAGTGTAAAGACCTTTGTTGCTCTGTGTGCTCACGGTGTAAACCTTCCTGGGGCGCCTCTAGCGGGACACTGCAGTTTTATTGTTGTTGTCTGGCAACCACAGTAGTCTCAACTTTTTCATAATGCTCGTTTGTTTATTGTTTTCGGAAGCTATTGTAGAGGATATGCCAGCTCACAGCCCACTTTCCCCCTACCTTGAGCTCGGCGACGTGCCATCGCTTGTGGGCGAGGCAACGTCCACCATTGCTCGAGCCCACCGCCGCCCCGCTGCTTTGCGCAGGGCGGGCGTGATTGTCAGCGAGTCGGTGTTGCGGGGCGCAAAGTTGTCCGCACTGCTGGATGGTGAGGAGATCGAGACACATATCAGCCCGTATGCGATGCTGTCCCCCGAGACTGCGGAAGCTGCCGCGCGCACGTTCCGACGAGCACCGGCGCAAGTATTCGCCCGCCTCGACGTGGCGGCTGGAGGGCCCGGACGATCGCTTGCCGACGACGGCCCTGCCCGACTGACCGCGTTAGCACGTCTGATCACCGGCTCTGGAGGTTCTGGTGGCTCCGCATTGGACGACGGCCTGGTTCTAGCCGCAGTGGTGCACTGCGAGATTGTTGGAAGGGAACTCTTTGGGCCACGCAGCGGTGTGGTGGGTCGGGTTGCTGCCCGGTGTGTGTTGCTGGCCAGTGGCGTTGATCCGCTGGGGATCGCAGTGCCCGAAACCTATTATCACCGCCATAAAGCGGACTATGCTGCAGTGGCACGAGGCTGGGCGACTAGTTCGGCGGTGGAGGTGACCGATGCCTTGGAGTTTATGCTGCGGGCGTTCGCAGCCGGCGGGGTAGAGGCTGACGGGATTGCACAGGCAGCGTGACTGCCATCCTCAGCATGGTTGAGGGCTGGCGGGGCTACACGGAGGCAGGTCTGCCGGCACTGTTGTATTCCCACCACTATGAGCCTGTAATCAGGCAACGATTACGCCGTATCGTTGCGGCGACGCTGCGCCACCCAGACCCCGCCGACGGTGAGGGCGGCGATACCCGCAATCACACCAGCACCGATTGAGACTTCTTTCGCAGAGGGGGTGTGGAAAAGGGGCTCGGGGTTTTTGAAGGTAGCGATGCTCCAGCCGTGCTCAAGGGCGTGCTTTTTCATCGCGCGGTCCGGGTTTACTGCCACGGGGTTTCCTACCTGGGCCAACATTGGAATATCGGTTGCAGAATCAGAGTAGGCGTAGCTGTTGTCCAAATCGAGGTTGTAGCGCTGGCCAAGTTCGATGATCGCGTCAGCTTTGGCGTCCCCTTTGAGGTAGCGGGTGATGTTCCCGGTGAACTTGCCCTCTTTTACCTCCAGTTCGGTGGCAACGACGTGCTTAATCCCTAGTTCCTTAGCGATTGGCTCGACGAGCTGGATGGCGGAAGCGGAGATTATGACCACCTGGTGGCCTGCTGCCTTGTGGAACGCGATGAGTTCGCGCGCCTCGGTGTAGATCGCGGGGGTAACCACGGTGTGCATCGTCTCGTTGGTGATGCGGCGGACCTCGTCGACGGACCAGCCAGACACGAGTTGGCTTAGTTGATCTCGGGTGGAGTCCATCTCTGAGCTAGACATACCACCAAACATGTACGAGGTTTTGGCCAAATACATTTCGAATGCTTCTTGCTTGGAGATCAGTCCGTTGTTCATGAACTCGCGGCCGAAGGCGAAAGCAGAGGAGGTAGCGATGATGGTTTTGTCGAGGTCGAAAAACGCGGCGACGGGCCGCACCTCAGGCGCGGGTGAGGCGACGTTGTTCTGGTGCATGTGCCATATCCTAGTCCTACTCGCCACCGAAAAGTTAAGTGACAGGTGTGAATGTTGGGGAGGTTGGGGCTAGCGTCGTGTTTGTACCTACATAGGTGACACTCGTGCATAACCGCAGCTTGAAGGCTTGCAGATACATTTTCGTAGATTTGTGCGAAATCCGTCTTGTCAATTTTCCGTCACCTATGCCATAATCGTTGGTGCAAGGCCCCGATATACAGTGTGGCCTGCCCCGGCTCGCCCCCCGAGGCCGGGTTACTTGACGGCCCGCGCACACCCCCCGAGGCGCGGGCCGTCTCTAATTTTCAGTTCAGAAAAATTCGGACCGGCAAGGTCTGAACTCTAGCGACGCCCACCACCGAGTAGGCCACCAAGAACATCTTTCAGCATTGAGCCGACGTCCTTTTGGGCAGCTGCTGGCTGCTCTGGGGCCGATTCCCCTGTGGCCGTCTGATGATGGCCACCGGTGACCTGCTGCAGAATCTGCTGCAACATGCCACCCTGCGGAGAATCACTCTGCTGCATACGGTTGGACAACCATGACAGGGCTAGTGGTGCAAGTAGTGGCAGCAGCTGGCGCACGAGGTTGGAATCGCCGAGGGCACCTCCAAGCTGCTGGGTGACCTGGTCTTTGTTCTGGCCGAAGATGTGGGTGGCAATTTTTTCGCCATCGTTGGTGTCAATGTCGTCAACGTTGACTTCGCCTTCAACCAGCTGCGGGTCGTGGTCCTTCACTGCGTTTGCCAGCGATTCGCGGCCAGCTGGGTCTTCGGCGTTGGCGCCCATGCCCAGCAGGAGTGAATTGAGGATACCCTCCGCTGTGGTGCGTACCTTCTGTGGGTTTTCGCCAGTTTTCTTGGCGAGGTCGTCGTAGGGGAGTTTGGACAAGAGATCTTTGATATTGATGGTCATGCGCTTAAGCATATTCTGGGGTGGCGCGGTGAGTCGAAACGTCTGCGTTCCCGGCGTCCGGTTCACGCTATGTCATGACAGGGCTTAACGACGATGGGTTATCCACAAAAATACGGTGATGTGTCAGCGAACGTGGCGAGTTATCCACAGGAAGAAAACATGCTGCGTAAACCTTGTGTCGGTGGGCCATCATCACAGACATGAGACCAACAAAACCTACTCACGCACCCATGGTGGTGGCCGTCGAGGACCCAACGTTGCACCCCGAGGCACTGCACCTCGCCGCAGCAACGGGTAGGCCGATCGTCGATACGTGCGATCCTGCGACAGTAGTGCAGCACTGGTCCCGCGCTCACGCCGTTGTCATCGATGCCGCCACTGCAGCTGCCGTTAACGCACCACCGCGACGTGACGCGGTGTACTTTGTCACCGCTGATCCTGCCATGATTGACTACGAAGCTGCCCTGCAGGTTCATGCGAGCGGAGTGTTCATCGTGCCGGCGCAGGCCGGCGAGTTGTTGTCCGCGATTGGGAAAGTGGCAACCGCTGATCATGCCGCCGGCACGGGGAGCTCTTCTGAAGCGACCGTGCTCACGGTCTTGGGCGCAGCCGGTGGGGCGGGAACATCGACCTTCGCTGCTGCCCTCGCGCGGGCCGCTGGCCCCACCCACGCACCCACGCTGGTTGATGCGCACCGCTACTCTGGCGGGCTCGACTTAGTGCTGGGAATCGAGGAACAGACCGGAGCACGCTGGGGTGAAATCACAGTAGGGGATGGAGACGTCCTACGCGGCGACATCCGGCGAGCCCTACCCGGCACAGCCGATGACATCAAGGTTCTTACCAGCACCCGCACCACCGTCGCCGACCCTTTCCACATCACTGCAGATGAACTTGAGGCTGTGCTGCAACCATTGAGCACCAGCGGAGTCACCGTGGTGGACGCCCCAGCGCACATGATCCCGGCGCGCAGCACCTCGGTGGTGATTGTGGTGCCGGCGGAAGTGCGTGCTGCCGCAGCTGCCGCCCGCATCGTCGCCGAATGCCGTTCCGTGAGCCTGCAGGTGGGGCTGGTATTGAGGCACCGCAGCTGGTCCGGAATCGCGGCTAAGGAGCTGGAAAAGATTGCGCGTGCCGACGTGATCACCGAGCTTCCACATATCTCGAGGCTTACTCGCACTCTGGAAACTGCTGGCCTTCCGCAGCGCTTGCCGCGCGGGTTGGCGTTGGCGGCCAACAAGGTGTGGAAGGCGGTGGGGCTGCTATGACGGTCACCCCAGAAGTACTTGAGCGAATCCAGCGCAGGCTTGCCGACGACGCCGACTCCGCTTCCCCGACCACCGATGCTGCCGAATTGGCTCGGATTATCCGGGAGGAAGCCATGGTGATCAGTGATGTCGATGTGCTTGAGACGATGCGTATTGTGCGCAACTCCACGCACGGCCTCGGCCCGCTCGAGGCACTTGTGGCCCGCCCACAGGTCACCGACATTTGTGTCAACGGCCCCGACCAGGTTTTTGTTGATTCCGGCGGCGGGCTCGAAGTAGCTGACGTGTGTTTTACCAACGATGACGAGGTCCGCAGACTTGCCACGCGTTTGGCCACTGCGTGTGGCCGCAGGCTTGATGATGCCCAACCTTTTCTAGATGGCCACATCACCCGCCCGGATGGCACCTTGGTGCGGATCCACGCGGTGCTTGCACCACCTGCCTCCCAAGGCACCTGCATCTCGCTACGCGTTTTGCGCCACTCGGCGACCACGCTTGCAGAGCTTGTCAACCGTGGCACTCTTCCCGCACAGGTGGCAGACGTGTTGCGCGGCATCGTTCGTCGTCACGCGTCATTCCTCGTGGTCGGCGGGACCGGGTCAGGAAAAACCACGCTCCTGGGCGCGCTGCTGGCGGAAGTACCTGCGCACGAACGCATCATCGCGCTGGAAGACACCGTGGAACTTGCGCCCGACCACCCGCACGTGGTGAACCTGACCACGCGCGGTGCCAACACGGAAGGAAGTGGTGCGATCACGATGAGTGACCTGCTGAAACAATCGCTGCGCATGCGCCCAGACCGCATCGTGGTCGGCGAGATCCGTGGCGGGGAAATTGTGGACCTGCTGGCTGCGCTCAATACCGGCCACGAAGGTGGCGCAGGAACGATCCATGCGAACACCCTGGCGGAAGTCCCCGCGCGGATCGAAGCGCTCGGAGCATTGGGCGGATTGGAACCTACTGCGCTGCATTCGCAGCTGGCGGCGGCGGTCAATGTGGTGCTGGTGATGAAGCGCGGCACCGACGGTGTCCGTGTCTTGCACCAGATCGGACTGCTGCACGGCAACCCCGTGGTCGCCTCTGCTTGTTGGTCTGCCGCGGACGGCCCGGGCGAGGGCTTCGACGAACTGTGCCGTATGGCAGGGGTGAGCACCACATGACTGGCATGACCGCTTTACTTGCGGCTGCGGGCCTGCTGATCGCGCCGGGCTCTCCGGCCACGCGAATCCTTACGGCGCAGCGTAATTTGTCCTCCCGGCACCTGATCACCGCAGGTGCAATCCTTGCTGCGCTGGCTGCGGTAGCAACAGACAAAATACTGGTCACGGTATCTTTCACCCTGGCTGCCATGACGGTATTGTGGGTGTTCAACGACCGCCACCAGCGCTCCCAGCGCGCACGCGAACAGGCCATGATCGCCGACTTCATCGGACACATGCTGGCCGACCTGCGTGCTGGCGCCACCATCGCACATGCCTGCCAGCATGCAGCATCGCGCTTATCGACGACTACTGCTCCCACCGTGCAACGCGCAGTAACGCGTGCTGCGGCACATGTGCGCCAGGGCAGCTCGGGGGCGGCAGTGTTCCTGGAATCGGATCATGCTGAGCTGCGCCACGTGGGCCATGCGTGGGCCCTAGCCGAACGCCACGGCATTCCGCTGGCCACATTGCTGGAAAAATCCCGCGACAGAATCGATTCTGCTCAACGGCATCGGGCTGCTACACAGTCGTCGCTGGCAGGGCCCCAGTCCACCGCGCTGGTATTGGCGGTTCTTCCTGTCGCTGGGATTGGAATGGGTGCGTTGATGGGGGCTAATCCGGTTGGGTTTCTTACCACCACAGCCCTCGGAGGGGTGCTGCTGCTCGTCGGAACTGTGCTGACGTGTGCGGGCATCGTGATCTCCCATGTGATCGTGACGAGGGCAGCATCATGACACTTACTCTTCTTCTTGTTGGGCTGCTGCTTCTCACCGCCCCGAATCCTGCCGGGCGACTTGCCGGTGCTGCAGGCGGAACCGGCGGTGGTTCACCGCGTACCCGTGGAAAGACACCGCGCGATGGGCCCTGGGACTTGTTAGCCATTGCCGCTGACATCGACCTGTTCGCTGCCTGCTTAACAGCGGGGCAACCAGTGGCCACGGCTATTGCTGCGGTGTCGGCAACACATCAACCACATTCTTCCTCAAGTGCACCAACAGCACTGGGCGAGGCCTGGTCCACCGTGAGTGCCTTGACCTCACTCGGGGTAGAACCCGAACGAGCCTGGGCGCACACTGCTGAGATTCCTGGCCTGTCGGATGTGGCCGGTGTGGTCGTGTTATCCAGCACTACCGGTGCTGGGCTGGCGCAGGGCTGCGAGCGAATCGCTACTGCCTTGCGCGCCGAGTGCGTGGACAATTCCACCGCACGCGCTGAACGCGCTGGTGTGATGATCTCCATCCCGCTTGCGCTGTGTTTCTTACCCGCCTTCTTCGTCTTAGGCCTTGCCCCTGTGGTGATCAGCCTGGGATCTGAACTACTACCTACGTACTAACAACTCTTAGTTAAGGAGAACAACGATGAACACCTTTCTTACCCGCACCTACGTCCGCTTCTACACCAATTTCCACGCTCGTTTCCATGACCTGACCAGTAACGATCGGGGAATGTCCACGATTGAATACGCCATGGGCTCACTGGCAGCGGCAGCGCTTGCAGCCGTGCTGTATATGGTGATCAATGGCGACGGCGTGGTCGATGCCATTGAGGGCATTATTACCGACGCGCTGAGCAACTCGCCGGGCGCATAATGGTGCCCACCAGACTGCGCAGGAGACCATGGGGCACTGTGGCGCGCATCCTGGGCAATGACCGCGGGTCCGTCACTATCGAGGCTGCGTTATCGCTGGCCACACTCATGGTGGTGGCCGCGGGCATTGTGGCAGCGATTGCCACCATGGCTGCCCACATCAGCGCGATCGACACTGCTGGGGCTGCCGCCCGAGCCCATGCGATAGGGGTGGACTTTGACCCCGGCACCGCCACTGTCACGGTCAGCGAGTCCGGTGGCATCGTCGTGGTCACCGCGCGTGTGCCAGCGGCGATCGGCACTGCCGAAGCGACCGCCTCGTACCCAGTGGAGTACCGCTGATGAGACGGCGACCAGCCCCGGGTTGTTCGCCCAGCTTGCTTCGGTTGCGCAGGGTGCTTGCCGACGATTCCGGCTCCGCTACTGTGGCCTCGGCCGGAATCATCACGGCTGTGACAGCACTGCTGCTGGTGGTCGCTGGTGCTGTGGGGCAGGTGGTGGGCTCGCACCGTGTTCAGGTGGCTGCGGATCTTGCAGCGGTGTCAGCAGCTACCGCGCTGTATTACGGGCACGACCCATGCGCCACAGCGCGCGAGACAGCAGAGCTTAACAACGCCACTCTTTCTTACTGTGAACAGGCAGAAGGGGATGTAATCGTTACGCTGACTGTGCCGTTGGCGGAAGCGACCTCACGGGCTGGCCCCCTCTAAGACCAGCTCCGCTCCAAGATAAGTTCCGTCCTAAGCGCTATGTCCTTATCAACGTAGTACCTCTTTGGCGGGCGTGATTGGTTATCTTGATATATCCCTAGTGTGCTGTGAGTAACTATTAATAGTTTTAGTAAGGGTTTAGGGGTATGGCAGGTTCATCGACCGAGGTGGCTGTTGAGTATGATTCGGGGGTTCCGCGACCGCCGTTTATGTGGACTATGGAGCTGCCTCCGACGTTTTTCGTGCTTGATATTCATCCGCAGACGTGGCGTGGCAGGATTGATCGCAGTGTTGATAGTTTAGTGCCGGGGTATCGGATGTCTGCTGCGCAGAAGCGTCAGGCAGGATTAATTCTGACTGAGACTGTGTTGGCTGCCCAGAAAGCTCAAGCGGTTGCTGTGTTGTTGAAAGGCGGTGTGATTGATGGGCCGTTGATTGCGGCGACGTCGCTAGTTTTCCGGTGGGCTGATGCGTCACCACGGTTGGCTTCCCTGGGGGCTGTGAAGAAGGCGTTTAGTGGTCAACATGTCGAGGAGCGGTCAACCCCGGGTGGTATGGGCTGGGTTCTTGTTGAGTCTGTTGAGCAGGCAGGGCCTGTGACTGATCGTCGTGCGGTGTTTGTGTATCAGGGTTTCCTACCGATTCCTGGTACGTCGTGGATGCTTATTGTGACGGCATCAGCTCCAAGTGAAGACACTAAAGACAGTGTGAAAGATATTGTGATTCGTGTTGTGGATAGTGTGGGGATCTTTGGTGATTCTGCAGGTTACACTGTCGATGATGTGGCTAGTACATTCGGGCAGGATTCTGCCACGGTTGTTATTCCAGATGGGCAGGAGCAGGGGTAAGTAATGTATAGCGATCATATTCGAGTTCCGTTGGCGCAGATGCGGGCCGTGGCGTCGTCGTTAGATACCGTTCACACTGATTTAGTGGCGGCGGAGGCAGGTGCTGAACCGCTGTATGGGGCAGATGTTGTGCCTAATTCTGGTGAGAATGTCAGGCGTGCTCTTCAACGGTTTTATGATGAGTGGAAGCAATCACGACAGAATCTGATTGAGAACGTGAGTGTGTTGTCCGAGGTGACGACGAAAATTGTTGATCATGTTCAGGATTTTGACTTCAAGGTTGCTGATGAGATTAAGCCAGCAGCGGATAATTTGTGGGTGTTGGCGCATGGTCAAGGCCCGCGTGCGGGGATGGCTGTAGGAGAGACGGACGTGTATGCGTTTCGTGATTCAGCGGCGGATACGTATCAGACTGAGATTGGAAATATTCAGACTGCGATTTATCAAACACTGGAGGCGATTGATTTATCGGTGGAGTCGCTTCGTGAATCGTGGGAGGGTACGGAGTCGGATCAGTACCAGGATTTTATTTATCAGTGGAAGTCGGGAGCGGCTGAGCTGACTGGGGTGTTAACGTCTGTGAAGAACATGTTGGAAGGCATCCAGCAGGCTAATACTGAGATGCGGGGGCCGGTGAATGAACTTCTTGATGAGCAGACAAACAGGTAAGTAACACATCGGTACGTATGTGTAATTTTGTGAAGAGGTAGGACACGACGATGCCAGTACCACAGTTGCCGTTTTTTATGAAGTTTGAGATGGATGATTTCCTTTTGGGGGGGATCTCCTAGTGCCATTGCTACGGTGTCTGCCGAATGGACGAGGTTTGGTAAAGCAGCCGAGCAGGCAGCGGACGATTTTCGTGCGGTGAATGATGCCGGGTTTGACGGTACTGAGGGCGAGAAATATGCCCGTATTGTGCATGCTGATTTTCCTGAGGATTTAGATACTACTGGTGATGCTCATAGCGCTGTTGGGCGAGCCTTGATGAATTACTCGGAGATTCTGCAGGCGAAGACAACACAGATGTCTACCTTGATGAATACTGCACGGGTGACTCATGGTGCTCACCGAAGCGCTGTTGCTGCTTATAATACTGCTGAGGCGAATGCTATTCGTGCTCGTGCCACGGCGACTGCGGCGACGGCAACAGCGTTGGGTTCTGCTTTGATTCCTGGTGTTAATGCGGTGACTGCGTCTGCGGCGGCAACGGCCCAGTCAGAAGCTGCGGCTGCGGAGGCTGCGTTTGCGGCGGCGAAGACTGAGTATCACGCGGTGAATAAGACGTGGTTAGGCCATCTTGAATCTGCGGCAGGGATTAAACGTGCTCTCGTTGCTGAGGTTGAGGTGGTTGTTGCTGATATTGATCGTCAGACGCAGGAGCGTTTTGCGCCGAATAAAAACTGGTTGCAGCGTGCTGGTGTAGCACTTGATAATTGGTTTGATGACAATGCTGAATGGTTAAAGACAGCTGCCGGTGTTCTTGCCGGGGTCGCCGCTGTTGTGAGTTTTTTCTTCCCGCCTGCGGGAATGGTTCTTGGTGCGGCGAGTTTGCTGTTGACAGTTGGGCTTGCTGCGACTGGTAATCAAAGCTGGACAGAGGTGTTAATTGATGTTGGTTTAAGCGTGATTCCGTTTGGCAGAGCGTTTAAAGCAGCAAAAGGCACACGTGCCGGGAAAAACATTGCCAATGCGGTAGACCGTGCGACACCGAAGTCGGTGCGTAATGGTCTTAAAAATATTCAGAGTGCTCGCCATGGGGTGGCAGAAAATATGATGCGTCGTGCTGATGCTGCCCGCGGTCCTCATGGTGCTGACACCTGGAAATCTCGCGCTTATGATCGGATGGCCCAGGCGATTGACCCGGTTGATATTGCTACTGGCGCGATGGTACACGAGCATACTGATGTGTTGATTCCGGGTACGCTGCCGTTGATTGTGGATCGGACAGCCTATTCTTCCCACAATGTTGGGTGGGCGTTGGGCCCGCAGTGGGTCTCACGGCTGGATGTGCGTATTGAGGTTACTGACGATCATGTGTATATGCTGACCCCGACTGGTGCGATGATCGCGTTCCCGTCTGCGCCGACGGATGGTTCTGAAGTTCAAGGTGATGGCCGTCCGTGGTTGCTATCGTATTCGGATGGTGCGTACCGGGTTCGTGACGTTGCACAGGGTGTCACGTATGTGTTTGCTGTGGCGGGTTCTGCTGACACGTTGGATCATGATGGTCCACTGCCAGATCAGTCACCTGCGGTGGATGGTTCCTATGTGGGGGTGGGTATCCCGACTGGTTCGCTGGCCGATGACTTCGGGTTAGGCATTGAGGTCGGTATTTCGAGTATGATCCACCATACTGGTCACCGGATTGACTATTTCTATGACCAGGCAACAGGCCATATGGTGCAGATGCGCCGCAGTGATGATACCCGGCTGGATATTGTGTGGGATGCGGCTGTTGATCGGGCTGCCTCGGTGTGGGTGTCGAACCCGACAACGCATCCTGATGATCAGCCGATGCGCCTGATCTCGTATGAGTACGATCCGTTGGGGCGTTTGGTTCGGGTGGTGAACTCGAATGCGGGTTCCTTGCGCTACTACTACAACGATGCTGGCCTGAATTGTGGCTGGACGGATCGCAATGGTGTGTCGTATCACCACGTGTATGACACCAGTGGTCGTGTGGTTGCCCAAGCAGGTACCGGGGGTATTTATGCCAATGCGGTGGTCTACCTCACCGATGAGGGTACTGATGCACCTGCTGGCGGCACGGTGTCGGTCACGATTGAAACAGTCCGTGAGCTTGACGGTGATCCTTTAGAGATTGGTGATGATGGTGTTCCGGAGATTTTAGAGCGTTTGCAGACCCTGCCGCTGGTTGAGGCGTTGAAGGAGCATGGTCTATCGGGTGTTGGTTTAACCGGACGGGGGCGTACTGGAAGCCGTGATAATGAGTCGTGGACGATTGATCCGGCACTGCTTCATGATGAGGTGTTAGGCCAGCTTCGTCCGACTGTGTATCGCAGTACTGTTCATGGTGATGTCTGGCGAGTCATTTCTGCTGAAGGTGGTGTGACGGATCAGACCTTTGATGAGCATCATGCGGTCACCTCGGTAACGAATAGTGCAGGCGCGACAACGACAACACGGTTTGATGAGTATGGCAGTGTTGTTGAGGTCACGTATCCGGATGGGACCAGTACGCATGTTGAGCCCGGTTCGTGGGGTGCGCCGGTGCGGGTGGTCGGGCGCGACGGGCAGGTTACCGAATACGAGGTGGATGGTTGTGGCTTGACGACGGGGGTGGTCGACCCCACTGGTGCTCGTGTATCGATGGATTATGAGATCCGACCATCTGGTGCGGTGCTTTCTGTCACGACGAACCCAGAAGGTTTAACCACAACTGTTGAATGCGATGATGCTGGACGCCAACTAGCGGTTGTTGATCCGGCGGGTCGTCGTAGCAGTGTTGTGCGTGATGTGCGTGGTTTAGTTACTGAATCGATGGATCCGGAAGGTCATGCCACCACGATTGCGTATTCGCCGGAGGGGTGGCCGATGGTGGTGACACACCCGGATGGTTCTGCGGTGTCGGTGACTTATGACGGTGAGGGTAATCGGCTGTCGGTGACCAATGAGATTGGTGTGACGAGTACTACGCAGTACACGGTGATGGATACACCGGTTGCTACGACCGATGCATCGGGGGCGACGACCAGGCTTCGGTATAATTCGCAGCTTGAGCCGGTGGCGTTGACGAATGCGGATAACAACACCTGGAGCTATGAGTATGACCGTGATGGGATGATTGTTCGTGAGGTGGATTATAACGGGATTGTGACTGAGTCCTCACTGAGTGCGGATGGTTTGGTCAGTACGACTATCACTCCGGCAGGTGTGACAACAACGGTGCGTAACCCGCTTGGTTTGGTTGAGGAGATTATCGACGGGGCTGGTTCTACCGTGTTGTCGTATGACCATTTGGGTCGTGTTGACACGATTATCAACCGCGATACGACGGTGTCGTACGTGCGGGATGATTATGGTCGGATGGTTGGTGAAACAGTTACGCTGGCCTCGGGTGAGTCTACGTCGTATTCGGTGTCGTTGACTGCGACGGGGTTGGTGGCTAGCCACGAGATTGGGTTGCCGGGTGGTGGCTCGGTGACTACTGCGTTTGAGCACAGTGAGGTCGGTGAGATTGCTTCTTCGGCTATTGCCCATGTGGCAGGTGGTTTGTCGGTAGGTGTGCCGGTAGCCGATATTACGTATGGGCGTGGGGTTGGTGGTCAGCGTGATCGGATCAGTGTGGGCTCGTTGGTGCGCTCGTTTGAGTATGATGTGCGCGGCCGGTTGGTTGCTGATCGTACCGGGGTGTTAGATAGTCGGGCTCAGGCTGGTGTGCGTGGTGTTGTGGGCCGTGATTTTTCCTGGCGTGCTGATACTGTGTTGACCTCGATCTCCGATCAGCTACGGGGTTCTACAGTGTTTGATGTTGATGTGCTTGGTCGTGTTACTGGTGTTAGGCGTGATGCGTCAGGCCGCGGTGACAGTTCTTCGTCCGCGGTGGTGTCTGGGCGGCTGGGCCATCCGGAGAACACAGCAGCTACCGCAGCTGTGACCGAGTCGTATGGGTTTAGTGCTGCGGGTGTGTTGAGTAGTATTGCTGCCCCGACCGGTGGTGCAGTAACAGGTGCTGCTGGGACTGGGGTGTCTTCGGTATCGCCGGCATCGTCGGGGTTGGATGCGCAGGTGGAGTTTGCTGGCACGATGCCAACTCGTGTGGGGCGGACTACCTACACGTATGACAAGGCTGGGCGTGTTGTTCAGACGGTGACGAAGAGGGTGAGTCGAAAGCCGTTGGTGAAGCGTTTTTATTATGCGACGTCTGGTCAGCCGATGGGGTTTGATTCTTCTGATCAGTCGGGTGTGGGGTTCCGGTATGTGTATGACGGGTTGGGTCGTCGTGTGGCGAAGGAGCAGATCGATACTACTACTGGTGAGGTTACTGGCCGGACTGTGTTTGGGCATGTGGGTGACCAGTTGGTTGCTGAGCAGGCCACTGTGGGTAAGGATGCTGGGCGTGGTTTTGTGTGGGTTCAGGATCCGGCTACAGGTGAGACGACAGGCCAGATCACACTGACCAACGCTAAAGCCGGTGGTGTGGCTGGTGGCGGTAGCAGGCCTGCTGCTGGTGCCGAAAGTGATGGTCGTGGGAGACCTGCTGCTGGTGGTGTGCGTGATTGGGATCAGGATCGGGTGGATGCGGAGTTCTTCGCCCTGGTTGGTGATTTGGTTGGTGCACCCCATGAGATTGTTGATCCTGTTTCTGGGCAGGTGGTAGGTCGTTCGTCTCAGACGTTGTATGGGCAGCGTTCTTGGCGTGGTGAGCAGGCCTCACCGTTGTTGTTTGCTGGGCAGTATTATGATGAGGAGTCTGGGTGGGCGTATAACCGGTTCCGTTACTACAGTCCTGAGGCAGGGGTCTATAACGCCCAAGATCCCCTTGGGGTAAGTCCACGGGTTGCTTCGGCCCAAGGCTATGTCGACCACGCTGGAATCAGAATAGATTTCTTCGGGCTTCACGACTGTCCTGCGAGCAAGCTAACCGGATTCAGTGATAGAGACACAGAGGTGTTTAATGACGTTCGAAAGCGCTTACTTGGTCATCGTGACACCGTCATCGAGAGGTGGAATAACGGTGAAATTGATCTATCCGAAAGCCAGGAAAGGCACATAAAAGACACGCTTAAGCAAGGCCGGTGGCCACGATCTATGCACCGAGGAACCGCTTTAGATATGGAGCTTAAGGGACTGGTGGAGAGCGACCGCGTTCTTAAGCAGAAGTATGGAGTTCAATATGCTGTGCAGGGGCAGAAAGGTGCTGATTTCATATTTACGTTGCCTGATAGTGGTACGCAGGTGTGGATGGATTTGACGACTCCAGGGCAGTGGTCGACGCATGTTCGAAAGTATGGCACGATCGAGGGGATTCCGACTGATCTGCAGTTAATTGGTTATCAGAATGCGGGTTTTGCCGGGATGGAAGATTTCTATGGCACCGTGGCTGCGGCTGGTGTGTGACGATGAGTGGGTAGGAGTTGTTGTGTGATGGATGTTGAATTGACTACTCGGTGGGATCGGGTGGATGGGGTGTTGGATCCGTTTGTGGATTCTTCTCCGTTTGGTGAAGTTGATGGGCGGCAGGATTTCCGTGGTTATGTGTTGTCGCCTGATGCGCCGACGGACTTTCAGGCGTATCTGGATGGGGCTCACGTAGGGAATTGTGATGTGTCGGGTGCGTCTGGGTTGAATGTGTGGTTAGAGCCTGGGTGCGTGATGGAAAATGTGGTGGCCGACGGGACGCACTTTCGGTTGTGTACGGCGATTGAGTCGGAATTGATTGATTGCCGGTTTGTTAATGCAACGTTGACGAGAAGCTCTGTTTTTTCTGGTTCTGTGGTGCGTGGGTGTGTGTTTGATGGGTGTGATGCGCCGAGCATTTTTGAAAATGTTGCTGCTGTTGTGGGGTGTGATGTTCGGAATATGCATTTGTTTGCTTTGGGTAATGGGCATTCGAAGGCTTTTACTGTGGTGGAAGACTCGGTGTTTGCTGTGAAGGTGGATACGGGGTTGCTGAAGGCTGTTGCTGGGGGGCGTCAGGCTTCGGGGTGTGATTTTAGTGCTGCGCAGTGGCGTCATGTGGTGTTTAGGGGGGTGGATGTTAGTCGCACGAAGTTACCGGCTGCGTCGGCTGGTTTTGTGGTCGAGGACTTTCCTGTTGAAGACATGATCCAGCTGGCTGTTCAAGTGGGAAATGAGGGCGATGAGCGGATAGCGTCTATGGGGCGAACGCTTGAGCGTATGCTCAAGCGTGATCTGGAGGTGCGTATTCAGGCTGGGCTTGGGTCTTCGTATACGCGGTATTGTTGGGAGGCTGATCCGGTTGGCCAGTATGGTCGCGATTCAGAACTTGCCCGGGAGATTTATGCTCGTGGTGGGATCCGTTTCGATGAAAGCTAGGGTAGGGCCCGGCTGGCGTGGGGTGGCTGCTGGGCCGGTAGCGAGGTTTGTGTCGACACAGCCCAGTGTTCGTCGGTTTAGTCTGCCGGTTCGATAAGTGGTGGTGGGGGTGTGATGTCGAGGGTGGTGCAGAATTCGATGATGAGTTCTGGGCCGTCTTGTTGGTCGTTGAGGTAGGTGGTTGTGGTGTCGGTGGGTTGGCTGATGTAGGTGGTGAAGAAGTTGGTGATTTGTGTGCGTCGGTGTGGGTAGCGTGTTGCGAAGAATTCTATGGCGTTGTCGGGGTTGGGTGTTGGTAGGTCTGCGGGGTCAACATCGTAGATGATGCTGGGGTTGGCGCCGAGGAAGTATTTGGTGGAGCCGTTCTTCTCGTCGTGGGTGGTGATGAAGGTCAGGAATGTTTCTGCGACGCTGATCATCCATTCATGTTGGGGCCCTACTCCGGGTTCGGAGAATTGCCATTCGTTGTTGATAAGTTCCCATCCTGCGAAATAAGCCATGGGCTAAGAATACATTGGTGATGCTCTTCGGGCCGGTCGATCCCGGGGGAAATGGGGCACTTTCCGGGGGTCTGGCCGATTCGGTTTAAGGTTTGTTTGATTCGAGTATCGTTTTAAGCGAACCTGCCGTTGGGTCGGAAAGGCGGAGTGCGAATGAAGAATTTGGAAATGGTTGATACTGCGGTGACGAACTTTGTCCGCGAAGTCAGGAAGGTGCACCACAGTGGGGTGGCTTCTACGTCAGCCGAGTGGTGGGAATGGATACAGCACGGTGGTGACGTTTCTGAATATGCACGCGTGGTGCTTGTGGCGGTGCTCGAGGATTTTGCCGGGAAGTTTGAGGCTTATGATCGTGAAGAAACTCCTGGTTCGCTTCGAGTGCATATCGACGATGGGGCCCAGAAAATCGGAGATCTTGCGAGCTTTCTTGATCCCATCGCTGGAAGCGTGCTCGTCGATAAGCAATACCTACCTGGGCATGTCCGGGCCCCATTACCCGAGCAGGAAGATCTATACGCGCATCGATATAGGAGATGACATGTGGATTGATAGTTATGTAGATAACACGGCGGTTGATGCTGACGCATATGTTACATTCCGAGAGCTTGTAGGACGTTTCTATTCTGCTGCTTATGATGAAACCTATAGCGAGACAATCGCAAAGATTGCTGACGGGGCCACCCCAGAAACGGAAGAAGATCTGGTTTCCCTGGCCAGCTGGGTTAGTGGCACCGCGCTAGTGAAGCTACTGGAACTCCTGGCTGATTCGTGTGATTCGTCTGCGGGGCCTCGGATTTGTGCTCATGTTAATGTTGACGGTACGTCTTTTGTGGAGAATCCGACCCTATTAACGTCTGTGTCTGGGGAGCTTCGTGAAGCAAGTCAACAGATTGGGGATGGTATTAAAGTTCCCAAATTCCTGTCGGGTTAGCCGGAATACCTGATATTACACGCTGCCATTGCCGCTTATCGCCATGTATCGTGGGCGAGTGAAGCTTAAACGAAGAGAATAGTGTGGGAATCTTCACGGCGGCCGGGTAGGGTGTGAGATCGAGGTGAAGGGATGTACGGGAGTGCGGGCTTTTACGAGTATGCGTACAGAGTTGCGACAGGGCACACTGCATCTTAATGGGCTGACGATTGAGAGTCGCATTGGGATTGAGTTGGATCCTCATACGGAGTATGTTGTTGGTCTTGAGTTTCAGGTGCGTGAGGGGACTGTCCAGACGGCGATGCGCTTGAAGTCCTACAACGCGGAATTTGGTACTGATGATGGTGAAAAGCTTGATTCGATTCGTTTGACTGATGGTGTATCAAATACGTTTAGCATCAGGGTGTGCACCGGCAAGAAACCTGGTTTACTCAGTGTGTTTAACGAGTATCTTCATTCTTATCACGAGCACGCGGCTCCTGTATACGAGTATATGACGGGTGATGCGGGCATCATTGTTGAAGAAGAGGGTGGGATGATTCGTTTTCGTTGTAATAATCGTGACCCTCGTGAGCAGTTTGCTTTTGAGGATGTCACCGGTGTTCTGACTGTGTCTAAGGTTGTTCCAGAGGTCTATAACCCGAGTTAGGTGCACCGTTGTGGCTGTCATACTGACATGTACGGTGATTGTTCTACTGCTGTAGCCGGAGTGGCCGTGCTGGTTTTGGAGTCAGTGGCATTGGTACTGGTGGGAGGATAGGATGACGTATTTTATGCGTTTCGGGCCTGATTTTAAGGCTATTCGTCCGACGGACGGTACTAGGTTGGCTATGCCGACTTCTGGTGGGAAATTGGAAGTGCATCTGTATAAGAAGACATTTTTTCATGGTGCGGGGCCTTTGGTTGCGGTTCCTCAAACTGCTCGTAATCTAGTAGTTTTGAATCGGCCTGGGTTTTTGAGAGAGGCGTGTTAGGCAGCCTCGAGGGCTGATAGTTGAAAGTGGTTGGTGTATTTCTCGGCTGGTGGGATATTCCCGATCGACGAATGCAACCTGTGCGTATTGTACCAGTGGACCCAGTCGATGGTAGAGGTTTCTACATCCTGAATGTTTCGCCAGGTCGCAGCATCAAAATCAATCATTTCAGACTTGTAAAGCCCGATAGCTGACTCCATTAGCCCATTATCGTATGCATCACCAACGGTACCGATCGAACCGTCCATCCCGTGACGGAGCAGAAGTTCTCGCAGATCACTCGAGGTGTATTGAGAACCTGCGTCAGAATGGTGGATGACCCCAGCGGACTGGAAGGACGGATCCTGGCGTTTTCGTATCGCCAGTGCCTGTTCTAAGGCACGTGTGACCAGGGTATTATCCCGGATGCTATCGACCACAACACCCAAGATTTCGCGGGTGTAGACATCCTCAACGAAGCTGGCATACACCCAGCCCTGGGAGGTGTAGACATAAGTGAAGTCCGCCACCCACCACTGGTTCGGGTGTGTGGCATCCTTCCACGCGCGTTTAATCCGGTCTGCGAAACGTGGATCGCCGTTGTTGCGCACAGTCGTGCACCGGGTCTTTTTACGCAGCACACCCGTGATTCCCACAATGTTCATCAACCGTTGCACCTGGTCACGCCCGATATCCCAGCCTGAGCGTCTGGCGGCATGCCACAGTTTGCGTCTGCCGTAGACGCGCCTGTTCTTTTTCCACAGGTCATACAACCTGTTGGCGGCATAGGCGTCTTCAAGATCGGCGTGAGTCGGACCGAAGCCACGGTCACGATACCGGTAGTAGGTTGCAGGACAAATGTTGTATTCATGCTCATTAAGCACCTGTCTCATCCGCTCGATGGAATACAGGTGCCGATGACGGTGGAGAAACTCCACAATCACTTTAGTTTGCGCTCGCACTCCGCCTGGGCGAAAAAAGCTGATGCCAGCTTCAAGATCTCGTTAGCTTCTTTCAGCTGGGCGTTTTCTTTGCGCAGCTTCTTCAACTCGGCATCTTTATCGGCCTCGCTGACCTCTATCGCTTCTTCATTGTCGTGTTCGGCCTTGCGTGTCCAGTTACGCAGAGTGGATGCCTTGATTCCTGTTTTGGCTTCGACATCACGAATCGCGGCCGCCTTCGATGGCACCCCATCGGAAAGGATATCGAAGTACATCCTCACTGCACGCTCGCGGGTTTCCTGATCATAAGGGCTGATAGCCATGGTGTAACCTCCTTGGGTACATCATGCCCTCTCACAAACCCAGTCCGCTTTAGTTTTGGGGTTGGAAGATGTGGATGTCGTTGAATCTGATTGGATTGTTCCTCCTTTTATTCTGGATAGGTCCGGTTTTGTTGCGGGAGGTCCCTTTAGGCGGGCAGGGAAAATCAGTATTCCGTTTGATCCTGAGAAAATTGCGGTTTTAGGAGACTCGGTGGTGTATCAGCCGCGCATCGCAAGGTTTGTGCCGGATTTTGAGGATCTCAACAGCGGTGGGGTATCAGGGATAAATGGTGGATATGATACTTCGAGTTGGAGTATTAAAATGTGGGTAGGTGGAGTGGGAGTACGACCTGCGTCTTCTGAAGAACGACAATTCCCGCATGTTCCATGGGAAACCTTTTCTTTGGCTTTGTTGGATTTGTGGCTTGAACAGTTCCGGTGTTGTCAGCTGGGTGAGTCAATTCCTTCCGAGATTAGTAAGCCGGAAGGTGAGATAACTTTTTAAAGACCCGGGTAGATCCGTCATCTCTCACAAACCCAGACCGCTCCAGTGGTGTTGCGGGCTGGGTTTGTGAGAGATGACGGATCTACCCGGTATTTTCAACCACCACCATGAAAAACCCGGGCTAACCTACGAGAGCGGAGGATTATTTGTGATTGATGACAGTGTGTTTGCCAATTCTGAGGGCGTGGAATTGACGCGGCATGTTTTGCCTAAGGCTGATGTTGATGGGGCTATGCGTAATGTGCCGAGTTGGGTTCCTGGTGAGTATAGAGAGTTTTTCGATCACTTTTGTGACTTTATTGCGCCGGGATTCGTGTTGTTTTCCCCCGTGTATCCGCCGAGGGAGTTTTACAACATTGATACAGGCTATAAATCGTTCCAGGAAACACTGGAGGTTTTAGGTTTTGACCCTGAACGGTGGTTTCCGGTGGGGCACTCTGACGGATTTAGTTATGCTGTGTATCACTTGAAGGATGACGGTACGGTGGAGTTTGGTTCGTATGATTTTACTGACCAGGATTATTTTGAAGGACCGTTTGGCTCGTTCGTTGAGTGGATGGAAGCACAGGCCTAAACCGGCTTCATACATGCCTGACATGGTGTGATGGGGAAGCGTCGTTTTGTGAGGGGGTTGTGAGGCAGAGGCAAGGATCGAGAAGAGTGATGGACCTGAAGGAGGTTGTGTGATGGGCGTCAAAGTGCAGGGTGTTATTGATGCTGAGCATTATGAAAACCATACTTTTGAAGGCCAAGATTTTGATGCGTTAAGGTTTCAGGGGTGTGTCTTTACCCAACCACGGTTTGTGGACTGCACCGGTTACCACGTTGATTTCCGTGACTGTATTATCGAGCAGCCCGTATCTGTTGGAACGACATGGGACAAGATTAGGTTATTTAATTCCACGCTGACTTATCCTGCCGTGCTGCTTCGCGCTAGGGATCTCAACACAATTAGTGGTAGTACTCTTATCGATGTTCATATCGTTGGAAGTACGTTGCCCACGTCGTCTTCCCTTGTGATTACCGATTCTCGCATTACAGGTTCCATCAGCAACGTTGTTTTCGTAGAGAATACTGACCACACCCAGTGTGTTCAGGTTGATCTTACTGAATGTCAGCTTACTAATGTGTGCTTTGTTGGTATCCCCGCCGAGCGCTTGCGTCTGCCTAAACACCTTGAGGGTTTCATTTGTCCGGACTGGCAGGAAGTAGCCGCCACGTTGCAGCCATATGTTCGGCATGTTGTCGAATCCGCGCCGGTGAAGTCACCCGAATATGAGGCGGCGACTCGTGTCCGTAGAGCACTAGAGTTGGACGAATATTACGGCCGAAATCTTTCTGAGCGTGGTGCCCGATTCATATCTGAGCTGGCTTTTGCTGACGACTCTCCGGTTAGTCAGGCCGTGAAAGAAATATATGCGAAGAGCATTGATATTTGATGAGCTGCTAATTGAGGAGTAATCCTCTTCGGCCCGCTTCCTGGCTATCCTCCGGCCTGGGTGCCCGGTAAACCCGGAGGGATGCAAGCGCCGATTTCATCGACCCGGCCATCAGCCGGGGTGACGCTGGTGTCCACATTCCTGATCATCGAGAAGCTATAAGCCGTTGCTCTTGAATGTCTCCTGCTTCAGGGTAATCTCATGGCTGAAAGTGTGTGGAGATAGAGGGTGGTCGGTGTGCCGTCGGAGGTGTCGTTTGAGCCGAGTTTCTTGCCCGAGATGGATTTTACGGATTGTGATTTCTCGGTATTAGAGGACGATCCTGAGTTTGAGGTCCAGCGGGTGATATCTCAGGGTGTTGAGTATGTGCATATGACCGCTGAGTTTGGCGTGCAGAACTACGTTCCCAAGTCGTTGTGGACGATTGTGGATGGTGTTATTGCGGAGAGGACGATGAAGTGGGCGTTGTCGTTGCCGTTGGTTGATGGGCTTGATGTGACTGATCCGTACCGGTTTGTGGAGCAGTGGAACAAGCAGTAGGAGGGTCGGTTGTCTGTGTTTGCTGATGATCGGTTGGAGGCAGGCCAATCTACGCCGTCATCGTCACCAGAGCACCCAGCAGCTTCAACGCTGCAGCTTTGTCTAAGGGCTGGTTGCCGGTGCCACACTTCGGTGATTGCACACACGACGGGCAGCCGGACTCGCACCCGCAAGCCTGTACGGCCTCAAACGTGGCGGTGATCCACTCGTGAAAGCGGGCAAAACCCTCATCAGCAAAACCCGCACCACCAGGGTGGCCGTCATAGACAAACACAGTGGGCAACATCGTGTCTTGGTGCAACGCGGTTGACACACCACCAATATCCCAACGGTCACAGGTAGCCAGCAATGGAAGCATCCCGATCGCGGCGTGCTCCGCAGCATGGAGGGCACCCGGAATTTCGCCTGCGGAAATGCCCATGGCCTCCAGTGCTTGTGGGTCGATGGTGTAGGCCACCGCGCGGGTAATCAAGGTTTGTTCCGGCAGATCAAGAGGGATGTGGTCACTGACGGTGCCGTCGGCAAGGCGCACCACATAGCCGGTAACACGGTCGGTCACCTCCACATCCACATTTGCCACCCACAGGCCAGGGGAGTAGTTGACCAGGTGCTCGTCGTCAAGCTCACCCGGCACAATCCGGATAGTGGTGGTCGAGCGTGCCTGGGTGGAGTAATCGACAGCCTCAGGCTTAGCCAAAGCGATATAACCCTCAAGATCAAGTTCTTCAATCACGTAGTGTTCGCCCTGGTGGATGTACACCGCGCCCTCGTGCACCTGGGCACCGGCGCGCGCAGAATCGATGGTGCCCAACAAGCGCCCGTCGGAGATGTCGACGATCATCACCTCCTCGCCAGACCCACCACGTAAAGACACCGCCGAGTGCGCGGACTCCGGGGTGACATCGCCTTCAAGCTGGGGCACCGCAAACCAACCGTGCGGCCGCCTGCGCAGAAAACCGCGCGCGGAAAGATCATCAACCACGTCCTGGGCCCCAAACGCCTCGATATCGGCCTGCGTTAGCGGGGCCTCCACCGCAGCGCAATACATATGCCCCCACAACACATAGGGATTAGTGGGGTTAAATACAGAATTCTCCACAGGGCGCCCCAACAACGCCTCAGGATGATTGACCAGATAGGTATCCATCGGCTCATCGCGGGCAACCATCACCACCACCGAACCCTGGCCCCGCCTCCCCGCACGCCCGGCCTGCTGAGTAAACGAGGCCACAGTACCAGGGAAACCGGCCATCACCACAGCATCCAACCCGCCCACATCAATGCCTAACTCCAACGCATTCGTGGTGGCCACCCCCACCAGCTCCCCCTCGTCCAGCTTGCGCTCCAGTTCGCGGCGGTCCTCTGCCAAGTATCCGGCACGGTAGGACGCGACGCGGGAAGCGAAGTCCGCACGCCCAGCAACCACCAGCTCTTCGGCAGCGCGCATAGCGACGATCTCTGCCGCACGCCGAGAACGCACAAACGTGAGTGTGCGCAACCCCTCGGCGACCAGCACGGCCATGATCTCAGCAGCCTCAGTGGTAGCCGCTCGGCGCACGGGCGCACCGTTTTCCCCCTCAGCGCCCTCGATGAAGCCGGGCTCCCACAACGCAATGGTGCGCTCGCCTTGTGGGGCTGTGTCCTCCGTGACCGCAACAACGTCGCGCCCAATCAGTCGCGAGGCCTGGCCAGCCGGATCCGCCACAGTGGCAGATGCCAGCACCACTACCGGATCCGCACCGTACAGCTTGGCAATCCGCAGCAGCCGACGTAGCACCAGGGCCACGTTAGCGCCGAACACGCCACGGTAGGTGTGGCACTCGTCCACCACCACATACTTCAGATGGCGTAGCACCCTGGCCCACCGTGGGTGCGCCGCCAACATGCTGGCGTGCACCATATCCGGGTTTGAAAACACAAAACGGGTGGTCTCACGGATCCCGGCCCGGGCCTCCGTGGGGGTATCGCCGTCATACGGGGCGGGGTGCACGCCACCTAAATCCTCAACCTCGCGCACCAACCTTTGCACGGAATGCAGCTGGTCCGAGCCCAACGCCTTCGTGGGAGTCAGATACAGCGCACACGCGGTTGGGTCAGCGGCGAGTGTGCTTAACACCGGCAACAGATACCCCAGCGATTTGCCCGATGAGGTCCTCGTCGCTATGACCACATCGTTGCCCGCCCATGCGGCCTCAGCACACTGCATTTGGTGCACGAATAAACGGTCCACGCCCTCGTCGTTAAGCACTTTCCGAAGCCCCGGGTGCACCCAGGCAGGCCACTGGCCGTAGCGCGCGGCCACCGGCGCCGAGGTTGCGGCGTGCGTGATCGTTGAGCTGGGGAAACGTCGCTGAATCTCGCCGATGATCTCGTGGCCGAAGCTAGTAGACATCCATCCTCCACCTTTTAGGGTGTAGCCAAACCTCTAATAAGCTAATAATTATTGCTCTTACCCTGTCAAAACTTATGATTTCGTGGCACACTGAGGGTGGTCGCAGATTCTGTGCGCGCCCACAAGGTGCTCGCGAAGGAACTTTATCCGCGGGCACCAGGTTTAATTGCTAGACCTGGTGATTCGGAAAGACCCGTTGTTGATAAAACGTCAACGGCGTAACACTACCGGCAACCAAGGAAAGGTCTACACAATGGCTACCGGAACAGTCAAATGGTTCAACGCTGAAAAAGGCTTCGGCTTCATCGCACCGGACGACGGCTCCTCTGACGTCTTCGTCCACTACTCCGAAATTCAGGGTTCGGGCTTCCGCACCCTCGAAGAAAACCAGAAGGTCGAGTTCGAGATCGGCGAGGGCGCCAAGGGCCCACAGGCACAGCAGGTCACTGCTTTGTAAGAAACGCTGCACATTGCGCTTAACGACGAGCACCCGCGGGATCATCTCGCGGGTGCTTTTCCATAGGCGCAGTCAACTTTGGCAACAACCAGAAAGGATGGGCAATGGACATGGTGCAAAACAAGCTCGACCAATACTGGGATCAACGAGCCCAGACATATCACGCCGACCAAACACGCAAAGAGCGCGCCGAAGCGGAACGCGAAATCTGGGTGAAATACTTGCGCCGAATTTTGCCTGAAACACCAGGACAGGCTTTAGACGTTGGTACTGGCACCGGCTACTTAGCACACCTTGTTCACTCGCTGGGCTGGGACACCACCGGTATCGATACCTCGCAAGGGATGCTTCGCATTGCGGCAGCTCAAGGTGCGGGCCCACGGTTCGAGATTGGGGACGCAACCACCAATTGTAACCGGTTTGGCACTTTCGACCTGGTGATCAACCGGTATGTGATGTGGACGTTGTCAGACCCGCTGAAAGCTGTGCGCCATTGGAAAGAAATTCTGAACCCCCAGGGCAAGATTGTCATTATCGACGCGCTGCATTTTCCGCACGGGATGAAAACGATAGAAAAGAACTCTACTGGCGAAGGCACCGGGGCCTTTGCAAGATTCTATAGCCCCGACGTTGTTGACCAATTACCCCTCGCGCTAGCGCGCACCGTCGACGACTACACCGACGTGTTCCACACCGCAGGGGCCAAAGAAGTGACTGTCACTCCCGTCCCCGAAATTGTGGAGTTGGGCAAGAAAATCGGGGTTGCGGAAGGCCATGACCTCGTCGAGCCCTTCATCATTGCTGCAAATTTCTAGTGCTAATAAACGTCGTTAAGCGCTACAACCGGGAATAGCCGCGACGTTCGTCGACCCACTCAAAAACCCGTTCCTGGGACTTCTGAATCAGCGCACCCACCGCGGTACCTAAGATGACACCAACGATCATGCCAAGCAGTGGGTTTTCTTGGAACAAAGAGCCACCAAGATAGCCAATCAACACTGTCTGGAACGCCCACAAAGTAGCGCCCAGGGTGTCGTAGATAAAAAACACCGGCCACGGGTAACGCACTGAGCCCAAGATGATGGTGGCCACCCAGCGGGCCCAGGGGAGGAACCGGGCCACGATAATGGTCACGCCCGCACGTCTGCGCATATTGCGCCGTACCCAGGTCACCGATTGTCCAGCTTTGGACTCTGGGTCAAGTCTGTCCACAAAGGTGACAAGACGGGTTCCCATGAGATAACAAATATTGTCGCCGATCACGGCACCAAGCAGAGAGAACGCGATTAGGAGCCACACGTTTGGCACACCTTGAGAACCCGAAAATGCGCCAGCCAAGTTCAACACCGTCTCTGAAGGCACGATGGGGGCAAGGGCATCCAGGATGATCAACAGGGTGACCAAAGGGTAGAAAATGGGCATCGTCATGAGTTGTTCGAGCCACAAAACGATGGAATCAGCCACTGCTACCTACCTTTTTTCAAACCTGTAAGAAACTCTATTGGAAGTTCTGTTTTCGTGCTTCGCTCGGAGATAAATGATGGGCAAACGCGAGCAGTGTTAAGGTCAAAAAGATAGGCACCGTATTAATTAATCCCCCCGCCGGCGAACAAATGTGCTAGGTTTCCCGGCAGATAAATATTTACATGGTGTAAGCCGAATTGTGACATTCTGCATAAAGTTTGAATATGGTAAGGCACTATGCCAGTAAGACACACAGGCTTGCACCTAACGAATTGAGGTACACACACCGTGGCGGATGGAAGCGGATCAGGTAAGACCCTGGTCATCGTCGAGTCGCAGACTAAGGCGAAGAAGATCCAGAACTACTTGGGCGACGACTACCTTGTCGAAGCCTCCGTGGGGCACATTCGTGACCTGCCCGGGCGTGCAGCTGACATTCCGGACAAATACAAAAAGCAACCGTGGGCCAAGCTCGGCGTGAACCCCGAGAAAGACTTCGAGCCTATCTACGTGGTTAGCCCGGATAAAAAGAAGAAAGTCGCTGACCTGCGCGCCAAGCTGAAACAGGCCGACAAACTGCTGCTGGCAACAGACCCGGACCGCGAGGGCGAGGCCATCGCCTGGCACTTGCTGGAAACGCTCAAGCCGAAAGTACCGGTCGAGCGCATGGTGTTTAACGAGATCACCAAGTCCGCCATCCAAGAAGCCGCAGAGAACACCCGTGAGCTCGACACAGATCTTGTCGACGCCCAAGAGACCCGCCGCATCTTAGACCGGCTCTACGGCTACGAAGTCTCCCCGGTGCTGTGGAAGAAGGTCATGCCACGTTTGTCTGCGGGACGTGTGCAGTCCGTTGCCACGCGCGTGATCGTGGAACGCGAACGTGAGCGCATGGCGTTTATCTCCGCAGAGTACTGGGACCTCACAGTATCGACGTCGCAGGCCCCGTCGACGGAGCCTGCAACGTCGACCTTCGATGCTAAGCTCTCAGCCGTTGACGGCAAGCGCATTGCCCAAGGACGCGATTTCGACGACCGTGGCCAGCTCAAGAGCAGCGAAGTATATGTCGTCGATAAGCAAGCGGCGGAAAGACTGGCTGAGGCCTTAGACAAGGCCGATATGAGCGTGGACTCGGTGGAGGAAAAACCCTACACCCGCCGCCCATACGCTCCGTTTATGACGTCGACGCTGCAACAGGAGGCCGGCCGTAAGCTGCATTTCACCTCGGCGCGCACCATGCGGATTGCGCAGCGACTCTATGAAAATGGCCACATTACGTATATGCGTACAGACTCGACCTCGCTGTCCAAGCAGGGGTTGAGCGCTGCACGACGCGCCGCCACCGAGCTGTATGGCGACAACTACGTCTCGCCCAGTCCACGCACTTATGACCGGAAGGTGAAAAACTCGCAGGAAGCCCACGAGGCGATCCGCCCGGCGGGCGAGCGTTTTGCCACCCCTGGCCAGCTGGCGGGCCAGCTTGATGCTGAGGAGTTCAAGCTTTATGAGCTGATCTGGCAGCGTACCGTGGCCTCCCAGATGGCGGATGCGAAGGGGACTTCGATGAAGGTGACCATCTCCGGTACCGCCACCACCGGCGAGCACGCCGAGTTCAGTGCGACCGGCCGCACAATTACGTTCCCGGGTTGGTTGCGTGCCTACTCGGATTCTCAGGATGCGAAGGAATCGCACCTGCCGCAGCTGGCCAAGGGTGATGCGTTGATTGCGCAGAAGATCACCGCCGACGGGCACTCCACCAATCCACCGGCCCGTTATACCGAGGCCAGCCTGGTGAAGAAGATGGAGGACTTAGGGATTGGTCGCCCGTCGACGTATGCGTCGATCATCAAGACCATCCAGGACCGTGGCTATGTCTTTGTCCGCGGCAACGCCCTGGTGCCAAGTTGGGTCGCATTCTCGGTGGTGGGCCTGCTGGAAGAAAACTTTGACGCCCTGGTTGACTATGACTTCACCTCTTCCATGGAAGACGAGCTGGATGAGATTGCCGCGGGCAATGAAGATCGCACCGAATGGCTCAACGGCTTCTACTTTGGCGATGCCGAAGCTGACGAATCCACGGCCGAATCCGTGGCGCGTCGCGGTGGCCTGAAATCTTTGATTGAGACCAACCTTGAGTCCATCGATGCGCGCGCGGTGAACTCTTTGAAGCTTTTCGACGACGCGCACGGCCGCGCCATTAATGTGCGTGTGGGCCGCTATGGGCCGTACCTGGAGCGCCAGGTCGGGGTGACAGATGAGGGTGAGCCGGAATATCAGCGCGCGAACCTGCCGGAATCAGCAACGCCTGACGAGGTCACCCTCGAGATGGCTGAGAAGCTGTTTGCCACCCCTCAGTCTGGCCGCGAGTTGGGTGAAAACCCTGACAACGGCCGCATGGTGGTGGCGCGCGAAGGCCGCTACGGCCCGTACGTCACCGAGGTTGTGCGTGACGACGAGCGCGAAAAAGCCGAAGCTGAGGCAGAAGACATTGTTGCCCAAGAACGCAAGGCTGAAGACGAGCAGCGTGCTGCCGACGGCATGCGGGCGAAGAACTGGGAAACCAAGACTGCTGCCAAGCAGAAAGAAAAGCGCATCGCCGAGTATGTTGATGAGAAGCTCAAACCTAAGACGGCGTCGCTATTTAGCTCGATGGAATCAGCGAGCGTGACCTTGGAGGAAGCACTCAAGCTGCTCAGCCTGCCGCGCGAGGTTGGTGAGGACCCAGCCGACGGTGAAATGATTACTGCTCAGAATGGTCGCTATGGCCCGTATCTGAAGAAGGGCAACGATTCCCGTTCGCTGGCCAGCGAGGAGCAGATCTTTGAGATCACGCTGGAGGAAGCCCGCCGCATTTACGCGGAGCCGAAGCGCCGTGGCCGCCAAGCTGCGAAACCGCCGCTGAAAATGTTGGGCGACAACGACGTGTCCGGCAGACCCATGAGTGTGAAGGATGGCCGCTTCGGCGCTTATGTCACCGACGGTGAAACCAACGCATCACTGCAGCGTGGCGACACCCCGGAGACCATGACTGACCAGCGCGCCAACGAGCTGCTGTCAGCTCGGCGCGCCCGCATGGCCGAAGAAGGTGGGGCACCGGCGAAGAAGGTGGCCAAGAAGGCCAAGAAGGCGACCAAGAAGGCCACGAAGGTGGCCAAGAAGGCCACGAAGGTGGCCAAGAAGGCCACGAAGAAAACCGTAAAGAAGCCTCCGCAGACCACCAAGCGTGTGGTGAAGGCGGGCTCACGGAGAAAGTAGGACACCATGCCAGCAGAACTCGGAACCGGTCAGTGTGTCCAGCGCACCGCCCAGGGGATGGAAGCGCTGACACAGTCAGTGAAGAAAGCTCTGAAGCGTCCTGAGCGCCTCGCGTACCTCACCGTCAGTGAGATTGCCTGCTGGCTGCGCGTCTTTGATAAGCAGACCGCTTTGCGGGTACTCGAGCCAGTTATTCTGCCCCTGCTAGCTGGTCAGCCGTTGCGCTCGTCGTTACGCACCGGGCAAAAGGCAGCCCTGGCCGCCGGTGCATTCTCTGGGGGCGTCGCGGCCTATGAGCAGGTGCGCGTGCCGACGCAGTCTTCTGGGCTCGGCGTTGCTGCTGTTGTGGGCGAGCACGCAGGATGGATCACGCGCCTCGTCGATAAGCGTGCTGCTGTCAACGCACGCGACGCTGCCCTCGGTGGCGTACTGGTTGCAGCGGGTGTGGGGCTGGCAGCCTGGAAGAATCGGAAGCTGATTCCGGCTGTAGCACTGGGAGGATCCGCTGCCGTGGCCACCGCCGCGCTTGCCGACGATGAACGCTTCCGCCACAGCACCACCGCTGAGGGTGGCATTGGGCACGGGGCGAACCTGATGCTGGCAGGTGAGGGGCTGCGCTTAGTGCGCAACACTCTGCTGAAAGATAAGCAGCACAACTTCTGGATCGGCATGCTCGAAGGCGTGACCCTGGGGGCAACTAGTGTTGGGGCGATGTTGCTGGTGGATGGCCTTACGCAGTGAGGAAGTGAGCGATTTATCCATAATTATCTAGCCGTATTCAGTTTTTTAGATACGGCCAGATATTTTCAGATAAACCGGATATGGCGGGCTACATGGATCAGACGCTCAACCCATATTTCCCAGGCGCGGGGTTGCGCCCACCCGCTTTGACAGGGCGTGAAGCAGAACTTGACCTCATCGATTCCATCATTACGCGAGCCGAGCTTGGTATGCACAACCGGGGCGTCATTTTGTCGGGACTACGCGGAGTAGGCAAGACAGTCTTGCTTAATGAAATGGCCGCCCGGGCAGAACAAGCCGACTGGCTGATCGTGCAGTTCGAGGCAAGCGCTGATAACGCCGGGAAGAACCGTGTGCGTGCACGGTTGGCTCGTGAATTGGCCTTATGCGCCCGCAAAGTATCACTGCGTAAGAAGTGGGCGCATTTCCGGGAAGCGTTACCAGTGATTTCCTCTTTTGCCCTGCATGTTGGAGGTGTTGATGTCGCCCTTGATGTGCCAGCCCAAAAAGGGGTGTCGGATTCGGGTGACATCGGCATGGACTTGGAAGAGCTCGTGCTGGGAGTTGCCGAATCTGCCCGTAAGGATGGGAAAGCAATTGCCTTCTTTATTGATGAAATGCAGGACTTAGATTCTGAACTCATGGCAGCGATCATCACAGCGCAACACCAAGCCGGGCAGAAGGGTTTGCCTTTTTACGTGTTTGGGGCGGGCTTGCCGACGCTACCTCAGAAACTCGCAGAATCTCAGTCTTATGCGGAACGGCTCTTTGAGTACCGCAAGATTGGCCCCCTAATCTGACCTCGCCGCAGCTGCAGCTTTGGAAGAGCCAGCGCGCTTGCAAAATGTTTCCTACCGGCCGGAAGCGGTAAATGAACTGGTGAGCACCGCCCTGAATTACCCGTACTTCCTCCAGGAATATGGAAAAGCGATCTGGAATGTTGCGCCGAGTTCGCCTTTTACATTAAAAGACGCAGAACTTGCGGTTGCAGAGGGGACAGAAGCCTTGGATGCTGGGTTCTTTCCTAACCGATGGGAGAGAGCAACACCAGGTGAGAAGCGATTTCTCGTAGCAATGGCAGAATTAGGAACCGAACAAATTGCCACCCGCGATATCGCCGACCACCTTGGAGCAACCATTGGCTCGCTGAGTAATAACCGAAAAAATCTGACTGATAAAGGGCTAATTTTCGCCCCTGAACATGGGATAGTCCAGTTTACAGTCCCAGGAATGGCGGCGTATATCAGCAGGATGGAACACGGGACAACACCGGAGAGCTAGGTCAATGCTAGAAGAGCCCATGTGAGAAGAGCCTCCCTGCATTCCTGCCGATTTACACCGATTTATCTGAAAATATGTGGCCGTATTCAGTTTTTTAGATACGGCCAGATAATTTCAGATAAGGTGTGATAGTTGGCATCACCGGAACGGCAGCCGGGTACTTCCCACATCCGCTGCACCGGCTATTTCCACTCTCAGCGCAGATGGGCTGATCAGCCAGGGCCCGGGACGGGGTCTAGTAGCGGTCGGCCATTGTCGAGCGCACCGGGCGGGCCAGCTGCGTCATCTTGTGGCGGCCGCGCAGCTCGATCGACTTCATCAGCGTCCAGCGGGCCTTTTCCGCCTCATTAGCACCACGCAAAGTGGCGGCATTAGTGAGCACGCGGCCAGGAGTGTCTTTAGCCATGTCCGTAAGGCGTGCCGCTGAGTTCACGGCATCGCCGATCACGGTGTACTCGAAACGGTCGTGGCCCCCAATGTGGCCGGCAACCACATGGCCGGCTGCCACACCGATACCAGCCTGCAGCTCCAGGCCACGCAGCTCAGTGCGCAGCTCACGGGCGGCCTGCAAAGCATGGGAGGTGGCGTCGTTCAGGTTCGCAGGAGCACCAAACACAGCGAGTGCCGCATCACCCTGGAATTTATTAATCACGCCACGGTTGCGGTGCACAACCTCCACCACGATCTCGAAGAACTCGTTGAGGGCCTCCACAACTTCTTCGGGAGTGTGGTTCACAGCGAAGGTGGTCGACCCGATCACGTCAATAAAGAGCACGGCCACTTTGCGGTCTTCACCACCAAGCTCAGGTTTCTCTGCTAGTGCGCGCTGGGCTACTTCGGCGCCCACGTAACGGCCAAAGATGTCACGGACACGCTTGCGTTCACTCAAGCCACGCATCATCTCGTTGAACCCAGCCTGGAGCACACCCAGCTCAGAACCGTCGTAAATATCCACCTGGGTATCATTCTCACCGCGGCGCACCCGATTGATCGCTTGATGCAGCTCGTGGATCGGGTCCACCACAGATGAAATGGCAAAGGCCATACCAACAAAACCAGTGACCAGCGCCGCACCCGCCAACGCCACAATCGCAGGCATCAACTCGCCGGCATTACCAGTGAAATAGCCAGCATGCTGGGCCCACAACAGCAAAACAATACCGATCAGAGGCACCGCCGACGTTGTTAGCCACGTCATATACAGGCGGTATTTAATTGGTGGCTCCAGGGTGGAATCCTCAAACCGGCGTGCCAACGCCGCAGCTGCCACCGGGCGCACCAACCGCTCAGCCTGCAGGTACGTCAACAGTGCCACAACAAGACACGCAAGCGCCGTCGAAAAGCCAACAACTACAGCAAAGCGTGAACTGACCTGGCCCGCTGCAACCACCGCGATGACTATGCCAATCACCCACACGATCACCACCACAAGTGTCTGCATCACCGGCACCCGCATCACCAGGTTGCGCACCATATTCGGGTCATGATCATCAGGGTGACGTTGCCAGTCAAACACCGGACGCAGCATAAACAAGGTGGCAATAATGCCCACCAGCACGGCAAAAATTACGTACACAATGCCGATCGTCGTCAAGCTCGAGGCTTCCGACGCAAACGTCAACACCTCCGGCATGGGGATGAGGTAGCGCACAAACAACATGATCGCAACCGCACCCAAAAGGTTGGTAACCAAAAGGTTTGCGGCGTACAAAGGCCACGAGGTGCTCATAAGCCACTTCAGGGCGAGCCACAAACGATTCATGGTGTATTACTCTATCGCTCATTCAGCCTAAGCGGGGCCAAGGCAGGACTTAGTTGGTGCTTGGTGGTACCCACGCAAGATGAAGTAGGGTAGTGGAGTGATCACTCGCAGCGTTACGGCACGGCTCGCGGACAGCCCCAAAGTCCGCGACACCGTCTTGTCCGCCGCCGCTGCAGCCCGTGCAAAAGCAGGGCACGGTGCCTCCTCCGTCGGTGCCCCCGCCGGCGGTGCCTCCGCCGTCGGTGCCTCCTCCGTCGGCACGACAGATATCGATACCCGCGCCATGACCCACTCCTGGCTATTGACCGGCCCTCCCGGCGCCGGCCGCTCCACCACCGCCGTAGCCTTTGCCGCCGCGCTCGTATGCACCGACGCGCACGAGACCGGCTGTGGCCAATGCCAAGGTTGCCGCGACGCGTTCGGCGGATCGCACACCGACATCGTCCACATCGTGCCCCAGGAGCTTTCCATTTCGAAGAAGACAGTCGACGAGGTGGTAGCGCAAGCAGCACGCTTGCCGACGATCGCCCCGTGGCGGGTGATCATCATCGAGGATGCAGACCGCCTCACCCCCGAAGCAGCTGACGCACTGCTCAAAACTGTGGAGGAGCCGCCAGCGTCGACCGTCATCGTGATGTGTGCGCCGTCGACGGATCCGGAGGACTTTTCACAGACACTGCGTTCGCGCTGCCGCCACCTGTATATTCCGGCTCCTTCGACGGCAGAGATCGTACGCCTCCTCACTGAAGAAGAAGGTGCCACCGAATCTGACGCACGGCTGGCAGCAGCAACCTCCTTACACCACGTTGGCCGTGCTCGCGCCTTGGTCAAAGAGCCGAGCATGCAGCAGCGCCGCGCTCAAGTGATCAACCTGGCCGAGCTCATCTTCCACGGCGACCAGGCCTTCCAGGCCGTCAGTAGCCTTCTGAAGGCAGTGGACAAAGAAGCCATCGACTCCCACGCCGAGGCCGATGCTGAGGAACGCGCAAAGCTTGAACAGGCCTTGGGGATGGGGGCCAAGGGAAAAGGCGCAGCGAAGGCGCTGCGCGGAACAGCCGGTACCTTAAAGGAGCTCGAGTCGCGACAAAAAGCCAGAAGCACCCGGCGCAAACGTGATGTACTTGACTTGGCGCTGGTGGACTTGGCCGGTGTATACCGTGACGCGCTAGTGGTCAAGACCGGTGCAGGTGTTGGGCTGACCCACCCCGACTTCGAAGGATTAGCGCGCGAGATTGGCGCACGCGTGTCGGTAGAAGGATTGGTGGCATGCCAAGATGCGATAGCGAAATGCCGCACCCACCTCGACCAGGCGGTGACCCCCACCATTGCTTTCAACGGCATGGTCGGGGCGATCCGTCGCGCATGTGGCGTGAAATAACCCAACCGTCATAACCAGCCGTTTTCTGGTTTCTGTGGCTGTGAGTTAAGCTGGTTGTCGCATCTTTTGTGTAGGCCGCCTTAGCTCAGTCGGTAGAGCGTTTCACTCGTAATGAAAAGGTCACGAGTTCGATTCTCGTAGGCGGCTCCACTAAAACCCCAGGTTAAACACTGTTTAGCCTGGGGGTTTCTTTCACGCCCAAAGCAGTCAAGATGTGCCAAGTTGTCTCAGGTTGTTCCTTTTATTAGCGCACACAGAGTGCACGCCCAGGGCACGAATCAAGGGGCGAAGAACCTCGCGCCCCGGCCTCCCCGATTGGGTTTTGTATCTTCGTCGATGGGGGCTGGCCCTGTTCGCTAATATGACTGGCGTGAACCTAGGCGAAGAATCATTAGACAACGAACCTGAGAAATGGGCCGAGGACGAGGTAGTGGTCCGCGAAAGTCCTCAATGGGCCGAGACACTGTCTAAAGCGCCAGAATGGGCTACCACGATCCTTTTCATGCTGGCCGGCGCTTTCCTTAGTCCGATCTTTACAGCCCAAAATTTTTGGACGTGGATACTTCTAGCTCTGGCTGTCGTCTTAACGTCCGTAGCCGGATTCCTCACCGCTGTTCGAAACGAAAGAGAAAATGATCTATCGGAGTCCTATACGAAACGCCTTAAATCAGAGAAACAAGCTTTGAACGACGAACAAGAGGAGAAGCTACGACGCCTGGACGCAAGCTACATGGCGTTACTCGAAGAGATGGCTCTCTCTACGTTTATGGTTGCCGGAGCGCTCAAAGACATGCGAAAAGAAGCTCTGGCCCACAGTATGGAAATTGTGCAGAAGGCAGTCCTGCAGACTGTACGCAACCGCCTAGGGCCAGAAACGGGAGTGCGATCTTGCCTATTCGTCGTAGATCCCGAAAACACCACACAACTGAAAGCGTGGCGATTGGGCGAAGATGGACGACTGGAACCGCCCTCCACGAGAGTGTTCAAGGCAGGAGATAAGACCTTCGATCTAGCTATCGCCAAACTAGTGTAGGGTCCTGTAAATAGGTTTGTGGTGTGGTAGTTTTGGTGTATGTCACATGCTGCTGCCGCGCTTGAGGTTACTGAACAGCAACGTCAGGGTTGAGAAGAAATCGCGTCATCTCCGTCTCGTCCGTATCGGGAGGTGATTCGTGCTAAAGCCTTGCTTGCTGCCTGTGATGGGGTGGCTAATCTTGAAATTGCCAGGCGGTGTGATGTTTCGGCGGTCACTGTTAGGGCGTGGCGTCGGCATTTCCAGCAGCACGGTTTAGATAACTTCGGTGCGGTAGCACCTGGCCGGGGACGGAAACCGACCTATAGTAACGAGGACTATATCTCCATGCTGGAGATGCTGTTTAACTCAGAACCACCGGGTGGTGATAACCGGTGGAGTGCACGAACCATGGCCGCTGCCTGCGGGATGAGTAAGTCAACAGTAGCCAAGATCTGGAAATCCTTAGGTATTACACCGCATCGTACCGATATATTTAAACTGTCGAATGACCCGGAGTTTACTGAGAAACTCGTCGATATCGTAGGTCTTTATCTTAATCCCCTGGAGAAAGCTGTCGTGTTGTGTGTGGATGAAAAATCCTCTATCCAAGCGAGGGTGTCAAGTTGTTTGTGTGTGGGGTTGATTTTATAGGTAGTTTTGGAAGCGGTCGGGGTAGGCTACGGACATTTGGTTGATGGCTTGTTTCCACCCTGCCACGCGTGCACCTTCTATGAGGCGTCCGGCTGTGGCAGCAACCTTTTTGCCTTCTTTGGCTCGTTTGGCGGCACGGCGATCTTCGATATTGCAGATCATCAACCACAGCGTCTTGACTGCGGATTCATCGTTAGTGAACTGCACCCTATTACGGGTGGCTTTACGTAGTTGATTGTTAAACGATTCAATCGAATTCGTCGTGTAGATCACCTTCCTCGCTGCTGGCGGGAACTGTAGAAACGGTATAAACCGATCCCACGCATCGCGCCACACTTTCACTGATTGCGGATATTTCTGCCCCAGCTCAGTTGCAGCAAAGTGTTCTAACGCTTGCGCTGCCTGGTCCTCATCAGCAGCGGTGTAGATCTGCTTTAAAGCCGCTGATACTGCTTTACGGTCCCCGTACGCAACCCACCGGTTGGCTGCCCTGATCAGGTGGACGATACAGGTTTGAACCATCGAGTTCGGCCAGGTCGCTTCGACTGCTTCTGGCAGGCCTTTCAACCCATCACAGCACACGATGAAAACGTCTTTAACACCCCGGTTAGCCAGGTGGGAACAGACCTGTGCCCAGAACGAGGCTCCTTCTTCTTTGGCAATCCAAATACCCAGGATGTGCTTAATACCGTCCATATCCACCCCGATAGCCAGATAAGCAGACTTGTTGACCACTCGCCCACCATCACGGACTTTGATACGCAGTGCATCGAGGAACACCACGGGGTAGAACTCATCTAGCTGGCGGCTTTGCCACTGCAGTACTTCGTCGAGCACTGCATCAGTAACCGCAGAGATCGTCTCATGCGACACATCGATCTTCAAGGCTGTGGCTAGGTGGTGTTGGATATCACGGATGGTCATCCCACCGGCATACAAACTAACGATCATGTCATCGACATCGGTCAGGCGACGTACTCCTTTAGGCACCATCGTCGGAACAAACGTCCCCTGCCGATCACGGGGCACATCAATGGTGACAGGCCCATAGTTAGAATCCACGGTCTTTGGATAGCTGCCATTGCGGTGGTTATCAGCCCGAGCAGCGTTTTTGGCTGCCCTGTCACCAGACTGATAGCCGAGGTGGACATCCATTTCCGCCTGCAATGCTGCCGATAGCGAGGCTTGCAGCATGCCCCTGACCAGTTCATTGGCATCCGTAGTAGAGGTTGCAAGCTCCTTGATGATTTTAGCTACCTCAGGATTGGCAAGCAGTTTCTCCTCAATAGCATCAATCCGAGCTTTATCCTCTGGATCACGTCGCGTCATAGTCGTCATTGTGGTTCATCTCCTCATGCAGGATCGGTATCCCACACACAAACCATCTGACACCATCATCCAAGCCTTAGATCGCACACAACCATCACTACCATTAAAACCGGGACGTGCAGGAACAATGACCCATGACTACAAACGACATGGCACCTCCACCCTGTTTGCAGCACTAGATACCGCCACCGGAAAAGTGATCGCGCGAACCACCAAACGACACCGTAACCAGGAATTTCTCACCTTCCTCCGCCAGATTGATGCCACAGTGCCAGACGAACTCGGTGTTCATATCGTGTTAGATAACTACGCCACTCACAAACACTCCAACATCAAAGCCTGGCTCGATAAACATCCACGGTTTATCTTCCACTTCACCCCCACCTCCTCATCATGGCTTAACCAGGTCGAACGATTCTTCGGCATCCTGACCGACAAAGTCATCCGCAATCAAGCCTTCCACTCGGTAGCCGACCTCGAACACAAGATCATGGACTGGATCAACCACCGCAACATAAACCCCACACCTTTTACCTGGGTTAAAGACGCAGAAACCATCCTGGCCACAATCAACCGCGCACGCACCACCCTTGAATCCACCACTAACCAGAAACACAATTAAAGGACTCTACACTAGAGCGGTTCGTGGAGGACGTAAATGAACTTAAGGACGCGGCAGGACTTCAAAGGCCGTTACGATATGAAACCTTCGCAGCCTACCCGGTATCAACGGACGAAAAACTCTACGGAATCCTCACTATTGACGCGCCACAACCGGGGGATATTGGTGGCCGGGACCGCGCATTGCTAGGATTCTTCGCAGCGATTCTAACCATTACGTTCTCGGCGCAGAAAGATTCACGGGCAATTCCGCGCGACAGCGTGCCCGAGATATGAGACAATAGACACACTAAGAAACAACAGGAGGTGCGAAATGACTGAGAAGCCAAAGACCACCGATGCGCTGTACTCCGACCGAATTCGTCTCCTACAAACCGATCCGGAACGATACTTCGAGGTGTACCCGCGCCTGAAGTTCGGATTCCAGCCGTCGCCGAAACAGGGAAACCAGCCTACCAACCGACCATCTACATAAACGTCAACACACACTAAACGTGAGATTTTTTAGCTCGAGTTTTTCATGGTGGGGGTTTAAGTATCGGGGGTATGGGGACAGGAAAGGTGCTTTTACCTGCTAGGATCTTGTTAGTAACGACGAAAACAAGAGTAAGGAAAGAAGCACCTACGCGATGAGGGCTACCACAGTTACTGTTGTTGAACCCGCCAAGAAAAATGTGTGTTCTCATGCAGGGGCGATGATGCCAGCGTTGGTAGCAACCGAATCCAGGATGCTTCATTTTGAATCAGGGCCACTATAGCTCCGAGGGCCTCTCGCGTAGTCGGTGGGCTTCGGAACCGGAAAGGGGGTCAGAACAGCAGAGCTACCTTCGGACGCCGATCTTGGGATGAATCCCCCGCTCGGGAGGTATTTTGGAATGGGTAACTAGTTATGTCCATGGTTCTAGTGTGTTTTGATTTTGGGGAAATGAGAAATCGTTTTCACAGGAGAATCCTGAGATGGCGCAAACGAAATCGTGGCTGAGATGAACGTCAACCTCGTTCACCACAACTTCGAACTGCTTGTAGAGTCCCTGGCCTTGCTGGCATGGTTGATCGAAGAAATTGCATCCGAAGGACGTGGGCGTGTGGCTGACCTGTTTATCGGTTTGCCGGACGCTGCACGTCGCACCAGTGAGATCGTTCGGTATGCGGAGGTCGAGTCCTAATGACATACAACGATTAAACCAACTGGGACACCTGGAATACCTATAATGGGGTTTCGTCGGGTTACTACGGCAACCACTTTGACAGGAGCCTTACGGTCGAGCACTAGCGGAGTACGTCGAACAGAACGCGAAAACAAGGGACAATATCGCTTTAGTTTAGGTTAGTGTCCAAGAATCCTACGATGCCTTGCACGAGGGCGAATGGGTGATCCCCTCCGTGACTTAGCGGAAACGGAGGGGTCATGTTGAAATTGCCGGACCAGATTCTACCTTTCAGAAAACACGGCTGCAGTTACGCGGTCAAGCACCAGAACTAGTGGCTACATTTGGTAGTGAAGGGCTTTGAACGGGGGAGAAGTAACGCGTTCAAGTTTGAAAATTAGCCTGGAGTTGCTGAAGCTCTTGCCTGTGTGTGGTAGGCCACAGTTCATTGGCGCCCCAGTCAATTCCGGCCTAAAAGGACAGAATGTGTGTCTGGTTGGTGGCTCAGACATAATTGAACTGGTAATCCGCGAGTTCGGTGCTGAACTTAAAAGGTTGAGTGGGGTGTCCTGAGCGTCGGGTTTAGTAGATATGTGTGGGCGTGGGGGCGTTCAGTACGAGCGTGCGAGCCTGCGAGCGCGAACCCGCAACCGCAAGCCCGCCCGCGCGAGCTTGCGAGCGTTAGCACTGTGTTCGTCCGCTCGCCCGCCCGCGCGAGCCTGCGAGCGCGGGCCTTAAGCCCCCGGAACGGATTCCGGCAGGAAGCGGGGCACAACTTTGCCAACGGCATTACGGGGCAGTTCGTCCACAAAGTTCACGTCGCGTGGGATGGAGTGGCTGGCCAGGTTGTCGCGGACGTACTGGCGCACTTTGTCACCGGTCAAAGCCCGGCCAGCCTCGTCGTCGGAACGCACGATCCACACGGCGATACGGGCGAATGTCTCTTCATCCTCCACGCCCCCGGCGTACAGGTCGGCCACGCCGGGCATAGACTCCAACACATCCGATACTGAGGCGGGGTAAACGTTTTCGCCGCCGACGATGATCATGTCGTCGACACGCCCCAGCACGTGGAGACGCCCCTCCTCATCGAAATAGCCGAGATCACCCATCTCAATCAGCCCGTCGATTTTCACCATGGGGGTGTTGGGGTTGGAGTAGCCGATGAGGGAGGTGGAGTTGTTTAAGAAGATGCGGCCTACCTCGCCTTGGGGGACTTCCTTGTCGTTGTCGTCGTACAGCTTCAAGATGGTGCCGGAGGAAACATGTCCGGCCACGGTTGGGTCGGCGGCAACCTCTGCGCCAGAGGCGGCTGCGGCCAGGGTCAGCTCGGTGGAGCCATAAATATTGCACAGGATCGGGCCGAAGCGGTTCACGACGCGTTTGACGATCTCCGGGGTCAGCGCGTGGCCGGCCGAGGCGATGAACTGCAGCCGCGAGGTGTCGTATCTCTCGTTGCCGTCCAGCTCAAGCAGTTGCTTGAAGAAGATGGGGGAGGAAACATGCGCGTCACATTTGTAGTTGACGATTTGCTCGAAGACGCGCTGGGGGTCGTAGTTACGCATGGTCACCACGGTGTTGCGCGCACCGAACGCGATGTTGGTGGCGGACCAGCCCCAGGTGTGGAACATGGAGCCGCTCATCTGCACTGTCATGCCAGCCTTCCATGGAATCTTTTCCAGCAGGCCAGCCAGAACCAGAGGCAGTTTCGGCTCGGGTCGCAGGATGCCCTTCGGAATGCCGGTGGTGCCCGAACTCATCAGGACGATATGTCCGTGCTTCGGCCACGCGGGCAGTTTCATACCGTTGTCACCGCGGCCGATGATCTCCGCCAGGCAGGGATAGTTGTCGCGAGAGGCGTCGTTACGCGTATCGACGTGCGCGTACGCAACAGTGAGCGCGGGGTGGTCCTGCGGGATCACGTGTGAGAATTCATCGTCAACGATGAGCACATTTATGTTGTTTTCCTCGATAATGCCCGCAATCTGCTCGGGTGAAGAGCCCACATTTAGCAGGTACAGGTGCGCGCCCGCGTAACCCTTGGCCGTCATTGGCAAGAGAATGCCGCGGCCGTTGCGTGCCATCACGCCAACGTGGAGTTCCTCGAGATTTTCGCGCTTTTTAATCTCCAGAAGCCACTTCGCCAGCAGTTTGGACTGGTCGCGCATCTGGGCGTAGGTGAGCACGCCGTCGTCGTCGATAAGCGCGTTGCGGTGCGGTGTTTGAGCCGCGCCCTGTTCAATCTCGCGGGCGGTGGTGAACCAGTAGCGCGCCAGGGTGGCGGTCAAGGTGGCAACCCCGGCCGGCCCCCCTTCCGTTCCGACGATGCCGGAGCGAATGACGGCAGGGACGAACTTGGCGAGGGCCTGCGCGTTGAAGGCGAGTTTGCCCACGGGGGAGAGTGTCGACATGGAAAATCCTTATAAACGTTGTGTAGCAGTGGGAGCAAAGAGGAAAGCGGGCCAGGACCGCACTCATTTAGCTCTATCGGCAGGGAAGCGGAAAATGTTTCAGGAGCAAAAGTATCGAGCGAAAGGCTTTGATTTCGCTTACAATACCAAAAGCGCGCTCGTAATAAATGATGAATTAGAGTTAAATGGGCTGTGCATGTGAAAAGCTTGGCGCGTTGAACTCAGTAACCCTCTCACGTTTGCGAAGGTATACCCCCTGGGTTTATCGTGGCTGAAGTATAAATACGTTAAGAACCCCGCACGATTTTGGAAGAAAGCAGGCTGCATGCTGATCACCGCCACCCGCCGCACAGTCACCGCCCTGGTTGCTACTTTGCTCGCCGCCATCGCCGTGGTGGCCGCCCCGACCCTTCCTGCCGCACAGGCGCAGGAGCGCAACCTGGTGGTCTTCGGAGACTCCTGGGTAGCTGACCCACCGCTTGAACAGTGGGCTGCCGGCAAGTTCGGCCTCAGTGCCCAGGGCTCGTCGAACGTGACTACCTGGTGCCCTAGCTCGGGCAACAATTTCGGAAAGATTGCTGCACGCCAGCTCGGTTTGGCCGCGTATGATTATTCCTGCAGTGGTACCGTGACTATTTCCCGGGGGCCACAGTTATTCTCCCAGGTCACTCGCGCCATCAATACTGGTGGCCTGAACCACGGCACCCAGCGCGTGCTTATCTCCGTGGGTTTTAACGACACCTACAACAATGATGGTCGCCCCCATGCGGATATCCGCCGCGACTTTGTCAACTACATGCGCCCACAGGTCGATCGCATCCGTGCGCACGCCCCGAACGCTCGCATTCAGTTCGTCGGCTACCCACAGATCACCGACGGTCGTGGCAATGTCTGCCTCTTCCATGTCGCACCAAACGTGTACGAAACTACCCACTTTGCCAAGATCACCGAGTGGGAGAACCTGGGCCAGTGGATGCTTGTCGACGCAGCCCACGCCACCGGTACCGAGTTCGTTGACTTGAAGCCAGCCACCCGCGACAACCACATGTGCGCCCCGGACCACATGCGTATGTGGCCTGGCCTGATCGATTTCTATGCAGGCGACGGCAACATGCCATTCCACTTCACTCAGCGTGGACACAACTACGTTGGCGGCATCGTCGCTCGGACCTAACTGGCCGAAATACCACCAAGGTGCTGCTTGGTAGGCCTACACTGGGTGTATGACACCTCAACGCACACTTTCAGCATGCACCAAAAACCTCATCACCGTCGACGGCCTGGAATTCAAGGACCTTGACGGTGACGGGCAACTCACCCCCTACGAGGACTGGCGGTTAAGCCCCCGCGAGCGCGCCGAAGACCTTGTCGCGCGCATGACCGACGACGAGAAAGCGGGCCTGATGATTATCGGCTCGCACTACCCGGCCAACTCCGCCTTCCTGCCCAACGCGCAGGAAGGAAAAGTACTTCACGACGAAGACTTCTGGGCCGATAAACATCCCATGACTGGTCTGGAATACCCAGAACCGATGCTGCTGGGCCCCGCGACAGATAAGTCCATTAATGAGCGCCACCAGCGCTTCTTCATCTACCGTGACAACTTGCCTGCCCGCGATCTGGCTGTGTGGACCAACGCCGTCCAAGAAATCGCAGAGAGCTCTCGCTTAGGTATCCCCGCCGTTTTTGCCTGCAACCCGCTCAACATCTTTTCCGTGGTGCCGGCGTTTGGCGATAAGGACACCTCGGGTGTGTTCTCAGGGTGGCCATCTGAACTGGGCCTGGCTGGCCTACGGGACGCAGATCGCGTCGAAAAGCTCGCAGCCGGTGCTGCTGCCGAGTGGCGCGCCGCCGGCATCCACAAAGTCTACGGCTACATGGCCGATGTCGCCTCCGAGCCACGCTGGGCCCGCTTTGCCAATACCTTCGGGGAGGACCCACAGCTCGTGGCCGATTATGTCACCGCCACGGTGCGCGGCCTGCAGCAGCTCCGCACAGGTGAAAGCGGAAGAAGAGCCATCGACGGGGTGGCCTGCACCGTCAAACACTTCCCAGGTGGTGGGGTGCGCGAAGACGGCCATGACCCGCACTTTGCCTGGGGCAAGTTCAACAACTATCCCACTGAGAATGCCCTATACACTTACCACATCCCGCCATTTCAGGCAGCGATCGAAGCGGGCGCCTCGTCGATCATGCCGTACTATGCGGTTCCGGTCAACGAGTCCGCAGACCAGCTTCCGCGCCAGTACTGGCAGTCCGAGGGCACCCAGTTTGAGGAAGTCGCGTTTGCCTTCAACAAGACCATGATCACCGACATCCTACGTGGACAACTCGGCCACACCGGCTACGTTAACTCTGACTCTGGCGTCCTCGATGCGATGCCGTGGGGAGTAGAAGACAAAACCCAGCCGGAGCGCATCGCCGCCGCAGTCAACGCTGGCGTGGACATTTTCTCCGACGTGTCTGACCCATCTGCTGTACGCGAGGCGATCGCCGACGGCCTCAACGTCGATGAATCAGTCACCCGCCTGCTGGTGGAAATCTTCGAGCTTGGGCTTTTCGACGACCCCTTCGTAGATGAGGATGCCGCAGCCTCTGTGATCGGCAACCCACAAGCTGTCGCGGCCGGCCACAGCGCCCAACGCGACTCAGTCACCCTGCTGCGCAATAGCAGCGACGCAAGTGGCGCAGGTGACGGCCCCATACTGCCTTTGGATCGGGGGGCCACCCACAAGATCTACACCTGGGTCACCGCGCGCACCAAACCTGAGCTTGCCCACGAACGCTTCGCCACTGCTGTCCGTGAGGCGTTCCCGCAGGCTGTGTTCGTCGATAAGCCCGAAGATGCTGATGTGGCCATCGTGTGGGTCCGCCCAGAGATCGCCCTGTTTACAGACGATAAGGAAGACCAGCCGCTGTCTATCGACCCGCGTGACAACCAAGTCGATGTAGACCGCGTGATCGAGATTCAAAAGAGCGTGCCGACGATCACCCTGATCAACGTGACAAACCCGTGGCTACTGGGGGAGATCGAACCGCACGCTGCGGCACTGGTGGCCACCTTCGATTCCTCCCCGCGCGCGATCATCGAAGCGTTGTGCGGCGTGGATGGTGGCCCGAAGGGACAGCTGGCGTTTTCCTTCCCGCGCGATGTGGCAGCCTTCGCGGACTCCCCGCGTGATGTGCCGGGCAAGTTCCTCGGCGAGGACTACGCCTACGTTGATCGCGACGGCAATGTCTACCAGTTTGGTTACGGCCAGCGACTGTAGCGCCAATTCTCCTGGCACTGAGCCGGTGCCGGGAGTTCCAGCCTCCAATGCACCCGGGAGAGACCCATTCCCATTGGGAATGTTTATCAATAAGCGGGAATTGTTTAAAGTCGATAGCCTGGGGCCATGACCGAAACAGTAAAAGGTGTAATCGCCCGCTCCAAGGGCGCCGATGTAGAAGTAACCAACATTGTCATCCCAGACCCAGGCCCCAACGACGTTGTGGTCAAGGTCCAAGCCACCGGCGTGTGCCACACCGACCTCGCCTACCGCGACGGTGACATCGCCGACGAATACCCCTTCCTGCTCGGCCACGAGACCGCAGGTGTCGTCGATAAGATCGGCGAAGACGTCACCCACGTTGAGGTCGGCGACTTCGTCGTATTAAACTGGCGCGCCGTGTGCGGCGAGTGCCGTGCCTGCCGCAAAGGGGACACGAAGAACTGCTTTAACACCCACAATGCTTCCCAGCCGATGACGCTGGAGGACGGCACTGCTTTAACCGCGGCGCTCGGGATCGGCTCATTCGCAGAAAAGACCCTGGTTCACGAAGGCCAGTGCACCAAGGTCAACCCCGAGGAAGACCCGGCTGCCGCCGGCCTACTGGGCTGCGGCATCATGGCCGGCGTCGGTGCGGCAGTCAACACCGGCGACATCCAAAAAGGCGAATCCGTCGCCGTCTTCGGCCTAGGAGGCGTAGGCCTAGCAGCTATTGCTGGAGCAAAGCTGGCGGGCGCCACCACAATCATCGCGGTCGACCTAGACGAGCGCAAGACCAAAGCAGCCGTCGACACGTTCGGCGCAACTCACGCTATTACCTCCAAAGATATGGAGGAACAAGAGATCATCGATAAGGTCCGCGAGCTAACCGACGGCTTCGGCGCTGACGTCACCATCGACGCCGTGGGCATCATCCCCACCTGGCGCCAGGCGTTCTACTCCCGTGACCACGCAGGCCGGATGGTCATGGTAGGCGTGCCCAACCAGACCAGCGAGATCCAGCTGCCCGCTATCGACCTGTACTCGCGCGGCGGCTCCATCAAACCTGCCTGGTACGGCGACTGCCTGCCAGAGCGTGACTTCCCCATGTATGTTGACCTGCACCTCCAGGACCATTTCCCACTCGGCGAGTTCGTCTCGGAGCGGATTGGCATCAACGATGTGGAAGAGTCCTTCACCAAGATGAAACACGGCGACGTGCTGCGCAGCGTCGTCGAATTCAAATAAGCGCATCAAATAAGCGCATCAAGTAAGGAGCCATACCAATGACTTTTCGCATTGACAACGTAGTCACATCCGGAAAATTTAAGCTCGACGGCGGTGAGTGGGATGTGGATAACAACGTCTGGATCGTCGGCGACGACTCCGAGGTATTCATCATCGACGCAGCCCACGACGCCGACGCCATCGCCGCTGCTGTAGGTGACCGCAAGGTCAAAGGCATCATCGCTACCCACGGCCACAATGACCACATCGATGCCGCACCGCGGTTGACCGAGCTTGTCGACGCCCCCATCTACCTTCACCCAGCCGACTCCATGCTGTGGGAAGAAACCAACAATGGCCTGAACTATCGCGACCTCGAAGATGGCCAGACCTTCCAGATTGCTGGTACCGATATCAAGGTCTTAAGCACCCCAGGCCACTCGCCGGGTTCGTGCGTGCTCTACGTGCCTGAGGCCGCGGAGCTGTTTTCCGGCGACACCCTCTTCCAGGGTGGTCCCGGTGCAACGGGCCGTTCTTACTCCAGCTTCGACACCATCATTGAGTCCCTGCAGAAGTCCGTTTTGGACCTGCCCGCAGAGACAGTGGTGCGCACCGGGCATGGTGATCACACCACCATCGGTGATGAGGCACCGCACTTGGAAGAGTGGATTAAGCGCGGCTACTAGCGAATACCTATTAGACTGAGTAACTATGCGTACTCTTGTCACCGGCGGCGCCGGATTCATCGGATCCCACCTCACAGACCTCCTCATTGAGGAGGGGCACCAGGTTACTGTGGTGGACAATTTGTCGCATGGCAAGAGATCCAACCTGAATCCCGGCGCCGAATTTGTTGAAGCAGATATCCGGACTTTAAACTTCGATGAACTGCTGCAACAGCACACCCCGGAAGTGGTGTTCAACTTGGCGGCGCAGATCGACGTTCGTTCCTCCGTCGATAACCCAGTCTTCGATGCTGAAACAAATATTTTGCCGGTGATCCGCCTCGCCGACGCAGCCCGCAAGGCAAACGTGCGCAAGATCATCCACACTTCCTCAGGCGGGGCGATCTACGGTGAGCCCGACCAGTTCCCTGTCTCCGAGGACACCCCCGTCAACCCCTATTCCCCGTACGCGGCCTCGAAGTACGCCGGCGAGGTCTACCTGAACACTTTCCGCAACCTGTATGGGTTGGAATGTTCACACATCGCACCTGCAAATGTGTATGGCCCACGCCAGGATCCGCACGGCGAGGCCGGGGTGGTTGCGATTTTCTCCCAGCACCTGCTTTCAGGCAAGCCGACCCGCGTGTTCGGTCAGGGCGATAACACCCGTGACTATGTCTACGTGGGCGATGTTGTACGCGCCTTTTACCTTGCGGCCGGCGACGTCGGCGGGGGAGAGCGCTTTAATATTGGCACCGCAATCGAAACGTCTGACCGTGAGCTGCACACCCTCGTGGCCAACGCCGCTGGTGCCGCCGACGATCCGGAATACGCCCCCGCGCGTCTCGGCGACCTGCCCCGCAGCGCGCTTGACTATTCGAAGGCCAAGCGCGAGCTGGGCTGGGAGCCGAAGGTGCGTATCGACGAGGGCGTGGCCCGCACCGTCGAGTACTTCCGCACCGCCTAGTTCTGCGCCTTGACTAGCTCGGCGTTAATCACCTGTTCGAACTGCTCGAAAGGCAGCGCCCCGGAGATGATTTGGGTGCCAATCACAAAGCTTGGCGTGCCGTTGATCCCCAGGCCTGCGCCGAACTGGCGGGAGCCGTTAATCGCCTCGTCGTATGTGTCGCTGGCTGCGTCGGCCGCGAATTTGTCGAGGTTTTCCACACCGGCTTCTTCGGCGTAGCGGAGGAAATCATCGGCGGTGAACTGGCCGCCGCGGGCTTCGAAGTCTGCGAATAGGGCGTCTTTGAACTCGAAGAACTTGCCCTGGGCTGCGGCGGCGCGGCCTGCGCGTGCTGCGTCTTCGGAGTTGGGCCCGTTGATGGGCAAGTCGTTCCACTCCAGGCGCACCAGCCCGGTGTCGACGTATTTGTCGATAATGTGCTGCTCGGTTTGGGTGTTGTGGCGTGCGCAGTACGGGCAGCCGAAGGAGGAGAATTCGCTGATCACAATCGGCGCGTCCACGGCACCGATGCCCAGCGGGTCATTCGCGTTACGACGCCCGACCTCGCCATCGTCGCCCCCACCGTAGATGGTGGCGTCAATGTTGTCACCTACTGAAAAGTCGGTGCCGGGCTCAACATCGGAAATATCGGCGGGCTGCTGGGCTTGTGTGTTTTCTGCTGGTGCAGCTACTGCTGGTGCGGGCGCCTGGTCGCGGCCCTCGTTCAGGCCAATGAGATAGCCACCGAGGGCAGCGCCGAGCGCGAGCACAATGGTAAACGCCCACATGAGGGCTGGGATTTTCGTTTTTGATTCGTTAATTGAGGAGTCGTTTCTGGTTGTAGACACGGCACTAACGGTATCACTTGCGGCGGCATGTGGGGATCGGGGTGCTAGGACAAGCTAGGTGCGGTCGGTGCGGTCCTCGGGGGCTTCGGCATTCTGCACCGCGATCGAGCGGGCCAGGCGCGCGTAGCGCAGTTCTTGTTCACGGAAGCGGACCCAGGTGGACATCGTCGTAAAGAAAAATGCGACAACCAAAGCGTAGAGCATCAGGTCGGTGCCGCGGTCGACGCCCAGCCAGTTGGCTACTACGGTGAGATCGTCGGGACGCAAAATCGCCCACACCGCAGCGACAGCAAGCAGCACGAACCCAATCTTGACCCACGCCTTTGCGCGCGCTTTCTTCCGGTTGAGGAAAAAATACGCCACCATCACAACCGCGGCGATCAGCAGCAAAATTTGGATCATTTACAGCCTCCTTGCCACAATGCCATCGGCGAGAATATTCACGCCGTTGATCAAGGATTGGCCCTTGCTCATGGAGTACTCGGTGTACAAAATGTCCACGGGCTCTTCGGCCACGCGCCAGTTCTTCTGGTCTATCATGCCCACGATTTCGCTGGCATGCGACATCCCATTCATCCGGATATCCATCTCATCGGCGACCTTCTTGTTGAACACGCGCAGGCCGTTGTGGGCATCAGTGAGCCCCAAACGCTTCGTGCGAGGGCTCAGCAGCACCACCGTTTTCAGCACGACGCGCTTGATCCAGGGCACTTGCGAATTGTCTTGGCCCGCAAAACGCGTGCCGACGATAATATCCACCGGCTCGCTGCGCAACCTTTCAAGCATGCGTACCACATCTTTGACCTGGTGCTGCCCGTCGGCATCAAAGGTGACAAAATATTGCGCGCCAGGCTGTTGGCGGGCGTATTCCACACCGGTTTGAATCGCCGCTCCCTGCCCCAGGTTGACCGGGTGGTCCACCAGGTGCGCCCCGGACGCGCGGATTTCTTCGCGCGAATTATCTTTCGACCCGTCGTTGACCACCGCGATGTTGGGGAACGTGTCGCGCGCATGCTCGACCACCTCGCGGATGACCTGCCCTTCGTTGTAGCAGGGCACGATCAGCCACGTGTCGCTGAAATCTGTGGTGGCGTTCATGATTTCATATCATAACCGCTACCGGTGGAATAGCAGCCCATTGACTTTGCGTAGCACTGCCGTGGGCAGCATGCGGTAGGTGGTGCGCACCACCAGGTTCGCCGCCGCGCGCGGGGGTGACACCAGCCCGTAGCTGGCCAGATTTTTCTGGAGTTGGATCTCAGACCGCAGCATTTTCTTGTTGGTGCGTCGTGCCAGCTGTGCGTCGCTAACCCGGAAATAGGTCAGCGGTTCGGCCATATTGTGCAGCTTTTTACCGTCCGCAAGCAGCCGGGCCCACAGGTCATAGTCCTCAATAAACGGCAGGTGGCGGTAGCCACCCACGGCGCGGACGTCGGCGGTACGCATCATCACCGACGGATGATTCAGCGGTGAATTCAGTTTCGCATACGCGCTTGGGTCTTCCGGAAGCCTCCGGATCTCGCCTAACGACGCCTCCAGCTGGCCAGTCGCACTAAAAATGGTGTCGTCGAATTCCTGCACCGCTGTCCCCACCACCGCGATGTCTGGGTTGTTGCGCAGAAACTCCACCTGCTTCTCAAAACGGTCAGGAAACGCGATATCGTCCGAGTCCAGGCGGGCCACAAACTCAGTGTCTACCTGCTCCAAACCTGCAGCCAGCGCCGCCCCAAGGCCTTGGTTGTGCTCGAGTGGGTGGGCCACAGCGTTGGGGTATTCGTCGATAAGCGTGTGTAATTCGTCGGGTACGGGGCCGTCGATCACCACGATGATCCGTGCCGCAGGCAGAGTCTGCGCCGCCAGGGAATCCAGTGCCGCGCGCAACTCGGCGGGCTGGGTACGCGCGTAGATCGACATCAGGGCCGTAACGGGGGAGACCATGGCACCACTATAGATCGATCGCTTCGAGCAGGTATACCCCGTAGCCTGACTTCATCATCGGCCCGGCCAGCTTTTCTAGCTGGGCGGCGTTGATGAAGCCCTCCCGGTAGGCGGCCACCTCCGGGCTGCCGACGATCGAACCCGTCCGCTTCTGGATCACCTCAACATAGGCGCTGGCCTCCGCCATCGAATCAATCGTTCCGGTATCCAGCCACACATCCCCGCGCTGCAGGCGCTGAACCTGCAACCGGCCCTGCTCCAGGTACGCCTCATTGACAGCGGTGATCTCCAACTCACCGCGCGCGCTGGGCCGGATCTGCTTCGCAATATCCACCACGCCGTTGTCGTAAAAATACAGCCCCACCACCGCAAAACTGCTCTTTGGGTGCTCTGGTTTCTCCTCGATCGACAAAGCCGTGCCGTCGGTGTCGAACTCCACCACACCGTAGCGCTGCGGGTCCGACACCTCATACGCAAAAATCATGCCACCGTCCGGGGCCTGGCACCGCGCTGTTGCTTGGCTGAGACCTGCGCCCTCGAAAATATTATCCCCCAGGACTAGTGCCACAGAATCGTCGCCGATAAACTCCTCGCCAATAATGAACGCCTGCGCCAACCCCTCAGGTTGTGGCTGCACCGCGTAATCGAGCATGAGCCCCCAATCCGAGCCGTCACCAAGCAATCGTCGAAAAGCGTCCTGATCCTCCGGGGTAGTAATAATCAAGATCTCCCTGATCCCCGCGCCAATCAGCGTGGACAGCGGGTAGTAGATCATGGGTTTGTCATAGATGGGCATCAGCTGCTTCGAAATGCCCTTCGTGATGGGGTACAGCCGCGTGCCCGATCCGCCAGCGAGAATAATGCCCTTCATGCTTAGCGAGTCTAGCGCGCTAGCCGATAGCGCGAATTGCTGCGGCAACCAGATCCCAGAACTTCGGCGCATCCAACTTCGTGGCCACCTGAGTGTTGCAATCAGCAGGGGCCGGAGCCCGGAAGTCCGCCACCGTCATCCCGGTGGTGAGTGTGCCGTTGAGCTCCACATCGAGTGGCACCTTTCGGGTTTCCACAATCGACGGATCCACGAGGTAAGCAATGGTGCAGGGATCGTGCACGGGAGGATTTTCAAACCCTTGCGCGTCCTGATAATTCTTCCGGAAAGCGCCGAAAAGCCCCACAACAAAGTCGGCGGTGTCCGTACCAATCGACTTGATCTCTGCTTCAACCTCAGGGGTGGCCAAAGCCTGGTGGGTGAGATCCAGGCCCACCATGGTCAGTTTCCACGGCTCATTGAACACGATATGGGCAGCTTCCGGGTCGATCTTAATATTGAACTCGGCCACAGCGGACCAGTTCCCAACATGGTAGCCACCACCCATCAGTACGACTTCCTTCACGCGCTCCACGATGCGTGGCTCCAGCCGGGCTGCGAGGGCAATATTGGTCAGCGGGCCTGTGGGCACAAGGGTGACGGTACCGGGTTCGTGCGACATCACGGTGTCGATGATGAACTGCACGCCACTGCCCTCGTGCGTATCGACGGTAGGTTCCGGTAACTCATAGCCGTGAATTTCCATTCCGGTATCACCATGAATGTCTTCAGCAACTTCAACGGGGCGCACAAGTGGGCGTGTTGCACCTGCGTACAGGGGAACGTCGCTCATGTTCGCGATCGTCATCACTTGTCGCGCGTTAAAGGTGACCTTTTCAAGTGTCTGGTTGCCGCCGACGGTTGTGATGCCGAGCAGGTCGATGTCGGGATTGCCATAGGCCAACAGCATCGCCACGGCATCGTCATGGCCGGGATCGCAGTCGAGAATGATTTTATGCATTGTGAGTGACTCCTTCGGTCTTACGGGCAGCTTCTGCTGCCAACGTATCGGGAATTGTTTCGGGTTGAGGGATGAGAAATGAGGTAAGGAAAGCGCACGCGAGCAGGATTGCGCCTGCGACCATGCCTGCTGCGTAGCCGCCTGAACTATCGACGAAAATAGTTGCCACAGCGAAGAGGACCGCAAAAGAAACACCGGCACCCAAATTGAACGCGCCGGCATTCATACCGGGAAGATAGCCTTGGTTATCGGCAGGGGAGAGTACCACTCCGAGCCCGTTCAACATGATGTTGGCGGTGCCGGCATAAGTTATACCGACGAAGATCGAGATGATAAGCAGTGTCACAGGGGTAGGGGAGGCCGACATGAAGATCGCCCCAAGAACGCCGAGGAACGTGCCTGCAATACCGACTTGGAGAATTTTCTTGTATCCAAACTTGGCGGCGAGTAAGCCAGCGACCGGCCCGAAAACCAAACCTGCTAAGGCATATGGAGTAAGTGTCCACCAGGAAACGATGCCGGCGGACATTCCGGGACCATTGACAGGGTCTTGGGCGAGGTTCGGGATCAGCCCGTTCATGATTGCGAAGACACCGGTCATGGTCAGCAGTGTGGTCAGCAGCAATGCCCAGGTTCGGCGTTGTTTGAGGTAATCCACGGTGACAAGCGGGTGGGCTACTTTCTTTTCAACATTCCAGAAGACAACCACTCCGATCACACCAACCGCAACTAGGAGAACAACGAGCCACCAGTTGGCGTCTTGAATCTTGCCCGCCTCGTTGAACGCGGTGAGGAGGGCACCGATTGCAATGGCCAGTGGTAACACACCGGCCCAGTCCATTGGCTGATGTTCCTTCGCGCGTGATTCACGGGTAAAGAACTGCACTGCAAAGACTGCTGCAACACAAAACCCGGCCATCACCCAGAAAATAGAGCGGAAACCGAAGGTGCCAGCAAGCCATCCGCCAGCCAACGCATCAACGCCACCAATTCCGCCGTTGACAGAGGTGAGAATGCCCATATATAGGGCGTATTGCTTTTCGTTTGGCACCTGCTGGCGCAGCATAATCAAGCACAGCGGAACCGTCGGGCCTGCCACACCTTGGATCACGCGGCCGATGAAAAGGACCGTAACGTTTGGGGCGAGTGCTGCAACAACACAGCCGATACCAGTAACGAGCATCATTCCGACGAGAACTTTACGACGACCAATGAGGTCGCCCCACCGCGGAAGAAAGAGTGAGAACAACGCTGCAGCCGTAAAAAATGCGGTTTGCGTCAGGCCAATCTGGGCTGCAGTGGCGTTAAGTTCTGCCTCCATTGTTGCCAGGGCCGGAGACAGCATAGACGCGTTGAGCTGAAACGCGAACACTGCCACCAAAAGAGCGAGTAGGAGTGAGACTGCTTCCCCTGTCGGTGTTCGTCGCACATCCGGTGTTGATGACATTGGTTTACCCCTTCTTGGCTATTGCGGCAGCTCAGCTTGCATACTTTTACACTGGGAGCTTTCCGGGTCTTGTTTGTCGTCGATAAGCCTGCCTCCGCATGTTCCCTCCGCACTCGACGAAAACGACTATATCGGGGAGATTAACGCTCTGAATCACTCCAAGTCAATGGATGTGATCAGAACCATAGGTCACTGGTCTTGTGTGTCTTGCTGGATAATGATGAAACCTGTTCGCGCGTAAAGAAGTCGTGCAGTGACGCACGGCGGTGCGCAGTGTAAGGTAAACTGCAACGCCAGTAACAGGAGGTAACATGCGTTTCAAGAAAATGGTCGGGGCTGCGTGCGCTTGGCTGCTCAGCGTCGGCGTGATTGGGGCAGGTTCGCTCGGTGTCGTGCCGGAGGCGCATGCGTCGTCGGTGCCTGTGCAGGGATCCTCAGCGGCGGCACCTGCCCTCGGCCTGGCAGCACCGCGTGGCACTACTGTTACCCAAGGTGACGAAATCATGGGCTTCCGCGGCCACATCTGGAACACGTGCACCTTGGGCTACGTCGACCGAGCAGCACGCGTCGGCTACACCGCTGCCCACTGCGCGTTCCCCGGAGAACCTGTGTTTAATTCGCACGCCCAGCTGATCGGTTTCGTGGAGCACTCCAATATGCTCGACCTGAACGCTGGTGCCACAGATGTGGCGAAGATCCGCTTCGTCGACGGCATTAATATTGGTGCGAACATCCACACCGGGGATGCCCGCGTCCCGCACCACACCGTACGACCAGGCGAGCAGCTCTGCGCGTGGGATCGCACCGACCACCGCGTCGTGTGCGGCCGGGTTACTGATGTTGGAACCGGCCCCAACAATAACAAGAACGTGCATAGTCACCTTCCCGGTGTAGGCCCCGGTGACTCCGGCAGCCCCGCATGGATCCCGGGCCGCGGCTTTGTCGGCGTGGTTTCTGGTGCGGACACCAACCACCCGCAGAGGGTGTTCCGGGAACGTATTGCTAGCCCTGACGGTCTTTAGATTTCGTTTTCGCGAACGTTGTTGAAGAGAAGAATCTTACAGTTAGGTATGAGAGTTTTCACCTCTTGGGCAACCCGGGAGGATGGAGTATCGAGAATATCGGATTAAGGGAGATATCCTGACGCTGAGATACTCCAAAGAGCTTGGACTCACACCTGAATTGATTGATGGGATGGTCGCTTCTCAAAGAGGTTTTGACTCCAACGCATCCACATCCTGCCCACGCTGCAATAAGCTGTTGCAGTGGATGTGGAATGGTCGTATGTTTGGAAAGGAATATGAAGGTTCCGGCTTATTTTCTTCTGCTGACTTTCACTGCGGCTGTCTTCATCTGGAAAACGGTCGCTGATGGTGAGTTCTTTGCCGTCGCTACGGCAGGACTGTTGATCGTAGTCGGTGTTTTTCGTGGATTCTTGCTCCGTGAATCGTTGAGCGGAGCGTATAACGAAGGGTCCGAACTTGCGCGGTCTGTGCAGTCGATCCGCAACCTCGTCTCGTACTTCGAAGTGGCCTTGGGTGCAACGCTTGTCACTTTTCTCCTTGGGTTCTTGGTGAACGGGAGTATGGCGGGCGGTGGGCAAGCAATTGGCCACGGTGCAGCACTCTTGATTCTGCCTGCGGGAGTTGTTGCTGCTTTTGCCGCTTTCCGGCTTCGCGCGTAAAGCTTCGCGCGTAAAGCTTCGCGCGTGAACACCCGCAGTGCATTCAGAGCGTAGCAAGGTACAACGCAAGGGCTGCACGCCAGTTGCTCGGACGGAAACCGGTTGCTTCGATCTTCGACAAATCAAACGCCGAATTTTTCGGGCGCGCAGCCTCCCGGCCCACTAGCTGCGCATACTCCTCGGTAGTTACCGGGTGCACCGAAGACGGATCATGCCCGAGCCCGATGAACACGGCCATGGCAATCTCGTCGCGGCCCACCACATCGCCTGCCGACGACACGTTGTACACCCCATACTCCGCCCCCACATCCAGCAGGTGCTTAATCCCTTTGGCCAGATCTTCGGCGCTGGTGGGGCGGCCGCGCTGGTCGTAAATCACCCGTGGTTCGACTCCGCGCGCAGCAAGATCCGCCATTGTGCGCATAAAATTCTTGCCCTCGCCAAACACCCACGAGGTGCGAATCACATAGTGTTTGGGCACCACGCGTGCCGACGCTTCCCCCGCCGCCTTCGACGCCCCATACAGGCTCAAGGGGCTGGGCACCTCATCTTCGGCGTGGACCTCACGCGTGCCATCAAACACGTAGTCACTGCTGACGTGCACAAAGGTGAGGTTATGCTCCGCTGCGATCGAAGCCAGACGGGCCGGTGCCTCAGCATTAACAGCCCACGCGGTGGCGCGGTCGGTTTCAGCACCGTTGACATCGTTATAGGCAGCAGTGTTAATGATCGCCGAGTACTGCGACCAGTCCCGCGACCGCTGCAACTGCGCCCGAGGCGCGGTAATGTCGAATTCCTCACGGCTGCAATACTCCCACCCCGGTGCAATCACCTTCAAAGCCCGCCCCAACTGCCCATGTGCACCGGTCACCAGCACTTGGCGCGGTGGGACTGGGGTGGCATCGGCAAGCGCGGGATGCGCGATGTCCTTATCAGAAACCTCCGTGGGCTCCAGAGGCCACTGAACTTCGTCCAAGTTCACAAAAGAATACTGCGCATCCGGCGACCAATGCGCGTTGACAAGATACACGTAGGCGGTGTCGTCGTGAAGTGCCTGAAAGCCATTGGCCACCCCGCGCGGCACAAACACCGCAACCGACGGGCTGATCTCGCAGGTCACCTGTGCGCCATACGACGATGAGCCCTCCCGCAGATCAATCCACGCCCCGAAAACCGCACCACTCGCCACCGACACGTACTTATCCCACGGCTCTGCATGCAACCCGCGCGTGGTCCCCCGCGACGTGTTGAAGCTAATGTTGTTTTGCACCGGCGAAAAATCCGGCAACCCGGCCGCAACCATTTTCTCGCGCTGCCAATTCTCCTTAAACCAGCCGCGCGCATCACCGTGCACATCTAGCTCAACAATGAGAAGCCCGTCAATCGCCGTGGGAGAAACCTGCATGGCACCTAAGCTTACTTACTAGCTTGCTTGCTGGCTCACTGATTGGTGCGAGCGTAGCGCGCCTCCACGGCCGCCTTGTCCGCCGCCCACCAGGTTTCGTGCGTACGGTACCAGTCGATCGTGCGGGCCAGCCCATCGCGTAACGACGAAGTGTAGCGCGGCTCCCACCCCAACTCGCCCCGCAATTTTGAGGCGTCAATGGCGTAGCGCTGGTCATGGCCGGGACGGTCGGCGACATGCTCGTATTCACCACCCATGAGTTCGCAGATCAACTCGATAACCTGCTTGTTGGTAGCCTCCCCGCCGGCACCAATCAAATAGGTCTCGCCGATCGTGCCGCGCTCCAGGATGGCAAGCACGGCATCATTGTGGTCATCGACATGAATCCAGTCGCGGATCTGCTCGCCGGTGCCATAGAGTTTCGCTGGCCGCCCAGAAAGCAGGTTCGTGATCTGGCGCGGAATAAACTTCTCAATGTGCTGGTACGGGCCATAATTGTTGGAGCAGTTCGAAATCGTCGCCTCCACACCAAAGGAGCGCACCCACGCACGCACCAGATGATCACTACCCGCCTTCGACGCCGAATACGGAGAACTAGGCTGGTAGGGGGTGTGTTCGTCGAAACGCGGATCAGTGGGTGCTAAATCCCCAAATACCTCATCGGTAGACACGTGGTGGAACCGCACCCCATACTTGCGCACCGCCTCCAACAGCGTGAACGTGCCCACCAGATTCGTCTGAATAAACGGCGACGGATCCGCCAAAGAATTATCATTGTGCGACTCCGCCGCAAAATGCACCACCGCGTCCGCGCCCGCGACCACCTCGTCGACAAGCCCGGCATCAGTGATACACCCCTGCACAAACTCCACATCCAACCCGTCGAGGTTGGCCCGGTTGCCCGCATACGTGAGCTTATCGACGACCGTGATTCGCTGCCGCTGGTCACGGGAGCGAACGAGACGCACAAAATTAGCACCAATAAACCCGGCGCCGCCAGTAACAACCATCGAACCCATAAACGTTACTATACTTCCGCCCGCCCCGTTTTTGGCCTGTGGACAACTCCGAATTATCCACAGATTTCAAACTAGGGTGAGCAAAAAGTTGCGCCTTGTTTTAGCCTCAGAAACATGACCACATATCAGACATTCGCAGCCGGCTGGGCCAGCGCAATCTCCATCCTGGAGGGCGCATACGGCAAGTCGGTCATTGATATGTGCAAAGACGGCCTAGACACCACCATGGCGAAACTGCTGCAAAAACTCGCCACCGTCTACTACGGCTCCACAGGGCACACCCGCTACCAAGAACGCTCCCGCCGCACCGCCGCCGAAAAACGTCACACACTGCACACACTCAATGAAATTGAGAAGCAGATCAACAAGCTCAACAACAAAAAGCACTCCTGGAAAATGCGCGAGGAACTAACCAAACAGCCACCAATCCTGCGCACCATCCGAGCACGCGGAAACGAGCTCCTCGCCAAATACAACGGCCCCGAAAAAGTCACGAACGAAACGTCGATAAGCGCCCGTGCACTCCCAAACTCCACCAACATGCGCCTGACCGCCACCGCGCCCGGCCACCTCGTGCGCGCCGCCATGGACTCACTGGCCAGCGTGCCCGAAGACCAACGCGCCGAAGAAGCCATCAAACGCATCTTCGGTGGGGGCGAAGCCACCGAACCGAAACTTGCCGCCCGCGTGATCGTGCGTGCCGACGACGTCGCCTCCATCGGTGAAGAACTTCCCGACGGTGATGTGATCCTGTCGCTGACCAACGGCACCCGCGTGCTGTCCTCAGACCTGGCGCGCGAAAACCTTGCCGAACACTGCCGCATCGTCCTAGTCTCACCCATGCTGGGTGTACTCAACGTGTTCGAAGGCCGGTTCGCCACAGACAAGCAGCGCGAAGCACGCGCCGCCGTCGAACCCGTATGCACCTGCGACGGGTGTGGCACCGGTGCCGACTACTGCCAAATCAACCACAACGTACCGTACTCGCGCGGCGGACCCACCTCTAACAACAATCTGTCCACCGTGTGCGACTACGACAACGGCAGGATGAGCGACACCGACATCTACGGCCACATCGAACAACGCGGCGGCGAAAACTACCACGTCTCACCGTTTGGGCAGGCGAGGCTGAATGATCACCCGGTGGCCCGGGGCGGGGCCATGCGGCTAGTCAAACACGGCCCGCCGCGCGCCGCGCCCAGTCCCGCCGCAGAATCAGCTGCGAGCGATCCGGCGAGCACGACCTAACCCCAGCAGGTGCACCACAGCACCTGCCATTGGGCCTGCCATCAGCGACACAATCACCGCCGGCAACAGCCCCAACGGTGCAAAGAACAGGATCAGGTACGCCACTGCGGATGCCACCAGCCACCCCGCCACATACCAGCCGTGCTGCTCCAGCGCGAGTACTGCCGTGCCGGTGATCATCAGGCTGCCAGTCAGTGCCGAAGCGAATGTGAGCAGCCCAAGCGTTAGCCCGTTGACAAACAGTTCCGGTTTGAACGCGATCTTCAGGATCCACGGACCCACCAGCCAGGCAGCCACAAACCCGAGAACGCCCAGGCCCAGCACTGCGGCCACAGGTTTTGCGAGCGCCCGGTATATTCCGCGCCCGGCTTCAACGAACTTAACGACGAGCATAGATTGGAACCGTTGCAGCGGGACGAGGATCGGGGCGCGGGTGAGTGTCACGGCGTTGATGACACCGGCAATCGTGATCGTGGTGGTGGGGTCCTCTTGTGGGAACGCCGCGTTGAGGAAAGTAGGGTAGCCGGTGATCAACGCAGCATTTGCCCCGGAGGCCAGCATGGCTTGGAGTACGCGCCGGGCGTAGGGGCCGGGTGCGACGTCAAGTTGCGCCCCGATCGCCGCGCGTGCCGACGACGACGACCCCACCAGCACCGCCACCCAGCTCAGCGTACCGATCACCGTGATCAGCAGAAACGCCTCCAACCCCCAGCCGAACCCCCACGCCACCAGCGCCAGCGCCAGGCGCACACCGGAGTCGAGCGCGACGAGGCTGGCGTATTGCCCCCACAGGTTCGCTCCCGACAAAATGCCCGACAGCACCGCCTGGAACACATAGCTCACCAAGCCGAACGCAAGCAGCCCGGTGGCTAGGCCCGGGGAGGGTGGAACCACGCTAGTCATGATGAAGAAGCTGGCCACCAGCACCACAGTGAACACTACTGTGGCTACCACCGCGCCGAACCGCCACGGACTGGCGGACTCGGCCCCGCCCTCCTTAGCGATCTGGCGGGACGCTGTACATTCTCTGGCCTCCGCGGACTGAGCCTGCGAAGTCCGCGCTTGCGAGGCCCGCGCGGCCACGGCACGGGTGGTTTCTTGCGTAATCCCATCGATCACACCGGCAGAGGCGAAAAACAAACCCCAGTAGGCCTGGAAATACCGCAATTGTGTTTCGGCGTCGAGGGGCCATTGCGCCACCCAAATCACCACAAACCCTGACAACGCAGCGAAGATCGTGGCCAGCGACAGCGCCTTCACACCGCCGGCTTTCCCATCGCCAGGGTGAGGGCCAGTCATCGAGGACACTCCGGCAGCGACATCTCAAAGAGCCAGTCGTGGAGGATGTCGTCGATACGCGCGCGCCCAACAGCCGTAGCCTCAGCGGCGCCATACAGTTCACGCTTCAAATCCTGCGGCTCCACAACACTATGGGCTCCGGCGGCAACATAGCGGCGCAACGCGTCGAAAAAGGCGGAGCTGCCAAGTGCTCGTCGTAAAGCGTGCAACGCCATGGCGCCACGCTTGTACACGCGGTCGTCGAACATGTCGCGCGGGCCCGGCGAACCCACCACGATATCCTTCGGTTTACGCTGCAAAATCGCGTACTCGCGGTCCACATTGACCTGGGCGGGTGTGCCACGATGCTCGAACCAGAGCCACTCGCAGTAGCAGGCAAACCCCTCGTTGAGCCAAATATCGTCCCACTGCGCCACGCCCAGCGAATTGCCAAACCACTGGTGGGCGAGCTCATGCGCGATCAGTCGTTCCCAGCCAGTCATGTGGTTCACACCAAAAATGCTCAGGCCTTGCGCCTCCAGCGGGATCTCCAACTCATCGTCGGTGACCACCACCGTGTACTCAGCAAAAGGGTAGGGGCCAAAAAGCTGCTCGTAGAAGTCGAGCATGGCCTGCTGGTCGCGCAGCGCGGTGCAGGCGGCGGCAGCGTTCTGCGCGCTGACCCACACGTGGGTGTTGCGGCCCAGCTCGTGGCGTTGGTACTCGCCGACCTGCACGGTGGCCAGGTAGGTGGCCATGCGATGGGTGGTTTCGTAGCGCCAGGTGGTGCGTGAACTACCACTTCGCTTATCGACGAGCCGCCCGTTGCACACCACAACATAAGGATCATCCGCGCTGATGGTGAGGGTGTAGGTGGCTTTCTCGTCGGGGGTGTCGTCGCACGGGAACCAGGACGGTGCACCATTGGGCTGGCTGGCTACCAGCGCGCCGTTTTCCAGCTCCTCCCAGCCGATATCTCCCCAGGAGGTGCGGCGTGGGCGGGGATTGCCGCCGTAGGAAATGGCGAGGCGGAACTCAGAATCCACGGGCACTTCGTCTGCGAATGTGATGCGCAGTTTGTTACCGGACTGTTTGAACTTGGCCACCGTGATGTTCAGGCCTGCGCTGCCGTGGGCGACAACGCGGCGGGCGACCATGTTCTGCATCAAATCGAGAGTGAGGCCGCGCAGGGGAGCCCAGTTATCCATCAGCAGGGTGGCGGTGCCTTCGAGACGGTTGGGGTCCACACGGTAGGTCAGGTCGAGGTCATAGTGCCTGATGTGGTAGCCGAGGTTGAAGTCGACGCCGGTGTACCCGTCGCGGTTGCCGGGGATGGGTGTGGAGCGCAGCCTGTTGCTAGTCATCGTGGATTCATCTTACTTTCTAGCCAAGCTGGCGATCTAACCAGGAGTAGATCAGTGCCTCCACGCGCGCGGTCTGGGTGTTGTCTGCAGCCCCTGCGTGGCCGCCGACAGTGTTTTCGTAGTAGTCCACGGGCTGGCCTGCCTGGTGCAGGGCGAGCGCAAACCTGCGGGCATGCGCTGGGTGGACGCGGTCGTCGCGGGTGGAGGTGGTGACCAGCGCCGGAGGCAGCGGCGAGTTCGTTCCTCCGGGGATGTTGTGCTGTGGGATGTTGTGCAGCGGTGACCATTTTTCAATGGCGGCGCGTTCGGTGGGGTCGTCGGGGTTGCCGTATTCCGCCATCCATGACGCGCCGGCTGACAGGGTGTGGTAGCGCAGCATGTCCGTCAACGGCACCTGGATCACGGCGGCCCCGAGTGCGTCGGGGTACTGGACTAAAGCTCCGGAGGTGAGCAGCCCGCCGTTGGATCCGCCGCGAATCCCGATCAGTTCGGGCGTGGTGTAACCGCGACGCACTAGGTCATCGAGCGTAGCTCGATGGTCTTCCCACACTTTGTGGCGGTTGGTTTTGACCACCTGGGAGTGCCACTGCGGTCCGAATTCGCCGCCGCCACGAAGGTTGGGTTGCACGTAGTAGTACCCGCGTTCCAGCCATGCGCGTCCCCGCACTGCGGAGTAGCCGGGAGTGAGTGAGACCTCGAACCCGCCGTAGCCCCCGACGAGTGTGGGGCGCGGTTCATGGGAGTCACCGCTAGAGAAGTTACCGGTAATGAAGTACGGAATTTTCGTTCCGTCGGCAGATTCAACCCAGTGTTGGCGGGTTTCAAGGCCAGAAGCATCGAATAGTTCCGGCGCCCGCTTCACCTCGACGACCTCTGTGCCGGCGACCGACCCTCCTCCGGAGCCGCGGAGCAGGGTGGACGGTTGGGTGAAGCTGGAGGTGTTGATCCAGTACTCGTCGCCGTCGAGCGGGCTTGTGGCAACCACGCTTGCCGACGACGCCCCCGGCAACCCCACCTCCCGACACTCCCAGGTGCCCAGCCGGTAGGAGTGGATTTGGGTGGCCACGTCCACAAGAGTGGTCACCAGCAGCTCGGAAGCAGTAAATGCGAGGGACTCCACTGAGGTGTGCTCATCAGGCTCTACCAGAAGGGTGAAGTCTCGGGAGCCGGAAAGGTAGTCGTCGTAAAGCATAACGGCTAATGCTCCGGCCGGGATGTCTGAAAACGTGGTGCGAGGTTGGAGGAAGAGCCACTGGCGGTGCGCGGTGGCCTCGCAGTCGGTGGGGATGTCGAGGCGCACCCCGTCGATGAAGGTTTCGGAGTTGTAGAAGTCGATCGCGCGCGTGACGACGGTGCGCTCAAAACCTGGAGTGGGGTCGTAGGAGCCGACAACCAACACGTCGTCTGGTTGGCCGGAGAAGATCACTTGGGCGTCGGAAAGCTGCTGGCCGCGACGCCACAGGCGGACTTCGCGCGGGTAGCCGGATTCCGTCAGGGAACCCGCGCCGGTGTCGGTGCCCACCAGCACATCATCGCCGGCCCAAGAGACGTAGCTTTTCGCTTCCGGAAGTACAAACGCGGCGCTGCTGCCGAGGCTGCCATCGAGACTAGCCAAGTCGAGACTAGCCATATCGAACTCGCGCACCACGGTTGCATCGGCACCGCCGCGGGAAAGTTTGATCAGCGCACGGTCATACTGCGGGGCACGTACCACGGCGCCCTTCCACACCCAGTCCTCATCTTCCGCGGCGGCTAGGGCGTCAACGTCGATGAGTTCCTCCCAGGTGGGGGAGTCGGTGAGGTACTCGTCGATAAGCGTCCTGCGCCACACACCGCGCGGGCGGTCGGCATCGCGCCAGAAGTTGTACAAAAATTCGCCACGCCGGGTGACATACGGGATGCGGGCATCGGTGTCGAGCACCTCCAAGATCCGCGACTGCAGCGGTTCCAAGTCGAAGGCGGCGAGGGTGTCATCGGACCAGGCTTGTGCCCACTCTAGGGCTGGTTGGCCGATGATGTCGTCGAGAAGTTCAGGATCAATATCGCGCATAGACCAAGCATAAAGGCCCCGCCGGGTGACGGGGCCTGAGGCGCACCATGGTGCTTATCGACGCTACATCCCAAACGACGGGGCGATGGTGGTAAACCAGGACTTCTCCAAGTCGGTGCGCCAGCCTGGCCAGGAGTGGGTGCCAGCGTTGCGCAGCTCGTAGTGGGCTGGGATGCCCTTGGAGTCGAGCTTCGCCTTCAAATCATGGGTGCACGCGTTCATCGCGCCCTCAATCACGCCACCTTCGAGTTGGAGCCGCAAAGCGTTTGCAGATCCAACAGCTGGGTCTACGCCACGGGCGGTGTAGTACCCCATCATGTCAGTCTCTGCTGCAAGACCGGTAGCGGTGGAGATGTAGAGGTCATGGCCACGGAGTTTCTCGGCGTTGACAAGAGCATCGTTGTAACGGTTGTAGCCACCGCCCATGGGGCCGTACATCATTTCAGGGGTGACCATGTTGAAGTCATTCAACGTGCCGGAGCCACGCTGCACGGTCAGGCGCAGGAACTGGTACGGGATTGGGGTGGACGTTGCTGCACACCCCGAGAAGGATGCGACCGAATCGTAGAAGCCCGGGTTGTGCTGTGCCATGAGTAGGGCCGAGGTTGCGGACATGGAGAAGCCAACGATTGCACGTCGGTTGTCTGCCTTCAGATGCGACTCGATGGGACCTGGCAGCTCTTTGGTCACGAAGGTTTCCCACATCTGGGGGCCCTTCAGGTACGGGGTGTTCAGATCTTTCTTCAGCCAGTCGGCGTAGTAGGTGAACGCGCCGGCCTGCGGGATTACGACGTTGACGCCCTTGTCCTGGTAGAACTTGAGCTTGTTGGTCATCTTCAGCCAGTCAGAATCCTGCTCGGCACCGCCGGCGCCGTTGAGCAGGTACACGGTTGGTGCGTTGTCGATGTGGTTGCCTTCGGCATCGCGTGCTGGGATGACAGCGACAGGAACTTCACGGTCCATGGATGGCGAGTACACGGAGTAGGCCTGGATGGTGTGGCCATCAACGTAGGTGAGCCAGGTCTGTGGTTTACCAGTGGTGACTGCGCGTGGTTCCCAATCAAGGGGCTTGACTGTGCCCACTGCGACATCGCCGGCGACCTGCTGTGGGGTCAGCTCAGCTGCGGTTGCTGGGGTTGCACCGAGTGCGATGGCGATGGCAGTTCCAGCTGCCAGTACGGAACGCTTCAGCTTCATTGAGGAACGCTTCCTATTCTTCTTGTGCTTATTGGCAGGCGCTTCACGGGTGCGCCACATGTCGAGTATCGTATCTAGAGTAAACGATGTTACGTCTCTGTGTGCACCTTAAGCCCCAGTTTGTCGTTAAACAAGCCGTACTTGTGACAATCTGCGAGTTAACGTTAGCTGGGAACCTGGCGATACACTTAGCGTACATACAGCGTAAAAATGCGCCTTCACACGATTCTTTATTAGGAAGGGAATTGACTATGTCTCCTATCGAGCAAGCACAGCTTTTCATCAACGAGTTTCTGGGCCAGGTGCTCCATGCCGGTTCTTCTACCTCGTCGACCATCGCGCTAGGCCTGGGCATGTTCTAGCTTTTGGTATGCATTAAGGGCACCCGTTGTGGGTGCCCTTTTTGTTCGCTTGCCGACGTTCGCTTGCCGACGACCGGCCCTGCCGGGCCGGAACGCGCTGCTCTAGTTCACGGCTGCTCTAGTTCGCTGATGAAAATTCGGCGGAACCGGTGTTGGTGGCTGGTGCGTTGCTTTCGCTCAAACCGAGTGCGGGTTTGATTACGTGGTTCCAGGACTTTTTCAGGTCGTCGCGCCAGCCTGGCCAGGAGTGGGTGCCGGTGTTGCGCAACTCGTAGTGGGCCGGGATGTTTAAGCTGGTGAGTTTGGCGCGCAGGTCGTGGGTGCAGGCGTTCATCGCTGCTTCGATTGCGCCACCTTCAATAGTCAGGGTGGAGCTGGATTTCAGCGCTGCTTCGACTTTGCCACCGTTTCTGTCCAGCAGGGAGCTCAGCATGTCGGTGTCGGATTGCAGTCCGGTTGCCGTCGAGATGTACAGCGCGGTGTTACGAAGACCCTCGGCATTAACAAGGGCATCGTTGTAGCGGTTGTACTCGGAACCCATCGGGCCCCAGATGCTTTCAGGAGTCATGCCGTTGGCGCCGCGGTTCACGGTCAGCCCGGCGTAGAAGTAGGGCAGTGGGGTCGATGTTGCAGCACACCCGGAAAATGAGCCGACGGCGTTGTACATGCCCGGGTTGTGTTCGGCGGCCAGCAGCGCGGAGGTTGCGGACATGGAAAAGCCCACGATTGCGCGGCGGTCATTTGCGTTGAGCTGCTGCTCCATGGCACCGGGCAGTTCCTTGGTGAGGAACGTCGACCACATTTGCTTACCCTTGTAGTAGCCCCGCTGGCCTGGGTCAGTCAGCCAGTCCACGTAGTAGGAAAACGCGCCCTCCATTGGGATGACCACGTTCACCGACTGCCCTTCAAAGGTCTCGTAGACGGTGGAGTCAGCCAGGTTGATCCAGTCGGTGTCCTGTTCGGCACCGCCGGCACCGTTGAGCAGGTAGACGATGGGGGCGTCGTCGACAAGCGCACCGGCAGCATCACGCGCGGGCAGAACCGCTACTGGGATGTCGCGTTCCATGGCTGGCGAGTACACGTTGTACGCGTCCAGCTTTTTGCCTTCGCCTGTGTGGGAGAACCACTTTTGGGGCTTCTTATTCGCCGTGTTCAGCGGAGCTTGCGTCAGTGGAGTCACGGTGACAGCGCCCGCGTCGGTCTGGTGCCGCTGGTCCGGCATATTGTCCAGCTCTTCCTCGGTTGCTTCGCGAGCTTGGATTTCGGGGATCTCTGGAGTGTTGTCGGTGACCTCGTCTGATTCCTCCGGACGGATCTCGCCGGCCTCGGGCTCCGCAGCTGCCTCCGCAGCTACCTCAGCGTCCGTTGCTTTGGGCGTTTCGACGGTCGTGTCGTCGTTAAGCGTGTGCGTATCGACGACCGGCTGAATCTCTTTGTCGGTGTCTTGGGCAATGACGGGTACGGCACCGGCGGCGATCGCAATCGCGGCGGCGGAGGCCAACAGGGGGCGTGTGATCTTCATCTATGAAGCCTTCTCTAGTTGTACGGGAAATTTACTGCTTTGCACTATATCTCGATCTGGCGGAGTGTGGGAACCTGCCCCCACAGGGGTGAAAACGACAACGAGAGCACCGTCACATGCGTATCCTTGTGGGCATGGCTAATGAACACTATGACGTTGTTGTACTTGGTGCGGGCCCTGGCGGCTATGTCGCCGCGATCCGCGCTGCTCAGCTGGGCAAGAAGGTAGCGGTTGTTGAGAAGCAGTATTGGGGAGGAGTCTGCTTGAACGTGGGTTGCATTCCTTCGAAATCGCTGATTAAGAACGCTGAAGTGGCGAATATCTTCAACCATGAGAAGAAGGTCTTCGGCATCAAAGGTGATGTGGAATTTGATTACGAAGACGCGCATAAGCGATCGCGTAAGGTCTCCGAGAAGATCGTTGGCGGTATCCACTACCTGATGAAGAAGAACAAGATCACCGAGATCAACGGCCTGGGATCCTTTAAGGATGCGAAGACCATCGAGATCACCGAGGGTGACGATAAAGGAAAGACTGTCACTTTCGACGACTGCATCATCGCCACCGGCTCTGTGGTGAACACGCTCAAGGGTGTGGAGTTCTCCGAGAATGTGGTGTCTTTTGAAGAGCAGATCCTCAATCCGAAGGCGCCGGAGAAGATGGTTGTTGTTGGTGGCGGTGCGATTGGTATGGAGTTCGCGTACGTACTTAACGCCTATGGTGTCGATGTCACGGTGATCGAGTTCATGGACCGTGTGCTGCCAAATGAGGACCCAGAAGTATCCAAGACCATTACCAAGGTGTACAAGAAGCTCGGCGTGAAGGTGCTAGCGGGCCACGCTACTACTGCGGTGCGCGACAATGGTGATTCCGTCGAGGTGGACTACCAGAAGAAGGGCTCTGACAAGACTGAGACCATCGCCGTTGACCGCGTGCTGGTGTCTGTTGGTTTCCGCCCACGCACCGAGGGTTACGGCCTGGAGAACACCGGCGTGGAGCTGACTGAGCGTGGCGCTATTGCTATCGACGAGTACATGCGCACCAACGTCGACGGCATCTACGCCATTGGCGATGTGACCGCGAAGCTGCAGCTGGCACACGTTGCTGAGGCGCAGGGTGTTGTTGCGGCGGAGGTCATCGCGGGTGCGGAGACCCAGACTTTGGGTGATTATCAGATGATGCCACGCGCTACCTTCTGTAACCCGCAGGTCGCATCCTTCGGTTATACCGAGGAAGCTGCGAAGGAGAAGTGGCCTGACCGTGAGATCAAGACCGCGACCTTCCCATTCTCCGCGAACGGTAAAGCTGTGGGCGCGGCGGCGACCGAGGGCTTTGTCAAGTTGGTTGCGGATGCGGAATTCGGTGAGCTGCTCGGCGGGCACATGGTGGGCGAGGGTGTTTCCGATATGACTCCGCAGCTGACGTTGGCGCAGCGATATGACCTCACCGCTGGCGAGATCGCACGCAACGTGCACATTCACCCAACGATGTCTGAGGCGATGAAGGAAGCAGCCCACGGCATTGAGGGCCACATGATCAACCTGTAGAGCGCGCTTCGTGCCTTTTTATGGTCGTTCACACGAGCGCGCTTCGCAAGCTCAGCGCGGCTAGCTACGATTAGTAGGGGGCGATGTGGGTGGAGTGCGGGTCAATAGTTAATGGCATGTGGACTGCGGGGAAGGCGCGCTGGGCACAGCTTTGTCGTGGGCAGACGCGGCACCCCGCACCGATCGGGTCGGCCTGGTCGGCGTGGTTCAGTGGGAGGCCCTGGGCGTAGATGGTGCGTTCGGCGTGCCGGGTTTCACAGCCTAGGCCGATGGCGAAGAGTTTCTCGGTGTCCTGGAATGTGCGGCGGTGGTGGCGCACTGTTCGCGCGACCCACAGGTAGGTGCGTCCGTCGGGCATTTGGGCGTGTTGGCGCACGATTTCGCCGGGGGTGTTGAAGCTGGCGTAGAGGCCCCACAGGGGGCAGGTGCCGCCGGAGGTGGAGAAGTGGAATCCGGTGGCGGATTGGCGTTTGGACATGTTGCCGGCACGGTCGACGCGCACGAAGGTGAACGGCACGCCGCGCAGGTTCGTCCGTTGCAGGGTAGATAGGCGGCTTGCAGCGGTTTCGTAGCCCACACCGAATATATTTGCGAGGTATTCCACGTCGTAGCCAGCGTGCTCGGCTTCGGTGTGAATCTGCGTGTACGGCAGGATGACACCGGCGGCGTAGTAGCTGGCCAGTCCGCGCCTAGCCAGGTTGATGGAGGCTTCGGAGGTGAATGGTTCGTTGCCGATGGCGTCGTCGATAAGCGTGCCTGCTTCAAGGTGTGCGAGTTCGGTGGCCATGCGGAAGGCGCGTTGGCCGGTGGAGAGCAGGGTGGACAGTTCGATCAGGCCGCGGTCAGCATGGAAAGAGTGGAGGGTGCCGTCGGTGCTTAACGACGATTCCACCTCAATATTGTGCTTGTTGCGAAGGCGTGCCCGGATGGCTTCTTCGGTGTCGCGGATGGAAAACTGTGTCACGTTCAGGTCGGTGGCGAGGCCTTCGGCGGCGTTGTCGATGGCGTCGAAGTAGTTCTGGTTGGCGTAGAAAAAGTCGCGCACCTCGTCGTGGGGCATCGAGATGGCCTGGCCGGTTGTGATGCGGGTGTCGGTGGCCATGGTGAGTTTGTCGCGGACGTTGCGGTAGCGGCGGTGCATGTCCACCATGGCGCGTGCGATGGTGGGGTGGTTGTAGACGAGCTCGGAGAGTTCTTGAAGCTCGACATCGTGGGCGGCGATTTCTTGGTCGGCGACTACGTCTTTGAGTTCGGCAAGGAGGCGGGAGTCGTCGTCACGCGAAAAGAAGGTGGCGTCGACGCCGAAAGCTTCGGTGATGCGCAGCAGGACGGGGACGGTGAGGGGGCGGACGTCGTGTTCGATCTGGTTGACGTAGCTGGCGGAGAGGTCGAGGGCTGTGGCGAGGGCGGCTTGGCTTAAGTTGCGCTCGCGGCGGAGTTGGCGCAGGCGGGAGCCAACGTACGTCTTACTCATGGTGTGTATTCAACCAAAAAGTGTGAAGAATTGTGTGGGTTGGGTTGTGAAGTTCGTTAACTGTGCAGCACAGCCAAGGCGTTCGGCGGAGAAAGTGCACTAGTTTAAACGAAAGATTGACACCTTAAGGGGTGACTTGGGTGAAGGTGCTTATTTCAAAGCCCCGCTGGTGGTGAAAATCACAGTACGGGCGTTTTGCTTGAGCGGGGCGGAAGAAGCGCATGAAAAGTTGGGGGTACCTCGGAGTGAAATAACGCAGGGTGTGCCATGACCTGCACGCATTCTTCGCAGCGCTGCAATCAAAAGGTTGCGAAGGGAAGGGCGTCGTTAAGCGCGTGCCGACGAACCCACCGATCCTGTGGGATAACTGAAAAAATGGTGGGGAGGCTGGGGTGAGAAGTGGGAAGTCCGGGCCTGAACCCCGTAGAGTTATATCGACACTGGAGGTGCCATGACTGTACAAAACGCAGACCGTGATGCAATTCGTCACGGCAAAATTACTGAAAAGCCGCTGCGCGAGCGGCCAGGATTCCCAACCTGGGCAATCAAGCTGATAATGGCCATCACCGGCCTGATTTTCGCGCTGTTCGTTCTCGGCCACATGGTCGGTAACCTGAAGCTGTTCCTACCCGCACATGACGGTGTGCCAGCGCTGGATGCCTACGGTGAGTTCCTGCGCACCATGGGTGAGCCCCTGCTCCCACGTGAAGGCATGCTGTGGATCATCCGCATCGTCCTGCTCGTAGCAATTGTGCTGCACGTATATGGAGCTTTCGCCCTGCACGGCCGCTCCAAGCGCTCCCGTGGCAAGTTTAAGCGCACCGACCTTATGGGCGGACTACAGTCGCAGGCCGCGCGTTATATGCTTGCCACCGGCGTAATCCTGCTGCTGTTCATCATCTTCCATATCCTGGACCTCACCATGGGTGTCGCAGTTGCGTCTGACGAGTTCGTCCACGGCGCTGTGCACAACAACATGCTGGCCACCTTCGCCCCCGAGCGCTGGTGGGTCACCCTGATTTACGTCATCGCTAACCTGGCGTTATTCCTTCACCTGACCCACGGCATCTACCTGGCCGTCAGCGATTTGGGCTGGTTGGGCGAGCGCGGCCACGCGATCATGGTGATCCTGGCGTACTGGCTGCCTGCGATCGTCGTCATCGCCAACATCATCATGCCGTTGTCCATCACATTCGGTTTGGTCTCGTAGGAGGAAGCCCCAATGACTACCGCACACAACACTGAGCGCAACGAAAGCGCTGAGCGTGATACCTTCACGCAGCCGGCATCCGTCTTCGAGGATGTCACCCCGGGCAAAATCCTTGAGAGCAACGAACCTAAGGGCGTGCCCACCAAAGACATGTGGGAATACCAGAAAGACCACATGGAGCTGGTTTCCCCACTGAACCGCCGGAAGTTCGACGTCATCGTCGTCGGCACAGGCCTCTCCGGTGGCGCAGCAGCAGCCGCGCTCGGCGAACTCGGCTACAAAGTGAAGGCCTTCACCTACCACGACGCGCCACGTCGTGCGCACTCTATCGCCGCACAGGGTGGCGTGAACTCCGCCCGCGGCAAGAAGGTGGATAATGACGGTGCGTACCGCCACGTCAAGGACACCGTCAAAGGTGGCGACTACCGTGGTCGCGAGTCTGACTGCTGGCGCCTCGCCATCGAGTCGGCCCGCGTCATCGACCACATGAACGCCATCGGCGCACCATTCGCGCGCGAATACGGCGGCACCCTGGCAACCCGCTCCTTCGGCGGTGTTCAGGTGTCTCGTACTTACTACACCCGTGGACAAACGGGCCAGCAGCTGCAGCTGTCTACTGCGTCCGCGCTGCAGCGCCAAATCCACCTGGGCAACGTGGAAATTTTTACCCACAATGACCTGGTAGACCTGATCGTCACCGGCGAAGGTGACCAGAAACGCTGCCAGGGAATCGTGACCCGTAACCTGATCGATGGCTCCATCACAGCCCACACCGGCCACGCAGTGATCCTGGCAACCGGCGGTTACGGCAACGTGTTCCACATGTCCACCCTGGCGATTAACTCCAACGCCTCGGCCATCATGCGGGCATACGAGCACGGCGCGTACTTCGCATCTCCGTCCTTCATCCAGTTCCACCCGACCGGCCTACCGGTCAACGCGACTTGGCAGTCGAAGACAATCCTGATGTCCGAATCGTTGCGTAACGACGGCCGGATCTGGACTCCGAAGGAAAAAGGCGACGACCGCGACCCGAACACCATCCCAGAAGAGGAGCGCGACTACTTCTTGGAGCGCCGCTACCCGGCGTTCGGCAACCTGGTCCCACGAGATGTGGCATCGCGTGCGATCTCCCAGCAGATCAACGCAGGCTACGCGGTTGGCCCGCTGAAGAACTCCGCATACCTGGACTTCCGCGACGCCATCGAACGCCTCGGTGAGGACACCGTGCGTGAACGCTACTCGAACCTGTTCACCATGTACGAGGACGCGATCGGCGAAAACCCATACACCACCCCGATGCGCATCGCTCCAACCTGCCACTTCACCATGGGTGGCCTGTGGACCGACTTCAACGAGATGACTTCCATCGACGGCCTGTTCGCAGCTGGCGAGTGCTCCTGGACCTACCACGGTGCGAACCGTCTGGGCGCAAACTCCCTGCTTTCCGCATCTGTTGACGGCTGGTTCACCCTGCCGTTCACTGTTCCGAATTACCTGGCAGGCCACCTGAACGAGCCGGTGCTGGCGGAGGATTCGCCGGAGGCACAGGAAGCTGTCGAGCGTTCACGTGCACGCCTGGACAAGCTAATGAATATCCAGGGCCCAGACCCGCACGGCCCGGACTACTACCACTCCAAGCTGGGTGAACTGCTGTACAGGTACTGTGGTGTTTCCCGCAACGTTGAGGGCCTGCGCCAGGGTATTAAGGAGATCCGTGCACTGCGTGAAGACTTCTGGACAAACGTGCGCGTACCTGGTGGCACCGACTATATGAACCAGACTGTGCAGGATGTGCAGCGCGTCGCTGACTACATCAACCTGGGTGAGCTGATGTGCGTGGATGCCCTCGACCGCGATGAGTCCTGTGGTGCACACTACCGCGACGACCACCTCTCCGAAGACGGCGAGGCAGAGCGTGACGACGAGAACTGGTGCTTCGTCTCTGCGTGGGAGCTATCGGCTGACGGTAAGTTCGTCCGCCACGCAGAACCGCTGTACTTTGAATCGATCCCGCTGATGACAAGGAACTACAAGTAATGAAACTGACACTTGAGATCTGGCGTCAAGCCGGACCCGAAGCAGAAGGCGCATACGAGACCGTCCAGGTGGACGACGCTGTTGAGCAGATGTCCATCCTGGAGCTGCTCGACCACGTCAATAACCGTTTCGTCGAGGAAGGCCGCGAGCCGTTCGCCTTCGCCTCTGACTGCCGCGAGGGCATTTGCGGTACCTGTGGCCTGACCGTCAATGGCCGGCCACACGGTTCCGGCCAAAACACCCCTGCCTGCCAGCAGCGCCTGATGCAGTACTCAGATGGCGACACCCTAAAGATTGAGCCATTCCGCTCGGGCGCGTTCCCAGTGATCCGCGACTTGACTGTGGACCGCTCCGCGCTCGACCGCGTCATGCAGCAGGGCGGTTACGTCTCCATCCACGCCGGTACCGCACCTGATGCGGACACCCTGCACATGAACCACTACGACGCTGAGAAGTCTCTGGACTTCGCAGCGTGCATTGGCTGTGGTGCATGTGTGGCAGCCTGCCCGAACGGTGCAGCTCACCTGTTCACTGGTGCCAAGCTGAACCACCTGAAGCTCACCCCTCTGGGCAAGCAGGAGCGCGGCAAGCGCGCACGCCAGATGATCGACGAGCTGGAGACCAACTTCGGCCACTGCACCCTGTACGGCGAGTGTGCCGACGTGTGCCCGGCTGGCATCCCTCTGGAAGCAGTCGGTGCGATCAACAAGGAACGTGCCCGCGCAGCATTCCGCGGCAAGGACGACTAGAATTAACCGCAGTTACATGGGTGGCCCCACTGGCTATGCCTTCACGGCATGTGCCGGGGCAGCGGGCCACGATGATCACGAAAGAGAGACAAGGCTATGAGCGCTCAGAACTCAGTGTCCGACATTAAGGCTGAGTCCTTCCCGGAGTACTCCGGCGGCAGGCTGCACGACAGCTATATCGATGGCTACGACCCAGTGTCGTTGGTTGCCCCCCACTCCTCCCTCATCCGCACCTCCACGTGGTTGGGCGCGGGCTTGCTGATGGCCGGCATCGCTGCGACGGGCATCCTCATTTACGGTGTGGCCACCAGTATTTGGGGTGTTGGCTCTGCTGACGACTACAGCCAGCCTCTCATTATCATCGGCGCGATCGTAGCTGCGGTGTTCTACATCGGTGGCTTCGGCCTGATCTGGTACGGGCGCCGTTACTACCGCCAGTACCGCGAAGAGACTGGCCGCAAGAACTAACACGCTTATCGACGAATCCCTCGGCAGCTCAAGAGTTGCCGGGGGATTCTGTTATGCCAGGGGCGTCTAGGATGGCTGCTATGCGCGGAAATAAAATCATCATCGTTGTGACGGGTCTGATCACTGTGCTGACGGCGTGGGTCCTGTTCGACTACGCCCTCACATTTTTCTAACGCCTACGGATCTAAACGAAAGAATGACTTCTAAAATGGGTAAACATTCTCAGATTTCCGAGCCCGGTGAAACACCAGCCAAGGCGGACACTTTACCAGCAGCGATGCCGGGAATGAGCGCGGAGGCCGAGGCTGCTCGTCGTCAAGCGCTGCGCAAACACCAGGCGTTTGCCACGGGCCTGCTGATCCTCGCAGCGATTATCTTTTTGGCGTGTTCCTGGTGGCAATCCACCGGCGCGGCGCCCGGTTGGATCGGGTACGTACGCGCGGCTGCGGAAGCAGGCATGGTGGGAGGCATTGCGGACTGGTTCGCTGTTACAGCACTATTCCGTCACCCGTTGCGCATCCCGATCCCACACACGGCTTTGATCCCGAACAAGAAGGATCAGCTAGGTGATGCGCTATCAGGCTTTGTTGGCGAGAACTTCCTGAACGCGCAGCTGATCACAGAGAAGGTCAACCAAGCCAATATCCCAGAAAAGATTGGTGCCTGGCTGTCGCAGCCGGACAATGCGGAGAAAGTTTCCCGCGAGGCGGGGCGCCTGACCATCAACGCGCTGCGCGCCCTGGATCCGCGCGACGCCGAGGACCTGATCAACTCCCAAGTGATTTCACGGTTGGCCGAACCGACATGGGGCCCGCTGGCCGGCCGTGCCCTCGAGGGGTTGATCGCAGACGGCAAAACTGAGCCGCTGATTGACACCACCATCACTTGGGCACGCCGCAAACTCGACGGCATGGAAGACGCTGTGGTCACGCTTGTCGACGAGCGCATGCCGGCCTGGGCGCCTGAGTTCACCCGCAAAATCGCTGGCACCACTGTGTACAAACAGTTGGTGAAGTTCATGGCGGACGTCGATACGCAACCTAACCACAAGGCACGCCAAGCGCTACGCACCCAGCTGAATCAACTGGCGCAGGACTTGCAGTTTGATGCTGAGATGATCACCAAGGTGGAGCAGTTGAAGGCTGACGTGATGGGTTCTGACGCGGTGCAAAGCGCGGCAGGGGAGCTGTGGGCCAGCATGTCCGCCTCGTTAATCGACGCCGCCGGCGATGAAAGCTCTACCCTGCGTCGCCGCGTCGCCGAACTATGTGTGCATTGGGGCACGCGCCTGTCGACGGATACCGAGCTGCGCACCGCCTTAGACGACCGCATTGAGTCTGCCGCGAGTTTCTTGGCTAATAATTATGCAGGCGACGTTACTGACATTATTTCTGAGACTATTCAGCGCTGGGATGCTCACGAGGCCAGCGAAAAGATCGAACTTCTGGTGGGGAAAGATCTGCAGTACATCCGCGTTAATGGCACCGTCGTCGGTGCGCTGGCTGGATTAGTTATTTACACTGTTAATCAGCTGCTCTTCGGGGTTTAAACCTTGGGCGGAGAGCCCGGGGAGGAGAGCCTGGGGCGGAGAGCCCCGCAGAGCTAGAAGATAGACAGACCTCAACAGACCTCAACAGACCTCAACAGACCTCAACAGACCTCAACGGTCCTCCACGGGCCTACTAGAAAAGGACACTGCATGACTGAGTCGAATGACAATCACTCTTATGAAGCCAACACTTCTGCGAACAATGAGTCCCCGCGCGAGGAGGATGACAGCGTGTTGGATCAGGTAAAGGATGCAGTAAGTCGCGCTCGCGAATCGTTTGGACAGGCTTCGGCTACGTTTGCTGGTGATGCGGAAAACATTGTCCGCGATCTGGCCGGTTCGGTGTCTCGCGCTGCGCAGGGCGCGAAGGATTCCAATCGTGTCGACGAGCTGATAACCCAGGTGCGATCCGCTTTTGACCAGGCTGTGGACCAGGTTCGCGAGCGTGCTAATTCTACCGGTGATGACTCCACGAAGGCGGAGAGCGAAGGCATTATTGCCGATATGCGCACTCGCCTTGAGGGGCTAATCGGGCGCGTGTCCGATGGGTTCAGCGATGGTCACAGTGCTGCAGGTGCTGCAGGTGCTGCTTCGCGGGACGCTGATGGTGTTGCGGACGAGGCAGCGGATATCATTGACGGCGAAGTCGTTGACACACATGACACACCCGACACAGATGGCCCAGCCAACAGCCCGAAGGAAGATAGTCACTAAATGTTTGAGCCCGTCAGTACAATCACTTTGATCAGCAGACTGCCACGTCTTGTGGAGATGCTGCTTTTCGCGATCGTCGGCATTTCCGCCGTGGTCGGCGCATTCATGGTGGCTAATACTCGCCCTGATGCGTTTGATGCTGCCAACCGCCAGTCGAAAACCATGTGGATCCTGATTCTCGCAGGCAGCGCCTTTTCTTGTCTGTTGAGTTTGCCTCTTTTGGCGTGGATCGGTGCGATTGCCACGGGCGTGTACTACTTCGACGTGCGCCCGCACATCCAGCGGATTCTGCGCGGGGATTTCGGCTATTAGCACTGCATCTGACCGTGAGTGGCTCGCCACCCGAGTTGGCACCTTCGGTGCCGGACGTTCGGTGGCGGGCCTTTCCGTGTTCCCGGCTGGGCTGGTCGTGGAGTCGTTGGATGTGGCTTCCGCGGTGTCGCTTTACGACGAGCACTTGACCGGTGTGGCCCCCAATTCGGCTGCTGTAATCGCCCTGGTGGGCTGGCCTACGGGCAGGCACCACAGCTTGGTGAAGGCCGCTGAGGCGCGCCTTGCCGGTGAAATGGGGGCTTCTGAGGTGTGGTTGGCGCTTCCGCGTGAGCCTGCCCCGCCGTTGTTAGAGTCCGCGGGCACGGCTGCAGATACTGTGGCTGGCCGTGATTCGGCGGTGCTGGCCGATATGATCGCGGTGGCTCAGGCCGTGCCCGAGGGGGTGCGCTTCGGTGTTCTTGCCACGAATAGTCGTGAGGCAGCGCTTGCAGACAAGGCGGGCGCCGCAATAGTGGCTGTTGATGCAGCAGGTGGGGTGGTGCCCGCAGTGTCGGCAGAGGTTGCGGTGTTTGGTGAGGTCGCGTCCATCGATGACACCATTGAGTGGTTATCGCGGGGTGCTGGACGGGTCTTCGCCACTAGTCCGGAGCGTGCAGTGCGCTAGGAACTGCTTGAAACCTGGCCTGCAAGCTCATTAAAGTTCACGTTCTCGCCGGTGGCTGTGATACGGAAACCATCGGGAATCACAGTGAATTCCTGGATACTAAGTTCCGAGGTTACTTCTTGCTGGAATGCCTCGGCGAGCATGCCAGTGACCATTTCGGTTACACGAGAAGGCAGTTCAAACGAGAACAGTGACACCGAAGCCGCTTCGAACGTGAGCTGATCATCAACCATGACCGGCTGTAACTCCAGCGACAAAACACCGTCAGTAAAAACCACGTCAAACGTGTTTTCGGCGGGGTTGGAGGTCACGTCAGTAATCGAGATAAGTTCGGTCAAGATCCCCGTGACTTCACTGTCGGCCTCGCCAGAGTCCAGGGCCTTGTTCAATTCCCTGTGCAGGATTTCCTCAACGTAGTCGTCGGGAAGCTCCGTTGTGATCAGCAGCCGGCCAGCCACCGGGTCATGAGACATCGACAGGTCTTCTATCTCGATCTGGGCCGCCGGAGAACCTGTAATTGGCTCCTGGTCCAGTTGCAGGGTTGATGGGGTGGTCATCTCTATCGACGGAATATTGCCCATCAGCGGGCTAACCACCAGCGGGTAGGGGCCGAAAGACACCGTCGGTTCCTCCTGGACCACTGCAGTGTCTGGCGCTGCTTCTTCGAATTGGGAGCGCAACTGGCTAGAGATGAACCAGCGGAGCCCAATCTCTACGACAAGGACGAGGATCAGGATGCCCACCAAAACTGCAAGAATTACTTTCCAGACGGTGGAAGTCGACGATTTACTCATTGGTTCATTGTCTCCCAAAGGCACATCATGCGCCAATAGTAATGGTTATTCAAAGGGGGTAGCTGAGGGTAGGCACCACAGTCACGGGGCTACGAATGCCCAATCAACAGACAAAATATTATCGCGAATCGCACGCCTCTGGGGAAGAAGCGGGATTCCTTCAGCGGTGAGTAGCTTCCGCGCCTGCCTCCAACGAACGCGTGGCCCATACGATTCCCAGCCTGCAGCACGGTCCCACGCCTTATCGGCAGCCTGCAACAGATCGAAAATCTTCTCGCCGGGCCGATTCAAATGGATGAGCTTTTTGGGCAGGCGCTCGGCCACATCACTGGGGCGGTCCACAGCGAACGGAGCCCACGCCAATGTCAATGAGCGAGGACCAGCAGCGTTAAGAAGTATCCAGGCGGCGCGTCGCCCAATCTCATCGCACGTGCCCTCCAAAAATAAACCACCAGGTGCCAGGCGAGAGCACACTTCGGCCCACACCATATCGACTTGGTCCACGTCGTACTGGCGTAGCACGTTAAAAGCGCGCACGTAGTGGGGCCGGTAGCCGGCCAGCTCGAAGCCGCCAAGCTCAAAACGCACCCCGTCACGCGGTGGAAGTACGCGTTCCGGGTCGATCTCAAGTCCCACCACCTCTACTGTGGGGTTGAGCTTTCTTAACCAGCGTGCCCACTCGACAGTCGTCGTAAAGCTCGCTCCGTAGCCCACGTCCACCGCAAGCGGGGCTGGCGTGCCACGCAGAAGAGCGGAAATCTGGGGGTGGTAGAACGACCACCGGTCGGAACGGCGCAGACGGTTGAACCCAGTTGTGCCCCGGGTAATAACGCCAAAAGGCCGACCATCCCCGGCACCAGTGGGTGCACGCAAATTGTGGGCGTGGTCGGCCATCGGTAGAAAAGAGCAGCTTAGAGGTTTTCGGAGATCCAGGTCTCGGTGAGCTTGCCTTCGTTGGTGAAGATCTCAGCCAGCGCTTCGCCAACTTTTGGCTCGATAGCTGGGCCCATGAACGGAATGTCCACGGTCACCTCATTGTCGTAGGCCAGGGTGGTCACGTCGCCGTCGCCGGTGAGCTTGATGTCACCCTTCATGTCCACAGGAGTGCCCTTGACATCGCCGGTGTAGGACAGGTCTGCGCTTTCGCCGTTGAGCTCGCCGACGGTGACCACGCGCTTGAGTTTCAGTGCCTGGGAGACCATGGCGCGCACTGCCTCAGGCAGGACGTCTAGCGGCAGGACCTCGAAGAGGGTGGCGGAGTTGTTGCTAAAGTCATTCAGCTCGCCCGGTTCAGGTGACAGATTCTCAGCGATGTAGGCCCAGTAGTCAGCGTTGGTGTACGCCTCGTGGACCTTCTGCGCTGGGTGGTTAATAGTTACGGTGTTTTCGCTACGGTTTGCCATAGCAAACAGACTACCGTTAGTAGGGTGTCTGATTCATCTCAAGCCCGCATTGAGGGCCAAGTTCTTGCCTCTGTCCTAGCCACTTTGACCGCAATCGACGGCATTATGCGTGACGACGATTTCACTTTCGCGCAGGCCACCACGTTGCATGTGGGTGGTACTCCGGTGGCTGCGGTGCGTGCGGAAACCAGTGAGGCGTTGGCTGCGGCGGTGCAGCTTCTCGACGAGCACTGCGTTGATCTGTTGGTTGTGGGCGGTGGCTCAAACCTTGTGGTGGCTGATGGGCAGCTGGATCTTGTTGCGGTGGTCGCGGCCAATGATGCTGTGACGATCCACCCGGACGGCGTGGTGAATGCGGAGGCCGGCGTGGTGTGGGATGAGCTGGTGGCGGCCACGGTGGAGGAAAAGCTGGCCGGTATCGAGGTTTTGAGTGGTATTCCTGGTTCGGTGGGTGCGGTGCCGGTGCAGAACGTGGGCGCGTACGGGGCGGAGATTGCTGATGTGTTGCGCCGCGTGAAGCTGTATAACCGTGAAACCTGCGAGGTGGAGTGGGTTGATGCTGCAGCACTGGAGCTGTCTTACCGCTTTTCTAACTTGAAGTTCACTAACCGTGCGGTGGTGTTGGAAGTGGAGTTGCAGCTTGACCCTACTGGTGTTTCGATTCCGCTGCGTCACATGGACAACCGCCAGGTGCCGGTAGCTGAAGCCCGCGAGTCTGTGTTGGAGCAGCGCCGGGGCAAGGGGATGGTGTTGGATCCGGGAGATCACGACACGTGGAGTGCTGGCTCGTTTTTTACGAATCCGATCGTCGAGAAGCGGCTGGCAGACGAGATTGAGGCGAAAGTCGGTGAGGAGAGCATGCCTCGTTTCCCGCAGGATGATGGCCGCGAGAAGTTGTCCGCTGCGTGGCTGATCGAACGCGCCGGTTTCGCTCGCGGTTATCCGGGTGAGGGTGCGCCGGTGCGCTTATCGACGAAGCACACCTTGGCTATCACCAACCGGGGCCAGGCGAAGGCTGCTGATGTTCGGGCGTTGGCCCGCCAGGTGCGTGCCGGGGTGGAGGAGGCGTTTGGGGTGCGCCTGGTGCCGGAGCCGGTGTGGGTCCGAATGGATATTGGGTAGGGCCTTAACTTTTGGGGCCGCTTTACTAGGCTGATCCTTATGCTCCTGATGCTGTTGCCTGATTGCCTGATATTGCACCGTGTTTACTGAGGTGGGAGCGTGGGTTTAGTGCTTTCGTGGCGTTTCTGGTTTATCCTTTCACTCCACCGGCGGTCAGCCCGGAAACGATGCGGCGCTGGAAGGCGAGCACCATCAGGATCAGAGGCACGGTGACTAAGGCGCCTGCTGCCATGGTGGCGGCGTACGGGTATTCGAAGGCACTCGGGCCTGCGAAGCGGGCGATCGCCACGGTGACAGGCTCGGTGGCGGTGGTGGATAGCTGCTGGGCCAGCATGTACTCGTTCCAGGCGGCGATAAACGCCAGGATCGCCGTGGTAAACAGTGCTGGTGCGGCGAGGGGCAGCATGACTAAACGGAACGCTTGGGCGCGGGAGGCGCCGTCGACACGCGCGGCCTCCTCCAACTCCCACGGCAGCTGCCGGAAAAACGAAATGAGCGTGTAGACCGTCAGAGGCAGTGCGAAGGAAATGTTGGGCACGATCATGGCCTGGTAGGTGCCAATCCACCCGATATTGGAAAATAGTTGGAATAGTGGGGTGACCAGCGCGATGCCCGGGAACATGGATGCTGCCAGCACGATACCGGTGATCAGCGTTTTGCCGGGGAAGTTCAGCCGCGCCAGGGCGTAGCCTGCGCCAACGCCGACGATCACGGCGATCAGTGTGGTGGCTACCGAGATGATCAGCGAGTTCAGGATTGCTCGGCCGAAGTTGTTGCCTTTGTCGGTGGCGAGGGCGTCGCGGAAGTTGTCTAGTGTGACGTGGGTGGGCCAGGGGGTGGTGTCGAAGGTGAATGCTGAGTCGCGTAATGCGACCACAAGCATCCAGTAAAACGGTGCCAGCCCCCAGATCAGGATGAAGGCGACTCCGATGTAGTGCAGGATGGTGGCTCTGCGTTTCGCTTTCATACCCGTGTCTCCTTGGTGGTCTGGTTGGGGGTTGCCTGGACGTCGGTTTCGTGTGCGGTTTCGTGTGCGGCTTTGCGTGCGCGTTCGTGTCGCGCTTGTCGACGCCGGGCCTCCCGCTCGTCTTTGCGCTGTTGCCCTTTGCCGGAGACGTCTGCACCGAGGAACCGGATCAGTAGGAACGCGACGGCGAAAACGAACAGGAAAATCAAGGTGGACATGGCGGACGCTGAGTTGAAGTTGCCCTGGCGCATGTCTTGGACTACCAGCTGGCTGACCACGGCGGTCGGCGAGTTGGCGGAGGCGGAGATCATGATCACCGGCAGGTCGTACATGCGTAGCGCATCGAGTGTGCGGAAGAGAACTGCGACCATCAGTGCTGGGCGTACCAGTGGGAAGGTGATCAGCCAGAATTGTTGCCAGCGGCTGGCGTTATCCACGCGTGCGGCTTCGTAGGTCTCTTTCGGGATCATTTGCAGTCCGGCGAGGATGAGCAGTGCCATGAAGGGGGCTGTTTTCCACACGTCGGCGATGACCACGGCAAACCGGGCGGCCCACGGGTCGGTGGTCCACATGATGTTGGTGCCTAAGATCGAGTTGACCACACCTTGTGGGGCGAACATGAACTGCCATAGCTTCGCGGTTACCGCGGTGGGGATGGCCCAGGGGATCAGCACGGCGGCGCGAACAAGGCCACGACCTTTGTAGTTGCCGGCCATGATCAGTGCCATGATCATGCCCAGAATCGTTTCGAGAGTGACGGTGGTAATGGTGAAGAAGACGGTGTTGCGTACTGCTGGCCAAAAATCGGTCGCCAATGTTCCGGGCGGGCATGTGCCAACGTCGCCGGAAGGTGTAATGCACCGTTGAGTCAGCCAGTACAGGTAGTGGTCGAAGCCAGCAAACCCGCCCTCGACGAAAAGCCCGGTGTCGGGGTCGAGGTGCCTGTCTGCCTGGAAGGACAAATAGATCGCGCGCAGGACCGGGTAGCCGATCACAACGGCAAGCACCACTAGGGCAGGCGCCAACAGGAGGGCTGCGCGCTTGGTGCTTTGAGCTTTAGTGAGCATGGTGGACGCTTTCGAAATGATCCGAAAAGAAGGAAGAAACGGGGACAACACCTACCCCGGTACACAAGGGCAGGTGTTGTCGCATAACTTGTCAGCCTCACGGGCGTGCGAGCGAGGCTTTTATCCGGCAGCGTTCTGGATCGCAGCCTTCATGTCCGCGGTTGCGTCGTCGACGCTTTTGCCGTCGGTCAGTGCTGCGTACGCGTTGTCTTGGATTGCTTTGGAGATCTCGGTGTAGAACGGGGAGACTGGGCGAGGTGCCGCATTCTCCAAAGAGACCTTGAGCGCAGGCAGGTAGGGGAACTGCTCAACCAGGGTCTCGTCGTCGTAGACGGAAGCCAGGACAGGTGGGAAGGATGCTTCGGCGAAGCTCATCTGGTTGTCTTCGCTGATGATGAACTCGATGAAGTCACGCGCGGTCGCTTTGTTTTCGGAGTTGATGTTGATGCCGTTGTTGTAGCCACCCAGGGTAGATACGCCCACGCCGTCTTTGCCCACGAGTGGGGAGACCTCGACGTTGCCGGCGACATCGGAGGCTTCACCTTCAGCATTTGTGTACATGTACGGCCAGTTGATGGCGTAGGCGGTGCGACCTTCGACGAATGCGAGATTGGTCTCTTCCTCGGTGGCCGCGGTGGATTCTTCGGTGATCACGCCGTCCGCGTAAGCGTCGACAAGCGCCTGTAGGCCTGCCTTGGATCCCTCAGAATCAACGGTGACTTCTTGGTCGTCTTCGTCGAGGATGGAGCCACCCCAGCCCTCCATGAAGCCGGCGGTGTTCACAGTCAGGCCTTCGTACTGCGATAGCTGGGTGGTCAGGCAACCAACCTCGTCGTTAAGCTCCTGGCACGAATCGATCAGTTCCTGGAAGTTGGCGGGTTCTTCTGGGATGAACTCGGTGTTGCGGAACAGTAGCTGGCCGTTGGTGTTCTGCGGCAGTGCGTAGAGGGTGCCGTTGTAGGTTGCGGATTCCACAGTGGCATCGAGCAGGGCGGAGGTGTCTACTTCAAGTGCGCCCTCGAGTGGTGCAAGGTACTGGTTGGCGGCGAACTCGCCGGTCCAGACAACGTCGAGCGCCATCACGTCGTAGTCGGAGTTGCCGGCCTGCAGCGACTGGATCAGGGTTTCGCGCTGTGCGTCGGCCTCGCCGGGGAGCTCTTTGAGGGTGACTTCCTCGTCGGGGTGCTCGGCGTTCCATGCTTCGATGATGGGGACGAGCTTGTCGGTGTCGTTAGCGCCCATGGCAAACGTGATGGGGCCGCGTGCTTCCTCGGTGCCGTCTTCGACTGCGGAAGCACCACCGTCGGAGGAACCACCGGAGGACTCTTCGCCGGAGCAAGCTACCAGGCTGAGTGCGGCGATCGTGGTGGCTGCGATGGTGCCGGCGGTGCGTCGGTTGAAGCGTATCGACATGTGTTTGGCCTTTCGGTCAAGGAACAAGATTGCTTTTACATTAATGAGGTTGGCAACCACAATGGGTCGAAGTGAATCAAGTCACCCCGGTTGGGGGTAGGTTTGCATGCTTATCGACGCTTGCTCACAGCAGCTGCCGCACTAGTGCCACCAGCGCGACGACTACGATGAGGAGACGGAAAACCCCGTTGGGAAGGCGTTTGGCAATGCTTGAACCCAAGAAACCTCCGATCAGCCCGCCAGCGGCAATAACCAGCACATAACCCCATAGCACCTGTGCTCCCATGAAATAGGCGATGATGTATACGGCTGCGGCGGTGACGTTGACAAATAGCGAGAGATAGTTTTTTACTGGGTTGACGTCTTTAAAGCTGCGCCCTGTTCCCACACCCAAAATCGCCATGTAGAGAATGCCTTGGGCGGCGGTGAAATACCCGCCGTACACAGACGCGAGTGACATGGGGGCGATGATGGAGGGGCGTCGATAAGCGTTGCCCACCGGCCCATGTTCCTGCACCGTTTTGTCTTTATTCGCCCACCGTGCCAGCCGGGGCTGGAATATCACCATGAGCAGGGCCACCACGATGAGGATCGGGATGACAAAGTCGAGGGCTTCCGAAGGTGAAAGCAGCAGCAGAATCGAACCCGACGTGGCGCCAAGGATGGTGAATAGCGTGATCGGGGTCAGGTGCGGAAGCTCGCGGGCAATTTCCTTGCGGTAGCCCAACACCGAGCCGATGGAGGTGACAGTCATGCCGATGGTGTTGGTGCGCACCGCAACCCCGGGTGGTACACCGAGGCTGAGCAGCACCGGAAGGGTCAGCAGTGAACCGGAGCCGATAGCCGAATTGATGATTCCGGCAAGCATCGCCATGGTGAACAGGAGGGGAGTGGTAAGGGCGTCCATGCGCTGGAAGTATAGTGTGGAAACCGGTGTTACCGGTTTCTGTTGTATAGCGATGGTTTAGGTATCTCTTCTGTCCAATTCCTTCGATATCTTCTCGACATCTTTCGCGATCCGTTGGACATCGCTTTGAAGATTGGCCAGTATCTTCCCGCCTCTAAAGACAAGAAGGACCACGAGGACGATGATAATGACAGGAACGAAGAGAGTCGCACCGATGATGAGTATTTCCATGAGTCTGACCTTAGCCTTACAGGAGAACGCTTCCACATGCGTCTTTATTGGTGGATACCGGTGCGAGGGCTGTTGGCAACGCTATGAATAGGGGTGCGGGCGCAACTTTAACTGTGGATCCTAACTTATTCATGACTTTCTCCTTACGGGGCTTGGGGGACATCAGTATGTCCCGGTCGGAGTACCGATCCGCCACTGTGGGCGCTTGGTTTCCGGAGTGAAAAGCACGTTTTGTGCTTGCAGGAAATTTTAACGTTCCTGACATTTTGCTGTCAATGGTTTAGACATTTATAGACTGACGAGGGTGGTGACGTAGTGAGTGTTAAATCTGTTGCTAAAGTGCTCGATGGTCATCAGGGATTGAAATCGGGGTCATCGTGGGTGATGCTAGCACTCGCTTATTATGCGGATGAGCGCCACTCTTGCTTTCCAGGCCAGGGCAAGATCGCTGCTCGTACCCGGTGTTCGAAGCGCTCGGTGGTCTCGTACCTGAAAGAACTCGAGGAGATAGGTCTAATCTCGATTTACGTCGGACTTACAACAATGGAACTGGCAGTATCCGACGGACGTCGAACCGGTATGTTCTGCACCTTGATCAAGTCTTTCCTCTCGTAGATGCAAGATCTGCACCGACGAGAGAAACCGCAGGCCAGGGCAAACGTGCAAATAGTCCATTATGTTTTTAGGTGCTCCACCTGAGGGTCCCGAAGATTCATTGCCTGTCCCCTCACATTGGGGCAGGCTATGTTTGTTTCCGTTCCTTCATTTAGAGGAACACACGTCGCTGGCTTCGGTATGGCTAATTACTGTCCCTGTCTGGAAATGATCCGGGGGTGATGCCGCCGAAGGCAGTGACATACTCCAACTACTGATAGGAACCTGACCGCACGATCCAACTGCGTGAAGTCTCAAAGTAATGTGGATGCCAGTGCACACTATGTCTGACTACCAGCGACGAATCGATTACCCACTATTCATCGCAAGGAGGTCACCACGATGGCATTCGAATATGGTCCCCACCGAGAACCGTAGTACTCGCCTGGGGGTCGCCTTGGGCCGAAGGCTTCGGCAACACGCGTCCGGCGCGGTTGAAGCTGATCGAGTTGGTTCTGGTCCCGATGAGCTACCCTGTAAGTTATGAAGCGAACGGCCGAGGACGCGTGGAAGACGAAGCAAGCGATCCTGGAGGCTTCGCTAGGCGCGTTCGCGGAGCATGGTTGGCGAGGGGCGACATTTGAGGTCATCGCACGTGCAGCCGGAGTATCGCGCGGGGCGCTGAATCATCACTTTGCCTCCAAATTCGCGTTGCTCTCTGAAGCGCTCCAGTACGGCTGGTCAAAGTTCGGAGACAGACTCTTCGCTGAGGACACCACCTCGGACAGCGCGACCGAGAACCTGCGGGTCTTGCTACGACGCTACATTCAGTGGCTCCAGGGCGATCCGAAGTTCCGTGCCCTCGTGATCACAACGGTGATCGTGGCACCGCAGGCATCAAGCAGTGACAACGCCGAGAAGAGCGACGCCCTAGCTTCCTGGAAAAGGCAGATCGAGAACAGTCTAAATGCTGAGGAAGATCTCCCAGTACCTCGAGACCTCGTCGCTCGAAACGTGGTGGTGTTCCTTCAGGGCCTAGCCGTCACTGCCATCACAAACCCCGGCGATCTTCCGGCAAGGTCTTCGCTCGACTCCGACATTGACTATCTGGTTCATGGCTTCCTAGGTACGGGATTCGGTTCCGAGTAGACCGGCCCGGCATTTCCAACTTCGCGGGGCGGTTCGCCCTACGTCCTTCATCGGAACCCCTGTGCGACGCTGAGGGCAAGGCCCCATCATAACCGATGCATCGTGCACGGCACTGCCCGCGAAGACTTGCTACCACTTTACATACAAGCTAGCCTGTATGCCAACCTGCGCATTTTAAGGAGACATTGTGAGCAACTCCCCGCCAAACGCCCTTCCCCCTAGAACGCTGTCGGTCAGGGCGCTCGTTGTAGCCTCACTCGCATTATTCGTTGATAACCTCGTCATTGGCTTGGCGGTCCCTGTCCTTCCCCTACTGCCCGCAGTCGTCGAAGCGGGACCAGCCATGACGGGTGTCCTGTTCGCCTCGTACGCCATTGCACTTGTCCTTGCCGCATTACTAAGCGGCCGCCTAGTTGATCGGGTAGGCCCGAAAACCCCCTTGCTCATCGGCATGGTCGGACTGGCAGCAGCAACTCTCATTTTCGCGATCGGAGAGCCTTACTGGCTGCTCCTAGTGGCTAGATTTGCCCAAGGCGTTGCTGGCGGAATGTCTTGGGTCGCCGGACTCGCACTAATCGCTGCCACCACCAGCTTTGATAAGCGCGGAATGGCAATGGGCATTGCTATATCCACAATTACGCTCGGCGTCCTCATCGGCCCCCCTGTTGCTGGCTTCATGGTCGAAGAGTTTGGAACAGCCTCCCCGTTTATCCTCGCAGCCTGTGTGGCAATTCTGGACGGCATCCTTCGAATCACCCTAGTTCGCAACGTCCCACGTACCACTGACGACACCGGCGGTCCCTTGACGGTGCTTCGAGTGCCAGGCTCCTGGTCCATAATTATTGCCATAGCAATAGGGGCAGCCGTGATAGCCGCTCTTGAACCGGTACTGCCCGTGCATCTAGATGCAAGTCCGCTGCTTATCGGCCTACTATTCGCCCTAGCTGCGCTTGTCGGAGTTATTGCCAACCCGATCGTAGGGGCGATGGTTTCACGTGTTTCCCCCCGCCTACTTATCGGTCTCGGCATTGCCTCAGTAGTGGCCTCGCTGCTGCTGGTTGGGTGGTCTACACCGATCTGGCTGATTGCGGTCGGAATGGGCTTGCTTGGGGCTGCGGCAGCGTTCCTTCAGGCCCCGGCAACAGCCCTAATAAGTGTTCAAGGCTTCCGCTCTCAGCCTCCTACCCTCGGTGGATCATACGCACTCTACACGCTTGCGTACGCGGTCGGACTCGCAGTCGGCCCTCTCCTAGCGGGATTCGGTGTTGAGCAGCTCGGGTTCGCTGGCGCAATGACCGTGACGGCAGCCCTGCTTGCAGTCGTTGGTGTCATCTCCTTGGGTCGCCTGCCAGGAATGCCGACTGGCCAGCGTCAGATGCCTACGCCTCAGCCCCGACTCAAGCTTGACCCAAGGTGCCGATACGCAGAGAGCCGCATCCCGGGAACTTGCGAAAGCCCTGCTGGTCTTTCGGCTCGGGGATGACGGCGTCGCTCCGGTGACTGCGCTGATGCGCGCGATTGGCCTGCAAAGAGTATGCCTTATCACGCAGCAGCACTGTCGGCCGGGTACGCGCGGTGCCGGAGCCGGGACGCTGGACCCACAGCTGGTCCATGAGCCGATGAGCATCAGAAAGTCACGGTCTTGGCCGGCGGTTCACATGGTCACAACCAGCAGGCCGTGACCGTCGACGAGCTGGTGCGTTGTTGTCGACAGCTCAACCCAGGACCGGCCAAATGTGTGGTCAGATGGCTCGACGTCCGGATTCGTATACTTCGATGAATCCCTTTTCTAACCGCGTGATGTCTGTAGCGTGCAGGTGAGCCCGCGCGATCGTGGAGACCACCGACTGTGAGAAGTCGGGCAGGCCGGTAGCGTCAGCGTGGCTGCTCAGGCGGGCCAGGACGGTGTCCCAGGTGAGGAGATCAGCGATCAAATCCCACAGAGTACGGAAAGCACCTGAAACCGAGGCATGCGCTCAGCTTCTAAGTCACCGAACCACATCATTATCAGACACGACCTAGGTCGAGTTTTGCCCGTTCACGCTTACAGCACCCCTGACGTTGTTGGTGTCATCGTAGAGGCAGGGCTCAATGACCGGCCTTGGCTAGTCAACACATGGCTAGTCAACACATGGCTAGTCAACACATTGCGTCAGCTTTCATGTAAACCTCTCGCAGGCTCTGCAGTTCCAGAAAAGATTAGGGACGCGGCGGTCGCGAGAGTGTATCGCGCATCATCAGAGACTTCGGCGCTTTTCAACCTGGTCCTCCGCAAGCCACAGGTACTCGATTACTATTGAGGAACGGGTGACAGCAATCGAAACCAGTGAATTTTCGGAAATCCAGCGGATCATTGATGAGCACAGCAAGATCTTCGTCGCCGTTGGCAAAGGGGTTGAGAAACCCGATGGCGTTCGGTCACTAGTGTAGGGTCCTGTAAATAGGTTTGTGGTGTGGTAGTTTTGGTGTATGTCACATGCTGCTGCCGCGCTTGAGGTTACTGAACAGCAACGTCAGGGTTTAGAAGAAATCGCGTCATCTCCGTCTCGTCCGTATCGGGAGGTGATTCGTGCTAAAGCCTTGCTTGCTGCCTGTGATGGGGTGGCTAATCTTGAGATTGCCAGGCGGTGTGATGTTTCGGCGGTCACTGTTAGGGCGTGGCGTCGGCATTTCCAGCAGCACGGTTTAGATAACTTCGGTGCGGTAGCACCTGGCCGGGGACGGAAACCGACCTATAGTAACGAGGACTATATCTCCATGCTGGAGATGCTGTTTAACTCAGAACCACCGGGTGGTGATAACCGGTGGAGTGCACGAACCATGGCCGCTGCCTGCGGGATGAGTAAGTCAACAGTAGCCAAGATCTGGAAATCCTTAGGTATTGCACCGCATCGTACGGATATATTTAAACTGTCGAATGACCCGGAGTTTACTGAGAAACTCGTCGATATCGTAGGTCTTTATCTTAATCCCCTGGAGAAAGCTGTCGTGTTGTGTGTGGATGAAAAATCCTCTATCCAAGCCTTAGATCGCACACAACCATCACTACCATTAAAACCGGGACGTGCAGGAACAATGACCCATGACTACAAACGACATGGCACCTCCACCCTGTTTGCAGCACTAGATACCGCCACCGGAAAAGTGATCGCGCGAACCACCAAACGACACCGTAACCAGGAATTTCTCACCTTCCTCCGCCAGATTGATGCCACAGTGCCAGACGAACTCGGTGTTCATATCGTGTTAGATAACTACGCCACTCACAAACACTCCAACATCAAAGCCTGGCTCGATAAACATCCACGGTTTATCTTCCACTTCACTCCCACCTCCTCATCATGGCTTAACCAGGTCGAACGATTCTTCGGCATCCTGACCGACAAAGTCATCCGCAATCAAGCCTTCCACTCGGTAGCCGACCTCGAACACAAGATCATGGACTGGATCAACCACCGGAACATAAACCCCACACCTTTTACCTGGGTTAAAGACGCAGAAACCATCCTGGCCACAATCAACCGCGCACGCACCACCCTTGAATCCACCACTAACCAGAAACACAATTAAAGGACTCTACACTAGCACCTCACTTGTCTCGAAGGTCGGAGGAAGATGTCGAGCTTCCGACGGAGGAGGCGTTCAGTATCCATTGGACTTGATGCTCGACTGCAACAACGGGAGCGGAACTCTGATCTTCGCAGCAGTGGAGGTGAAGGCCGTCGAGACGCTGGTCTGCTACATCGTCAGCAAATCCGTTCCATGTTCCCATCACTAGCGCTGACGTGAGAGCCGCCGTGTCTGCCAACGGCTCTTCGGATAGCGACGAAGTCAATGCCATTCGCTTTCTCCTTTCTCCAGGTGAAGCGCTGTGCTGTGGACACTCGGTGCCAGTGCGGTCGAACCGTAGGTCGGACGCAACCGTTGTCCCGTTACATACGAGTCATTCTGTATGAGTGCTCGGGAGGTGGACCATCAGCCGAGCAATGAGCAGCAAGCGCTAAACGACGATACGTTGACCCGTCTGCTTGGAGAACCGGTGGGCTTGAGTGCTGTCAAAGGCCACTGTCGCGGTCTCGCCCATCCGTGGGACGTGGCCCTGTGGCACCTTCGCAACATAGCGGACACCCTCGGAGGTGACATACACATAAGCCTCAGAGCCCAGCTCCTCCACCAGCTCCACTGTGCCCGTGCGGGTGGACCAACCCGGGCGGGCAGTTTCCGATGCGCTGCCAGTCCCGGCGGGGGAATCGTCGATAAGCAACTCCATCGCCTCAGGCCGGACCCCGATGCGAACGGATGGGTTGGCCGGGTCGTCGAAAATGTTCATAGCGGGCGAGCCAATAAACCCGGCGACGAACTCGTTGACCGGCTCGTTATACAGCTCCTTTGGTGGGGCGACCTGCTGGAGCTCACCATGGTTTAGCACGGCGACGCGGTCGCCCATGGTCATGGCCTCCACCTGATCGTGGGTGACGTACACCGTGGTGGTGTGCAAACGACGCTGCAGGGCGGCAAGCTCGGCGCGGGTTTGCACACGCAATTTCGCATCAAGATTCGACAGCGGCTCATCCATGAGGAAGACTTTCGGTTCGCGCACAATCGCCCTGCCCATTGCTACGCGCTGACGTTGGCCACCCGAAAGGTCTTTCGGCTTGCGGTCCAAAAACTCGGTAAGGCCTAGCAACTCGGCGGCCTCGTTGACCTTGGCATCAATCTCGGCCTGGGGCAGCTTGGCCAGTTTCAGCGCAAACCCCATATTTTTTGCCACCGACAAATGCGGGTACAGGGCGTAGTTTTGAAACACCATCGCCACATCACGCTCGCCCGGTTCCAGGTTGGTCACGTCGGTATCGTCGATAAGTATACGCCCGTGGCTGGTCGGCTCAAGGCCTGCCACAGACCGCAACGTGGTCGACTTCCCGCAGCCAGAAGGGCCCACTAGCACGAGGAACTCGCCGTCGTTGATGTGCAGATCAAAATCCTTCACACTCGGCTCATCCGCGCCGGGGTAGGTGATGGAGACGTGGTCGAAAGTAATCGCTGCCATGAAGCGAAACTTTAGCAGGAATGAGGCGGTAGGCAGGTGGTTTATTGGGCGGAATGCCATTGTCTGTCTGGCAAGGGCAATCTTGGCGGACCAGCCGAACTGGAAACTAACTTTAACGGTTAAACTTAGCTTTGAGTGTTGGTGGACAAAGGTTAAGCCTTAACCCTAAGGAGGGGCCGTGGCGCACATACAGCAACAGTGGGTGCCCCGCGACGGGCCTGGTATTGGAAGGAAAGCGCGACTAGGTGGGCAATATTTAGCGTACGTTCCAGAACCTCTGGAGGAAAGTAAATTCACCTTTTCCACGGCGCTTTCGCTCCGTGCTGCGAATCTGGAACGAAAGCTCATACAGCTTCGCCACAATGAAGGTGCTGTGGGGGTGGAGGGTGTCTTCCGTTTCCTCATGAGATCTGAGGCGATCTCCTCGTCCCGAATTGAGGGGCTCGCCCCAGCGGCGGATAAAGTTGCGATCGAAGAGCTCAAAGGCCAAAACACTGCAAATGGGGGCAATCGTCCTGCACAGCTGGTGGCACGTAACGTGACTATTCTGCGACAACACGTAACGGCTCTGGCGGATAAGGAGTTCATAGAACCGGATGACATTATCGCGTTGAACACCCGGCTACTTGCGCTTGATAGCCGCGCTGGTTTTCGTGCGGTTCAGAACTGGACTGGTGGAGATGGATCATCACCAATCAATGCAGATTTTGTTCCCCCACCAGCTAATAAGGTCGCCGACCTCATGACAGATTTGTTGAAGTATGCTTCGGGCGCGTTACACGGTGGGCTGATTCAGGCAGGAATTGTACACGCCCAGTTTGAAACGATTCATCCCTTCGAGGATGGCAATGGACGCATCGGTAGGGCGCTGATCCAGCTGATCCTTATTCGTCGAGGGCTTCTGCGTTCTCCATCGTTGCCAGTCAGTCTGGTGCTTGGTACTTGGTCTGATCGTTATGTTCGTGGGCTGACGGCTTACCGGGAAGAGGGCAGCGGCGGAGTAGAAGAGTGGTTGACGGTATTTTTCGACGCTGTCGAACAGGCCATCGTCTTGTCTGAGGAGATCTCCACCGAGGTTACGTCTATCAAACAGCGCTGGATTGAGGAAATTAATACATTCCGGGAGGGGCGGGGGAAGCGGAAGCTTCGTATCGATTCGACCGAGTACCGGTTAATTGATTACCTACCAGCAATGCCTGCGGTAGATGCGCCGTTTGTGGCAAAAGCCCTGGGTGTCAGTGGGGTAGCGGCAGGTTCGGCGCTCCAGGCTCTTGAATCAGCGGGAATTGTTCGTAAACGCTCTATTGGTAAAAGGGCGACAGCGTACGTTGCCAGTGACCTCATTGACGTTTTGACTTGGGCCGATCGGCGCATGGCAAGTACCCAGTTTGATACCGCTGTCTCCCCTCCACAGGGCAGGGCGGTACCGCAGCCTCCAAGCGGATAGCTCAAGTCTTCTCCCGGGAAATAACTAGTGGATCCACAGTTTTTGGACTAGATTGGCCATTGTATTCCCCTCCACACATAAGTCACCCGTTCAGCGGACTGGCTGTGGAGGGGTTTGCTTTCCTCAAGGACCGTGAAGAGGGTCTTGACTGTGAATGAGCGGAGCTTGAAACTCATCCCATGGAACAAACACAGAAGACTCAATCCAAATCTCCAACAGTGCGTGATGAAGAGCCGACCGACTGGTGGCAGTCACGGCTAGGAGGATTCGCTGCGAGATTTAGCTTTTTTACTTTGGTCTGCTTAATTAGCGTCCTGAATGGTTTTCCTCTTCTGGATTTGGTGTGGTTTCGAGTTTCTGAAGATGCGAGTCGACTTAAGCCCGCTCATGTTTCAGCAATATTTACCTTGGCAGTAATCACGGTTGGAGTAGCACTACTGGCACATTGGTGCATTCCTGCGCGCCATCTGCCCCCGGCTCGGACCACCGTAGTTCTGCTTGGTACGTTGCTTGCTGTTGAATTTCTGAGATGGCAGATTGGTTACTGTGACATGTTGGGGCAGAAAAAGAGTGCCGTTCTTGGTCACTTTTTGTGGGTAACATCATTTTTTATCATCGTGGTGTGGCAACTGAAATTGCATCCACGGCAAGCGCAGGGGTCGACAAGGGAAAAAATACGATGGCATAACGATCAAGTTGAGAAGTTCCGGAAAAGGTCCGAAATATACCAGCGAGTTATTGTTCCTTACGTGTCAGCAATCCTGGCAGCACTCATTTTAAATTTTGGCCCAGTTTTACAGATCGGCTTGGAAGCTATGGTTCCGCAGGAGCGATTAGTCGGATTGAATTTAACGTTTTCCTTGCTGATGGCTGTCCTCTCCGCTTGCTGGTTCTTCTTGAGAGTAGGAAAAAGAAAACACCAACGGGTGCTTATTGATGCGTCGAATGAATTCTGGAAACTCTTATTTGTGATCATAGTTTCTAGTTTGTTGACAGGTCTTGGAGTGTTTCTGCCGCCACAGACATCTGTCATCGGGGTACTTTTATCGCAGGTATGGCTTCTTTTTGCCGCAATGGTCACTGCCGTTGTCACAACGTCCATCGACCGGACCGATGGAAAATCCGTGCGCTACCAGCAGGAGAATGACGGGGTTATATCGTATTTTGCTGGTGATCAGCGGTTTTTCGAGGTTGACCGCCTCAAGGGGCTAATGTCAATTAGTTCACACCCCGTTGGAGTTAAAGTCAATACGAAAGTTTTCCTTAAAGTCCTCGACGGTGATCTAGACGACGCATCACTATCACTCAAGCTCAAGAGTGATACCGAAGGAAAAGTCTCTGTCGCGCGTGCAGTCTATTCTCAGCGAGGAAGTACGTACCTCATGCTTGGACCAGCTATAGGCTGGCCTGTTCTATTGTGCAAGATCAGGTACTTTATCGGCTATTTTACCTGGTTAAAAGCCGCTAGCGAAGCACCTATCATTTTAGGCAGGGAACAAAATGGCCAAGGTCATGCACCGGTAGTGATTTCTCCCTCGAATGTCCCTGTGGAAGGGGCGGTAGACACGGAATCTGGCGGCGATGATACGTGTGAACAAGAAGAGTCTAGCCGGGTGAAATAGGCAGGTTTGAGTAACCCGGTTCAGGAGGGGGTAGGTAACTCTAAACCCCTCACCTGCGAATCTGCTAGGCTGCGGAGTACAATGCATGCTCTTCGACAATGGGTGAATTTGCCTGCCACGGTGCAGTTGCTGTTGGTCACCCAGATGCTGTTTAATATCGGGTTCTACCTGGTTGTGCCGTTTCTTGCTCTGTATATGACGGACTCGTTGGCCGCTTCGGCCGCCATGGTGGGTTTTGTGCTGGGGTTGCGCACATTTTCTCAGCAGGGCATGTTTTTCGTCGGCGGGGCACTGGCGGACTGGTGGGGTATCCGCCCTGTCTTGCTTACCGGTATCGCCATCCGCATTGCCGGTTTCGCGTTGGCTGGCTACTCGACGTCGCTGCCGGAGTTGATCGTTGCTGTTATCTTCATCGGGTTTGGGGCAGCTCTGTTTTCTCCCGCGATGGATACTGCCTTGGCGTTTTATGGTGTCCGTCTGGAGGGGGTCAGCCGCCAGGATCTGTTTGCTATGGACGCCTGGTTTTCCCGCATCGGGGAACTGGTTGGGCCAGTGTTAGGCACCGTGCTAATTCCGTTGGGGTTCCAACTAGTTGCCTATAGTGGTGCGGCACTTTTTGGCATCATTTTTGTGCTGCATCTGCTGATCACACCAGCTATTGAGACACCCACGCGCCAGTCCGCGCTGACTGGTTTTAGGGAGGTGTTTTCAAACAAGAAGTTTGTTATTTTCGCTGTGGCCTATTCGGTGTATTTGGTGGGCTATAACCAGCTGTACCAGGGGCTTCCGGTGGAAGTGGAGCGGGCCTCCGGCTCGCAGGCGGCGCTTGGCTCCATGTTTATCATCGCCTCGGTTGTCAGTGTGTTTGGCCAAATGCCATTGAATGGTGTGGCGGCGCGCATGGGCCGCAGCCGCGCGATCGGGGTGGGGTTTGCCATTCAGGCCGCCGCGTTTGTGTGGGTGGCGGTGACGAATTGGTGGGACAGCCTGGCGGTGGCTGTGGTGTTCGTCGTTACGCTCAGCGTGGGGCAGATGCTGGCTGTGCCCGTCTCGCGGGACCTGGTTGGTGTGCTGGCGCGGGAGCGTCGCTTGGGTACGTATTTTGGAGTGCTGAACTCTTTCGGCGGGTTGGCTGTGCTGATTGCGGCGACCGCGGTGGGCCCGCTTTACGACGACCCATCGAGCTCGCGCGCTTGGTGGGCGATTGCTGTGGCGTTGTTGATTGCTGGCGTGGTGGCAGTGTTGGTGGCTCGTACTGTTCCACCCGCCAGCTCTGCCTACCCGGACGAGCCGGACGAGCCAGACGAATCAGCATAAGGCGTAGCTAGTTTAATGTCCTTTAGTTGAGTTTCTGTTTCGTGCTGGACTCAAAAGTGGTGCCTGTGTGGGCTATTTTCTTCAGGATGGTTTCTGCGTCTGCTACCCAAGTTAAAGGGGAGAGAACGGTGGCGTTATGAGGTGGTGAAAGATAGCGTGGCGGTGGTGGTCACGGTGTAACCTGGACTCCCTCCCTGCAGGTTGACGGCAAAGGACAATAAGGTTGGTTCGTGCTAGGATTCGCCAGTGTTTTTCGGTTTTTCCGATGATCGGGGCGAATTGCTAAATATAGCTGCGAGTCCAATGATGTCGATGGCTGTAATCACCCCTGCGAACCACGGATGGTCTAGATATAGGGCGTATCCAGCAATTATTAAGACACCGATGACTGCAACCAAACCATACCTCCGGCCTGCGTTAGCATTCTTAAGTGGCTCTGTGTATGGGTACGTGCGCTGGATATAATCTGCTTGCACCCCTTTTTTCATAGAGTCAATGTAGAACTCATATAATTCAGGGGTCTCCTCACGCATTTTCGCCATGGTGGCTTGATCTGGAGTTAATACCGGTAAGTGAAGATGGTTCTCCTGAAGATACGCACTTATTTTTGCGAGGAGGACGGGATCTTGGCGGGCTTTATCGAGATCGAAGCCCTCAACAGGGTCTCGTTCAAATTCCCTTCCAGCTTCGGTGGAGGCATCAGTTTGCGAATCGCGTCCATCGTCCAGGTTCCCTCCGTGTCGAATAGGGAAAGAATTCCCACGCGAATTCCCGGCCATTTCGGAATCTGTGGAACTGGTACGTTCAGGATTGTCACTTGTCACTCCCTCCTTTTCCTTTCTTTTCGCAGGCTATAAGTTCTTTTCGTGGGCTAGCCCCATCATAACCAAACCAACATGTCCTAGTTGCGTCGTTGATCCACGCTACAGTAGTTTCGCGATTTTCCCAAAGCTCCGGCTCTAAGTATGAAAAGGACTTCGGCTTGGCGCAGCAGTAGCATGTGACTTACACCAAAACCACCACATCACAAACCTATTTTTAGTGCGCGGCTAGTTTAGGTTCAGCCTGATCAGCAGGGGTTGCAACGACTGTTTTAGGTGCTCGGGGCGGAAGCGAGGAGAGGCTAACCGCCAGGATGGAGACCAGCACCAACGCGCTTGCCGCAGAAGCTGTGGCCCACGGTGCGCTTTCTGCGTAGTTCACTGCCCCGGAAAGGATCAAGCCCCATTCCGGGGTTGGTGGGCTGGCACCCAGGCCAAGGAAACCAAGGCCAGCGATTGATAAAGCCGTGCCAGGGAAGCGTAGTGCGGCGTGCCGGATGAGGGCGGGAAAAACATCGGGGATGAGGTAGTGGGTCAGCGTGCGCGCTTTCCCGGTTCCTAGGATTGGCAGCATTTGAATATATGTTCGTGATTTGGCCTCATCAAGCAAAGCGACGGTATGAGAAGCCAGTGGGGCCCACCGCACCAGCATGACAGCAAGCGCTGCGCCTGCCAGGCTGGGCCCGGTCACAGCGGCCATAATAAGTCCCGCGATCGTCGCCGGTGCCGCATTGGCCACCTCGATGAAACCCACCCCGGCGCGCCCCAATAAACCGAAGAGAAAACCAATAAGTAAACATCCCAGGGTGACCAGCAGCGCCATTCCGACGGTACCGAATGTGCCGTGGGCGACTCGTGCAAGCAGGTCACGCCCCGAGGAGTCTGCGCCGAAAGGTAGATGCCAGCTAGGGGTTTCTAACCTGCCGTGGGCGGTGGAGTAGGGGTCGCGAAAAAGACCTGCGATGACGATGGCTGCTAATAGTCCACCACTGACTAGTGGCACGATCAGGTCGCGGCGCTGCCGGTAGCGGCTGGGTGCCGGGACTGGAGCGGACTGTAACTTGTGGGCTGGCCCCAACAAGGCTCGGCGCACCAGCTCTGAGCCGATGCCGGCGAGCACGGCGATAATCAGTAGCAGGAGTACCCCGGCCTGGAGCGCCGGGATGTCTTGAGAGGAGGCTGCCGACAGGGTGGAACGCCCCAAGCCGGGGATGGCAAAAATTTCTTCTACCGCCACGGCCCCGCCGGTGAGTCCCACTATAGCTAGGCCTATCTGGCTGAATACTGAAGGTAGCCCGCGGCGCAGTACTGCAAGGCCGAGTCTGGTGTTGCTGGCACCGGCTTGGCGCCAGGTTTCTACCCAGGGTTCGCGGAAGGTGTCGTGCAGCGCGTCGGAAAGCAAACGCCCCAGGTAGCCACCGGTGGGGATACCTAAAGCCAGCGACGGCAGCACCGCATAATCAAGACCGCGCCACCCAAAGGGTGGAAACCAGCCCAGCCACAACGCGCCGATAATCAGCAGGAATGTGGCCAGCAAGAAGCTTGGCAGCGAGGTCAGCAGAACCGAGACCAGCCCAGACCCGCGAGAGGACCTCCCGCGCAGGCCCGTGACCATAATGGGCACACAAACCAGCGCGGCAATCACAAGAGACACGACGAGAGCAAAACCCATCAAGGTCAAGGACACACCCAAGGCACGAACCATGCCGGGGCCGATGGGTTGGTTACTCACCCATGACGTTCCCAGATCACCTGTGAGCAGGCCGAGGAACCAGTCAAGGAAGATCTGGACAGGCCCTTGGTCAAGGCCGAGTTCTTTGCGGACTGCCGCCAGATTCTCTTCTGTGACCGGCAGCTCTGCGTAGCGGGTGCGCAAAATGGTGTATTCGGGGCTGGCGGTGCTCAACCAGGGCAGCAGCCCGATGAGCACCAACAAGCCCAAAATTGCGACGAGGCGGGAGACAATTGTCATCATCGAAACGCACTACTGAATCGAGATACTGGGTCGACTTACTGATTCGACGCGGTCGTTGTGGTGGACTCTGTAATCAGGCGGCGTGATAGCGGGTCGTGGACCACGCCGTTAACTCGGTCAGATTCGCCATTAAGACCAACCTCGTTGACTAGGGGCAGGCTTGCCAAGCGACTGAGCAGTGCTGCCTCAACATCCATGATTGCCTTCTGGCGGTCCGGGCCGACTTCGGTGCTCGCAGCTGTGTCGATGAGTTGATCTACCTCCGGATCGCAGAACAGTGAGAGGTTGTAGGAGCCATCGCAGCCGTAGTCGGAGGTAAGGAAAGCTACCGGGTCGCCGGAATCCAAAATGGTGTTGCGTGAGAGGATGAACAAGTCAAATTTTCCGTCGAAAGCATCTTGTTCGATGTAGTCATAGTCGCGCACTTCCTGGGTGACTACAAAGCCGGCATCTTCTAGGTATTGCTCAATGCGTACTGCAAGTTCTGGCAGCTCCGCACGATCGGTGTAAGTGGCTAGCGTGATCTCGGTGCCTTTAACGTCTTCTGGGGAAGCTGCTGGTACGCGTTTTTCAAGCTCCTTGGTGTAGTCATCCTCGGAGCGCAGTGGCTGTGCCCACGGTAGTGCGGGCCCGAAAAATCCTTCGGCCACGTCCCCGTAGCCCTCAAAAACAGTATCTACCAGAGTGGATGTGTCAATAGCTTCTGCGGCTGCGGTGCGCATTGCCGGATCGGAGAACACACCAGAATCAGTGTTGAAGTGCAAGGTGGTGGTGCGTGCTGTTGCTACCTCCACAATGCGTTCTGGGTCAACTTCTGTCAGCGTGGTCGGTGAAAGACTTGTCACCACGTCGGTGCCGGTGCGAACAGCCGCGCTACGTGCCGTGGGGTCAGGGATGAATTGGGCTTCAAAGCCTGCCAGTGCTGCGGGCTCGCCCCAGTAGTCGTCGAAAGCTTCCATTGTGGCAGACGAGTTGCCATCAACAGCAACAAGTTCGAATGGTCCGGTTCCGTGCCCGATGGGATCGATGGTGCCATCACCGTAGGCGGCCTCCGCCAGAATCATGAGATTGGGGGAGGACAGCATTTCGGCGACCAAGGGGTCTGGCTGCGCACTTTCGACGATCACATCTGTGCCATCAGCGCTGAATGTGTAGTCCACACTGTCAAGCACGCGGGGCTGCGGGGAGGCGGTGTTGGCGAAATTGAGCGCGTCAGCTGCTTGCTGTGCTGTCAGCTCGGTTCCGTCGTGGAACTTCACACCGTCTCGGATGGTAAATCGCCAGGTGGTCTCGTCGATTTGTTCCCAAGACTGCGCAAGTAGTGGTTGGGCAACATTGTCCTCGTCAAGCCGGGTGAGTGTTTCGCCGACTGCCCACTGTGAGAGCATCAAAGCATCGTCGGAAAGCGGGCTGAGGTTGGAATCTGGGGAGGACATTCCTCCGATGGTGATCCGGTTGCCGTCTGCTGCCTTATTACCTGCGCTGTCTTCGGCGAAACAGGCGGAGGTAAATAGGACGCTGCTGACGACAGCGGTAACCGCGATCTTTTTGAGTACAGGGTACATTGTGTCTCTTTTCTCGAGGATAAAGATTGTAATTATTTAGTTGTATCACAGAAAAGAAATCATTTTCATCTAGTTGGGTGTTAAGCAGAGGCCCGGATTGCTCTCAGCCACAGCACCGGGCCGCGCCGCTAGATGCGCGGCATTGCTGAGACAAGCCGAACCGTTTCGTCGTGTTGGGGATCAGACACGATCTGGCTGGTCGGGGCCCGCTCGACCACTCTCCCTTGGTGCAAAACTATGGCGTGGTCACATAAAAAGTTGGCGGCATCAAGATCGTGGGTGACCAGGACGATGGACACGCCCTCCAATCCTGCGAAGGCAGATAAGACTTCATTGCGGAGGGGCAGATCGAGCCCCGAGACCGGCTCATCCGCCAAGATCGTCGTAGCACCCGTGGCCAATGCGCGGGCGATAGCCACGCGCTGCGCTTGACCTCCGGAGAGCTGATGTCGTCGACGAGCGAGAAATTCCTGCCCCAGCTGCACCTGCTCCAGCGCGCGCGACATAGCAGCCTCATGATCGCCTGGTACTTTCAGCTGGCGCAAAGGCTCAAGGATCAGCTGGCGTACCGTCATCCGGGGATCAAGAGAGGAAGCCGGGTCTTGCGGGATGTATTGCACGTGCCGACGATAGTCGCGTAACGACGCCACTGGCCCCGGTTCAATCGGGGTGCCCTGGTAGGTCACCTGCCCTGAAAAGGGAGCTAGTTGGGCTAAGAGCACCTTGAGCAGTGTTGATTTTCCGGAACCGGAGCGGCCGATGATACTGACTCGTTGGCCCGGTGCTACCACGAGATCGACGTTGTGAAGAACAGGGTTGTCGGCGCGATACCCTGCCACGATGTTGGTGGCCCGTAAACCGTTGGTAGTAGAAGTGCTGATTGAAGTTGTCACGCTGGAACCTCGTGGCGTGAACGTGCGATGTCGATCAATTCTTGGGTGGCGGCATGTTGGGGAGCGTTGAGGATCTCTTCGCGGCTACCGTGCTCCACTATCATTCCATGATCGACTATGTAGAAATTCTCGCAGCAGGCAGCCGCCAAAGCGATGTCATGGGTGATAAACAAAACCGTGGAGTTGTGGATGGAAGCGAGAGCGTTGACCACGGCTTGCTGGTTGATTGGGTCGAGGGCACTGGTGGGTTCGTCGGCGACGATTAACTCTGTGCCAGCGAGTACACCCATGGCGATTGCTAGGCGCTGGCGCTGCCCGCCTGAGAGCTCTGCCGGGAAACGTTGAAGCACGTCCTGGGGTGAGTCGAAACCGAGCGTTGCCAGGGTGTCGAAGACTTTCTGGCGGTCTGGTTCGGCGATAGAAAGCTGGTGGCCCATCCGTACTACGGGGTTAAAGGCATCAGCCGAGTTCTGGTGGATCAATGTGGCCCGCTTCGGGGCGTTGATAGTGCCACTGAGCTTCAAGGTTTGCGGAACGCGTGACGTCAGGGCTGCCGCGATGAGAGATTTTCCGGAACCGGAGCGACCCAGGAGGGCGGTGTGAGATCCGGGCAGTTCGAGCGAAACATCATTGAGGAGGGTGACACCATCGTGCGTGGTAACGGTCACCCCGGCCAGAGAAATAGGATTTTGGCGCACACAATCAATCATAGACCAGAATGTCTGCGCGCGAGGCCCGATTATGCCCAGGCTGGTTTAGGTCCCGATGGCAGGCCCAATCACCTTCCACGATTCACGCATCGACTCCTCAAACAGGAAGAAGGAGTGTGCCCCGTGAGTCGGGGTATAACGGGTGACATGGAGGCCAGCGTTACGGGCGTGCGTCGTAAAGTACTCGGAACATGCGTGAGAGCCAAGCTCCACCAGGCGGGGACCGATCCAGATCGGCTGCAGGTCGCGCTCACGTGCGCTGGGGATACCGTGGGAGGAGGAAACAAACAGGGCCGTATTGCGCAGGCGATCCAGATTGCGCACAGGGTTATGGGCGTTCCAATTCGGGCTGTCCGGCAGGCCCCACGCGTTATGCGACGAGCCACCCGCAGTGCCAGTAATCACGGACGCGTACGCCCACCCGAACGCCCCGCCAGTCGACGGGCACCCAGAATAAGAGGCTGCCGCCTTAAACCGGCCAGGGTTGTGGGCGGCCAGATCCATCGCGCCACTACCCGAGGCAGAAATCCCGCCCACTGCATCGCGTCCGTTGCCGTGGAACTCTCGGTCAATCACGCTGGGCAGTTCGTAAGCGATGAAAGTAGTCCACTTGTAGTTGCCTAGAGCGGGATCAACGTTTTCCCAATCCGAGTAGAAGGAGCGCTGCCCACCCAGCGGAGTGATCACATTAACATGCTTGTCGGCGAAGAATTGCTCGTAATTGGAGTTGATGGCCCAGTTCTGCCCGGCTTGACCACCTTCTGAGCCGGACAGAAGGTAAAAGGTAGGCCGTGGTGCATGACCAGGAGCGATCAAGGCCATGCTCGTAATGGTGGTGCCCATCGCTGGGGAGTAAACGTCGATCTCCCATCGGTTTCCGTGCAGGTGGCGTTTAGCGACAAGGTGCGCGCCGGATACATCAGGGGCGGTGACATGAGGCCCGCGTGGGCCATGGCCGGAAGACATGTTGGCCTGCGCCAGTTCGTGGCCGATGGTGCTGGACATGGCGGCCTCAGGCGGGGTTGCCAGGGCGGCGGAGGGGCCGATGAGGCTTGCAGTGACAACAGCGAGGGCGGTGGCTATGCCCGTCACCATGCGACTAATTTTCATGCGCTGAACTTTACCCACTAAAAGCATCCCCGGCAATTGACAGGATCCTTGTCGGTTAAGCACTAAGGTCCCAATGCATTAATCGGTACGACGAGCACTCCGTCAGGCCGTCGATAAGCGACATCGCCTACGGTCACCACAATTAACGCAGCTGGTTCACCAACTCTCGTCGTGTCGATCGTCTCAGCAAAATGGTGCAGATTTGCCGCAGCCGCATCAATTTGGCCCTGGCCCAACTTCACCTTGACAGCGCACCAGCGCCCACGCCGGTCCTGGACAATAGCGTCCGCCTTTCGTCCGGAAGAATCTCGGTAATGGTACACGGTGGCATCTGCGATCTGGGCATAGATACGCAAGTCACGCACCACCAAAGATTCGAACAGGAATCCGGTGGTGTTGAGGTCATGCAGTAGCGTCTCGGTCGATGCGCCCAACGCTACTGCGGCAAGAGACGGATCCACGAAATGTTGTTTTGGCGATGATCGAAGAGTTGCTTTGGAGCGCAGGTGAGTTCGCCACGCTGGCTGTTCCTCGACCAGCCGTAACCGATGGAGGGCGTCAAGATAGATTGGAATTGTATCTCGATCCACACCCACGTCCTTCGCAATTTCTGACACCTTGACTTCGGTTGCCGTATTGCGTGCGATGGACTGCATCGTGGCGGTAGCGGTATCGGGGCTTCGCCGGGGGCCGATCAGTGTTGGAACATCAAGGTGTGCGGTGTTCGCCAGGTAATCGCGGAGGTACTTCATCGCACGAGCCTCATCCGCGTCAAGCAACGCCGGCCATCCTCCGATCACGATGCGTTCTACCATCTCAGGCACAGTCATCGGGTGGGATTGGTGGGTGGAAAAATCACCGCCGAGAATCTCGCGCAACGATACTGCTCCCGATGAGTGGTGGGTTTCGAACAGGCTCATTGTGCGCTGGGCGATGACCGAAATCCGGCCTGCCCCGGAATGCCTGCGAACCTCGTCATTTGGGGTGGAAGACCCCGTCAAAATGTACAGACCGGGTGTACCAGTCCTGTCGTCCACGGCGCGTCGCGTGTGGTTCCACAACTTTGGAAATTCTTGCCACTCGTCGAGCAGGACCGGGGGTTCATGTGAAAATAGGATTTCGGGTGCCACCTCAGCAAGCGCGCGAGCCTGGGGGTCCACGTCTAGCCGGTAAATTGTGTGTGCCACTTGGGAGGCGGTTGCGGTTTTGCCGCACGCCTTCGGGCCTTCAATGAGCACCGCGCCGTTCGATTCGAGGGTTTGCCTTAACTCGGAATCGGTAACTCTAGGCTGGTAGCTTCCTGTGGTTTGTGACATGCGCTTATTCTACATGTTCGGCACTTTGTGGACCTGAGATTCGGCACTTTGTGGAGCTGAGCTTCGGCACTTTGTGGAATCGGGGATTGGGCACGCGGGTTCCAAAACACCAGAAGAATCGCTTAACGACGAAGCGCCCCTCGGAAACCTGGGATGTGTTTTATCCGGGGTACTATATCGTCGAAGAAGGGGACAGCGCTTTAGGGGCCGAGCCGGTTGGTAAACATTATCTCAAGAACGAAGGCTGGCACTTTGATGATATCGGATTTGATCTGCTCGCTCGGGATGTGGAATACCTTTCCGCCGGAAGGTGGGTTTATCGAGGTAAGCCAGAGTTGCTTATTGCCAATGCCTATTTGGGCGCTGGCTCTTCAGTAACGGTTGACTGGGAGTCTTTGCAATCTAAAACTCTCTCGCCCGACAACCTAATTGATCTGCCGGAAATAATTGAGACCGTTACCAGGGACCTAGAACACGGGTATGAACAAGCCAACTGAGGTGTCATGATTCTTTTAGACGTTGAAACCTTAACGATCTGGAAGGATAGTTTCATGCCTCGTATGTATTCTCCTCAGTTCCGGCAGCAGTGTGTCGATGCGGTGTTGACGCTCGGTAAGAAACGCGCTGATGTTGTCGCTGAATACGAAATCGCTAAGTCAACCCTGGATCGGTGGATCGCCCAGGAAACAGGGACACTTGGTACCGGTTCCGGCAGTCACCGCAAGGCTGGTGATCCTGATTCTGATGACCCGCAAGAGATGGCGAAAATCATTGCTGAGCTGCGTAAAGAAAACGAGTTTTTAAAAAAAGCAGCAGCCTTGCTTGCCAAGGAGATCGAACCGAAGACAAATTCGAAGTAATCTACCACTTCGACGAAGAAGGCCGCCCCAACCCCACCTACACCGTGACCATGATGTGCACAGCCTTACAAGTCTCCCGCTCAGGCTATTACGCCTGGCGAGCACGCCTTGACTGCCCACCAGCACCATCCACTCCACGTGGACACCGACAGGCAATCGCCCTACTAGTCAAGCAAGCCTTTGCCAACCACAACGGCTTTGGTGGGGTACGCACCATCTACGCTGATCTGCTCAGCCGCAAACATCAAGACCACCAAATACGCGGTAGCCAAGGTTATGGCAGACAACAACCTGGTCACGAAACGCCGCCGCGCATTCAAAAAGACCACCATCGCAGACCCAAACGCCAAACAGCGCAGTGACCTGCTCCAACGCCGCTTCAACGCAGCGATGCCGACGACACACCTATGTGGGGATATCACCTACCTGCGTACCGGCCAAGGGTGGATGTATCTCGCCACCGTCATTGATTTAACCACCCGGATGATAGTTGGTTGGCAAATCGGCGAACGCATGACCACTAACCTCGTTGAAGATGCACTGGTCATGGCACATAAGGCTGGGTATGTTGCTGGCAACGCCATATTCCACACGGATCGTGGTTCGCAGTACACCTCGAAGCAATTTGCCGCTGCCGCCTGTCGGATGGATGTGCGTTTAAGCATCGGTGAAGTCGGAGTGTGCTGGGATAATGCGGTAGCAGAGTCGTTTTTCTCCACACTGAAACTGCGATGGTGTCAGATGGTTTGTGTGTGGGATACCGATCCTGCATGAGGAGATGAACCACAATGACGACTATGACGCGACGTGATCCAGAGGATAAAGCTCGGATTGATGCTATTGAGGAGAAACTGCTTGCCAATCCTGAGGTAGCTAAAATCATCAAGGAGCTTGCAACCTCTACTACGGATGCCAATGAACTGGTCAGGGGCATGCTGCAAGCCTCGCTATCGGCAGCATTGCAGGCGGAAATGGATGTCCACCTCGGCTATCAGTCTGGTGACAGGGCAGCCAAAAACGCTGCTCGGGCTGATAACCACCGCAATGGCAGCTATCCAAAGACCGTGGATTCTAACTATGGGCCTGTCACCATTGATGTGCCCCGTGATCGGCAGGGGACGTTTGTTCCGACGATGGTGCCTAAAGGAGTACGTCGCCTGACCGATGTCGATGACATGATCGTTAGTTTGTATGCCGGTGGGATGACCATCCGTGATATCCAACACCACCTAGCCACAGCCTTGAAGATCGATGTGTCGCATGAGACGATCTCTGCGGTTACTGATGCAGTGCTCGACGAAGTACTGCAGTGGCAAAGCCGCCAGCTAGATGAGTTCTACCCCGTGGTGTTCCTCGATGCACTGCGTATCAAAGTCCGTGATGGTGGGCGAGTGGTCAACAAGTCTGCTTATCTGGCTATCGGGGTGGATATGGACGGTATTAAGCACATCCTGGGTATTTGGATTGCCAAAGAAGAAGGAGCCTCGTTCTGGGCACAGGTCTGTTCCCACCTGGCTAACCGGGGTGTTAAAGACGTTTTCATCGTGTGCTGTGATGGGTTGAAAGGCCTGCCAGAAGCAGTCGAAGCGACCTGGCCGAACTCGATGGTTCAAACCTGTATCGTCCACCTGATCAGGGCAGCCAACCGGTGGGTTGCGTACGGGGACCGTAAAGCAGTATCAGCGGCTTTAAAGCAGATCTACACCGCTGCTGATGAGGACCAGGCAGCGCAAGCGTTAGAACACTTTGCTGCAACTGAGCTGGGGCAGAAATATCCGCAATCAGTGAAAGTGTGGCGCGATGCGTGGGATCGGTTTATACCGTTTCTACAGTTCCCGCCAGCAGCGAGGAAGGTGATCTACACGACGAATTCGATTGAATCGTTTAACAATCAACTACGTAAAGCCACCCGTAATAGGGTGCAGTTCACTAACGATGAATCCGCAGTCAAGACGCTGTGGTTGATGATCTGCAATATCGAAGATCGCCGTGCCGCCAAACGAGCCAAAGAAGGCAAAAAGGTTGCTGCCACAGCCGGACGCCTCATAGAAGGTGCACGCGTGGCAGGGTGGAAACAAGCCATCAACCAAATGTCCGTAGCCTACCCCGACCGCTTCCAAAACTACCTATAAAATCAACCCCACACACAAACAACTTGACACCCTCGAAACTGCACCTGCTGTATGAACGGAAGCAATTCGCGACTAAATTTGACGCCCGCTACGAAGTTGGCCACTGGATCGAAACCTACTACAACCGCCGCCGCATCCACTCCTCCACCGGAATGATCCCCGCCCAAGCAATGCGCCAATTCATCACCCGCTGCAAACACGCCACCAACCCCGCAGCCTAACCCCCCACAACCAACAATAAAACAGTTTAACCGTCTAAAAAACTTGACACAGCCCAGCTGGGGGTGAAGCTAATTCGGTAGACGGTAGGCGTTTCATCGATCTGGGTTGGGGCAGGACCATTTTGGCTCAAGTTTGGTTTCCCTTTCTATTTTGGGCGCTAATTTTGCCATCACAATTTTTCTTAGGGCAACCTCTTGACGAGTCATGGATGATTTGCAAAAATCCTACACAAGGTGTATGAGAAGCGACGCTAAGGGGTTGCCTGAGCATCTATTCGTAGCCCATTGTGTAGCTTGGCTACAACTACCAGAAAGGGTACTGATGAAGAAACTACTCGCAACGCTTGCTGTCGTACTTTAGCGCTTACCAGCTTGGTGTCGCCCGTGCACGCAGCTAGTGTTCATGATGATGTGTCTTGGGTGACGGCTAACAATCCCTCTACTGGACCAGACGATACTTCCGGAGGAGTTGGTGGCATTCAGCCTTTAGGGATGACTCCAAGCGCACCTAGTGGATGCAGGTTTATTGTTTGGGAGGTCAGTCAGAATGCAAACGGCCCCTGGCTGGGGGCGCGAGGCGGACGTGAGGGGTGCAGTAACTGGGCCACTTACAAGGTTAAAATTATGAAGCATGTTCGCTTTGCTCCCGATAAGGTTGTCGCTGTTGCAGATGGGGCAGGTAACTCTACGGCTGTAGCAGTGGGGAGGTGTGCTGGTCGAGGAGCCTATTATACTCGGGTTGAAAGTTCGACAGGCAACAGTTTCGACAAGGGCGAGCGTAGGGTTCTGTGTTAGGTATTCCTGTAGAACCGCTGTCCGTGAAGACAGCATGACACGACTACAGGCAAGTACACATCTAGTAGAAACGTATCACTGAAACCCTGATTGATTTTGTGATACGTTTCTTTAATTTCTATAAGGAGGGGTTTGGTTGATAACGGTGAAGGGCGTAAGCCATGTATACGGAAGGGGTGGAGGTGCAGTAGAAGCCCTTGACAATATCAGCGTTACTTTTTCTTCCGGCACCACGGCTTTACTGGGTCCCAATGGTTCAGGGAAATCGACGCTAATGAACATCATTGGAACCAGTATCTCACCAACTCAAGGAGACGTATTTTACAACGATACTCGCGTAGATCGGGCAACGGTCGAAGATTATCGGGCTCAACTTGGTGTAGTTCCGCAGCATATTTCATTGCCTAAACGGATGCGCTTGTCTGAGGTGTTGAGCTATCTGTGTTGGGTTCACAAAGTGCCCGCAGCTCGTAACCGGCAACTGATTGATTCTGTGCTCGAACGACTGGATCTAGCGGAGAAACGCAACTCTCGCGTCGGGGAACTTTCGGGTGGTCAGCTTCGACGTGCCGGTTTCGCATGTGCGTTGTTACACGAACCATCAGTGCTGCTGTTAGATGAGCCGACAGTGGGTCTTGACCCGGAGGTGCGGGTAGAGATTCGCCGATTGATAGCGGACATTGCTACGTCCGCAACCGTATTGCTTAGTACCCACTTGTTGGAAGATGTCCGTTTTCTTGATCCGGAAGTTGCGATGATCAAGGCCGGTCAAATAGTGTTTTCCGGAAGTTACGCGCAATTTACTGCTACTCTTCCCAATGGCAAAGCTTCACGTGATTCCTCCATAGAACAGGCATACCAGCAGATGCTGCATGCGCATCCTTCTGTGTCGACGGTTGTCAAACAGAAATGTGATCCAAGGCGGTAGCAATGGACCATTCTCAACGAAGCTCCATTGGCTTACACAAGCCATCGCCAGAGAAACACCGCGCTTCTCGTTCTCAAAATCACGGCAGTATGTCTTCGACTTTGACTGCCCCGTTGCTTCTCGACGCTGGGTACTCCGTAATAATCGGGCTTATTATCTCGTTCTCCTGTGCACAGGCCATTCGCTTAGCGCGCCTGCCTTGGGCTGGATATGAGGATTTTGATATTTCACTGCGAACGGTAGGCTTGGTCGCAGGTGTGTTGGCCACCATGGGGGCAGCATGGCGTTTCAGTCGCTACTCTCCACATAGCATGTTAATGAGTCCGTCAGGAAAACAAGCAATTGCGGTTCGTTATAGCTACATAGCAGGTGTAAGCGTTCTAAGTGCTCTTACCGCGCTTGTTATAAGCGCAGGTATACTACTTCTTCCCCTTCTAGGGGAGAATTCACTGGATATTCGATTCTTCTTTTCGTCTCTTATCGCAGGCGCAGGATTCGTTGTCGGAAGCACAGCTTTAGGCATTGTGGTCGCCACTCTCACTCGTCGTATTCAGCTCATCGCACGTGTTATTTTGTCTGGCGGTATCACTTTGCTTTTCGGCGCGTACAGTGCCACTTTTAGTTTCCTGTGGCCACTAGGGATTCAAAGGTATTCAGACATGGCTCCCTCGCCCGCCAAACTGTGGGCAGTGAGTCTAGCCCTCATGCTCGCTGCGGTGGCATTGGTGGGAGCAGTTTTCCTGGCGAGCCGGGCTGCAGATCCTTACACACCAGGCCGTGCTCTAAGCGCCTTGCCGTTTGTGGCTGCCGGTTTAGGTTTCGCAGTCGGTATAGCAACCTCTTCGTTGCCTGAGTATGAGCAAGAGTTAATGTGTGACAGTACTCAAAGACCGAACATTTCGGTGTGCGTAAATACAGCTAATGAGCCTGCGTTGCAGCGCAGTATTGACAGTGCAAATCAGGCGCTTGATGTGGTCGGGGAAATCGTGTCGCCAGAGCAAATAGTCTATACCCCAGTCTTTGGCAAAACAGACAGTCTCGGGCGTGAGATCATCTACCAGCCCTGGCAGCATCGCACGGGTCTCGGAATCAGTGTGATTGAATCGGTCGTCAGTACCGCCGTTTGTAACGGCAATGAACATCCAGAATCCGTGCGACTGAATAGCGAATTAAATACACATCTACTCGCTGTGGCAGGGTTAGAGCAGCATGTTGGGCTGGCCCGTGATTCCTCGGGACGCATTGTGCGAGATAGTGCAGCGGAGGGCGGATCGCTTTATGGGCAAGAGGATCCTTTTGCGAACACCCCGTTGGACGTGATCATTGCGGGGATTGCTACGCACTCAGACGAAATCGCTAGCTGCACAGCACAGTGGGAGTGGTTTGGGGTGGTTTCGGAGTGATGAGAGCTCTTATTCCGGCCCCCTGGCGCACGATTTTTCTTCTTCTGTTCAGTGCAGCACTCGTTCTAGGGGTAATTGGTGGCTACACATTTGGGATCCCAAGTGTAACTGGTGAAAAATATTTCACCATCGCCGAATGGTGGATGTACACTGCGACAATCGCAGCAATCGGAGTATGTGTGCCACGCTTACGATCGATTGACTTGGGCTGCCGACGAGCGCGAATGGCCTCTTTATCGCAAGGGTTGGCCGTTACATTTATAGCCTTAGTGTGTGCGAGTGTCGGGGTGGTAGCTATCAATGTGCGACGTGCAGCGCGGGCAGCGAACTATATCGGTAGCAGCGTTCCGCCAGGTAGCGAATATATCTTAGTTGGCACCTTAACTGCCGCAGGACTCGCTTTCATCTCGGTTACTTTGTGGGGGCAGGCAATTGGTACTGCGGTGAGCTTGGTGGCATTAATTGGGATTGCATCACTCCATATGCTTATACCGGAGGGTTTCCCGCTTCCGGTACCTGCTCAGCCCTATGAAGGTGCGTGGTGGGAACCGATAAGTTTCGCTGAGTCTTTAATAGTTTTTCTAGTTGGCATCATGCTATGGGGTAGGTTCGGAGGCTCCCGTGAGTCCCGATTAGAGAAGTATCGCTGATTAGAGGCATGATTCCGTCAAAGCACGTGGCAGCACCATTTTCTACACGCCTTCAAGGAATCTTTGACCAATTACGGAAACCGTCTTACTGACTTGAGCCACGTCAGGTGAAAAATCCCTCCGTTTCCGCTTAACGACGAAGCGCCCCTCGGTTACCCTCACTGGTAACCGGGGGCGCTTCCCCTAACAAGCTGGAATCTTACTTAATTGGGTAGGTGCCGTCCTTACCGAGGCGCGCGTTTTCGTCGAGAAGCAGCGCGATTTCAGAGTCATGGGTGTGGCCCTCGGCGAAGCGGCGGTTCTCGATCTGCTTAAACAGTTCGGTCAAGTACCTTCGTGACGATAGTCAAGAGGAAAATCCTTTAATCCTGCATCCATATTTGATTCGAAGCATGATTAAAATCGAGCAAGTCGTTCCATGTAGAAGGAACGAAACTTTTCCTATCTGTTTTCAACCAAGTGATACGATCCGGATCCTCAAAATCGAGTTCTTTAAGAAATGATTCACCAGCAATTTCGTATGCCCACAAGTCGTGGACATTTTCATACTCAACCGAGTATTCTTGAAAAGTTCCCTCAGGGTGGAAGATGGTTTCAAACCCCACAAAGGCTGTGCCGTTAGATGTTTCTACTTTCAAAATGATGTATAAGAAGGTATTGATCCAAGCAGCGGCGCCATGAAATTTCGGCAATGATGTAGCGGCGTCATCCCTAAATCTATTTTCACTCAAAGCATCCTTATTAAGGATCTCTGCCAAGGAAAACGCGGCAGCCTTTAAATCAAAATGATGCTCTGGGGTTACTGCCATTTCCATAAATCCAAAGTGGGAATATCTGTACTAAACCAGCTGGGGGCCTTGTCGCTCATTCCGTGAGTACCAGTATTGTGAATGGGATACATAGTAGTAATTCCGCGTGGCTCTGAAGCGTTTCCACGAGGTTTCGGCTCAACAATCGCACGGTATGCAAAAGATTTACCAGTGAGCTGGCAAACTGCTCCTACCGGATCAGAGCATTTGACTTGATAAACCATTTCTTCATATCTCATAGAAGGGCCCTGAGGCTCTCGTATACAAGAGTTATTAAGCACGGTTTTTATAGACCACAAACTCCAAATGTTGTGCTTATAAACAATTTTGTCATATCCCCATGGAGCTTTGTCCGTCGTATTAAACCATCCACGTCGCAGCAGTATGGGTTTACCACACATATCCCTAGTCTCCAGAAGAAGTTCATCGGTGTAGTCATTGCCTCCAGCAATTCCGCTGCCTTGTAGGGTAGGTGTATCTTGTTCGAGTCCTGCTCCGGGGAGGTATTCTGGGAAAAATTTTTCTAGCTGGAAACCATAAATTTTTCCTTTTTCAAAGGGCTGCTGCTTCCACCCCTCTTGAAAATCTTGCGGATCTCCGGTGGGATACCCCTGACCTTCTCCGATTGCTTCTGCATACACCCATTGGAGTAGCACATCGCCTGTTATAGCGTGAGCGCCGAATTTGGGGTGCCAAACCATAATTCCTTTTTGGAAAAGGTTGTATCGCCCAATCCCATCAGGTGTTTTCTCTTCGCTGCTGATAGGGAAACCTAAGGTACTCTTTTCGGCCCCCATGTCCTGCCATTTGTCATAGATTCGCCCCTGAATTCCTGCTTGTACTGCTGGAATGGAGTTTCGTGTGTAGATGTAGCCACCTTGGTATTTTTGTTTATACCAACTATCTCCGAGAGCGATATCATTAGTCATTGGGTACCCGAAGTGCCCGCGTTCCCAACCATGCTTTGCCCACACGACGGTTGCAGGAACGCTAACAGTATGAGCACCTGTCTTTGGATGCCAATAGATAAACCCGTTGACGAATTCAGACCTTTTACCAACACCGTCAGGATTAGTTAGTTCGTTGCTTTTAGGAAACGTCAGAAAGCTTTTCGGTCCGCCCATGGAATCATAAAGTTCCCGGATTGCACCGCATACTTCAAAAGGAGAAGGCCAGTAAACTTTGCAACCTGGGGCAGAATTTAGGGTCGGGTTATCTTCTTCTTGCAGCTGTGCTTCTTTTGTTTCTGCAAGATCCGCCTCTTCTTTGGTGAAATCACCCGGTATTTCTTCCCTATCGCTACGCATTTCTCCAGGGCGTACAGTAGATTTAGGAGATTTCGTCGGAGTCCACTCGGAGACTTCTTCCGGTGGAAGTTCAGTCTCTATAGTTTCAGATGAGGCTCCTTTAGCCCACTCTGGCAGTACTGGAGTGGGGTACTCATCTGACGTTTCTTTACTGTCGATTTCCTCTACGGAACGATCACTAGGATCAGCAGGAAAAGCACCCTGTGACACTGATGACGATAACGAATCAGAAAAAGATGATTGCGTGGCTGCAGTGCCGGGAGTGGTACTGATTAATAAGCTTGCTGAGACGAAAGCAAGTAGTTTGCGTGAGACAGCTTTAATGGCGGATCCTTAGATGAGAGTGAAACAAGGAGTTGTTCTATTAGGTCAGCTTATAGCCTGGTGGCAGGCTACGCTGGTTAAGTGAAAAAGTTCTCCTTTCTAATCTCGTGGGGTACCGATGAAAATAGTTAAACTCGGTCTTTCTTCTCTAGCCTGCGCATTTACTGCTCTAGGGGTTTGTTCTGCTGTGGCCTCCGCTGCAGATAATGACTTCGCTTCACTGCAGGCAAGCAGTACTGTGCCGGTGAATGATAATCGTATTGCGGCTTTGTGGTCAGTAACTCCGAGCTTGGATGACTCACAGCAACAACGTATTCGGCGTGATTGCACGGCAAGCTATGTAGGGGACAATTTCTGGTTGACCGCGCATCACTGTGTTTCTAATTCACCTTTTATGGATGGTTTTCTCCGCCAATCAGATGGGGAAGTAGCAGGTATCGCTGCTATTTATACCAAGTCTTCTACTGAAGATGTTGCACTTATTAAAGTCGGTGACGGAATCAATGCCGATTCATTTACCGTGGCCACAGAGCCGTTGAAGATCGGGGATCAAGCCATACTTACTGGTTATGGTCAACCCCATGAGTATGCTTCTTCGGCGGAAACAGTCATTTCCGAGAAAGTAGACTCTTTGAACTTTGGAAACGTTACGTATACCGATCTGTTCAAAGGAAAATCGTCAACGGACTCACGATCCTGCGGTGGAGATTCAGGAGCACCTGTCTACAAAAACAACACTCTCTACGCAGTACACACTGCCGGCGGATTTAACCCAGAATGCATCGATGGGCAAGATAGGCCCATGTGGCATACAAACCTCCCCCCGAGGGCTCACTGGGTACATGAAACCATCCACTCTAACGTGGGACTTTCCCCTCAAGAAAAAGTTAAAGCACAAAACGGCCTTAAGTATGCTCCCCCTGTAACTCATTCGCCCGTTGACCCCCGTGTCCCAGATACTCATAAAGAAACACGAAAGAGCTCTTCTGAGATGTCCTCGCTATCAAGCTCGAGTCATTTTTAAAACATCATGTCCTGAGTAAGACAAACATTCTTCAGAGGCTAATAACGTAGATAGGCCTAGGAACATAGTAGCTTTTTGCTGAACTTGAGCTAGTCATTATTGGCAAGCTTTGGAAGCTGTACAGCGCCCCAAATACTTCTCTTAACTGACCAATTACGGAAACCGTCTTACCTGAGTTGGGTCATTTTAGTACGACAGTTTAGGTAGTTTTCGAGGAATTCTTGGATATTAGCTGGATTTGATGTTTCAGCTTGCATTGTTTGGCCTGCGACCTTGATGGTGCAGCTGTGATATTTCTTGAGAGTTCGCACGATTCGTTTCAGCAATAGGCCGGAGATGTGTTATCCGCACAGGATTATGCGCGTTACCTGTGCCCACATCAACTCCAAGACCAGCACGATCAAGTGCCAGTTGGGTTTGCTCACCGTCAGTAACACACTGCGCCTTTGTTTTAGCACCGCGACATCATCGTCATTGTGTGCTTATTCATTGTTTGAGGTGTCATGATTCTTTTAGACGTTGAAACCTTAACGATCTGGAAGGATAGTTTCATGCCTCGTATGTATTCTCCTCAGTTCCGGCAGCAGTGTGTCGATGCGGTGTTGACGCTCGGTAAGAAACGCGCTGATGTTGTCGCTGAATACGAAATCGCTAAGTCAACCCTGGATCGGTGGATCGCCCAGGAAACAGGGACACTTGGTACCGGTTCCGGCAGTCACCGCAAGGCTGGTGATCCTGATTCTGATGACCCGCAAGAGATGGCGAAAATCATTGCTGAGCTGCGTAAAGAAAACGAGTTTTTAAAAAAAGCAGCAGCCTTGCTTGCCAAGGAGATCGAACCGAAGACAAATTCGAAGTAATCTACCACTTCGACGAAGAAGGCCGCCCCAACCCCACCTACACCGTGACCATGATGTGCACAGCCTTACAAGTCTCCCGCTCAGGCTATTACGCCTGGCGAGCACGCCTTGACTGCCCACCAGCACCATCCACTCCACGTGGACACCGACAGGCAATCGCCCTACTAGTCAAGCAAGCCTTTGCCAACCACAACGGCTTTGGTGGGGTACGCACCATCTACGCTGATCTGCTCAGCCGCAAACATCAAGACCACCAAATACGCGGTAGCCAAGGTTATGGCAGACAACAACCTGGTCACGAAACGCCGCCGCGCATTCAAAAAGACCACCATCGCAGACCCAAACGCCAAACAGCGCAGTGACCTGCTCCAACGCCGCTTCAACGCAGCGATGCCGACGACACACCTATGTGGGGATATCACCTACCTGCGTACCGGCCAAGGGTGGATGTATCTCGCCACCGTCATTGATTTAACCACCCGGATGATAGTTGGTTGGCAAATCGGCGAACGCATGACCACTAACCTCGTTGAAGATGCACTGGTCATGGCACATAAGGCTGGGTATGTTGCTGGCAACGCCATATTCCACACGGATCGTGGTTCGCAGTACACCTCGAAGCAATTTGCCGCTGCCGCCTGTCGGATGGATGTGCGTTTAAGCATCGGTGAAGTCGGAGTGTGCTGGGATAATGCGGTAGCAGAGTCGTTTTTCTCCACACTGAAACTGCACCTGCTGTATGAACGGAAGCAATTCGCGACTAAATTTGACGCCCGCTACGAAGTTGGCCACTGGATCGAAACCTACTACAACCGCCGCCGCATCCACTCCTCCACCGGAATGATCCCCGCCCAAGCAATGCGCCAATTCATCACCCGCTGCAAACACGCCATCAACCCCGCAGCCTAACCCCCCACAACCAACAATAAAACAGTTTAACCGTCTAAAAAACTTGACACAGCCCAGTTGTGACCACGCACGGGTTTACGATACCGATATCCCTACACGGTTTTGGACAGCTATAGCACTAGAGGCATTGGTAAACATACGGGTCTTCGGTGACATAGTTAACAGCTTAAACCTACCCCCATGAATACCCTCTTAGTACGACATTTCGCACTAATCCGACGTAAACCTGCCGGTCACAATGTCAATATGATTTACCACACCCCAAAATGAGCCAAGTCAGATCTTACTGACTTGAGCCACGTCAGGTGAAAAATCCCTCCGTTTCCGCTTAACGACGAAGCGCCCCTCGGTTACCCTCACTGGTAACCGAGGGGCGCTTCCCCTAACAAGCTGGAATCTTACTTAATTGGGTAGGTGCCGTCCTTACCGAGGCGCGCGTTTTCGTCGAGAAGCAGCGCGATCTCGGAAGACTTGGTGTGGCCTTCGGCGAAGCGGCGGTTCTCGATCTGCTTAAACAGTTCGGTCCTGCCGATCATGCCGGCCTCCAGGTGGCCTGCACCACGGCGCAGGCGTTGGGTCGCCTGCTCGCGCCACCTATCGGCAGCTTCTTCGCCACGCTGCTGGCGCAGGGCTGCGTAGAACACACCTGGGTGTGCCAGGACAACCAGCGCGCCCACATGCCCGAAGCCCAGCGACGTCAGCGCCGCCGCCTTCACGTTGCCCACACCCAGATCGAGGGTGTTGCGCAGCCACACCAAGTTCTTCGACTTTGGCTCCAGCAGTGGGTCCACACAGTCCAGCGACGCGTTCTGTGGCAGCACGCCGGTACGCAGAACGTCGATGATGCCGCCGATCTGGAACAGTGCCGCACCCGCCTTGGAGTGGCCGGTGAGGGTCTTCTGGGAGATCACGTACATCGGCTTCTTCGCATCGCGACCAATGGCCGGCCACAGGATGGAGTGCAGCTCGGACTCGTTCGGGTCGTTCGCATTGGTGGAGGTGTCGTGCTTGGACAAAACGCTGACGTCGTCAGGGGTGAGGCCCAAAGACTTCAGGTTCTTGGCCAGCTTCGAGTTCTCGCCACCGCGTGCGGCAGCCAGCACACCCAGGCCAGGGGCCGGGATCGAGGTGTGCGCGCCATCGCCGAATGACGAAGCGTAACCCAACACCGCGTGGACCGGCAGGCCCAGCTCCACAGCAAGGGAACCACGGGCGATGAGCACTGTACCGCCACCTTCAGCTTCGAGGAAGCCACCACGACGGCGGTCGTTCGCACGAGAGATGAAGCGGTCATGGATGCCCTGGTCGGTCATCTTCTTGGTCTCGGCGGTCGCATTCATATCGCCGAAGCCCGTCAGTGACTCGACCTGAACGTCGTCGATACCACCGGCGACCACGAAGTCTGCCTTGCCCAGTGCGATCTTGTCCACGGCTTCTTCCACGGACACCGCGGCGGTTGCACACGCGCCCACAGGGTGAATCATGGAGCCGTAGCCACCGACCAGCGACTGCATGACGTGCGCTGCCACCACGTTCGGCAGTGCCTCCTGCAGGATGTCGCTTGGGCGTTCCTCACCGAGGAAGCGGGTGACAAAGACCTTGTGCAGCGATTCCATACCGCCAATACCGGTGCCCTGGGTCGAGGAGACCTGGGACGGGTGAATGGCCTGCATCAACTCTGCCGGGGTGAAGCCGGCGGAGACAAAGGCGTCGACCGCGGTGACCAGATTCCACACAGCAATCCGGTCCAGGCCGTCGATCATCTGCGCTGGGATACCCCAGTTTTCAGGGTTGAAGTCGTCTGGCATTTGGCCCGCAACAGTACGAGTCAGGGTTGCCTTACGTGGCACGCGCGCGGTGGCACCCGCCTTGCGGGTTACCGTCCACTCGCCGTCGACCTCAGCGACCTCGGTCTTGTCCGGATCAGCTTCTTCGATGTCCCTAGCCTCTTGCTCGTTTGCGACAGCGAACGTGATGTCGCGGTCGAGGAAGACTTCGGTGGCGTCGATCGAGCCTTGATCGGTAAGGAAGTACTTGTCGGTCAGCGTACGCACACCGGAGCGCGCCACAACCTCGTCGCGGAAGCGGTCGTAGATGTCTTCCTCGGCAACGACGTTGCCTTCAGCGTCATACCAGCCTGGGTTTGGATCTTCAGCCCATTCCACGAGGTTCATCATCCACGCCAGTTCCAGAACGCCGGCTGCGGTCAGTTCCACGTCGCCGTCGCGCTGGATGCCATATTCCGCTTCACGACGAGTCCTTCCCAGACCCCACGAGGAAACCTCACCCAAGCCGACAACAACAATCATGTCATCAAGATCGCAGGTGACATCGCCAACCTCAGTATCAACTGGCTGGGTTGGGTGGGCGATATTCGGCAGCGCCTTAATCGTAACCGGCGCAGATGCTGGCGCATCTGCGGTGGAAGCAGACGCCGACGTGTCGTCCGATCCCTTGTCGGCGTCGGCGTGAGCCGACGCCGCCGCTTCGCGCGCCAAGTCTGGCAGGGAGATTGGGGAATCGCCCAAACCACCGGTGAGATCCAGCTCAAGCGGTGCTTCCGCAGCCTTCGCACGGTTTTCCTTGGAGGCCAGGCCGATCAGCTCGGAGGAGATTTCCTCGGGGCTCCACACATGGATGCCTGCCTTTTCGGCCGCGGGCACGAGGCCATCGTTGCCACCCATCAGGCCAGTGCCGGCAACCCAGCCGATCTTCGCCTGGGCAAGAGTGACACCAGCTGGCCATCCGGCCTCAGCACCCCACTTCGCCAAGATGGCGTCCAGGGCTGCCTTGACCTCGCCGTAAGCGCCGTCGCCGCCGAACATGCCGCGGTTCGGGGAACCGGGCAGCACGATGTGCGCGCGGGTGGCAGGGAAGTCATCAGACTTCTGGGCCAGCTCCGACAAGCCGGCGATGGTGCGCTCCACGGACCACAGCAGCAGCCGTGTTTGGTTCTCGGCGGCAGGGCCAGCGTCGGCAAGCGAGCCGGACACCGATGGCGCCGCAAACGGGTACGCCAACGTCGGGGTGAGCGCCGGCTTGGTGATCTTAACCTCGTTGCCCACGGTCTCGCGCTGCTCGGAACCAATCCAGTCGATCAGTGCGTCGATGTCACGGTAGCTCGACAGGTTGGCCGGTACAACCCACAGCTTCGCGTTCGCGGAAGCGTGGTTCAAGTACAACCGACGCGCGAATTCCTTGCGTGCTTGGCTGACATTGGACGCAGTCATGATGACGGTTGCGCCGGAGCCAAGCAGCTTTTCGACGACCGCTGTGGCAATCGAACCAGGTGCAGCACCGGTGACCAGTGCTACATCACCTGCGAACTCTTCGTCGGCCTTGCCGCGGGCTGCCCACGCGATTTCCTTGAGCAGCTCTTGGTTCTCGTAGCCGTTGTCTGCATACCATTCTGCCTGCTCGGCAACAGTTTCACCGGTGCCTGCGTACCGGTAGTGAGCCGTCTTGTAGACAGGGGTTTCAGGGGTGAGCTCACCCAGCGCGATGCGTGCTAGATCCTCGCGAGCCTGAGCCCAACGGTCGTCGAAAAGCACCGCACGGCGCGCATCGAAGACCGGGGTGACCAGCTTGACCCAACCGGAGCCCAGCTCCGCCTCAACAGTATCAATGACGGTGGTATCGGCTGGCTCGGATGTATCAGCGACAGCGACATCCACGCCCAGCTTGCCCAGCAGGGTGCGGGCGGTAGAGACCAGGGTGTCCTTCATATCGTCCGCGTACGCGTCAAGCGCGGCCGAATCGACCACACCACCGCCACCGCCAGCGCCGCCAGCAGCGGCAAGAGAGACAGACACGCCATGGCGCGACGCCACAGACTGGACAGCAGCGTCGACAAGAGCATCAACGTCTGCCTTCGACGATGCGGAGGTGGGGACGGTAGCCAGGGAGCCGCCACGGACGGATTCTTCGTCGCGGGAACCCATCAAGATCTCCGCCTCAACACGCGGTGCCCAGGACGCGGGAAGGCCCCATGTGTCGGTGACGCGCTCGCCGATGTACGCAGGCTTCACACCTGCCGCACCCGTCAGCTGGCGCACGCGGGCAGTGATCGCCTCGGCCAACACAGAACCGAAGGGCTGGTAGCCGGGGGCTGCAGTCTTGACCTTTTCGCGCAAGGTAGCAACGTCAGCGTCAGCGGCACCATCGATGGCAGGAACGCCGATCTCGGCAGACATGTCCATGAGCAGCTGGTTACGGCGCGAAGACACGCCGTTGGTCAGCTCCTCGACAGTATCCGAGTCATTGATCTGCTCCAGGCGCATCTTATTCTGGAAGGAGAACAACACCATGATCGCATCGGCTGCGGTAAATGGCAGATCCGGTGCAGGCGAGCCCGCAGGCTCGTTCGCAAGCTCACGAGCCTGGCTTCCGGCCTGAACTTGACTGTCGGTCTGAACCTGATTGTCAGCAGGAGCAGGTGAGCTCGCAGGCTCGCTCGCCTGATTGTCAGCCGGAGCGGATTCAGTTGGGGGTTCGTCTACAAGCGGTGCCTCGACCACATCCTGCAGCATGACCTGATCCTGGTTCGCCTCAACGTTGAACACTGGGATGTGGTGGCCGATCACGTCCATCTCGCGCTTTGCCAGGTTCGTCAGTGTCGGGCTGGACGCCAGGCCAACCTCGATCATCTGGTCGCATTCGCGCAGCAACAGGTCCTGGGTTTCAATCCAGCGCACCGGAGATGCAAACTGCCACGCCAACAGCTCAATGAGCAGGGTGCGTGCCAGAGTGTTGGCATCGGTGTTCTCTGGGGTGACGTTGGCAAGGCGCTCGGTAGGCACCTCGGCCTTGATGGCGTCGATGAAGTCCTGGGTCAGCTCGAATGGGCGAGCAACCAGGTTTGGCACGTAGCGGTTCTCCAACGCCTCAATGTCGATCTCGGCAGGCAGCAGCTCGTCGAGCTTCTGCGCGAATGCTGGCACACCGTCGCGGAGCACAGACGAGTGGAATGGCACGTCAATGCCGGGCACGGTGACATAGGCGCGTTCATTGATCGCGTTCGCTTCAGCTTTCAGGGCGCTCAAGCCCTTTTTGGTGCCGGCGATGGAGTACTGCTGGCCTGCGATGTTGTAGTTCACAATCTGCAGGAACTCGCCGGTCTTCTCGGAGACCGACGCAACGTAGTCGTCTACTTCGTGGGGCGCCAGCCCCACCATGTTGGGGCGCAGGGCACCCATGCCGTAGTCAGAGTTGCCCTCCTCGTCGCGAGGCACGAGCCCGCCCATGGCGGAGCCACGGGAGTACACCACGTCGATGACAGCCTCGAGGTCGAAAATATTCGCCAACGATGCCAGCGCGGTGTACTCGCCCAAGGAGTGGCCGGCGTACATGGAATTTGATGCCAGAGCGTCCGCCTCGCGCAGGCGTTCGGTTTGCGCGTACGCGACCACAGCCAGGGCCACCTGGGTGAACTGGGTCAGGTGCAGCACGCCCTGTGGGTGACGGAACGTTGTGCCCTTAACGACGAGCTCCGTTGGGTTCTCGTCGATAATGCGCTGGATGCTAAAGCCCAGGCTCTCGCGGGTGTGGCGGTCCGCACGACGCCAGATCTCGCGCGCAGCAGGAGATGCGTCGCGGTCGCCCTTGCCCATGCCCTCGGTCTGGATGCCCTGACCTGGGTAGACATACGCGGTCTTAGGTTGAGCAAGCAGTGCCTGGCCAACAGAGACGACCTCGCCGTCGATACGGCAAGTAACCTCGAGGGCTGCGTGGATCCCCTTGCGGCCGACGCGCTCGACGGTGATTTCCACCTCGTCTTCGAGCTGGACCATGCCGTACATGGAGTAGGTCCAGCCAACAATCCGTGCTCCCTGTGGCGCAGCTCGTTGCGCCGCGTGCTGGGCGGTGGCGGACAGCCACATGCCGTGCACCAGTGGTGCTTCAAGGTTGACCAGGCCGGAGGCGTTGTAGGAGGTGTGGATCGGGTTATAGTCGCCCGAAACCAGCGCGAATGGGGTCATATCGCTTGGTGCGGTGACGGTGGTGCGGTCCATGAAGGAACGCGGGGTTGCCTCGATCTTGGTCGATGACTTGCCGCCGCCGAACTCTGGAGCAGGCGTGGGCTGTGCGGTACCCGTGGCGCGGCCGCGGATAGCGAAGCGCTGCATTTGCGTTGCGACAAGCGTCCCATCGCAGGCTCCGGGACTGGAAGAATCGGAGAAGAGTTCGAGCTCGACGGTGACGATGCGCCCGGAAATGGACTCGTCGATCGCGGTGCACTTAGAGATCACGTCGATGCGGCGGCCGTCGGCAAGCTCATGCAGAGGCACACGCAGGTCGACCACGTGGTTGAGGTGCACCGCGTTGAGCAGGCCCTCGATGACGGGGTAGCCGTCGGCAAGCTGGCCGGAGCCCAGTGCGGTGTAGATTGCTGGCCAGCATGGGCCGACCAAAACGTCGGGCGTTCCCACCGGGGTTTCGTCGCTGCCTTTTCCGCCGCTGCCTTTTCCGCCGCTGCCAGAGCTTGCGAGGGCAGCGCCGGTGACGTTGGTGTGCGCGGTCAACAGGGACGCAGGCAGGGTGAAAGAGTACTGTGCCACACCGAAAGGCGCATCCCCGTCAGGACCGGTTTGCGAACCTTCGATGATTTGTGGCATCTCGGTAATCTCGTCGCCGCTTTCCGAGGTAGAGCCGACACCTGCCAGGCCCTGGAGCAGCGCGAAGACCGAATCAGGCAGGCGCTCATCGGAGACCACAGGGGAGGCGCCGGTGGCAACACCCTCGGACAGGTCCAAAGGAATGGTGACCTCGCGCACGTAGAACGGGCGCTGGTCTTCTGGCAGGTCATCCCAGTAGGAGTCAGAGTTGATGCGGATCGACCAGGCTCCTTGCTCATCCTGGATCAAGTCATAGGCGTCGTCGTCCATTTCGTAGGCGGGGTTGGCCATCAGGTGACCATGCCACACGATGGTAGGAGCAGCCTTGATGAACTCCTCGGCATCCTTCGCATCAGCCAGGCGGGAGAATTGCTCCTCAGGTTCCTGGCCGGCGTCGACAAGCGCCTGTGTTGCGCCGGCTTCGAAGCGTCCAAGCAGGTCAGCGACAGGTTCGTTTTTCTTGGTGATGCCAGCAACGGCCAGCGGGCCGGGGATGATGCGGACCTCGTCGGCGTCGTAACGCTCGTCCTGTGCCTGCCACAGGGTGTCTTTGCCAAACCACGTCTTCAGATCACCATCGATGGCTGGGACCCACGGCATTGGTTTGACATGCTTGTAGTGCAGGGAAATCCACCATGCAGCATCGCGTGGGGAAACGGTGATCTCGCGGGCCTCAGGGTAGGCCTCGAGGAGGCGGGTGACCATCGCAGGAGCGTCGGCAACCTCATCGATATCAGGGAATAGGGTGTCGATCTCGCCGTGGTCTGCTTCGTTGAGGCGGGCCTCCACGCGGTGCAGCAGGTCGAAGAAGCGGTCGTCCCAGGTGGGGTCGACGAATGGGTGAGCCAACTCAACAAAGCGCTCGACCCACTCGGCGTAGGTCATGGTCTCGACGTCGCCGAAGTACGGCTTGGAAGTCTTGTTGATTGCCTCGATGATGTCGTCGCGGCGCTCCTCATAGTCGGCGATGTCAATCGCCGTGATCAGGCGGGACGCTGCAGCAAAGGAGTTGTCGAGGTCGTGGATGTCAGCCAACAGGTGCGACTGGGAGGACGCAACACCGTTGCGGCCGGTGCCACGGGCAACCCAGCCGCCGTTGTCGTCGGCTGCGATACCGGGGGTGTTCACCAGGAGTTCTTTTACCGAGTCGGTGGCTTTAGCTTCCTTTGTAGCCATGGCAACGGTGCCGATGAACACAGCGTCGACAGGCATAGGTGCCAGGCCGTACTTCTCAGACCAGGTGCCGGTGATATATGTTGCTGCAACCTCAGGCGAGTAGATGCCACCGCCGACGGCGAGCAGCGCGTTTGGATGCTTCCGCACCTCTGCGTAGGTGTCCAGCAGCATGTCATCCAAGTTGGTCCAGGAGTGGTGTCCACCAGCATGCCCGTCTTCGACTTGGATGATCACTGGGAAGTCAGGGTTCGCGGCAGCGATCTTGACTGCGTCGCGGATCTGCTTGGACGTCCCCGGCTTAAACGAGATATAGGGGAAGCCATCTGCCTTGAGCTGGGTTAGCAGCTCGGTTGCTTCGTCGACCTCGGGGATGCCAGCAGAGATGCACACGCCATTGAAGGATGCACCTGCCGCACGTGCCTTGGGCACGATGCGTGCCTGGCCGAAGTGGAGATTCCACAGGAAGCGGTCGAAGAACATGGTGTTGAACTGGGCGGTGCGGCCCGGTTCCATGAAGGACTCCATATCGTCCTTGTGGGCGGTAAACACCTCGTCGGAGTACATGCCACCACCGGCCAGCTCCGTCCAGTAGCCAGCGTTAGCGGCGGCTGCCACGATCTCGCCATCAGCAGACGTCGGGGTCATGCCACCCAGCATGATGGGCGACAGGCCGGTCACGGTGGAGAAACGGGTCTGGGTGTAGGTCTTCCCGTCTGGCAGGCGCACCAAACGTGGCGCGAACTCGGAGTAATCCACAGCCTCAGGCAGTTCCGTGCCCGGGGTGGCCAGTTTATCGCGTGTCGACGCAGAATCGGCCGTCAGTACTGCAACATTAGAACCATGGGTGAGCTTCGATGTGATGGTGGCAATCGACTTGTCTAGCGCCACAATGTGGGAGACGCCAGATTCGAGCAGCGTAGAAACCTGAGCTGGCCAGTCGTGCTGGTTGTGCAGAATGTCTTCTGCCAGCTGGGCAGCGGAGAACTCGCCCAAGTCGATGCCACACTCGTCAGCCCACTGGGCGGCCAGCTCGGCAGCTTCCTTGGTTTCAGCAGTGTTTCCGTGGAATGGGTAGGCCACGGGCAGCTCGTCGAAAAGCGGGTTCATTTCCGCGCCACCGAACTCGGCGGCTTCGAGCTGAGCGTTGAAGGACTCGGCGGCAGCTTCGATAGCTGAGCGTGCGGCCTGGAGTGCCTCTGGGGTGCCGGAGAGGACCACGTGGCGTGGACCGTTGATCACGGCAATAGGGGCTGCTGACGCAGCCGAATCGGAAGCGTCAGCCAAGATCTCGGTGACCTGGTCTGCGAACAGGCCACGAATGGAGAGCATGTGTGGGCGATCATCAGTTGCGCCATGCACGTGGGAGGCGGCGGTGCCCAGCAGCAGGGCAAATGCGAGCGCCTGCTCAGGGTGGCGGGCCGCGACAACACCCAGAGTGCCCTGGGAATGGCCGGCTAGGGCGGTCTTGTTGATCTCGAGGCCCAGGTCGCGCAGCTGCTCAACAGCTGCGATCTGACCTAAGACGATACCGGGGACGGAAACAGCAGGGTGTGCGTCGATCGCAGCAACCTCCCGAGCTCCGTCACCGGCGACGCCCTCATCTCCGGCGACGTCGCCGCCTGCGACGGTGCCGCTTGTGACATCGCCGTCGCCGATCAACTCGCGCAGACGCTCATTGGTACCTGGCACGGTGGAGGCTAGCAGGCGGGCGACAGGGCCCGTGGTGGTGCGTGCGCGGTCCAACAGGTCGCTGAGGCGGCTGCGGGTCAGTGGAGATGAAGCGGCATCAGAAAGCGCGTACTGCCAGTTCGAACCCTGGCCCGCGAAGATGAGGGCAGGTTTCGTCATGGCAAGAAGTGGCGTCAAAGTCATGCGTATGTTCCTTCAATGCTTGTTAGGGGGTAGAAACAGTACAAGTTAAAGACCGTAACCTATGCACCAGCTGAAGTTCATCAACACGCCGACTATTGTGAGGGAACTCTCATGTTTTGGGTGGATTGGTCTTCGGCAAGCGGGAAGCTGAGAAATTCATTATTGTAAGACGCCATGGATCTCTACGAGCTTGAACACGAATTTCTCCAGGCGACAGACGCATGGCACAGCGACGATATCTCCAACGCCACACTGATCGACGTGGGGGAGCAAATCGTCGAAAAGCTCCGTGCCATCGGTGGGCAGGATGCTGAAACACTGGCCTACCGGGTCCGCCTTGGCACTTTGCCGGCACGCAGTCTTGGCCATGGAATGTCGCATTACACTGAGCTGAAAGAGTTGTTGGCGCTCCACGAGTCTGACCCTGCGCGGTATCCAGCGCACCCGAACGCAGCGGCAGGGCAGCAGGAGCTTGTCGACGCAGACGGCAAACCCCTGCATGACCTGCTCCACGGTGAGCTGCACCAGATCGTGAACATCCCCCAGGACGTAAACGTGCCCGCTGAGACCATCATGGAGGCACTTGCACTAGCCGATCGGTATCTTTCAGACGACGAGGCACGCCACATCCGCATCACCGTGCTGCAGGTCATGGACCGCGCCGATGAGGTAGTAGGTATGCTCGGCAGCTACCTCACCCCGTATGATCAGCTCGACGACGACGCTGATCTATCACGCTGGCTGCATAAACACGACGTAGCCGCGATGGCCTACCTGGAAACCTCCAACTGGGAGTACGCCAACCTTGTGCTCGACGAGATGGCCAAGGCAGGAAGTGGCACCGGTTATATGCCAGCGGTCTGTTTTGCGGAATCGCTCATCCCGATGGCCGAGCACACCAGCCTGGAAAAATCCGTCAACCGCGCCCGCCACGTGTTGCGCAACTGCGCTGGCTGCGGCGGACTACGCGCAGCCCCCATGGTGCAAACTGCCACTTTCTTGATGTTGGGAGGGCTAAACGACAAAGCACTGGCCCTGCTGGAACAAACGGAATCCACAATTGAGCAACCAGCCACGGTGCTGAATGACTTACTGCATTTCTTCCGGGCTGCGGTCCAGATGGGTTCTGGTGACGTGCGCATGCCACGCTTTGGTTCCCCACGGTGGCAGGAGGCCGTAGGTATTGATCCACAGCGTGTTACCTGCGCCGAGCTGGCCGAGGCCTGTGCTGTCCCCGCGTATCAGCAGGCTGAGGCGTTCGATCGTCGTAACGGCACGACCACGCGGGTGGCGTTTCTCAACCGGACGCTTAGCGCACCTGCCTTGGAGCCACACTACTTTGACGAGACCTGTCTCGAAGGGCTTGCCCCGCTGGCGCAACCGCCAGCGTACCCACGGATGGACGAGGACCTCGACCCAGACGTGCAGACAATCGTCGATGTGTTCACCACTCCACGTGACGATGATGAACCCTACCCAGAACTGCCCGACTTTATGCGTGACGACGACAAGTACATGCGTCTGCGCGGCGAGATGATGGACGACGACCAACTGCGTGGCGAGGACGCAGCCCAACAATTGGCGGCCTATGCTGATGACCCTTCACTTGATCCCCGTTTGCGGTCCGTCATTGAGGTAGACCTGCTCAACGCAGCCCGCTATTTGAATCGCCCAGTTCACGCCACTGCGATGCGAGCATTGCCCACAGTGACACGGTTAAACCCACAGTTCGCGGTGATCATGGGCATGATGCTGCTGATGGGGCTGCATTCCCGCAACGAGCTTCGCACTCCCGCAGCTCAAGCCATCGGTTCCTACACTGCGGGACTGATCGCCTGCGGGTATGGCAACTTTACGGCGGGGATGCGCATGGATGCACTCCTTTCCCAAGCCGGGCGCCTCATTGAAGCAAAATCAGCCCTCGACGATGCTGCCCGCTGCCTTGCCGCCGACCCAGACGTTGTCGATGATCCCCAGGTCGCACGCATAGATATTGCCCGTAGCAGTTCCCTTGACCTCGCAGCATTGAACAACTTCGCAGAAGCTGGGGCAGAAGCGGCCCAGGCTGCGATTGTGGCGCATTCAATCGGTGACGTGGACTCCACCCAAATCCTGATCGCATACGCGGTAGACAACTACTATTATGCGGGCGAGTATCACACCGCCCTGGACTGGTACAACAGGACCCAATTGGAGACAGACCCCGCGCCGAGTGCCGAGGCACAGTTCGAGGTGTTGGCGGCGGGCTTGCGCATTGTCACCCTGATGGACAGCGAGGTCTTCGACCAGATGTGGCCCAGCCTCAGCGAGATGATCAAGCAGCCGGCGCAGCAATGGGCCGAGGCGGACGAGAATATCTTGTTCTACAACCGGCTGTCGCGCCTTGTCGACGATGTAAGTGAACCACTGGCGCGCATCGGCAAGCTCAAGGAGGCCCGCGAGTTCACCGCGTGGGTTGCTCAACATATGACTACTGCTCCCCATGTGAGTTATCAGGGCGATGCTCTGGTGCAGCAGGCCGCTATTTTTGCGTCCTCGGGGATGCACCATGAGTCAGCCCTAGTACTGGAATCACTGGTGCAACGCGCCCAAGCAGCAGGTGATCTGTCTACGGCACAGCGCGGTCATGCCGTGTTGGAGTTCTTTGCTGGTAAACATGCGCAAGCGGCGGGGTCCATCTACACTGATGCCCTCGCCGCTAACCCCATCAACCCTGCATAATCAACCTTGCATAGCCATGCCGTATGTAAGCCGCTTGGGGCAAGCGCTTACGCCAGCGACAGGAACAGCTTTTCTAGGCGCTTCTCGTCGAGGGAGTCAGCGCCCTCTTCGGCCATGCATTTCTTCATGCCCTCGGAGATCACCAAGAAGCCTGCGCGGGAGACGGCGGTAGACACCGCCGAGATCTGGGTGGCTACCTTCTCGCACTCCACGCCTTCTTCGAGCATGCGGATGACACCATCGAGTTGCCCACGGGCACGCTTCAGCCTGGTGATGGCAGCCTTGGATTCCTCTGGAGTAATATGCATACTTTTAACTGTACCGGTTACAGTACCGGTTCCTGTACCGGGTACCGCATGGTCGGTTGCGCCATCTGCTGCTTTTACTGCGCGAGCGACCACGTGAGGTAACCTCCGTCCAGATTGGCAACCTCTACATCATGGTTGCGCAATAGGCTGGTCGCGGTGTGCCCGCGCAAGCCAACTTGGCAATGCACGATGACTCGCTTATCTGCGAAGTCGCTCGCCACAAGTTCTGCGACGTTGTTGCGGAGCTGGTTGAGTGGAATATTGACGGCCCCCGGGATGTGGCCCGCAGCAAACTCAGATTCCTCGCGCACATCAATAAGTACAGCACCGCCTGCGAGCTCGTCGTTAAGCTCGTAGAACTGGATGGTCTGCTCGCCGTTGACCATATTGTCATTGATAAACCCGGCCATGTTGATCGGATCCTTCGCGCTGCCGAACTGTGGCGCGTAGGCCAACTCGAGGTCCGCCAGATCAGTGGCGGTCAGGCCTGCGCGCATGGCAGTAGCCAGGACATCGATCCGCTTATCCACACCGTTTTCACCCACGGCCTGAGCACCCAGGATCAGGTCCGTATCGGCGTCCACCACCAACTTGAGGTGGATCTGAGTCGCGCCGGGGTAGTAGCCCGCATGATCGGCTGGGTGCAGGTGGATAATACGCAGGTTCTTGCCGGCAGCCTTCGCGCGGCGTTCATTCCAGCCCACCGACGCAGCAGCCAAGCCAAACAGGCCCACAATGGAGGTGCCTAAGGTAGCGGTGCGTTGAGTGTTGCGGCCAGTGATGATATCGGCGACGAGGCGACCGTGGCGGTTCGCCGTTTGTGCCAAGGGAACCAGGGTTGCTTCGCCAAAGTTGTGGTCGCGTTTTTCGGCGGCGTCGCCCACGGCAAAAATCTTCGGGTCATTGGTGCGCTGTTGCTCATCTACTGCGATGCCACCGCGGGCACCAACCTCGAGGCCTGCCTCACGGGCGAGGTCCGAGGCGGGTTTTACGCCTACAGAAGAAATGACAAGGTCAGCGGGGATAACGGTGCCGTCGGCGAGGCGGACGGAGGTCTCGTCGATCAGCGTCGTGTCTGCGTCGGTAAGCACGCGCACCCCGTTGGCCTCAAGGTGTGTGCGAACGATGCGGGACATCTCAGTATCCAGCGGCGCCATGATTTCTGGTGCGCGCTCAATCACGGTGGTGGTGATTCCACGGTGCGTGAAGTTTTCCGCTAGTTCGAGGCCGATGAATCCACCGCCGATGATGGCGACTGTCTTTGCGCCATCGAGCTTATCGACGATCGCGTCGACATCTTCGACGGTGCGCAGCGTGAGTGCTCGCTCAATACCTTCGATGGGCAGCTCGATGGGGGTGGCCCCAGGGGAAAGGACCAGGTAGTCGTAGTGGAGCGATTCCGTCTCACCGTTGGGGGTGGTGATCGTGACGGTCTGGTTCCTGCGATCAATGCTGGTTGCGGTTGTGTTTACGCGAACATCAAGGTTGAAGCGGTCTTTCAGAGCCTGCGGGGTTTGGAGCAGAAGCTTGTCGCGGTCTTTGATAATCCCGCCTGCATAGTAGGGCAGACCGCAGTTGGCAAAGCTGACGTTGTTGGAGGCCTCGAGGACGATAATCTCCATGTCCTCGTCGTTGCGGCGCAGCCGTGTTGCGGTGGACATGCCACCGGCAACCCCGCCGACGATCACTGTGGTTGTCATAGTTTTCTGTTCTCCTGATTCATAAACGGTATTCGGTAGCGGCATTCTTTCGCGGCATTCTTTAGCGACCGAAAAGGGAAGCGAAGAAGCCTTTGGGCTGTTCGCGTGGGCAGGTGCACCACTGTCCAGTTGGCACAGTGGCCTTGACTTGGTCGACGTGTTGGCCGCATCCGGCCCAAGTGGTTTTGCTGCACTTCTTACAGGTGACTGCTCGGCACATGATGGAGAATCCTTTCTTTTGATTCCTGTGGTGGAGAGTGACTAGCCCCACCCACTATACCCCCTGGGGTATTGGATTGGTCAAGAAGGGACATGTGTTAGGTGGAAGATCGGGCATGCAACGCGAGTCGGAAAGTGTTGGCCCGCTGCGTTTAGTGCAGGGAAAACCGCAACGCCTAAACGTTATCGCAGGGCCCAACAGGTTCGGGGAAACGTATCTTGCGCACGCCTATTTTTCGGTTCTTCTCGATTTGACCGAATACATGCCTTTCTTCAGGGCAGAGAATCACTCTGGGGGTGCACGGAAACCGAAAAATATTACCCTGTGGAAGTGAAAGTGGCCACCCCAAAACCTTGTCGATAAAAGGTGGGGCGGCCGTTGTACTGGGGGTCCGGGGGGGACGCTTTAAGCAGCTTGATATTCGAATGCTGGGGCGTGGGCCATATCGATAGCATGATCGATTGCAGTAATGGGGTCTGCGTCGGGCTCAGCAACAGTAAGCAGGAAGCTCTCGGAATCGACCACGGAAATGATATGGGTCTCATTCTCGTAGCTCATCACGATGGTTTTCAGGCGTGAGGTAGAACCCAGCTTGGTCAGCGTGCGCAGCTTTTTCTTGAGCATTACAGCATAATGTCCGCCGACGAGGTCCATGTTGGAAATGGTGCTATTGCTTTGGTCGGTCAGTGCAAGACCGAGTTCCAGGTCGATGATGGCAGCGCCACGGACGCCATCAATGTCTTCTGCGACGGTGTGGGTCAAGGAATTCAAGGTGTATGGGTTGAACATAGTGCGTCCTTATCTAGGTGGGGAAGATGTAACGAAGTTCACTGTAGCCCACTGGGGCTCATGCTAACGGCAGTGACACGTGTGACAAGCGGGATTTTGTTAATTTTGTTTGTTCATTGTTTTGGGCGGGCTTTTGCGCTTCACGACGACAAATATTGCCCAGTAAACTCTGAACGCAGCGTGGGATCGATTCATCCGGTCACAATCCATGTAGCGTCATAATTCCGCTAGCAGCGGAATTACTGGGTACTGAGCCGGTGGTGCGTGCGCAGCAGATCGAATTCACTGGTATGAATGAAAAGTACGTGGCGTGGTACGGACATCCTTAGCTTTCAGACTCGTTTTGTGCAAGATCATTTTTGGTTAACGCTGCAACCTTGTAAACAACGGGAGTTCCAGTGATGGCGAGCATTACCCCTATTGCTCCTGTCGCGTTAAACAGGCCCGTCACAGCAATGAATGCAATCGACGAGAGAACCGCTGCTGCACAGCCGACTAAGACGGCCAACTGGATCGCACTAAGTGCCTTTTGCGAGTTCCACCCTAAGAGAAGGAGCACGCCTAGATACGCGAGACAGACACCTACCGCTGCGCTGAAGACGAAAATCCCAGCCGCATAAGGGAACCCTCCACCCGAAACCTGTGAGGCTTGCTCCAGTAAATCTCCTGTTTCTACCGCTGCGAAATAGCCGGTGACCAAAACGATTAACGCGCACAAAAACGCAACTACGGCGAACCCTGGACTTTTCATAAACAGTTACCTTAGTACGAAGTTGTAGTGCATCGTGGTCGTCGTCAAGCGAAAATCTATTTTTTCCTGTTCAGGAGCTTGAGCAGGTCTTCTTGCACTTCACGACGACGGATCTTGCCCAGCTGATCGCTGGCGAGCTCCTCGAAGTGGTAGAAGGTGCGCGGCACTTTGTAGCGGGTCAGCTGGTTGCGGGCGTGAGCCTTCAGCCCATCTGGGTTGAGGGCTGCGCCGTCACGCAGGGTGACACAGGCGACAACGTCTTCAGAGCCGTCCTCGCGAGGGCGCCCGACGACGGCCACGTTTTCCACATCTGGGTGAGAACGCACAGCATCTTCCACCTCGGCGGGATAAACGTTGAAGCCTCCGGTGATGATGACTTCCTTCAGGCGGGAAACAATCTTGATGAAGCCGTCTGGCTCCATGAATGCGATGTCACCGGTACGCAGCCATCCATCATGGAAGGCTTCTTCGGTGGCTTGCTGGTTATTCAAGTAGCCATCGAACACCTGCGGGCCGCGCACGAGCAGCTCGCCCTCGGTGCCGTCGGGCTGGGTCTCATCAAGGTTTTCGGGATTGGCGATGCGGATCTCAGTATCCGGGAATGGCACACCAATATAACCAGGGCGACGATTGGTGTTCATCGGGTTCCCCACGATCACCGGCGATGTTTCGGTCAAACCGTAGCCTTCCACCAGCAGCCCACCGGTCAGATCTTCCCACTCGTCCACGGTCTCCTCAGGCAAGGAAGCCGCACCGGACAACGCGTTGCGGATCCCTTTAATTTCCACGCCCTGCTGCTTTGCCGCCTCAATGATCTTGGTGTACAAGGTAGGCACACCCGGGATCCAGGTGGGGGTGTGCTTTTTCATAATGTCCATGATCAGTGGGATACGTGGTGCTGGCATGAGCACCATCTCGCCACCGATATACACCGATAGCGCACCGATCAAGGTCATGCCGTAGGCGTGGAACATGGGCAAAGCGCCCAGCATCCGTTCGTCGGATTCGCCGAGGCGTGGCACCCACGCCTCGCCCATCTTGCAATTAGCCATAATGTTGCCGTGGGTTAGCACCGCACCCTTTGGCGCGCCGGTAGTGCCGGAGGTATACAGCACCACCGCGGGGTCTTCTTTGGTGACGTTTTCGGGAAGTTCAACATCGGCAGCGCGGCCACCCATCGCGTCGGAAAGCAACGTCTTCCATGCCACGGTGTCCGGGGCTGGGCCGGAAAGCTGTGCGCGTTTGTCGCGGATCTGCGGGATCGGTAGCTTGAGTGCGAGCTGCTGGAGCCGTGGCATGGCCTCGATCATGTTGACTGACACAATGGTTTCGATCTTGGTGTCGGCGCGCATCATGTCTATAACGGGCGCGGCTTTATCCCACACGATGGCAACGCGGGCACCATGGTCTTGGAACATGCCGGTCAGCTCATGCGCTGTGTATAGCGGATTGTGCTCGACGACGACCGCACCCAACTTCAACACAGCGTAGAACGCGGCGATGTTCTGCGGGCAGTTAGGTAAAACGATGGCCACACGGTCACCGGAGCGCACGCCGAGGGCTTTCAGACCGGCAGCGGTGGCACGTACCTGCTCATCAAGTTCCTTGTAAGTCTGGGAACGGCCGAAAAACCACGTTGCAGGTTTATTCGCATTCTTCGCCAGATTCTCATTGTAGGAGTCGACTAACGTGGTATCGCCATAGTCTAAGGTGGAAGGTGTCCACTCGGCGTACTGGGAAAGCCAGGCCTTAGTCTCGAACGCGGATGCAGTCTCGGTCACGGTAATCGGCGCCTTTCTTGTGCTTTGGTGGTGCTTACTATTAGCAGACACCCAGTATTGCAGAAAAGCGCCGAACGTGAGGAATTACTCACGTATTTTGGAGGGATAATGTGTGTGAAATCTCCTCCTCACTTCTTTCTTTCCAGCAAGCGCAGCAAATCCTGCTGTACTTCACGACGACGGATCTTGCCCAACTGGTCACTAGCCAGTTCCTCAAAGTGGTAGAACGTGCGGGGCACTTTGTAGCGAGTGAGACGCTGGCGGGTGAATTCCTTCATCCCCTCTGGATCGAGAGCAGCACCGGAACGCAGCGTGACACACGCCACCACATCTTCGGAGCCGTCCTCGCGGGGGCGGCCAACAACCGCGACGTTGACAACGTCGGGGTGCTCGCGGACAACTTCTTCCACCTCGCCAGGGTAGACATTGAAACCACCGGTGATGATGACTTCCTTGAGGCGCGAAACCAGGCGGATAAAGCCGTCTTCCTCCATCACGCCTATGTCACCGGTGCGGAACCAGCCGTTGTGGAACGCCGCCTCCGTGGCCTCTGGGTTGTTCAGGTAGCCCTGAAAAACCTGGGGGCCACGCGCGAGGATTTCCCCTTCTGTGCCGTCCGGCTGAGTCTCGTCGAGGTTGTCTGGGTTGGCAATCCGGATGTCGGTGTCGGGGAAGGGGACACCGATGTAGCCGGGTCGGCGCGCCTCGCTCATCGGATTGCCAATCAAAATTGGTGCGGTCTCAGTGAGGCCGTAGCCTTCCACCAGCAGGCCACCGGTGAGCTCTTCCCACTTTTCTACGGTAGATACCGGCAGGGTCGCAGCGCCGGAAAACGCGTTGCGGATTCCCTTGATCTCAATGCCTTCCTGCTCGGCGGTTTCGCCGATCTTTTCGTAGAGCGTCGGCACGCCCGGCACCCAGGTGGGCGTGCGCTTTTTCATCACATCCATAATCAGCGGGATGCGCGGCGCCGGAAGAAGAATCATTTCGGCACCGATATAGACGGACAATGTTCCCACCATTGTCATCCCATAAGCGTGGAACAGGGGCAGGGCAGCAAGCATGCGCTCCTCATGGTCGCCGAGTTCCTTCACCCATGCTTTGCCTTGAAGCAGGTTAGCAAAAAGGTTGCCGTGGCTAAGCTCCGCACCCTTGGGAGTGCCGGTGGTTCCCGAGGTATAGAGCACAAGTGCCGGCGAATCCTTGGTGACGGATGGGGCTGACTCAATATCGTCCCCCTCGCCACCGATGGCAGAACCGATCAGGGCTTCCCACGGCACCGTGTTTGGGGCTGGCGCAGTGAGTTGGTCCCGCATATCGCGCAATTTTTTGATCGGTAACTTCAAAGCAAACTGGTTCAGCTGAGGCATAGCGTTGACCATGTTCACGCTCACGACGGTTTCCAAGTCGGTTGTCCCACGCAGTTCTTCCAGTGTTGCGGCAGACTTATCCCATGCAATGGCAACGCGGGCTCCGTGATCGTTGAACTGTTCGCGCAACTCGTGAGCGGTATAGAGCGGATTGTGCTCGACCACTGTCGCACCCAACTTCAGCACGGCATAAAACGCGGCGATGTGCTGCGGACAGTTGGGCAGCATGATCACCACGCGGTCACCAGGGCGCACACCAAAGGCTTTGAGTCCAGCAGCTGCGCGACGCACCACCTTGTCCAGCTCGCCATAGGTCTGCCGTTTTCCGAAGAACCAGGTTGCTGGCTTATCGGCGTTGATGGCCAAGTTGTTGTCGTAGATGTCCAGCAATGTTGTGTCGCCGTAGTCCAGCGAGGGCGGGGTCCACGGTGTGTAGTGCTGTAACCACACTTTTTCTTTAGCGTTCTCAGAGCCAACAGGTGCCGACATACTACAACCTCACATAATCATTTGGGCAAGCTAGCAACCGAGTATAACGGGAATAGCGCCCAAACCTTTGCTATAACATTAAACCTATGCGCGTTGCGATGATCTCCATGCACACCTCGCCGCTGGAACAACCGGGCACAGGCGATGCAGGCGGAATGAATGTGTACATCCTCAATATAGCCCGCGAACTGGCAAAACAGGGTGTCACTGTAGACGTTTTTACCCGTGCCACACGCCCCAGCCAAGGCGAAATAGTGCAGGTCAGCGAGAATTTCCGCGTGATTAATGTGGTGGCCGGGCCTTACGAAGGCCTAGGGAAAGAAGAATTACCCACCCAGCTGGCAGCATTCGCAGGCGGGATCGTGCAGTTCACCCGCAACAACGCACTGCACTATGACCTGATCCACGCCCACTACTGGCTCTCCGGCCAAGTTGGTTGGCTGCTGCGCGACCTCTGGGATATACCCCTCATCTTTACCGGCCACACGTGGGCGGCCGTGAAAAATGCGCACCGCTCGGACAGTGATTCGTCGGAAAGCGAGGCCCGACGCATCTGCGAGCAGCAACTCGTGGATAACGCGGACGTGCTCGTGGTGAACACCTACGACGAGATCGATGAGCTCTGCAACCACTACGACGTAGATCCGCAGAAAGTCGCCGTGGTTACCCCCGGGGCGAATGTGGAACTGTTCACCCCAGGCACCAACCGCAATACCGAAAACGCACGCCGAGACCTAGGCGTTCCACTGCACACAAAAGTCATCGCGTTTGTGGGTCGCCTCCAGGAGTTCAAAGGCCCGCAAGTACTGATCCGCGCCGTGGCCGAGATGATTGAGCGTAACCCAGAGCGCAACGTGCGCGTGCTGATGTGCGGTGGCGCTTCCGGCAATAACTCGTCGGTGCATTTTTACCGTGCCATGGCGCACAAGCTGGGCTTGGGTAACCGTATCCGCTTCCTTGAGCCGCGCCCGCCCGAAGAACTCGTCGCTATCTACCAGGCCGCCGACGTGGTCGCTGTGCCTAGCTATAACGAATCCTTTGGCCTCGTTGCCATTGAAGCGCAAGCCACCGGCACACCCGTGGTTGCCGCGCGCGTAGGAGGGTTGCCGATCGCGGTGGCCGACGGCAAGACAGGTTTACTCGTTGATGGGCATGACCCGCAGGCCTGGGCCGATGCTTTAGAAAGGGTGCTTGACGACGATTCCCTGCGCCACACTATGGCCGAGGCGGCAGTGGAGAGAGCGCAACAGTTTTCGTGGGAGAGGTCTGCCGAAGTAATGCGCGATGTTTATGGCAAAGCGCTGGCAGAAATCGACACTTCCGAGGCGACGCGTCGCCCAGAAGGCGCATAAGAAGCCACAACAAGCTCCTCGGCGATCTCAAAGCTGGTGAGTTGGTCGCGGCAATCGTCGTTAAGCTCAGCAAAACTGACGAGAAAGTGGCAAACTTGGAACTATGACTAACGGAAATTTAATTCTGGTCCGTCACGGCCAGTCTGAATGGAACAAGTCCAACCAGTTTACCGGCTGGGTCGATGTTGACCTAACCGAGCAGGGCGAGGCCGAGGCTGTCGCTGCAGGCAAGCTGCTCAAGGAAAAGGGCATGCTGCCAGACGTGGTGTACACCTCACTGCTGCGTCGCGCGATCCGCACCGCAAACATCAGCCTCAACGCGGCTGACCGTCACTGGATTCCAGTGGTGCGCAATTGGCGCCTCAACGAACGCCACTACGGCAAGCTGCAAGGCCTCAACAAGACCGAGATCCGCGACGAGTTCGGCGAAGAGCAGTTCATGACCTGGCGCCGTTCCTACGACACCCCACCACCAGAGATCGACACCGACAACCAGTACGCGCAGACCGACGACGCACGCTACGGGTTCCTGCCAGAGGTGCCACGCACTGAGTGTTTGAAGGACGTTGTGGAGCGCTTCGTGCCCTACCTGATCGACGAGATCCTGCCACGCGCACGGAAGGGCGAAAACGTTATGCTGGCAGCACACGGCAACTCCCTGCGCGCGCTGGTGAAGTACCTAGACAATATCTCTGACGACGAGATCGCAGGCCTGAACATCCCCACTGGCCAGCCCTTGGTCTACGAAATCACCCCAGAGGGCAAGGTTGCTAACCCAGGTGGAACCTACCTGGACCCAGAGGCAGCGGCAGCAGGTGCCGCAGCCGTGGCAAACCAAGGCTCCAAGTAAACCGCTGTACTTAAGCCTTGACTGAGAGCCTTGACTGAGCTGCTTTTCTTTCTCCTCGGTGCCACGCTCACTGTGATCTCCTTTCCGGTAGTCCGGTGGGTGCGACGTCGGCGTGACCAGGCCCGAAATTCGGCGAGTCTGCAGGACAATCGGGTCACCACCGTCAGCCAAGTCCTTCACCTGGCAATCCAGGGATCCCCGACTGGGATTACGGTGGTGGACCGCTCCGGCGAAGTGATCTTGTCGAATTCCCGCGCCCACGAAATGGCGATCGTGCATGACCGCACCTTAAACCCCGAGGTGTGGAAAGTGGGCCAAGAGGTTTTCGACGACCTGGAAACTCGCACACTGGACTTGGAGATTCCACGACGCTCCACCGGTAACCGGGTGTCCGACGTGCAGGCGGTGGTGAAGCCGTTGACTTTGGTAGATAACTACTTCATCATCGTGTACGGCACGGATGAATCAGAAAATGTGCGGATGGAATCTGCACGTCGCGATTTCGTAGCCAACGTCTCGCACGAACTTAAAACACCTGTCGGTGGTATGTCCCTTCTTGCGGAGGCACTGCTGCAGGACCCAGATGACCCTGAGATGGTGACCTACTTCGGCGAGAAGCTGGTGAAAGAATCCCAGCGCATGTCCAACATGATTACTGAACTGATCAGTTTGTCCAAGCTGCAGGGCGCTGAAGCGTTGCCGGAGATGTGTCCGGTGAAAGTGGACGACATTATTGATGAAGCCATTACCCGAAACCAAGTGGCGGCGGATAACCTCGGGATTGAGCTAACTCGTAGTGAACCAACGGGGGTAATGGTGAACGGCGATCGCTCCATGTTGGTGATGGCGGTGTCCAACCTGATCTCAAATGCGGTGAACTACTCGCCGAAATCCCAGCCGGTCAGCATTACCCAGAAGGTAGTGCGAGAATCGGTAGTCCTGATTCGGGTCACCGACCGTGGTATTGGCATCGAGCCGGAGAATCAAAAGCGTGTTTTCGAGCGTTTTTTCCGCGTCGACAAGGCCCGATCACGCTCGACCGGGGGAACGGGGCTAGGTCTGGCTATCGTTAAGCATGTGGTGGCCAACCACAGCGGTAATATTAAGTTATGGTCTCGTCCTGGCACGGGATCCACTTTTACAATTGAACTTCCCATGTATATTCCTGAACCCGAACCTGAATTTTTGGATGTGCAGGAAGACGATGATCAGGCAGCATCGCCCACGTTGCGTGAGGCAGTCACTCGCGTGACCACGCGTCGGAAAGAAAAGGAGAAGCAATGACGACGACCATCCTCATCGTGGAAGACGAGGAATCGCTTGCGGATCCGCTTGCATATTTGCTGCGGAAGGAAGGTTTCGAGGCGATTGTTGCCCCCGACGGACCAACCGCACTTGACGAGTTCAACGCCAACGAGGTCGATCTAGTCCTGCTCGACCTCATGCTGCCCGGCATGTCAGGCACCGACGTGTGCAAGCAGCTGCGCGCTGTGTCCCAGGTGCCCATCATCATGGTCACCGCACGCGATTCTGAGATCGACAAGGTTGTTGGCCTAGAACTTGGTGCTGACGACTACGTGACCAAGCCTTATTCCTCCCGCGAACTCATCGCCAGGATTCGCGCTGTGTTGCGCCGCGGCCCGGATGCGGAGGGCGAAGAGATCTTTGAGGAGCAGATCCTCGAAGGTGGCAGGGTAAAGATGGACGTTGAGCGGCACACGGTGCTTGTCGACGGCCAGCCTGTCCCCATGCCACTGAAAGAGTTCGACCTGTTGGAGTACCTATTGCGCAACGCCGGGCGGGTGCTTACTCGGGGTCAGCTCATCGACCGCATTTGGGGAGCAGATTATGTAGGGGACACCAAAACGTTAGACGTCCACGTAAAGCGCTTGCGTTCCAAGATTGAAGCAGAACCGTCTCGCCCGAAACAACTGATAACTGTGCGTGGTTTGGGCTACAAGTTCGAAGCATAGGCCGATAAGGCATAGAATATGAAGGACAAGAATTAATGAACCAGAAATGACTTGTTTTATGCGAAGGGGAGGTGGATCACGGTGGTTGAGCGCCCGCATTACTTGTTGCCTCCGTCGGCGCTAGGTTATTACCGCCGTATCCCGGTAGACCACATAGTTAGTGCAACGGTTTTCTCTCACTACTCTCCCACAGAAGAGGAGAGCCTAATCCCCGTGGTGTTATACGGTGACCCTAGTACCGATGCGTGGAGGGTGCGGTGGCAGTACGGCATCCTCGGGGAAATTGGTGCTGATATCCGCGAGGAATATCGTGACGTTGACCGGGTGCTTGGTTCTGGGTTTATGCCGGAAACTATTGCTGGAATTTCTTTGGGCGAAGACGGGACCCCAGAGGTTGATGTTTTCCTGCCCCCTCCAGAACTGACAGTGCCACGCAATAATGTGTCGAGTGATGTTCTGGTCTTACCCCCAGGCGAAGCGATATATATCGATACAACGCTGGGTGATTTTGAGGACCATGACTTGGCCCTTGCATCACCTGGGCAGTGGTTCGTCGTCCTCATCGAAATGGTCGGTGAACCGGTAGCGCTTATCGATGGTCGCGTTGTTGGGGCTTTTGACCACGATGCTCGAGACACAGTGTTGCGTTACATGCGGGCTGCGAAAGAGGAAGACCCAACGGCGCCTGTGGCTGCGCGCGGTTACGCGATAGAATCATCCATCGCACTGGATATCGGTTACCCTCAAGGGGATGCTGAGCATGTTCCACCGCTGACTTTGCCTGACCCACGTCCACGCGACATTATGAGCGTGACAGATTATTCTGACGGCACGTATTCCATAAACGTGGCATGGTTTGCGGCAACTGACCCGGTAGACAGCGTTGCCGCGGACGACACGTCTCGGCGTGTGCCCACCATCAGCAACCATGATTATGGTGCTGTGGCAGGTGACTCGCTCTCCAAGGAGTCGTTAGAAACAGCGGTTATGGACATGCGCGAGGTTGAGGTTGCTGAACGCAGTGAGGAACCTGTACTACACGCAGAGCTGGCAGGCGCAGAGCCGGCAGACGCGGAGCCTGGAGGCGCAGATCTTGGCGACGAGCTCGCAGCAGAACTGGGGGTCGAGCTAGGCGCAGATTTCACGCAGGCTTATTCTCTGCCTAGTTTCAGTGAAGATACCAGGCTAGAAAGGCTGCCAGCTCAAGTTAAGAAAATCGAAGAAACGGTTCAGCCAGAAGCGAAACCGCAATCGCGTCCTTTAACTCAACGGGAGCTTGTGCAGGCACGCCGCGCCGAACGGGCCTGGCGGTTGGAACAAGGCCTTCCGCTGCACACCGATCTTGACGAACTTGACCAGGTGCGCTACCGGCACCCTAAAGGTTAAAACGAGAATATTTAAGGGCAGTGCGCGGATGTGCACTGCCCTTAAATGTTTTTCATCGTGAGCTTCTATCAGCTGCTTCGACCTACGGAGAACTAGGGTGATAGCTACGGCGAAGGTCGCCACCTGTCGATCCACCCCCGCAAGCTAAATGGCGTGTCATTGTTTTCCTTCTGCTGCCGGGGTTGGCTCTGAGGAGGGAGAGTATTTTCGGATCCGCTATCAGGGTACATACCGCTAGGTGGAGGAGGTGCAGACTCTGGTGAGCCATCCTGCATCTGGTATGGATTCTGTATTGGATCTCTAAAACCGTCGGAGCGTTCCGGAGCCTCCGGAGGTGGAGAGTGATCAACTGGGGTGGAAGCCTCAGCGGCGGTGATTTCTTCCGAATGTGGAAGCTCGTTGCCGCCGACTTCCCTGAGGTGAGCGTACTGCCCGTCCGCTGAGGATCCTGCTCAACTAATCTTGTTGAGGTGTTGATTCACCACCGAGCGGAGAATAGCAAGGTTGGTGTCCTGGCTTGATACCGCAGCGTAAACGAATTGATCCTGGGACAGGAGACGGATGAGGTGGAATTGATCGTCCAAAGTGATCAGCATATCCTGCAAACCGGTTTTGATATTCAATGCCCGCATTGTCTTCAGTTTCGCCTTGACCATCTCGGAGTTGTAGGCGGATGCGACTTCTAGGTCAAAGTCTGCACGGTTGCTTACTGCTGCCAAAGACATGCCCGTGGTCATATCAACAACGGATGCGCCAATAAACCCAGTAAGGTCGCTGGCGATTCCGTTCAGCATGGAGTTCAATTCTTCTTGGCGTGTCATATAATTCCCTTTCGCGAAAGATCAAAGTAGCTTTACCGCACCTTATGTTCTCTCGGCAGAGTATGCGAATCTGTCCTCGATACTTACTTCGGTACAGGGCCGATATTACCCCTTGCCGTGTCGATTAACACAAATACCCCCTTTTTTCTGGTAGTAAAATACCATTTTCCCTGGAAAATACCTATCTTACGTTTTCAAGTCTATGTCTTTGTTAAGATTTGTCTTTGTAATTTTCATAAAACCAAAGACGCATAACTGAAACGCAGAAAGAATCAAGGTGGCGCCATGAATATCGACGGTTATTACCAACTCGATCCTGACCACTCCGCTATTAGCTTCACCGCGCGGCACGCGATGATCAGTCGCGTCCAGGGAACATTCGAAGATTGGAATGCCACGATCCTGATCAACGAGGGTGCCCCTGAAAAATCCCACATCATCGCCCATGTGGATGCGGCATCGCTCTCTACGCGTCAACCGCGGCGTGATGCTCACCTTCGGAGTGCCGATTTTCTCGACGTGCGCACCTATCCTGACATGAGTTTTGTCTCTACTGACATACAATTTCAAGGCTCGGACACGGTGTACGCAACTGGCGATTTGACGATTATGGCGGTCACCCGCCCAGTTACGTTTAATGTCCACGTCAGCGGAACGGAACAGGATCATCTGGGGAATATACGCGTCGGATTTCATGCAACCACAGTGATTAATCGGGTTGACTTTGGGGTGGTCTGGAACGCTGTGCTCGACTCGGGCAGCGTGTTGATTTCTGAGGAAATTGAGATCAATATTGACGGCTCTGCCGTGAGAGAAGAAGCCGCGGAAGACTTATAGTCTGCTCACTCGCGCCCTCACCTCAGTTATTCTCGTTCGCCCGTACTACCCGTATTAGGGGTCGCGTTTGCTGTTGTAGATGCTGCCAGCGTGGCCGGATGGACAGCCTTGTATATATCGGGGAGTTTCTGGCGCTTACGACAGTGCTGCGCCACGATCTCATAGGGCTTATCGCCGATAAGTCCACGAAGTTCATCAGCCATCGTTTGCCACACAGGTTCTCCGCCCTCATGGCAGCCGATATCGCCGGAGCACCACCAATCAAATTCTTCCCCACCGTCACCCCACTGGCGGCGGTGGTATTCACTGATGGTGGTGCGCAGGATTTCGACGCCGTCGGAACGCTCCTCCCACGCATCTTCCCGTGAGTACGGAACTTGCCAGCACACCTCTGGTTTGGATACTAAGATGTCTCGGTCTTCTGCTACTGCCCACTGATGTAGTGCGCAGCCCGGGCCGGTGGGATTGTCGTCCCCGCCACGGTTAGCGAAGATGCAGCCACCGTCAACTACCAGTGTTTTGATGGAGGGTTCGTCTTCGTCGTCGTCCCACTCCAGCCACGGCTCTAACACTGTCGGGTCTGCCTCCTCGATGAAGGCGTCCACGCCGTCTGGGCGCAGCTGCCAATACTTGGCGGGCATCTCGGCGACGGCGTTATAGAGGTTGTCGCGGTCAGCTTCGTCAGAGAGGTAGGCGCCGTGGTTGCAGCAACCAACGACGGGCAGTGACTCCATCATTCCGTGGCACTTATCGGTGCCGAAACGGCACTGCCAAGTGGATTCGATCCAGGTCAGGTCAATGGAAAAGATGTGGTTGGGGTCGTCTGGGTGGACGAATTCAAACCATTCGCGGGGGAAATCTGGTGGGACTTCACGTCCCGCGCGGATAGATTTGCCAGCGGGGGAGTTAGCAGGGAACCCTAGAAATACTGGTTGATTCACACTTCATCACCGTAGACCGTCTACCCTAGAACGTGTGAGATTAGGTGTATTAGATGTGGGCAGCAATACCGTCCACCTCGTAGCGGTTGACGCGCGTTATGGTGGTCGCCCCACTCCGTTGAGCGACTGGAAGCAGTCGCTCCGGCTGGTCGAGATGCTTGACAGTACCGGCGCGATCGACGAGAAGGGCATGAAGAAGCTCACTACTGCTGTCAAGGAGGGGGCGGATCTTGCCTCTACATTGAAGTGCGCCGAGATGATTACATTTGCAACCTCAGCGGTGCGGTCTGCCACCAACTGTGACCAGGTTCTTAATCACGTTGAGAAAGAAACCGGAGTGCGTCTTGAGGTGCTCTCGGGTGAAGAAGAGGCACAACTGACGTTTCTCGCTCCTCGACGCTGGTACGGCTGGTCTGTTGGGCGGATCACCAACCTCGATATCGGTGGGGTTTCACTGGAGATTTCCACTGGCACCGATGAAGCACCCGCGCGCAAGAAGATCAATGCTCTACGTGATTTCATTGATGCAGAGCTTGCAGGTCCAGCAGCTGATGTTGCGGCGTTGGGCCCGCCAGGTCATGCGGTGGCAACGTCGAAAACGTTCCGTACGTTGGCTCGGTTAACGGGTGCCGCCCCGTCGGTGGAAGGTCCGTTTGTGAAATGGGCGCTGACAGCACCGGGTTTACGCCAGCTGATTGCATTCATTTCGCGGATGACTGCTGCTGATCGAGCAGAGCTGGAAGGCATTAGCTCTGACCGCTCTCATCAGATCGTTGCGGGTGCCCTAGTTGCGGAAGCCAGCATGAGAGCGCTTAAGCTTGATAAGTTAGAGATCTGCCCTTGGGCATTGCGTGAAGGTGTGATTCTTCGTCGTATCGATAAGGGTTTGGATGGTTTCGATGAGGGAGTTGACGAGTAGATGTCAGACAATGACAAGCAGCTGACGGTTGCAGAGCTGCTCGCGCGTGCCGGAAAAGATAATCCGGAAGGCAGCGAGCGTCCGCGGCGTCGCCGTCGCCGGAGCCTTGAAGAGGGCGGTATCTCGGTAGCCGAGCTCACCGGCTCCTTCCGTAAGGTTGAGGCGCGCCCAGAAGAAGCGAAGCATTCGAGTGTGCCGATCGACGCGCCAGAACCCGCCCAAAAGGACGAGTCTGCTCAGAAGGACGAGTCTGCTCAGAAGGTCGAGCCTGCTCAGAAGGTCGAGCCTGCTCAGAAGGCCGAGCCTGTTGAACCCGAGCCGGAAAATTCACAGGCCCCAAAGGCTAATGAGACAGCTGTCATCGAAAAGGTCGACGAGGAGCCGGCAGCGAAGCAGGCATCGGCACAGGATGCTGATCAAACAAGTATCATGCCGGCAGTAAAAGGTGAGCCACGCACCGACGTGGCCAATACCTCGATGGATTTGCAACGTGTGGAGATCGGTGAGGAACGCGATCGCGATCGCGATCGCGCTGCTGCTGCTGCGCTTGCCGAAGATGAGGTTGACAGCCACCTCGACGACTACGAAAGCGAGGAGGTTTACGGCGACGAAGAGAGCGAAGAACATGACGAAGGAATGAATATTCCAGCCCTCGTCGGCATGATCCTGGGCGGATTATTCCTTGGTGTTGTAGTGTTCTTCGGTTTCGAGTGGCTGTGGGCCAACCTGAACGCCTTTGTGGTGGCGGTCCTTGCGGTCGTCGTTACTGTGATCATGATTGGTGTTGTCAAGGCATTGCGCACTGAAAAAGATGGTCTCATGATGACTATCTCAGGTTTCGTCGGTGTGCTCATGACATTCGGCCCTGCCTTGGTCACTCTTCTCTAAATAGGTGAATTTGTGGCACGCTAGTGCCATGCGCAAAATTGCAGTAATCGGCGGAGGCCAGATCGGTGAGGCGCTCATCGCTGGCCTTATCGCCTCAGACCATGATCCAAAACACATTACGGTGACCAATAGGCGTCCTCAGCGCGCTGAGGAGTTGGGGCAGCGCTACGGCGTCCACACCACCGACGACAACAACGAAGCTGCGGCAAACGCAGACGTGGTCTTCCTCTGCGTTAAGCCTGCTGGCATCGTCGACGTGATTGATGAAATCTCTGACACCGTGGCGGATAACGATGTGGCTACCACGCTGGTGTCCATGGCCGCGGGGGTGACCATCGAGACGATGGAAGAGGCGATCTCTGCGGCTGGCACATCGATCGTTCGTGTCATGCCCAACACTCCGATGCTGGTAGGTAAGGGTGTTTGTGCCGTCGCGCCCGGTAAATTCGTGGCCGAAGACCAACTGGATTATGTAGTTAAGCTTCTTGAGGCGACAGGGCGCGTCGTCGTTGTCCCCGAGTCTCAGATGGATGCTGTGACTGCGCTTTCTGGCTCTGGGCCCGCCTATATTTTTCTCGTGGCTGAGGCGATGATTGACGCTGGTGTGTCGCTTGGTGTCAGTCGCGATAGTGCCCAGGAACTCGTCAGTGCCACCATCGCCGGCGCGGGCGCGATGCTGGAGCAGGAGGGTGCAGATCCAGTCGCACTACGTGCCGGGGTGTCCTCGCCCGCGGGGACGACTGTTGCTGCACTCCGCGAATTGGAGGAATCGGGGGTGCGCGGAGCTTTTTATCGGGCTCTCGAAAAGAATGCTGAGCGTGCCCACGAACTGGGAAAACAGTGATTTCTGACAATTAGTTGGAAAAATTGTGGCACTTGGGTCGCAAGTGTCACACGATTCACGCTAGACTAGTTTCGGCACGTGCGTGTTCGTCCTGTGGGAGGGGAAGCCTACAGCGCGCCAGGTGCTGAAGGGTTATATAAAATATGGCAAATGAAGATAAAGGTAAGTTCCTGACCGTCGCTGAGGTCGCGGAGATTATGCGCGTGTCGAAGATGACGGTCTACCGTTTGGTTCACTCTGGTGAACTGCCGGCTGTGCGCGTGGGTCGTTCCTTCCGCGTACACGAGAAGGCAGTCAGCGAGTACCTGGACTCCTCCGTCTACGACGTGGGATAAGTCAGACGTGAGATAAGTCAACGGTGCGCGTGCCAGCGTCCATGGCTGAACGCGAACTTATTTCGTGAGTCTGGGGCACCCACCTGCTTTTTCGGGATCGGCTACGGTCCTGGGTGCAGGTGGGTGCCCTAGGTTGTGTGGGATGAGAAGTTTCCGGCCCCTGTTTTCGTCGTGAAGCGCGCGCCCTGTATGCTGGGTGCATTCCTGCAAGGATGTGGGTGTCGTGTGCGAGTGTGCACCTCGCTCCCGGCGGCACATACGGGCTTCGGCCCCACGGTGTCATCCACCTGGTCTGCGCAGACTGTACGTACACGATCGATGTGAGGAGACCCCATGGGTTCAGTCATCAAGAAGCGCCGCAAGCGCATGTCCAAAAAGAAGCACCGCAAGATGCTCAAGCGTACCCGCGTGCAGCGTCGTAAGCTGGGCAAGTAAAGCGCAAGATCCCGTCAGGATAAAACCTGGTGGGATCTTTTTAATTTGCACGACCACTCGTGTACAAGGTCAACAGACTAACGGTGGTGATTTTTCCAACCCCAATATGTCGCAGCGGCTGCGAGCAGAGAGGGGATGCCCCACTTTCGGATCGCGCGGCGCATACTGCGGTAGTCGCGTACCACCCAGCCGCGTCGTGCCGCCTCCTTTTTCAGCTTCGCATCCGGGTTAATTGCCACGGCAGTGCCCACCATCGACAGCATCGGAATGTCATTAATGGAATCCGAGTACGCCGTGCACTGCTGCAAATCTAGGCCCTGAAAGGCCGCCAGTGCTGCCACGGCATGCTGCTTACCGGGACCATGCAGCACATCGCCCACAAGGCGTCCCGTGAACACACCGTCTTCCTCTTCCGCTACGGTGCCGAGCGCACCGGTGAAACCGAAGTGCTTCGCCAGCGTTTGCCCAATCTGGACTGGTGTCGCAGACACCAGCCACACCTGTTGTCCCGCAGCTAAGTGCATCTGCGCCAAGTCAATGGTCTCCGCATAGCTTTTCTGCGCGATGGACCGCGAAACAATCTCGTCGCTCAACTTCAGCAGCACAGACACTTTCCTGCCGCGTACAAATTCCAATGCCTGCTCACGGCCACGGTGCATATCGCCGGCGTGTTCAGATCCGGACAACCGAAACCGGAGCTGCTTAAACAGCACAGGCCCCACATCGCGCAACCGAAAGTACCGCATTCGTGCCAGGCCTAGGGCCAATTCAACCAGCGAAGAGCCCTGAATTAATGTGTTGTCAATGTCGAAGAATGCTGCGGCTTCGGCATCTTGCGGAAGATCGGGGTCCGGGGCGGTAATGTGTACGCCACCTGCTGCAGCGAAGGCACCAGAGACGGAATCCATGCCTGAGCTGAACTGCTCCATGTCGAGGCCGTAGAGCTCCTCAACCGCGAGAGTTGCCGCAGCAACACCGGCCTCTTTTTGTGTTTCATCGTCAATCGGGGGAACCGCAGTGTTTTCGAGAAAGCGCCGCAGGTTACCGTGTGAGCGAAACCATGAACCTAAAAATTCGTGTGGTGAAGACGGGAAGCTGTCCGACACTGGCGTGCGATTCCTTTCTAGCCCGGCACGTGGCCTACTTTGGTTCCATACTGTCATGCCATCGTAGGGCCCCGCCGCCAAACTTTCCTACCGAAGAAACAAGAAGAAAACAAGAAGAAAACAAGAAGAAAACAAGGAGCAAACAATGGCACCTAAGGTTGCATTGCTGGTACGGCAGACCTGCGGTTCTTGTGAACGTGTCGCGGAGCAGATCAAGCCCGTTGTTCACGCTGCCGGAGCAACGCTGTGCCTGATTGATGTGGACAGCGACAAAGAACTCGCCATGGAATACGGCGACCGCGTGCCTGTGGTCATGATCGATGGTGTCGAGTTTGCATGTTGGGAAGTTGATAACGAGGAGCTTGCCGACGAATTGGCCCGCGAGTGACCTGCACCTGCCCCGACACCGAGGCCGAAAATCCTGGGGGGTATCCTTTTGTTTGATTCCAATTGACCAGGAGGGCATCCGTGAGTGTGCTTGTAGTGGGTATGTCCCACCGATCCGCGCCCGTGGCGCTACTCGAGCGCTTAAGCATGGACGATACGGTCCAAAACAAGACGACAACGACGCTAGTAGACCAGCCTTCGTTGTCGGAAGCCATGATCATCTCCACTTGTAACAGGCTAGAGGTCTACACCGTCACCAATGCCTTCCATGCCGGCGTACAAGACGTTGTCGATGTGCTTGCCGACATCTCAGGCGTGCACACCGATGAGCTGCGGGGCTACTTGTATGTGCGTTATGCGGACGCGGCCGCTGAACACATGATGAGTGTTGCCTCCGGCCTGGACTCCATGGTGCTGGGCGAACAGCAGATTATTGGGCAGGTGCGCACCAGCTACCAGGATGCGCAGGAGCGCGGAACAGTGGGCCCGGGCCTGCATTCTTTGGCGCAGTCTGCTCTGCGTGCAGGCAAGCGGGTTCACACAGAAACAGCTATTGACGATGCCGGTGGTTCCATGGTCACCTTCGCCTTGGACGTTGCACGCCAGGAAATGAACGTTCAGGACTTCTCCGGTAAAACAGCATTCGTGCTTGGTGCAGGTGCGATGGCGTCGCTGGCTGCCACCCATTTAGGTAAACAGGGCATCGACAAGCTCATTATTGCTAACCGCACGCGATCGCGCGCTGAGCGTCTCGCCGAACATGCGCGGGAAGCAGGAGTGAATGCGGAGGTTGTTGACTTCAACGCGCGTGCCGGTGCGTTAAGCCGGGTGGACATCGCGGTCTCGGCTACTGCCACCGACGAATTTACCATCACTTCCGACGACATTTCTGGGCCGATCATGCTGGTCGACCTCTCGCTTCCGCGCGATATCGACGATGCTGTCACTGACCACAACGGTGTGCGCCTGGTCAACATCGAGTACTTGCATGCCCGACAGGAAGCCGAAGGCGTCATCGACGCGACCGCGCAGCGCGAGGCCGAAGCAATTATCGACGAAGAGCTGTCCGCCTACACTTCCGCTGAGCGCGTCCGCGACGTCACACCTGCGGTAACTCAACTGCGACGGACAGCGGCCGAGCTTGTCGACGAAGAATATGCCCACCTTAAGAATCGGTTGCCCCACCTTGATGAGGATGATCTGCGTCAAGTCGCCCGAAGCATGAAGCGGGTCGTCGATAAGCTTTTGCATAAGCCAACCGTGAAGGTGAAAGAACTGGCCGCAAGCGAGGGCACTGTAAGTTACGAAACGGCGCTGCAAGAGCTGTTCGGGCTGACCACGACGCCGCCTGCGGTCGCTGTCAACGTGGACAAGCTGCCGAACCGCGAAGAACTAGATTTAAGCCCGGACAAACCGGGTAAGTCGGGTAAATAAGGAGAAGCAAGGTGCTGAAAATTGGTACTCGGGGTTCGAAGCTAGCCACCACCCAGGCAGGCCATCAGCGCGATGCGATCAATGCTGCAGGTTATGAATCCGAACTTCACATCGTCACCACCGCCGGCGATGTCAATATGGCACCGGTCGAGCGCATCGGAGTAGGCGTGTTCACCGCAGCTCTGCGCGAGGCACTCTACGCCGGCGAATGTGATATTGCGGTGCATTCATTCAAGGACTTGCCAACAGCATATGAGCCACGTACTCACCTGATCACGCCGGTGCGGGAGGATCGTCGTGAAGCACTCATTGCACGCGACGGCCTGACCTTGGACACCCTGCCTGAAGGCGCGCGCGTGGGCACCTCGGCTCCGCGACGCATCTCGCAGCTCAAGGCACACCGGCCTGATCTGAACATTCAGCCGTTACGCGGCAATATTGATACCCGCATGGGCAAGGTCACCTCGGGAGAACTCGACGCTGTTGTCTTAGCGTATGCTGGCATTTCGCGAGTGGGCATGAGCAACGTGGCCACCCAGGTTTTTGAGCCGACAGAGATCATGCCGGCACCGGCACAGGGCGCGCTTGCTGTGGAGGCGCGTGTCGACGACCAGGAAGCCCGTGCCGCGATCGATGTCCTGGCTGACCATGACGTGCTGAAAACGGTGACTGCCGAACGTACCGTACTGGCCACCCTTGAGGCTGGCTGCACCGCGCCTGTCGCTTCTTACGCTGACCTGGACGGTGACACTTTGACCCTGCATGCGGGAGTGTTTGCTCTGGACGGTTCCCGCCAACTTGTCCACCACGCATCGGGAAGTGACCCGGTCAGCCTAGGCCAGCACGTGGCGCAGGCGCTGCTGGAGCAGGGTGCCGCCTCGATCATTGGCTAACAGGGGCCGGTAGGTAGTGGTGTAAAATAGTTGTCCGTTTTTCCTATTTGGGGTTCCTAAATTAAGGTGTAACTATCATACGTTGATAACCACGCCGTTCACGTGGTCCCGTTAAAGGGAAAACAACCCCTTGATCAGCATCTTTGTGTGCTAGTTGGGGGAGAGGTGGCGGAGTTGTTCAACATTTGCGATAACCGTAAACGCCTTCACATTTGGTTTGTCGGCAGTTCGGAGCACGTGATCATTTCCGCGTGTTCTGGCCACAGGCCCGAATTAGAAAAGAATCGTCTATGACCATGGCCCACACCACGCCCCAACCGGCGAAAGTCGTCTTCGTCGGCGCCGGCCCTGGCAACCCTGATCTACTCACCGTGCGTGCACGGGAAGTGTTGGAGAACAACGCGTACGCCGTTGTGGATCCTGACGTGCTGCCCGAGATACGCGCCGTTGTCGGTTCCGCGTTGCCAGTTCCGCAGCATAAAAAAGACGCTGCCCGCAAGGAATATGAGGCCATGTGTGCCGCCGCGAAGGAGGCTGGCGCACGCCGGAAGCCGCCAAAGCCAGAGGATCCCACCGCGGCTGAATTGTCGGAGTCTGTTGCGGACTTAGGCTCCCGCATTGAACAGATTCAGCAGGTCATGGAGGCATCGGCCCAGTCGATTGTAGACGGCGAAGCCGGCGAAGGCGACGTGATCCGCCTCGTCGCCGGTAATCCACTGACCCGTGACTCTGTCATGGAGGAAATCGCTGCCGTTGCCGCGGCCGGCCTTGAGTTTCAGGTGGTGCCCGGGATGAGCTTGCCGTCGACGGTGCCGTCGTTTGCGGGGATCGCTTTGGGCTCAACCTACACGGAGGCGGACCTGTCCCACGATGTGGATTGGGACCAGCTCGCGTCAGCGCCTCAGCCACTGGTGTTGCAGGCAGAATCAGAGGACTTGCCGACGATCGCTGCCGAACTGACTGAGCGAGGTTTCGCCCCCGCCACTTCGGTGTACGTGACGACGAATGGCACCACCCGCCTCCAGCGCACCTTTGATGCCACATTGGGCACCCTTGGCAAGCTTGATGTGGAGTTGCCTGGAAAACTCGTCGTCACGCTCGGTACTGCTGTTGATGACCGCACGAAGTACTCGTGGTGGGAAAATCGTCCACTGTACGGCTGGCGCGTGCTCGTGCCTCGCACGAAGGCGCAGGCTGCCGCGATGTCCACCCGCCTGTCCAGCTATGGTGCCATCCCGCAAAGCGTGCCGACGATCTCCCTGGAGCCACCGCGCAACCCCGCGCAGATGGATCGTGCGATCAAGGGCATTGTGGAAGGCCGCTACCAGTGGATCGTGTTCACTTCGGTCAACGCTGTGACCACGGTGTGGGACAAGTTTGAGGAGCTGGGGCTGGATGCCCGCTCCTTTGCTGGCGTGCATCTTGCTGCTGTCGGTACGAAAACTGCGGACGCGATCCGCGCGAAGGGCATGACCCCGGAGTTGCTGCCGCACCGCACCAAGCAGAATGCGGCCGGGCTTGTGGAGGTTTTTCCGGAGTACGTTGAGGAACTCGACCCAGTTCCGCGTGTGCTTCTGCCACGCGCGGACCTCGGCTCTGACGTGCTGTTCGACGGCTTGACTGAGCTGGGCTGGGAAGTCGACGATGTGGTGGCCTACCGCACCGTGCGTGCAGCCCCGCCACCGCCGGAGATCCGCGACATGATCAAAACTGGTGGTTTTGATGCGGTGTGCTTTACGTCTGCGTCTACCGTGAAGAACTTGGTGGGTATCGCAGGTAAACCGCACCAACGCACAATCATCGCGTGCATCGGTCCCATGACGGCCGCGGAGGCCGAAGAGCAGGGCTTGCGTGTGGACGTTATACCTGAGGTGGCCGATGTTCCGTCGCTTGTCGACGCGCTGGCTGACCACGTGGCCCAGCTGCGGGCGGCAGGTCAACTCCCTCCGCCACGCAAGAAGCGGCGGGCGCGCAGGAAGTCGTCGTAAAGCGAAAGTGTCAAGCATAAAGCCACAACGTCCAGAGAACGCGTTTAGCGTTAGCTAGGCGCGGGACGTAGCTGGCTCGGGGATTTGCTTGCCGGCAGGTTCTGGTTCGGCTGAGCTGGCGCGCATGGAGCTCCAGGCCCGCCAGATGCTAACCCCGAGGATGATGAGGGTTGTGAGGGCGAAGTCGAACGTCACGCTGGTTTCGGTCTGATTGGCCACGCTAAAAATGAGCGCGACGATCATGCTAATACCGCACATGCCAAGTGCAATGAACATGAAGGTTCGCAGGCCTTTGCCAGGCTTCTCTGCGACATCGCAGGCTGTGGTCACTGTGATTGTCGTCAGTACGAGTCCTCCAATTGTGAGGACGCCTATCACACCCTCCGTGGTGGGTGTCAGGGTGATGTTTCGGAAGGCTGACCACCCAACGAGAATCACAAAGAAGAAATACGCGATCAGCTTGGCTGTTATGGAAGCGTTGGTGGTGTTCACTTTCTTGAATCCTTTCTCTATTCTGATTCCGGTGGGAGCGATTGGATTCCAGGCGAGGCAGGGACACAGGAAAAGGCTGCGCAATGCTCAGCGTTTAATTGGGCAGTGGTTACCAGACAAAGCGCTACTGCAGGGGGCGACCCCGCCAGACCACAAGCGGTTTCAGCCCACCCGGGAGCAATCTTCTTTACCCAATCGTAGTTGTAGTAGGTGTTGAGGGGGACAAGAACGGGAAGTTGTTTATTCAATAAACCTTGTCTCTTATTTCTATTCTAAAAAACTTGAAAAGCTTGTCAATGGTTCCGCCCACACCGCCACCACCTAAGATGAAAAGCAACGGAAAAAGAGCAACTAAGTTAAGACCAAAGTGGTCAAGACCAACCCCACAACCCAGCAACCCCACAAAGGACTAGCACTGTGAGTTCACTGCACCTGCCCCGCCGTCCGCGTCGCCTGCGCCAAAACCCCGTTCTGCGCGAGCTTGTGGCTGAGACGCACTTGCACCCGTCCGATTTCATCCTGCCCATGTTTGTGGCCGACGGCATTGACGCCAAGCGTGAGATCGGGTCCATGCCCGGGGTCTACCAGCACACCCCCGACTCTCTGGTCGAGGCCGTCGCAGAAGCCGCCGAAGCAGGAATTAAGTGCATCGATCTTTTTGGTGTGCCGTCGGAAAGCGATAAGGATGCGCAAGGCTCGGTGGCGTGGGACGCAGACGGTGTGCTGAACCGCAATCTCGCGCGTCTGCGTCGCGAGTTCGGCGACGACATCATGATCATGGCCGATACCTGTCTGGACGAGTTTACTGACCACGGACACTGCGGGGTTGTCGCCGCGGATCGCCAGGGCAACTCTGTCGTAGACAATGATGCCACCGTGGAGTTGTACCAGCAGATGGCGGTGGCACAGGCACGGGCGGGCGCGCATATCGTCAGCCCTTCGGGGATGATGGATGGGCAGATCGGGGCGATTAGGCAGGCGCTTGACGACGAGGGCTTCAGCGAAGTGCTCATCATGGCATACTCCGCGAAATATGCGTCCAGCTACTTCGGTCCTTTCCGGGAGGCAGTGGGCTCGTCGCTGCAGGGGGATCGCAGGACGTACCAGCAGGACCCGGCGAATGTGCGTGAATCCCTGTTGGAGGTTCAGCTCGATATCGAAGAAGGCGCGGACTTCGTCATGGTCAAGCCTGCGTTACCGTACCTCGATGTGTTGACCAAAGTTGCTGAGATATCGCCGGTCCCAGTCGCTGCGTACCAAGTATCGGGCGAATACGCGATGATTCAGGCAGCTGGACGCAACGGTTGGGTCGACTTGGACGCGGTAATGATGGAAACGCTGATGTCCATTAAGCGCGCTGGCGCGGACCAGATCTTAACCTACTTCGCAGTTGACGCTGCCAAGGCACTGCAGGGCTAGGGGAGGGCGACGAACAATTATGACGATAATGCCCAACGGTAATCCGACACCCACGGATAAGAAACCAACACCAACGCCTGCGCCCGAGGTGATCACATACCTGATCTGGATTTGGTCTTTTATGGTTGGTGCGGAGCTGCTCCACCAGCTCCTGAGCATCACGATGAGCCTGCTTGATCCCACGGCGTTGAAAGCGGCAGCACGTCAGACGGCAGAAGAAAACCAGAATGTGCCACAGTCAGTCTTGAACGCGTCGGTGTACCTCTCGATCGGATTCATGGCACTGGTCACCATCGTGATCGTGGGATTGCTGGTGTGGATGCTCGTTCTCTTCGCCAAGCAACACAAATGGTCTGGCTATGCGCGTCGCTTGTTGTCAATCTTTTCCCTGTTTTTCGCGTTTCGTGTGCTGCTGGTATTCCTCTCCACGCCCGCAGCATCGGATGTTCCGCTGTGGCTTGTTGCGTGTGACGGACTAGTCCAGATCGCGCTTGGAGTTGCAGGAATCCTGGGAGTGTTCTTTGCTAACAAAGAGGAAGCTTTGGCGTGGACGGGTGAGGATCAACGCCCCCCGTTTACACACTCAAATGGCGGCTCCCAGAACAAGAACCAGAACAACAGCACGAGCACCACAGACAACAAATAAGAAAAGAGTCACCCCATGCCCTCGATGTTCCCGTCGTTTAGCGCGCATCCCGACGATCTCAACAGGCGCTATGACACGACCGTGGGAAACGATTGGCCACGGTCGCTCAAGGTCGCGTTCTGGCTCATCATCGTTGGTGCTGTTTTAATGTTGGTCACCGCGATGCAGATGGTGGCGGTCGGCGCCCCAGATCAAGCACCGACCCAGCAATTCGTCGCTGCATACCTGCGTAATATGTGGTTCATGGTGGCAGTGAATGCTGTCACAGCGTTGGTGATGGTCAGCGCTGCGTCGTACTTGCGCACAGGCAGCCGCAATGCGCGGCGAATCGTTGCCGTATGTATTGCTATAGCGTGCTTTTTTAATGTTGTGGCGTTTGCGATTCGTGTTGCGGGTTTTTCGGCAATAGTGATTGTGGCGGTGCTCGCATTCGCGGCCCTGTTCTTGTTCCGCCCGAAGGCGAGCGCGTATATCTCGAAGAATACTAATTAGTAGATCGTAGTTTGAAGATCGTAGTTTGAAGAAAGTCGGGCCATACCGTGAGTTCTACTCAACACGATAGCGTCACCCACGCGATTGACACGGCGGTCGCCGCTGCTCGTGATGCGGGCATCGAGCTTAACGACGAAGCCCCGGTGCGCGATTTAGCGCAGCGCCCTAAAACGTCTCTCGCCTTTGACCTTGATAACTTGCCGGATGTGACTGATCTGGGAGCTGTCGAACGGGCCCTGGAAGAGCTGCCGGGCGTGCGAGCGCGCCTCGTCTTCTCCACGAAGACCGCGTGGATTACCGCCCCTGACTTAATGGATCCTTCAGAGTTGATAGCGGTGATGCAACAGTTTGGGATCACAGCTGTCATGACGGATTCGTCGTTAAGGCGCCGCACTGTGGCATCCCAGGTCGATGAACACCACGGTGCTGTGCCGCGGCGGGTGTTGCGGGGCACGAAGGGCATGAGTGGCCGGATGCGCCGCCACCAGGCGGATGAGGCGCGCGCGTTGGATTCGGCACGCACTGCCGGTTTCATGCGCGACCAACATGGTCGGCCGCGCCGGATGAAGCGGGACCCGGACGTGTTGTACACCTCGCGCGAGATGATGACAGTTCCGCGCTTGATTGTTGCGTTGGTGCTGGGTGTGCCTGTGATCGTGGTGTCTTATTTCCAGCAGTTGCAGTTCCCGGCGTGGCAGTGGGTGGCACTTGTGATGAGCGCTCCTGTAGTGGTGTGGTCTGCGTGGCCTTTTCACCGTGCACTGGTTGGCGGTGTGCGGCGCGGGCTCACCGCTTTGGATGGCGCGAGTTCCCTGGCAATCCTTGTGGCTTTTACCTGGTCGATAGCGCTGCTGGTGTCTACCCCGGCCGGAGACATCGGGTGGTTCTCTGAGCCGAAGTGGTTCGCGTTCAACCATTCCCGGCTGTCAGACGGCGAACTTTTTCTGGATGTGGCCTGTGGCATGACGATTTTGCTGCTGGCCGGCAGGATTTGGACGATGCGGGCACGGCCAAGCCTGCTTCATGAGATGGAGCAGCGCCGCCCCGACCCGTCTGCGAAAGTGGCCATCTCAGTGCGTAATCGCGCCACCGGTGCGGTGTCGATCGAACAAGTGCCGCTGGCCGAGGTCAGCCCGGGAGACGACATTGTCTTGCACGCAGGTGAGATCATCCCTGTCGACGGCTATGTGATCGGTGGGTTAGCCGAGCTGGAGCCGGGGCTTATCGACGCCCGCGAGGACACCGTGGTGAAGGTGAACTCCCCGGTGTTTTCTGGTTCGCGCATTGTCGACGGCCAGATCAAGGTGCGCGTGGCAGAAACCGGCCACCAAACCCGCATGGCTGCCACACACCGGTGGATTCAGGATGTGTCGCAGCGACAGAACCAGGCGACCATGCTGTCTACGAAGACGGCGAGCTGGCTGATTCCTGCGGCCATCGTGATCGCCGTGATTGACTTTGTGGCGTGGGTGACACTGTCGAATAATTACAACGCCGCGATGGCCACCGCGCTAGCGATTCTCGCGTCGGTGGCCCCGACCGCCTTGGCACTGTCACCGTCGATTGCGATTAGGTTGGGGATTGAATCGTCGGCACGCAACGGGATCATGATCCGGGATGGTAAAACGCTGCGCCGACTAGAAAACGTCGATACCGTCATCTTCAACCGCGTGGGCACCCTCGTCCTGCCTGAAATGCATGTAGAAACCATCACCGCTGAGCGGGGAGAAAACCCAGATATGGTGCTGCGCGTAGCGGGCGCGTTGTCCATGGAATCGGACCACCCATCGGCCCAGGCGATCGTGCGGGCTGCGCGTGAGGCGCGCGACCACGCCGAAGGCGGTGACGAGGTGCCACACTGGATCGACGTGACCAATCATGAGATCACCAAAGACGGTGACTTTAAGGCACGCATCGAGCTGACCACGCGTGACGACGATGGCACTGCGCACCTGCAACAAGTCGACGCGGTGCTGTGGAGGCCCACCAACCTGTCCAGCCTGCATGGGCGCCTGGCCGTGGCAGCTACTGCTGGTGGCACCCCTGTGGTGGTGCGATGGAAGGGGAAAGACCGTGGCGTTATTACTTTGTATGACCCGATTAAAGATGACGCGCAGGAAGCTATCACCAAGCTTGAAGAGATGGGCCTAGAAACCGTGATGCTCTCGCGCGACACCTACCCGGTGGCGCGCAAATTCGCGGACCTGCTCGGAATCTCTTCTGTGCTGGCGGGCATTAGCGGTAGTGAGAAGCCGAAGACCGTGCGCGCCGTGCATACCCAGGGCGCCAGCGTGGCGATGATAGGGGATCGTTCGGTCGCAGCCACTCTCGAGGTGGCTGATGTGGGCATCCTGGTAGATGCAGGCGATAAGCTCGACATTAGCCGCGACATGCTTGATGAGCTGTCGGTCGCTGTCGTCCGCGACGACGTCTCGGCGATCCCGCAGTTGATCGAGCAGGCACGCCGCGTGTGCACCATTATTGACCGTAATATTGTGTACTCGTGGGTCTATAACGTCACAGCTATTGTGCTTGCGGTGGCCGGCCTGCTTCACCCGATGGCTGCAACAGTGTTGATGCTGGGCATGTCCTTATTTGTGGAGGTTCGCTCGGTGTCTGCAAAGAAGTTCCCAAGTTAAACCCTGGCCGGGTTATGCTAGGAAGAAAAAGATCTACCAGCTTCCTTGAAAGACAGCATCAGTGAATCGTCGTCAAGCTCTTGTCTCCCTTACCACCGCTCTTGCCCTCGCGTTACCACTTCTGCCGGTAACGGCGGCCCCTGCAGCCCAGGGTGCCCCCGTAGGCCCAGGCGCACCCGTGCGAGCCTATCCCGAACCCAGCGAAGACCAGGACCTGCCCACGGAATGGGAAGGATACAGCTGTAGCCAAGCTTTCGCAGGCACCGTGACACTGCCCGACGGCAGCCGCAAAGAAGTGCTGGTAACCGCAGCGCACTGCGTCTCGCCATTCGGGCTCAACGAGAGGGTAGTGAACCCGGCAGTATATGCGCCAAAAACGTGGGGTGATCAACTGATCGCCTACCGTGACAAAACCGGAGAGTGGGTCGAGAGCGACGACGCCACCGTTGCAGACATTCTCCAGTACAAACTCAACGCGCCCGACTGGGCCACAGCACAACTGACACCCGGTACTGAAATGACCAACGTGAGCACTTCCGTGGACCACTACGGCCACCAGCGCTCCGCCCCAGTCGCCCTGACCGGTGTGCGCGACTACCCCGACCTAGCGCCATACGAGGTGTCCACGGACAACTTCGGCCAGCCGATCTGTAAAGACGGGCAGCGCTCAGCACGAACGTGCGGTGTGCAGCTGTTCCGCGCATCCGAATCTGTGGTGCACTGGGGGCTGTGGTACGAATCCGGTGATTCCGGCGGCATCAACTACGACCCCAACACTGGTGAAGTGATCGGTATCACCTCAATGGGGATTGGGCCGCTAGGCCGCGCGCAAAAAGCAGACCGGGCACTTCAAGAGGCCTACGACATTCCCGACGGCCAGGTCAACGAACATTTCCGCATGCCCGATAACAACGCGCCACACGACGGCGACTTCCGCACAGTGAAACAGGAAAATGAGGCGTACAACGAGTGGGCTGTGGAAAACGACCAGCCTCCACTCGTGGATTTCAAGGAGCAATTCGCCCACGACCGAGCAGCCGCTGAGGCTGACCTGCATACCGGTAACTGGGAGAGCCTTCCACATCACGCCGAAGTGCTGCCAGGCTCCGCGCTAGCCGCCGCAACCCAGCAGATGCTCGGCCTCTAGCCGGAAGCGCCCGGCAGGCTCGTCCGAGCCGGCCAGCCCTACGGTTTCCTTCTGTCCAACTTTTGGTCCACAATGGGGTGCATGAAACGTCGCGACCTTCCCAACGCCCCGCTGCTTGAAGTAGCCCATGGCCGCACCCCGTCCCGCACGCCAGTCTGGTTCATGCGCCAGGCCGGCCGCTCGCTGCCGGAATACAAGAAAGCGCGAGAAGGCATCTCCATGCTGGACTCCTGCTTCATGCCGGAACTGCTCGCCGAAATCACCCTGCAGCCAGTACGACGCCACGACGTCGACGGTGCGATCCTGTTCTCCGATATCGTGGTGCCGCTGCGTGCCGCCGGGGTGGGGGTGGAAATCGTGCCGGGACGCGGACCTGTCATGGATCAGGCCATCACCACGCGTGCCGACGTCGCCTCCCTGCCCATCCTCGATCACGAGGTAGACGAAGTAGCCAAAGGCATCGAGATCATCTTGGCCGAGCTGACAGACCAGCAGGCACTGATTGGCTTTGTCGGCGCACCATTTACCTTGGCCAGCTACTTGGTGGAAGGTGGGCCGTCCAAGAACCACGAAAAAACCAAGGCCATGATGCACGCCGACCCCGACACCTGGCATGCGCTGATGAAGCGCATCGTACCCACCGTGAAGAACTTCCTGCGCACCCAGGTAGATGCCGGAATCGACGCGATGCAGCTATTTGATTCCTGGGCGGGGGCGCTGACAGAACGAGACTACCGAGACCACGTGCTGCCGTACTCGGTGGAGATCCTCGAATCCGTGGCAGGCGAGATCCCACGTATCCACTTCGGTGTGGCCACCGGCGAGATCCTTGGTGCCATGAGTGAAGCAGGCTCCGAGATCATGGGCGTAGACTGGCGAGTACCACTCGATGTGGTGGCTCAACGCTTCGCCAGCCCACGAGTGCTGCAGGGCAACTTGGACCCAGCAATGCTGTTCGCCGGTGCTGACGTGGTGCGTTCCGAGGTTGCCCGCATCAAGGCGGAGGCGGCCCGCGCCATCAAGGCAGGAGATGCAACCGGCCACATCTTTAACCTGGGCCACGGCGTGCTACCCACCACCCAGGCCGAGGCCATCACTGAAGCGGTGGCCATCATCCACGAGGACTAGTTGGCCCCGGGCCAACTGACACTACCTGAGAGGAATCACTGTGAAGTTTGCCATCATCGGCGCAGGACTAGCTGGCTTGACCAGCGCGTACGAAATCCGCAAGGCGCAACCAGACGCGCATATCGACGTCTACGAGGCCACAGACCGGATAGGTGGCAAACTCTTCACCGTGGCCTTCGAAGCAGGCCCCACCGACATGGGTGCAGAGGCATTTCTCTACCACCGCCCTGAAGCACGCGAGTTCTTCACCGAACTAGGATTAGCCGACAAGATTAAATTCCCCTCGGGGTTACGCTCCACCGTGTATTCACATGGTGAGCTTCAGCCTCTGCCACGTGGCGGAATGATGGGCATCCCATCGTCGTCAAGCCCTGTGGAACACTTAGTGTCCGCCGACACTTGCGCGCGGATCGACGCCGAGGCAGACATGCCGGGCATCGACTGGACTGTTGGCGCGGACATGAATGTCGGCGCGCTGGTGCGCCAGCGCATGGGCGATGAAGTAGTAGACCGCGTGGTGAGCGCCCTGCTGGGTGGCGTCTATTCGTGCACCGCCGACGACCTAGGGATACGGGCAACCATTCCGCGTCTAGCTGAAGAATTTGACCGCCTGGCGCAGGACGGCGAGAAGATCACCTTCCACGCGGCGATTGAGGCGATCAGCCAGCAGCGTAAGGCGCAGACCGCTGGTGTCAAACCGGGGCCCGTTTTCGGCACCTTCGAAGGAGGTTACGCCGAAGTGTATGAAACGCTGGCTGAGAAGTCCGGTGCCAACATCTACATTGACGCATTCATTTCGGGTGTGTCGCGCACCGACGATGGAGTGTTTCGGCTTACCGGTGGCCAGGATGAGCAGTATGATCGCCTGATCTTGGCCACCCCGGCACCCACCACCGCCTTGCTGCTGCGCGAGATCGCCCCTGCCGCAGGTACCGCGCTCAAGGCGGTGCAGCTGGCGGATAGTGCGCTCGTCGGCATGCGTTTTGCATCCAGCGAAGGCCTGCCCGACACATCTGGTGTGCTGGTTGCCGCCGATGAGCACGGCGTGAACGCCAAAGCGTTCACGTTCTCCTCGAAGAAGTGGCCGCACCTCGGCGAACGCGGTGGGGCGCTGGTGCGCGCAAGCTTCGGCCGCTTCGGCGATAGCATCGCCCGCGACACCGACGAAGACACGCTTGTGGACTGGGCGCTCGACGACCTTGAGACCATCACCGGTTTTGATGGGCGTGCCGCAGGGCTTGAGGAAATTTATGTGCAGCGCTGGCTGGGCGGGCTGCCGCGCTACGACGAGCACCATCTAGCCACCGTGCGGGAAGTTTTTTCGCTTATCGACGACATCCCCGGCCTGGCGCTGACCGGAGCGTGGGCTGGGGGAGTGGGCGTGCCCGCCGTGATCACCCACGCTAAAGGTGCTGCTGCCTCGGTTGTTGGTGAAAGCGATTAGGCAAGGGCTTCCCGCAGGCTGCGTAGGCGCTTGCAGGTGCTTGCAGGCCTTCGCGCACACTCTTGCACACGCAATCTGCTGGGCGCTGTTCTCTCGGGCCCCCTTTGCAAGAGGGTTCGTATTCCTGCGTTCGTATTCCTGCGTTCGTATTCCAGCGTTCGTATTTCTGCGTTCGTACTTTGAATTTCAAGTAAAAGGCGAAAACTCTTTGACCTGCGTAAATGTTATTGCAAATTGTTGTCGAAGTAGTAGATTTCGAACTCAGGAATACGAACCGAAGACTTCGAACCCAGGACTTCGAACCCAAGAGACCAGTGCTCTGTCTGACAGGTATCTGGCAGCCAGTTGGACTGCGTGTTGGAAAATCAACGTGATACCTCAGATGTGGGCTAGATTAGGTGATCGTGAACCAGAAACCAGGAGAAAACCCCGCCGAACGGGACGACGCGCGCGACCATGCCCGCGACCGCGAATCTGATCTCGACGGCCGCGCTGAAAAGGAACTGCCAGTAGAGGCTGAGGCTGAGGAAGAACTGCAGGCTGAGGCTGCCGTAGAGGCGGAGACTGTGGCTGAGGCTGAGGTCGATACTGAAGCGGAGTGGTGGCAAGAACCCGGTATGCCGTGGAACAAGAAACCCGGCAAAGCCGACTACTGGTGTTTAGGGTGGCTGGGCTTCATTGGTGTGTTTGGCATGGCGATGATCCCGCTGCGGGCGTGGCTGCTTGGCCTCGACCCGCCGATCATGCTGGCACTGACCGGGTCTCGTTTAGGTGCTGCGTCGACGGGTGCGCTGGCGGCCGTCGGTGAGGCCCCGGGGTGGATCTGGTATCTGCTCATTGGTTCGCTGGTTGCCATCAAGTTTGACTGGGTATATTGGTGGGCCGGCAAATTGTGGGGTCGCGGCATGCTGGATGTCAATGCGCAACAGTCGGCCCGCACCGCCCGCAACATAGATCGGGCTGAACGCTGGACCCAAAAGCTGGGTTGGTTCGGCATCTTCTTGGCCTACCTGCCGATTCCTTTGCCGATCGCCCTCGTGGTGTTCATCATGAGTGGTGCCACAGGGATGAAGCTGCGCACCTTCATGGTGCTCAACTTCATCGCCAAAACCGTGTGGAACTTGGGCTACTTCGCGCTCGGCTACGCCATCGGTGAGCCCGTGGTGAACGTGCTGGAGCAGTACCAAAAAGTGGCCGGTTGGGTGGCGATCGGGCTTGTTGTGGTGATTATGGCCTCAGTGTTCTACAAACAATCCAAAAACCCCGCTCCGAAATAGCCACTGCGGCGCGTCTGTGCACTTTCGGTTGTCATTTTTTAATTTTTCCACAGGAATATAGAAAAGTGACAACCGAACGTGACGCGGTTCTGCATAGGTCGCCAGGTCTAACTACCCCTGCTCATTCCGGTAAACCATAAGCGACGAAAAATCATGGTCCCCGCGACCAGCCTCTTGTTGGCCCTCCAAAGAATCCAAGGCAGCACGCACAGCGGGAAGATCTTGATCAGCAGAATCAAGCATCAACCGCGCATCCTTCGCAATCGCATCGACAGTGAAGTCACCCGGTGAGGTCTCACGTTCACCCAGCACAAACGGCTGCTTCATGGTGCGCATAAACTCCAACCCGGTTGAACCTAGAAGATCAGATACCTCAGCAGCATCTAAGCCCTGCGACTCGCCTAAATACAGCGCCTCCTTATACCCCTGCGCGCTGACCGCCAACGCGAGGTTGGCGAGCAGCTTGCCCGTCGCTGCCTTCGCGCCGGAGTCCACAACCTTGAGCCGCTCAGGGTTTGCAGCAGCCCACGGTGCAACCACCTCGGCGACAGTGGTGCGTCGTGAAGCGTCCGTGCCGCCGACGAACACCCCCAACTTGCCGTTGCGCGCCGGGGTGAGCGTGCCGACGACCGGCGCATGCACATAGCCTTCGACAGCGCGGGCGAACTCGTCAGCATCGGCGGGCGAGACAGTGGTGGTATCGGCCCAGGTCACACCCTCAGGGATGAGGTTCGGCTTGATCACGACCTCACGCACTGTGTCCGGGCCGAAAAGAGAAGTGATCACCAGGTCCGCGCCTGCAACCGCCTCGGCGGGGGTGTCGGCGGCGCAAGCGCCCTTATCGACGAGCGCCTGCGTCTTTTCCTTCGTGCGGTTCCACACGGTGAGCTGGTGGTCACTGATGAGTTTAAGAGCGAGCTCGGTGCCCATGCGGCCGAGGCCGAGAAATGCAATGCTCAGTGAATTAGTCATGGGCCCCATAGTGCCAGAAATTAGGGTGCCTATGTCGCCTGAAACGTGGCTAGCTGGATTGGGTCAGGGCCGATAGGGCTACTGGGGCTACAATGGTGCGCATGACTGCCCGTGATACTGCCCCAGATCTTTTCAGCCAGAATACGTCGTCGAACACTGCGAAATCTGCCGAGCTGTTTCAGCGCGCGCAGGACGTCAACCCGGGTGGTGTGAACTCCCCGGTGCGCGCCTTCGGCTCCGTGGGAGGCCAGGCCCGGTTCATCGCCAAAGCAAATGGGTCGCGCCTGGTCGATGTGGACGGCAATGAGTATGTTGACCTGGTCAATTCCTGGGGCCCCATGATTCACGGCAACGCCTATCCCGCCATCGAAGAGGCCGTGCAGAAAGCCATCAAAAACGGTCTGAGTTTTGGCGCACCCACCGCAGCAGAGGTGGAGCTGGCCCAGGCGATCATCGACCGCACCAGTGTTGAGGCGGTGCGCATGGTCAACTCCGGCACCGAAGCCACCATGAGCGCGGTGCGCCTGGCCCGCGGGTTTACCGGCCGGGCAAAAATTATCAAGTTTGACGGCTGCTACCACGGGCACGTGGATTCCCTCCTGGCTGCGGCCGGCTCCGGTGTGGCGACCTTCGCGCTGCCCGATTCACCAGGGGTGACCGGTGCTCAGGCGGGCGACACGATCGTCGTCAAGTACAACGACCTGGATGCTGTGCGCCAAGCGTTCGCGCAGCACCCGGGCGAAATTGCGGCCATCATCACCGAGGCTGCCGCCGGAAACATGGGTACCGTCGCACCGCAGGAAGGATTCAACGCAGCACTGAAGGACATCGCGCACGACAACGGCGCGCTGCTGATCATCGACGAAGTGATGACCGGCTTCCGCACCTCCTACTCTGGATGGTACGGCGTGGACGAGGTAGCGGGTGATCTGACCACCTTTGGCAAGGTCATCTCCGGCGGACTGCCCGCGGCGGCTTTCGGCGGGCGTGCCGACGTGATGGCGCATCTGGCCCCGAACGGCCCCGTCTACCAGGCGGGAACGCTGTCCGGCAACCCTGTGGCCATGGCATCCGGCCTGGCTTCGCTGGCACTTGCCGACGAATCCATCTACCCCACGCTGCACGCCAACGCCGACCAGCTAGCCAACCTGATCAGCGAGGCTCTGACCCGCGAGGGCGTTGCCCACCACATCCAGCGCGCCTCCACCTTGCTGTCCATCCGGTTTGCTGAAGGCGCTGGCCACAACTTCGACGACATGAAGGCCGCGGATACCTTCCGCTACGCCCCCTTCTTCCACGCTCTGCTTGACCACGGCGTGTACGGCCCGCCGAGCGCGTTTGAGACCTGGTTTGTGTCCACCGCGCTTAACGACGATGACTTCGCCATCATTGAAGCCGCCCTCACACCAGCAGCTCAGGCAGCGGCCGCGGCCGTCGCTGACGCGGCCGTCACTAACGTTCCGGCCGGGGAATAAGGAAGAAGGAAACCACACTATGACTACCACCATCGTTCACCTGGTCCGCCACGGCGAAGTGTATAACCCAGGCAAAATCTTGTACGGGCGAATCCCCGGCTACCACCTTTCCTCGCGCGGGCAATCCATGGCTGCCGCCACCGCCGAATCCTTCCGTGGCCACGACGTTGCCTACCTGGCGGCCAGCCCGCTGGAGCGCGCGCAGGAAACCGCAGCACCCATCGCTGCTGTGACCGGCCTGAATGTGCGTATCGACGACGCCCTGATCGAGTCCGGTAACCGTTTTGAGGGGCTGCGCACCAAAGGCTGGCGTTCGCAGCTGTGGAACCCGATCCGCTGGCGTTACATGACTAACCCATTGGTGCCAAGCTGGGGTGAGCCTTACGACGACATTTTGTCCCGCATGATGGACGCCATCGAACGTGCACGGCTTGAAGCCGAAGGACATGAGGCGATCCTTGTCAGCCACCAGTTACCCATTGTGATGGTGCAGCGCGCCGTGGCAGACAAACCGCTGCCGCACAACCCGTTGGACCGCCAGTGCGATTTGACGAGCGTGACCTCTTTGCTGTTTCGTGATGACATACTCACTGAGTCGTTTTATTCCACACCTGCACGAGAGATCTAAATGCACACACGATGTGGCCAGAAGCTTGGCCTGGTAGCGGTGCTCACCGCTGTAAGCTTAGGTTTTGCTGCTTGCGCTCAAGATTCTGGAAACGCCCAAACCTTCGCCTTCCATTCCCCAGGTGGTGAGGTGGAAATTTTCTACCCCGCTGATGAGCGCAAACCTATCCAGGACTTCTCGGGCGAATCCCTCATGGAGGAAGGCGAGACCATCACCCTGTCTGACTTCGAGGGCCAGGTTGTTGTTTTAAACGCGTGGGGGCAATGGTGTGCGCCCTGCCGCGCCGAGGTCGACGACCTGCAAAAGGCACACGAAGAGCTGGGCGACAAAGGCACAGTGTTGGGGATTAATGTGCGCGACTACAACGCCCAGATCGCCCGCGACTTCGTCCTCGACAATGGGGTGACCTACCCCTCGATCTACGACCCACCGTTTAAAACCGCCGCGGCGTTAGGCGGTGTGCCCACCTCGGTGATCCCCACCACCATCGTGTTGGACAAAGAGCACCGCCCGGCCGCCGTCTTCCTGCGCGAGGTTAGTGCCCAGGACATCCTCGACGTCACCGATGAATTAGTGCAAGAAAGCTGACCGGCATGGGTGAAATCTTCGCAGACGCAGTCGCCAGTGGCCCGCTGCTGATCGGCCTGGTGGCCGCGGCGCTGGCTGGGCTGGTGTCCTTCGCCTCCCCATGCGTCGTGCCGTTGGTTCCCGGTTACATGTCGTATCTCACCGGAATCGTCGGCGGCGAAATGACTATCGACGAAAAGTACGGCCCGAAAGTGGGCAAGCGTCGGAAAGGCGCTGTAGTTGGTGCTGCCGCACTGTTTGTTCTGGGATTTACCGTTGTGTTCATCCTCATGTCGGTCACCGTGTTCGGCGCCGTCAGCCTCATCCAGCTCAACCGTGACCTGCTGATGCGGATCGGCGGTGCCGTCACCATCGTGATGGGGCTGGTGTTTATCGGCATGGTGCCCGCCCTGCAGCGTGACACACGTATGCAGCCGAAAAAGTGGGCGAGCTGGATCGGCGCACCACTGCTGGGTGGTGTGTTTGCGCTTGGCTGGACACCGTGTCTCGGGCCCACCTTGGCCGCAATCATTTCGGTCGCGGTGGGCACCGACGGCATGACGGCCGCACGCGGCACCCTGCTGATCATCGGCTACTGCCTCGGGCTGGGTCTGCCTTTTATCCTCATCGCACTCGGCTCCGCCCGCGCCATGAAAACTTTTGACTTCGTGCGCAAGCATTCGCGCACCCTGCAGGTGATCGGCGGTGTGCTCATGATCATCGTCGGCATCGCGCTGCTGACGGGTGTGTGGAACTACTTCATTAGCTGGTCGCAAACACTGGTCGCCGACTTCGGCACCACCGTTATCTAGCGCTGTTTAGCGTGAGCAAGAAAGGAACCCTTAGTGCAACGAGTGTGGAGATGGCTGAAGAAAGCCTGGCACTGGCTCACCAGCATGCGCACCGCCTTGGTGCTGCTATTCCTGCTGGCCCTCGTCTCCATCCCAGGTGCCCTGCTGCCACAACGCACAGTCAGCCAGTTCCAGGTTGATGAGTGGATCGCCTCCAACCCACGCCTCGGCCACATCTACGACCGCCTCCAGCTTTTCGACGTCTTCAGCTCCACCTGGTTTATCGCAATTGTCACCCTGTTGATGGTCTCGCTTGTCGGCTGCATCCTGCCCCGCTCCTGGGACCACTACAAGGCATACAAGACCCCACCTACCAGGGCACCAAAGTTTCTGCACCGCATGCCCATGCACGCAGAGGGAATCGTCGATAAGCCCCTGGAAGAAGCCAAAGCAGACGCAACACGCGCGCTGAAGCGCTGGCACGTAGCCGAATACAGCGCCGAGGAAGACAGGGCAGGAGCCAATTCTTTAGCGGCCGAACGCGGATACGGGCGCGAGCTGGCCAACCTGATCTTTCACATCGGCATCGTCGCCGTTTTAATCACCGTGTTCGTCGGGCGCATGATCTACTACGAAGGCCAAGTGATCATCGTCACCGAATCCGAGTCCGAATACGCCGTGCCCGTCGAGCAGTCCCAAGAATTCTGCAACACCTCGCCCGCCAACTTCGACTCCTTCCGCGCCGGCGCACTTTTCGACGGCACCGGGCTGACCCCGTTCTGCTTTGTTTCCCACAACTTCGTAGCCGACTACCTACCCAACGGGCAGGCCAACGAGTTCACCTCCGATATCTCCTACGCGCTTGACGACGAGATCACCACCGACCAAGAAACGTGGCAGGACTACACCTTGCGTGTGAATCATCCGCTACGCATCGGCGGTGACCGTGTCTACCTGCAAGGACACGGATTCGCCCCACAAATCACGGTGACGTGGCCGAATGGTGAATCACGCACCCAGATGATCCAGTTCCAGCCGGATGATCCGACGTTTTTCCTCTCCTCCGGTGTCATGCGTTTTGACCCGCCGGCCGGCATGTACCCAGATCTTTTTGAGCGCCGCCAAAACCAGATCGCCATCGAGGGCTTATTCGCACCCACCGCGCAGTGGGGTGGGGTGGATAATAATGAACTAACTTCGGTGTACCCCTCCATGCAAGATCCAGCCATGGCCATCGACATTTACCGTGGTGACGCTGGACTGGATTCTGGCCGTCCCCAGAACATCTTCACGCTTGACCAAACGTTGATCGCTAACGGCCAGCTGCAGAAGGTGGACCGCGTTAACCTTCAACCTGGGGACGAGGCAACCATCGACGGTGGTATTACCGTGCGTTTCGACGGTGCCGCCGAGTACGCAAATTACCAGATCAGCCACGACCCGTCGCAAGGGTGGGTGCTGGCCAGTGCGATTGTGATGCTGGCTGGGCTGATTGGTTCGCTGATGATTAAACGCCGCCGGGTGTGGGTGCGTTTTGTTGAGGAGCGTGCTGGTGTTTCCGGTGCGGGCGAGGAACGTGCTGGTGTTTCCGGTGCGGGCGAGGAACGAGCCCGCACCCGCATCGAATTGGGTGGCCTGGCGCGCACCGACCGTGCTGGCTGGACCGGCGAGTTCGACGAGCTAACCGACGTGATCTTAGGCAAGGTCGATCCCACTTCCGACGATTCCGATGTCATGGGCTATGACGATCTTTAATGGTCTTGGCTGTTCAAGCATCCGCAGGGTAGGGTGAGGATTCATGAACGTCAATACCGACCTGGCGGAACTGTCTGACCTGTCATTTCTGACCGCGTACATTATCTATTTCGTTGCGCTCATCGTCTCGTTAATACACTACGGGCGGATGCAGGGCGTTATCGATATGCGGCGGATGCGCGACGCCCAGCAGGTGGCGCAAGAGGCCGACGTGAAGGCCGAAGAGAAAGCTTTGGTCAGTGCCGGCGGTGGGTCGTCGACACGCGACTTCGACGAAGACCATGGGCTTATCGACGAGCCCTTTGACCAGGCGGAATATGATAGGCGGGTGAAGGGCGCGCGCAAATTTGCGGGTATGACGCAGGCATTGGTGTGGTTTGGTATTGCACTGCACCTGGTGAGCGTGGTTACTCGTGGTCTTGCGGCGCAGCGTTTCCCCGGAGGCAATATGTACGAATATATTGCCCTAGCCACCCTGATCACCATGGTTGTGGCAGCGATTGTTGCGCAGAAAAAGAACTGGCACACGATGTGGCCATGGGTGCTCACCCCGATGGTCATCCTGATGTTCATCAATAACACGGCGTTGTATATTCCCGTTTCACCGCTGGTACCGGCGTTGCAATCCCACTGGTTGCCGGTGCATATCTCGTCGGTGGCTGGTGGCGCGTCGATCGGCATGGTCTCTGGTGTGTTCGCGCTGCTCTACCTGCTGCGCATCTGGCAGCCGAAGGGCAAAGAGCATGGTTTCTTCGGTGCGGTGGCAAAGCCGCTGCCGAGTGCGAAGACCCTGGACTCGCTGACCTACAAGACCGCGATCATCACCCTGCCAGTGTTCGGTATTGGCATTCTGCTGGGTGCGGTGTGGGCGGAAGCTTCGTGGGGCCGGCCGTGGGGTTGGGATCCGAAGGAGACTGTGTCGCTGATTTCCTGGATTTTGTACGCGGCCTACCTGCATGCGCGTGCTACTGCCGGTTGGAAAAATTACAAGGCGGCGTGGATCAACGTGCTGGCATTGGCCACCACTATCTTCAACTTGTTCTTCATTAACATGGTGGTGTCGGGCCTACACTCCTATGCGGGGCTGAACTAGGACGCGCGGAGCGGGCAGGGGCAGCGTCCCTCGCCCGCTTTTGATCTTTGGATGAACTACATTTGGGGGTGATTCGCACGAATGAGAATCGCCGAACATGTGCCACTTCGGGGTGTGGAACCATCGTTAGAAGTAGTGCAAAAGCAAACTCTTATGAAAACCGCGACACAGTTAACGCATGTAGCCTGGTAGGTCTCTTGGTATGAACATAAACCCTTGATCTGCGCAGACTCACAACAAACGGACGATTTACCCACATGATCGGGCTGTAAACTGGGCTTGAAGGAACTAGGATAGCCACAATACCACCACGCATCTTAACAAGAATTTCTAAGGAGTTCGCCATGGCTGGTCCACGAAATAAGGTCGGCAAACCAGCCAGCGAAGACCCCGTCCTCATTGAACTGGGACAATCGCTGGCAGCCCGGCGTCGCGCCGACGGCCGCCTGCAACAAGAAGTTGCCGAAGCCGCAGGCGTATCCCGTTCTACGTTGCATACCATCGAGCATGGTGGCGCCGGTGTCCGCTTTGAGAAAGTAGTCGCCGTCGCCCACGCTCTCGGTCTGGGGATTTGCTTTAAGGAGCTTAACGACGATTAGCCATTCCCCCCCACTGCTGCCACCTCCCGCCGGGCCCTCTTCAGGATGGTCGCGGCGGAATTTTTTCTGTCGCTCCTCTTCCTCACGCGCTCGGCGTTCTTGTTCTTCTTTCGCCCGGCGCTGCTTGAAGCGCTGTTTCTCGATGCTCCATAAAAAATCCTCGTCGTCATCCGGCCCTTTGATAGCCGGGGGCTGCTCGCTGGCCCGTTGGGCGTCGATACGCGCCCGACTGCCCGGGCCGAACGCACGCCAAACCAGCCAAATAGCCAACAGGAGCAAGATGAAGAGGATGAACCGTCCCATGCCCACCACCTTACTTGGTTATGGTTTACCACTTTGGACTGACTAGGCTTGGGGTCGTGTCTACCTCCATGTCCGCAACTACACCAGGTTCCCCGAACGACGCCGATGTCAAAGCCACCCGCTCGCGCGCGAACCGCGCCGTGGCGATTTATGGCCTCCTGCGTATCGTCATGTTTGTGGTGCTAACCATCATCATCCAAGTAGTCGCAGTGCTTATCGACGCCCCCGTACCCCTTGTCATGTCCGCGCTCCTGGCACTGATTGTGGCATTCCCGCTGTCGATGTTGGTGTTCCGCCACCAGCGGATGGAAGCCACGGAGGCTGTAGCCGAGTGGTCCGAGAAACGCCGCGCGAAGAAGGAATGGGTCGCCCGCGAGCTGTCCGAGCGCTGACCCCGCTGCCGTGCCGGGCAGCCCCGCGGCGCCTGCCCCGCTGCCGTGCCGGGCAACCCCCGCGTTGCTCACGCGGTACCCCCGAAACTAGTTCCCGAATAGTAGAGCAATCACGATCATCGCCGGCATCGCCAGGAACGTGGTGAGAAAAACAGTATCGCGCGCCACGATCTCCCCACGCTGGTACGTGGCCGCATAGTTGTACACGTTTTGGGCTGTCGGCAAAGCTGCAAGAATCACGCCGGCGTAGAGCAGATTCGTCGGCAAGCCCAAAAGCCAGCCCGCAGCAAACGCGATGATGGGCATGACGATCAGCTTCAGCGCCGTCGCCGTGATCACTGCGGGGCGGTCTGGTTTGTGGTCCAGCACCGTGCCACCATGTAGCGAAGCGCCGAAGCTCATCAGGATCATGGGAATTGACGCGCCACCCAGCAGCTCGATCGGCGCCATCACCGGCTGAGGTACCGTGATCCCCAGCCACGCCACAATCACCCCGAGCAAGGGCGCCACCACTACCGGCGAGGTAATACCGGAGCGGATCGCCTCCACGATTTTACCGCCACTGGAGCGTGACGACGACCCATCCACCGTCAACCCAGCGATCACAAAGGGAGTAAACACCACCATTTGCAGCACGAGCACCGGGATCACCCAGGTGGCATCGCCGATGACATAGATGGAGATCGGCAACCCGATGTTGACCGAGTTGAAATAACTGGCAGAGGCAGCACCAGCTGTAGTTGTGGGAATATCCTGGCGAAAAAGCGCGGCCGACAGCGCCCAGTAAATCGCGGCCGTCACCACGGTGGCGACAAGTACCACCAGCACAACGGGGGAGAAGAACGTGGACACGTCCGAGACAGCCACCGACGAAAACAACAACGCCGGTGTCGCCGCGTAGAACGCTACCCTGTTAAACATCAGCCGTTGTTTGCCGGGGCCGATCACACCTGTGCGGGCCAGCACATAGCCGGTGGCGATCACCGCGAAAATAATGGCAAAACCGGTAATCACGTCAAGCATCAGACAATTCTCTTTCTGTATTATTTCCGTAGAATAGCGTTGCAGCTAGGAGTTGATGCCATGGCACCACGATGGCGATTGTTAATCACGTATGCACTCGTATCCACAGTAATTCTGTTGGTTTCGCCCGTGTTTGGGCCACTGGGGTGGGCCGTCCCGCTGGTTGTCCTTAACCCAGTACTGACTCTTCTTTTGTCGTGGCGAGATACGGCTCAACGCGGTTTTACTTGGTTGTGGTTTATGATTCCCACCTTAACTGGGGTGGTCCAAGCACTCATACTGATGAATGCTTCGGCGATCCCGTTTTCGACTTTGCTTCTTATCGGCGCTGCTCTCGGTGTAGGACTGGGTGCTATAAGCAGACGACGGACAATGGCAGTTAAAAAGAGATGATCGCGAACCCGGTAATCACGTCAAGCATCAGCTCAGCAGCTTCCCTTCAGGCAGGCCTAGACGGAACGCATAGCAGAATCTACCACCAGGAGCGGTTACCCAGTCCTGGCGGTGGAGTGTTTGTCTCCTCGTTGGACAGTGGTAAAGGTTGGCCAGTGGCTCGTCGATAAGCGTCGTTAGGCGCTACGCGTCACGGCGGGTCCGCAGCTCGGGGCGGATCGCGGCAGACCACACAAGCCAGACAACAAAACCAACCAGTGGGGCAACCAACGCAAGCAGCGCCCACACAAGAGTTGCTGGCCATGTCGAGCCGGTGCGACGCTCACCGATCACAACCACCACAGGCAGCAGAACGCTGAGCAGGAGCAGGCCACTCCACGCGATGTCATACACAGGGGGCACAAGAACGCTGGATCCGCTAAAGGCCATGTTACTCATGCCACAAGTATGGCACACCGTGGTGGTGCCCGTCGAGGGTGCGAGGCGACCCCATAGCACATTTCTGAAAATCGCCGCGAGAGTTATCCACAATTGCGCACAGTAGTGCGCACACGGCCCGAAATTGCTCTGAGTTATCCACAGATTTGAAAACAGTCTCGCGTGGTTTTGCGGAGTGGCTTAGTGTCAGAGCCATGGACGCATTCGAAGCTTTTGCAGCGCAGTGGCGCAGCGGCATGGCTGTCATTGAGGCAGCTCACGGCCGTAGCGTGATCGACTTGTGCCGCGCAGGAATCGATGCGACGATCGCGAAGCAGATCGAGAAGCTGGGCAAAGCGTACTGCGGGCCCACCCATTCCACGCGTAAACAGGCAGACGCGCGGAAGGCGGCAGCGCGCAACGAGCACACGATTAATACGTTGCTGGAGATTGAACGCCTCGTCGGCAAGCTCGATGATGACGCGCACGCGTGGCCGATGCGCCTCGCCCTGACCCGGCAGACGGCGAACCTGCGTGCCCTGCGTGCGCGCGGTGCCGAGCTGCTGTCCCAGTACAACGCCCCCACCAAGCCCAACCCGGACATGAAGCTGAGCCACAAGGCTGTGCCCGATTCCACGCTGACGGACGTGTCGGTGCGTGGGCCTGCGCATTTGGCGAAGGCTGCGCTGGACCGGGCGCACGCGCTTGCCGACGAGACCGGCCTTGCACCCGCCGAGGCGTTTTTGCACCTGGCGGCGTCTGACACCTCGGAGGAAGGCTCCGCACCTGGCACTGCGCAGGGCCCGGTGCTGGAGCCGGCGATTATCATCCCGCTCAACGAGGACGTCGCCGGTTGGGAGAAGCTTGGGCTGGACGAGGTACGCATGTCCATGACCAACGGCACCACCATGACAGGGGCTGACTTCGTCCGCGCCAACCTCGCAGCCCAAGGCTACGCGCTGATCGTTGACCCGATCACCGGTGAGGACCTTGAGCTTTACAGGCTTTACGACGAAGAACGCTTCGCCACTGTGAAACAGAGGCTGCGCCAACGGCTGAAAACCCCGGTGTGCGCGTGGCCCGGCTGCGGAAAACCTGCCGACGAGTGCCAGATGCACCACATCAAAGCCTACAAACATGGCGGTAAGTCCGAGATGAAGAACTACACCATGTTGTGCGGGTTTGATAACGGGCGTAACGACGATGACCGCGACAAACCCCGCTACGGCCACATAGAAAAAATCGATGGGCTGGACTATTGGGTGCCAGCGTTTGGCGGTGAGCCGGTGCTTAATGATCATCCCGCCGCGAGGGGCGGGGCGATCAGGTTAGTGCGCGGCGGGATGAGCACGCTCGCCGGAGCTGGAGCGAGTAATGCGCCGCCAGATGGTTAGCGGATGTCGTCGTCAAGCGCGCTAGTTCAGCGCGCGAAATGAGCCTGCGCGCTAGTTCAGCGCGCCGAAAAACAGGGCCACCGTGGTTGCGATGGCCCACACAAGCATGGCCTTACCGTTGATGCTGAGCACCGGGATCAGGTCTTTCCCGCGCGCGCCTTTTAATACGGTGATGGCTCCTTGTAGGGCGAGTGGTAGTGCGATCAGGCCGATCAAGGCCGGTAGGTAGGCTGCGGCAATCAGCAGGCTCATGACAAAAGGCACGATTGAGAAGGCGGCGAACAGGCGCCGCGCGTTCCGCTCACCGAGGCGGACCGCGAGTGTTTTCTTGCCGGTAGCCGAGTCGGACGGAATATCGCGGATGTTGTTGGCCATGTTCACACTCGCCGAGATCGCGCCGATCCCCACCGCTGCGGCCACACCAACCCAGCTGATCGAACCGGCTTGGGTGTACTCGGTACCCAACACCGCTACCAGGCCGAAGAAGATGAACACAGCAATCTCACCCAGCCCCCGGTAGCCGTAGGGGTTCTTGCCACCAGTGTAGAACCAGGCACCGGCGATACAGGCCGCGCCGACCAGGATGAACCACCACGCCGACCACAGCGACAGCACAATGCCTGCCACCGCCGCCACCCCGAAACTGATCAAGGCGGCGCGTTTGACGTCCTTCGGGTTGGCCAGGCCGGAGCCGGTCAGCCGTGTAGGGCCGGTGCGGCCAGCTTCGTCTGAGTCGGTTCCACGAACCCCGTCGGAGTAGTCGTTGGAGAAATTCACCCCAATGATCAGCGCCCACGCCACAATCAGCGCCAGCAGGGCCCGCCCGAAGTGCGCCCCACCGGCGAATGCGGCAGCGCCCGTGCCGACGATCACCGGCGCCCACGCATTGGCCCAAGTGTGGGGGCGGGAGGCCTCCCACCAGTCACGGCGCGTGGCCGAATGAGAAGCCGAATAAGAGGTAGTCATGGACTACATCCTAAACAGTGCCGCCACTTCCTGGCGATCCACCTTCCCCGGCCCAATCAGCGGCATCTGCTCCACGTGCAGGATTTCCTTGGGCACCTGCCAGCGCGGCAACTCCTCGAAAGCCTCAAGCAAGTCAGTGCGCGTGGCCGTTCCCGAATATACAGTCACAATGCGTTGGCCCAATCGTTCGTCCGGCACCCCAATAACGCAGGCCGAGTCCACCCCGTCGAGGGCAAGCATGTGCTTTTCGACGACCTCTGGGTGCAGTTTCAAACCGCCCGAGTCGATGATGGTGTCGATGCGCCCAGCAATGTGGAGGTGGTCGTCGATAAGCGAACCTGCGTCAGACGTGGCAAACCAGCCGTCGCGCGCGAAAGCCTCGTGTTCGGGGAGGTTGCGGTAGCCGTGGGCGATCATGGGCCCGCCGAGGTGGATGCGGCCGGAGCGTGCGCTCACGCCGCCGGAGCCCGCGCCCGCGCGACCGGAGTCCGGGCCCGTACTGCCCGAACCCGCGTCGGCACCAATCTCAACCCGGATCTGCGCCCCGGCGATGGGCTGGCCGTTATACACGCAGCCGCCGGAGGTTTCCGAGGAACCGTAGGTGGTCACCACGTTGATGCGCAGCTCTTTGGCCGCGCGCAGCAGCTTCGGGCTGGTGGACGCCCCGCCGACGAGGATCGCGTCGAAAAGCCGGAGTGCCTCAATGCCGTCGAGGGTGGACATGGCTTTGTTCAGCTGCATGGGGGTCAGCGAGGTGTAGCAGCGGTCGCCGGTGTCGTTGAGCTCGCGGGCAAGTGCGCTAAATTCGGCGACGTTGAAGCCACCGGTCAAGTCGCACGCGGCCGGTTCCACCCCGGCGATCAGGCTGCGCACCAGCACCTGCAGGCCAGCAATGTGGTGGGCGGGCATGGCAAGCAACCATTGCCCCGGCCCGCCTAAAAACTGGTGGGTGGCATCGGCGCTGGCCACCAGGTTCGCCGCCGTCAGCTGCGCGCCCTTCGGTGTTCCTGTCGAGCCGGACGTGGACACAACCAGCGCAATCTCCGCATCAATCGGCTCTCCTGCGCGTTGCGACGCTTTCAACACGTCTGTACGCGCGCGATCATCAGCAGGCACCGGCAGCAGCGTGCGGGCGCCTGCGATCGCCTCCTCTAAATTCGGCAGGATCGCGGTAGGATCAGCCAAGCTGACGGGCAGGACTTCCAGAACATGAGACGCTCGATTCACACCCGACAACCTTAGTCGTTAGCGGGAGTCTTTAGCGGTGCGAATCCTCACCCGGCAAGGGCGCGCCGTTGAGGAAAGCGATTGCATCGCACCAATCCACAGCGCCGGTGTCGGGGGAGAAACGGTCAGTGGTGAGCAGCAGACAGCGCGAACCCGCGTCGAGAGTTTTGAAGGGGGCGAGCTCTCGTCGTAAAGTGCCCTCGTCGGAGGCGGTCAACGCAACCTGGATGTGTAACTGCAGGCTGTCCTTAGTGGCGATGAAATCGATTTCACCTCCCGGGACGGTGCCCGTGGACACGTGGAAGCCGCGGCGGCGCAGCTCGAGGTAAACCATGTTTTCCAGGTCGTGGCCGAGGTTGAATGTGCGCGACCCAAGCAATGCGGTGCGCAGGCCCGGGTCAACGAAGTAGAACTTGCCGTTGGTGGACAGCCAGCGTTTGCCTTTGGTGTCGTAGTCGCGGCACTGGTAGATCAGGTGCGCGTCGGACATCAGCGCGAGGTACCGGTTGATGGTTTCGCTCGAAGCGGTGAAACCTTCCTGCTTGAGGTGGTTGGCTATGCGATGGGTTGCCACTGGGGAGCCGGCGTTGTCGAAGATGAAGCGGGCGACGCGGAGGAACATTTCCGTGTCGCGGATTTGGCCACGCAGTGAGATGTCGCGGGTGAAGATCGAATCGAATAGGGACGTGTTGGCCTGGCGGATCACTACCGGGTCGGTCAGCTGCACCGTGGCGGGAAAACCACCGATGTGCATCCACTCCTGAAATAGTTGGTCTGGGGTGGGTGGTGTGCGGTTGTGGTAGCGGAATTGGCGGAATTCGCTCAGCGATAGCGGCAGCATCGGGATCTCGATGTAACGCCCAGCCAGGTACGTGAGCGATTCACCAACGAACAGTGACGCGTTAGAGCCGGTGACGCAGATTTCCAGTTCGGGGTCGAGCCGCAGCGAGTTGATCACGCCCGCCCAGCCGTCGAGTTCTTGGACCTCGTCGACGTGGAGGTAGCGCACACCGGCATTGATGGCATCGCGGACGTGGTTGTGGAACGCGTCCGGGTCGCGCAGTGGGGCATTAGAGTGGTCCTCAAAGTTAATCACGAGGATGGCATCGTCGCTGGTACCGGTGTTGATAAGGTGCCGCCGGTACAGTTCAAGCAGCGTGGATTTTCCGCAGCGGCGCACCCCGGTGATGATCCGCACATAGTCGGGGTCAGTCACGCCGAGCAGGTTGTTTAGGTAGTGGTCGCGCTCAATTAGCTGCCTCATGAATTTCGACTATACCTGAAATCCGCCCCGGTTCTGGCCCTGATTTCAGGTATACCTGAAATGGTTTGCCTTATTACTTGCGCTGTAATTTGCCCCGTTACCTGACCAGCTACCTGCCCAGCGGCGCTGGCCCCCTTGCCGCTAGCGCCCGAGTTTGTCCACGCTGTCCGGCAGTGGCCGGAACCCCGGCACGCTGTGCTGCCGCGTATCGCTCGCCAGCTCCGCGTCGCCCGACTGATCCACAGCAACGAGCGTGCGTTGGATCAGCACCGATGGGTCGTCGAAACGCGTGCCTGTGCCGTCCAGCTTGTACCAGGTGAACACGGTTGTGGAGACCATGTCGCGTTCGTCGTCGGAAAAGCGCGTGACCAGGCGCGCTTCGGCATGCCGGTCGCTGGCGTGTTCTATCGCGCTTAACGACGACACCTGCCGCGCATCAACCGGCACAGGTTCTTTCAGGTTGGTGAAGATCAATTCGAAGGGCACGTGCCCGTCGAGCACCCAGGTGTAGGTGGCCACATTCTGGTGGAAGCCCTCGACCGGTTCGCTGTCCCGCAGCAGCATCACGCCTGACTGCTCGGGCGGCACGCCTTGGGTGAGTTCGGTGACGTCTTCCCAGGCGCCCGCGCCGGGGCTGCTGCTGGGCAGGTCCCAGAACATTTCTGCGGTGCCGAAGCCGTAGGGGGAGATACCGGTGACCTGAATGCTGTACTTCTTCAGCCGCTCGGCCAGGAAATCGCTCATGGGTGTTAACAGTAGCGGGTGCGCCCCAGCCGGTGCGGATCTCCTTGCACAAATCTCCTCCCGCAGTAGGAGCCGGGCCGGGGCGCTGCGGGTTATTCTCGATGAATGACTCTGCGCCCCTTGGATTGGTTGTATGGTGTGGCTGCCGTGGTGCTGGCGGTGGGCTACACCGCGTTTCTGGTTGGTGAGTCTGTCACGCTTATCGACGTCGGCTACGCCACCATCTCCTGGGCGTTCGTGCCGGCGGTGTTGCTGTGGCGCAAGTTCCCGCTGGCCGCGCCGCTGGCGATTGTCGCGCTGCTTGGCCTGTGGTGCGTGTTATGGCTGGTGGCGCTGCCTTTGAACACGGGTGTGTCGCCGTGGCTGCTGACCGTGTTGCTGGCGGTGTACGCCCCGGCCCGCTACAGCGGAGTTGGTAGCGTTCAGGGTCCGCGCGCGGCTGGCTTTTCCGGCGCGGCCCGCGCCGTTCTCATATTAGCGCTGGTCGGCTCGTGTGTGTCGCCGGTGATGTGGAGGCTGGGCCCAGATCTGCGGTTGGAGTACCGCTCGGGTATGGATTTCGTCGTTACGCTCGCTGCGCATTGGGGTGTTGTGGCGGTGACCTATTTGGTTGCGCGTCAACGTTATATTCGGCAACTTCAGCGCGCCGAGCAGGAGCAGGCGGCGCGCGAGGAGGAGCGTTTGGCTATTGCGCGCGAGATTCATGATGTGCTGGCTCATTCGCTGACGTTGATTAAGGTGCAGGCGAATGCTGGTTTGGTGGCTGGTCAGGAGCGTGATGCGTTGGAGCGGATTAAGAAGTCTTCGTCGGTGGCGTTGGAGGAGGTCCGTGGTGTCGTCGGCAAGCTACGTGGTGTGCAACCGGCGGCGCAGCTTGCCCACCTGCCGGAGCTGATTCAGCGTTCGCAGTCGGCGGGGTTGACGGTGCAGGCCGATCTGGCGGACGTGCCGGTAGCGCCTGCGACTGAGCGCGCGATTTACCGCATCGTGGCCGAGGCTTTGACTAACGCGTTGCGCCACCAGCAGGACGCGTCGGCACAGGTCACCGTGGCCCCGGATGGTGAGTTCGTCGAGGTGACAGTCGCGTCGACCGGCGCGATGCAGCCCGATCGGTCCGGCACTGGCACGGGCCTGGTCGGGTCGCAGGAGCGCGCCCGCAGCTTAGGCGGCGACTTGACCTACGCCGTCGACGGCGATACGTTCCGCGTTCACGCCACGTTGAGGAGGTTTCCATGATTAATATCGTGCTTGCCGACGACCAACCCTTGCTGCTGGCAGCCTTATCCACGGTGCTGGATGCCCAAGACGGCATGCGGGTTGTCGCTACCGCTGCTGATGGGGTGGAGGCTGTGGATCGCGTGCGCGGGTTGCTGGCCGGTGGCCAGGCGGACAGTGTTGACGTGGCTGTGCTGGATATTCGGATGCCCCGGATGGACGGGATTACAGCGGCCCGCGAAATCCTGGCGCTGCCGGGTGCGCCACGGGTGATTATGCTCACCACCTTTGATGATCCTGAGTTGGTCACCGCCGCCATCGAGGCCGGAGTGCATGGCTTTTTACTCAAAGATGCCGAACCTGAAGACCTTGCCGCAGCTGTGCGCCGCGTGCACGCCGGCCAGTCAATCCTGGCTAGTGGAGTGACCGGCGCGGTACTGGAGTCTTATCGAGCACTTGCCAGCGGAGCCCAATCCACCCAGCTTGAGCCACACGAGTTGCAAGGCCTGAGCATGCTGACCCCACGTGAGCTGGAAGTACTGACCCTGATTGCGGGTGGGGCCACGAATAAAGAAATCGCCGAGCAGTTATTCATCGCCGAGACCACGGTGAAAACACACGTGGGCAACCTCATGTCCAAACTGCATGCCCGCGACCGGGTGGCCCTGGTGCTGCTGGCCCAGCATGGCGGTCTCCTCCCACAGTAGGAGCCACTTAGGAAAATACAGGCCAAAATATCAGAGCTTGGTGGGAGTTGGTTTCTTCGTCGTGAAGCAAAAATAAGCCTATGAGTATTTCCTGTTCTGGTATCACTGTTAGTTTTGGTCATCACACTGTGCTCGATTCTGTCGACCTGGTGGCGCGCCCCGGCCGGGTCCATGCGCTGCTGGGCCGCAATGGCGCGGGTAAGTCCACGCTGATGAGCGTGATGCTCGGGTTAATCACCCCGGACCGTGGAACCGTTGAGCTTGGTGGTCAGCCGCTGAGCCGTGCGGCGCTGCGCAACGTCGGTGCCAGCGTGAATGGCCCGGCCTATTATGGGCATCTTTCGGCGCGCGACAACCTGCGAGTTTATACTGCGCTGCTCGGTCTTCCGGACTCTGAGGCTGACCGCGTCCTGGCGCTTGTCGGTTTCGAAGAGGCCGGGCGGAAGAAGGCCCGCAGTTTTTCTACCGGGATGAAGGCGCGTCTAGCGTTGGCGCAGGCTTTGCTCGGCGAGCCGAAGATTTTGCTTCTCGACGAACCCCAAAACGGCCTCGACCCCCAAGGCATTGCCGATCTGCGCCGGTTTCTGCGCCAACGCGCAGCGGCAGGCTCGACGGTGCTGGTTAGTTCTCACCAGCTTGGTGAAGTCACACACCTAGCAGATGATGCCACCATCATCGCCGACGGGCACATTACTTATTCGGGAACGCTTCAGCAGCTCGCCGCCGCTGGCAGTCTCGAAGAGGAATTCTTCCGGCTTACCGCAGGCGCCGCGCACAATGCTGCGCCTAACGCCGCGCCTAACCAGCAGGGGGCGTAAGCGATGAACTACTTAAAAGCCGAACTACTCCGCACGAAAAGTCACACCCTGATGTGGCTGCCACTGTTGGGCATCCCGGTCGCCTTGGTGAGCATTCTGATGGCGGCAGGCACCTCGCCTGATCCGGCAGGCCTGGCTGCTGCGCGCTGGCAGGGGCTGTATATCACCGGCTTGGCGGCCCCGGTGGTAGCGCTGTTCGCCGCGTCTGCCGAGGCCCGTGAGAAAATCCACAATTTCGGTAGTACCGCGTGGCTTCCTGTGAGCCCGCGGCGGACCAGTGCGGCGCGTTTTTTCGTCGTCACGTGCGCTGTTGCTGCTTTTCACCTGGTGAATTTTGGCCTGACCTGGCTGCTTGCGGGCGGCAGCGCGCGGGTGGCGGTGCTTGGGCTGTGCGCGTTTCTTGGCAGTTTGGGCATTTTTGGTGTTGCATCGGCGTTTGCGCGACGGATGGGTACCGTGCCCACTGTTGCGCTCGCCCTGGCTTGGCAGATCGGCTGCGGCCTTGCTTCTGATACGCAGTGGTGGTGGGCGGTGCCTGGCGCTTGGCCGGTGCGGTTGACGTTGCCTGTGATGGAGACCTATTTCAGTCTGGTGCCTTTGCCCGCAGACCATCCGATTCGCCACGAGCCACCCTGGCTGGCCCTTGCATTGTGCCTGGGTTTGGCGCTGCTCGGTGCGGCTTTAGCGGTGGTGACCCCGGTTGCTTATCGACGACCGACCGGCGCTCGTTTTCGCTTCCGTGGTCGGGCAGCTGGCGTGCTAGCTTCCGGCGCGACTGCTTCTACCAGCGCGCCCGCAGCGTTGTCGCGCCCGCGCCCGCTACGAGCTGTGTCCCGTGCTGCTTTCACCCCGGTGTTGCGGTGGTGCATCGTCGCGGTGGTACTTGCTTTGCTGTTGAGCATGCGCTACCCAGCAGCAATTAGCATGGCGTTGGCAACGTATGTGCTGTTTCCCCTTGGGACGGGTCTGCTGCCGGTGCTCGTGTGGCCGGCGATCGCCCCGGCGTGGAACCTGATGCGGGTGGAAAATCCCCGTGTTGTCGGCGCAGTTCTTGTGTGGATGTGCCTGATTGTCGCAGGGCTTGCAGGGGTTGCGGCGATTATCGTGCACTCCCCAGGGTGGGGCATCGTCACAATACTGACCAGTTGTCTTATCGCGTTGGTCTCGCTGGCGGTGGTTCTGCGTTTTGGCACGCTGTGGGCGATCGCACTGACCGTGGGTGCCACCATTTTCTCCGCCACCATCGGCGGTGACGTGCTTGCCCAGACCTGGCTGTGGGTTCTTACCCCACCGTCGTGGGCGCTAACGGCCACCACCGCCTCGCGATTTATCTTCGCCGTCACGGTCGCGTTGGCTGGTTGTGTGGCAGGGGTGCTCGTCGTTAAGCGTGCTTTCCGACGAATGCCCACGCAAAGCCACCGGTGAGGCCAGTCTTGAAGGAGCGCAAACCACGGCTTTATACTTCTTTATAAACAGTGCCATCTATAAAGAAGTATAAAATCCATGCAACCTAGCCCTTATACCCCCGGTACGGTAGCTCGTGACGTGTATGGTCGCGAGTCATATCTCAATGAACTGCGACGTGAACTTCTGTTTATGTCTGAATACCCTGCGATTCAAGGGAGAATCCACGTTTATGTAGGGCCTCGAGGCGTAGGGAAAACAAGTCTCTTGCGGGCAGTGCAATCAGAAGCCCGGGCTCTGGGATTCGATTCCGTGTGGGCCACAGCAGGAGACGGGCCACTTGTTCCTGTGTTATTAGAGGAATTGCGAGAGCTTTCTGGTAACTGGAAAGAACACGCACGGAACATTTTTACCTCCGCTGCCAACGCGATATCGGTAACCACTGGTGGTCTTAAGGTTTCTCCCCAGCTTGGAGAGGCCGCTTCGAAAGTGCCCAGTGGTGTGGGGCGGCAACTGCAAAAAGCGCTGATTGCTGCTGGGCAGGCGGCCCACGGTGCAGGAAAAGGGCTTGTTATTTTTATCGATGAAGTTCAAGCTGCTGACCCCGAAGGGATACGAGCTCTAGCGTACGCGTGGCAACACATGCAGTCCGAGGCGAAGGATGTCCCGATTATGGCTGTCACGGCAGGATTAAGCCATGCGCAAGATGTCATCACTGATGCCGTGAGTTTTGCGGAACGATTCCTGTACCAGCAGCTTCACAACTTAGAGGAAGACGATTCTGTAGCCGCTTTGCGCAGTCCTGCACAGCGGGCGGGAGTGCGCTGGGAAGATGAAGCACTCAACGTGGCTCTGGCAAGGACCAAGGGATACCCTTACTTTTTGCAGGTCATTGGTGATGAAACGTGGAAGTCAGCTGGATATCCGAAAGAAGGAGAAACTATCCGGCTGCCGCACATTAATGACGCTTCAGAAAATTTTAATCACATCCGTGAGTCGTTTTTCCGGACTCGTTGGGAGAAGGCTACCCCAGGAGAGAACGACTTTCTGATGGCGATGGCCGCGTTGGGTGACGGCGCAGTGGCACGAAAAGATGTCGCTGCGCGAATGGGAAAGTCGACGACGGATATCAGTATGGTTCGGGCTTCGCTCATGGACAAAGGCCTGATTGATTCACCTGAGCGAGGCCAGTTGGAATTTACCGCCCCGGGATTTGCTGATTATGTGCGTCGCGTTTCGGGCATGGACGATGAGTAGGTGCAACACTAAATTGCCTAGATCGGCAAAACCACCTAGACCGTCAAAACCTGCGCCAACCACGGCTTTATACTTCTTTATAAACAGTGCCATCTATAAAGAAGTATAAAACGTGGGCCTGTATTGCCTGTTTCGCGGACATGTCCAACGGGAGAACATGTCTGCTAGTGGCGCGGCTTTAGTAGTAGAAGGGGAACTGGTCCCAGTTCGGGTCGCGTTTTTCCAGGAAGGAGTCGCGGCCTTCGACGGCCTCGTCGGTCATATAGGCCAGCCGTGTCGCTTCGCCTGCAAAGACCTGCTGGCCCATTAGGCCGTCGTCAAGCAAATTGAAAGCGAACTTGAGCATGCGCTGGGCCGTCGGCGACTTGCCGTTGATTTCGCGGGCAACCTGGATGGCTTCCCGTTCCAAATCCTCGTGGTTTACCACGAGGTTGACCGCTCCCATGCGGTGCATGTCCTCGGCGGAGTAGGTCCGGCCCAAAAAGAAGATTTCGCGGGCAAATTTCTGGCCCACCATCTTCGCCAGGTACGCACTTCCGTAACCGCCGTCGAAGGAACCGACATCGGCATCAGTCTGCTTAAACCGGGCCTCCTGGCGCGAGGCGATCGTCATATCGCAGATCACGTGCAGGGAGTGGCCGCCGCCGGCCGCCCACCCGTTGACCACCGCGATGACCACCTTTGGCATAGTGCGGATCAGGCGCTGCACCTCAAGAATGTGCAGGCGGCCACCCTCGGCCTTCGCTCGTGCTTCATCAACAGTGGAGGCGTCGGCTTCGGCGTCGTTATGCTCGTGGCTGGTGGCGTACTGGTAGCCGGAACGGCCGCGGATGCGCTGGTCGCCACCCGAACAAAACGCCCAACCACCATCTTTTTTGCTCGGCCCGTTGCCGGTAAGCAGCACCACGCCCACGCTGGGATCCTGGCGCGCGTGATCGAGGGCGCGGTAAAGCTCGTCGACGGTGTGCGGGCGAAACGCGTTGCGCACCTCGGGCCGGTCGAAAGCGATCCGCACAATGCCGTTCTCGCGGCCGGGGGAGACATGCCGGTGGTAGGTGATGTCGGTCAGGGTGTCGAAGCCTTCGACAACCCGCCACTGCGAAGGATCAAAAGGTTGCTCGGTGGAGTAGCTCATAGCGCCCAAGTCTATCCGGCGCAGGCCGAGAGCGTTCCGACGCAGGCCGAGAGCGGGCCGGGAGCGTGCCGACGCCCGCGTGGCGTACACCTTCTATACGGCAAGGCGTTTCGGGTGCCCCCGCCGGCGGTGTGAATTGCAGCGAAACGCTCTGGCCTGTATGAATGCCCGGCCAGTTCTGGTTGAGGCAAAAAGGCGGACGGGGTGGACATTCTTCCGATCAACGGTTTGTGGTCGTAGAATCGCCGCATGGTTACGGTTGATGAGATCCTTGAACGCGCCCACGTGGTTAGCCTGCCGATGGCGGTGCGGTTCCGTGGGGTGGATCGTCGTGAAGCGCTGCTCATCGATGGCCCTGAGGGCTGGGGCGAGTTTTCCCCTTTCCTGGAGTACGGGGCGCGCGAGGCTAGCGCGTGGCTGGCGGCCGGGTTGGAGGCGGCGTTCGTGGGGTTGCCGGAGGCCCGCGGCTCGGTGGAGGTCAATGGCACGATCCCGGCGGTTGAGGCGGGGCGTGTGCCGGAGATTATGGCGCGCTACCCGGGGGTTCGCACGTTTAAGGTGAAGGTGGCGGAGGCTGGGCAGTCGCTTGCCGACGACATCGCGCGCGTCAACGCTGTGCGCGAGGCCATGCCGGAAGCTGTGATCCGGGTGGATGCGAACCGGGGTTGGACTGTTGAGCAGGCAGTTGAGGCGGCTGGCGCGTTGGGGGATCTGGAATATATTGAGCAGCCGTGTGCCACTGTGGAGGAGTTGGCGCGGCTGCGGGGGCTTACCGATACGCCGATTGCGGCTGATGAGTCGATCCGGAAAGCCAGCGACCCGTTTCGCGTTGCCGAGTATCAGGCGGCCGATGTTGCTGTGGTGAAGGTGGCCCCTTTGGGTGGGGTGCGCAGGTTGGTGGAGATTTCGCGCGCGCTGGATTTGTCGTTGACGGTGGCGAGCGCCTTGGATACTGCGGTGGGGATTCATGCGGGTTTGGTGGCGGCGAAGGTGGCGGGTTCGCGCGCGGCTGGTCTTGCCACGCAGCGCCTGTTCGTTGAGGATGTGGTTGAGCCGGGGGAGCTTATCGACGGCCACCTGGCCATCTGTGCACCTGTGCCGGACCCGGCGCGGCTGCATGAGCTGCGGGCTGCACCGAACCGGAAGGATTGGTGGTTTCAGCGGGTGGCGGATGCGCATGCACAGCTGTCTGCCGGGGATCTTCCAGGAAACATGGCATCGGGGCGGTAAGGTAGCGGGCATGGATGATCAGACACGGCAGTTTGGGGTTCCGGGACGCGGTGCGGGCGGCGACGGTGGCGCAACCGGTGAGAGCCGTCCGCGCCAGCAGTTCCCGCAGCAGCAACAAGGTAACGATCCAGGCCATACGCAATTTAATCCGCGCTATACAGATCCCGGTCACGACTACGATAGTGGCTACGGCAGCGGATATGACCAGCGTTATGAGCCGTACGAGGAACCCTACCGCCCCGATGACCAGCAGTATTATGACCCTGCGTATGGTGAGCCAAAGAAGAAGACACATACCGGGATGATGGTGCTTGGTATTTTGCTGGCGTTGGCGGTGTTGGCTGGCATTGTGATGTTTTTGATGTGGCGGTCGGCTGCGCATGAAGCGAATGAGCCTCCGCCACCACCGGTGACGGTGACTCAGACGGAAACCACGACTACAACAGAGGATGCCCCGCTGATTCCAACGCAGATTATTCCGCGCGATGACCAGGGCAATCCGCAGATTCCTACTGAGTGGCCCAGCGATATCCCAACTACTGTCCCGCCTGAGGTATCCGATGGTGCGCAAGACGCGCAGGATTGGCTTGATGGTTTCCTGAATGATCTGGAGTCTGCCTTCCAGTAGTGCCGTGTGGCGGGTAGTTATGACACCGTCGCTTATGCTGGTGATGACGCGGATGAAGCAAACGCGGTTGGAGAAATCGAGGAGCGAGTTTTCACCATAGACGGAATCACCACAGATGGGATCACCATGTCGTTCCTAAGTGGCTTACTTCTTCTTTGTACTTTTTCTCGGTTGTACTTTTCTGCTTGAAAGCTGCGTTCCCAAGACTCATCGTGGTTTTTAGGGTCACACTACAGCCTTGGTAGTTGATTCTTTTTCACAAGAATCACGCTTAACCCGAATCACACGTAGCTGGGGGACTACTCTTATGTTGCTGGTTGATGTTCTGCGTGGTGGTGGCGGGTGTGGCAGGATGGTGGGCGTTGGTGTTTCAACTCGGGGGAGGATCCAGTGCAACGGATGACTATTGCTACGACAGTTATTGCTGTGTGTGTCGGATGTTCTGGTGTGTTGGTCGCGGGGTGTTCTAGTGTGCTGGGTGAGCCTGATAGGTCCACTGTGGCCGGGCAGGAGGCGACGACAGAACACGGTGCTGGGACAGAAGCCGGTGCTGATGACGTGGTTGAAACATCGCAGCCTGTGGCGCAGAAGGCTGATGCGTTCCATTTTGATTCCGGCACGATTCAGATCGGCCCGTTTGATCCTGATGAGTTGTATCCTGACGTGTTTGATCCGTGTCAGGAGATCACGAGGGAAGAGATCGAGGAGCGAGGCTTCACCACAAACGGAATCACCATGTCAGAAGGGTCGGGCTCACTTTTGGGGTGTAGAGGGTGTCAAGTTGTTTGTGTGTGGGGTTGATTTTATAGGTAGTTTTGGAAGCGGTCGGGGTAGGCTACGGACATTTGGTTGATGGCTTGTTTCCACCCTGCCACGCGTGCACCTTCTATGAGGCGTCCGGCTGTGGCAGCAACCTTTTTGCCTTCTTTGGCTCGTTTGGCGGCACGGCGATCTTCGATATTGCAGATCATCAACCACAGCGTCTTGACTGCGGATTCATCGTTAGTGAACTGCACCCTATTACGGGTGGCTTTACGTAGTTGATTGTTAAACGATTCAATCGAATTCGTCGTGTAGATCACCTTCCTCGCTGCTGGCGGGAACTGTAGAAACGGTATAAACCGATCCCACGCATCGCGCCACACTTTCACTGATTGCGGATATTTCTGCCCCAGCTCAGTTGCAGCAAAGTGTTCTAACGCTTGCGCTGCCTGGTCCTCATCAGCAGCGGTGTAGATCTGCTTTAAAGCCGCTGATACTGCTTTACGGTCCCCGTACGCAACCCACCGGTTGGCTGCCCTGATCAGGTGGACGATACAGGTTTGAACCATCGAGTTCGGCCAGGTCGCTTCGACTGCTTCTGGCAGGCCTTTCAACCCATCACAGCACACGATGAAAACGTCTTTAACACCCCGGTTAGCCAGGTGGGAACAGACCTGTGCCCAGAACGAGGCTCCTTCTTCTTTGGCAATCCAAATACCCAGGATGTGCTTAATACCGTCCATATCCACCCCGATAGCCAGATAAGCAGACTTGTTGACCACTCGCCCACCATCACGGACTTTGATACGCAGTGCATCGAGGAACACCACGGGGTAGAACTCATCTAGCTGGCGGCTTTGCCACTGCAGTACTTCGTCGAGCACTGCATCAGTAACCGCAGAGATCGTCTCATGCGACACATCGATCTTCAAGGCTGTGGCTAGGTGGTGTTGGATATCACGGATGGTCATCCCACCGGCATACAAACTAACGATCATGTCATCGACATCGGTCAGGCGACGTACTCCTTTAGGCACCATCGTCGGAACAAACGTCCCCTGCCGATCACGGGGCACATCAATGGTGACAGGCCCATAGTTAGAATCCACGGTCTTTGGATAGCTGCCATTGCGGTGGTTATCAGCCCGAGCAGCGTTTTTGGCTGCCCTGTCACCAGACTGATAGCCGAGGTGGACATCCATTTCCGCCTGCAATGCTGCCGATAGCGAGGCTTGCAGCATGCCCCTGACCAGTTCATTGGCATCCGTAGTAGAGGTTGCAAGCTCCTTGATGATTTTAGCTACCTCAGGATTGGCAAGCAGTTTCTCCTCAATAGCATCAATCCGAGCTTTATCCTCTGGATCACGTCGCGTCATAGTCGTCATTGTGGTTCATCTCCTCATGCAGGATCGGTATCCCACACACAAACCATCTGACACCATCGGGGTGTACTTTCATCGCGGGTCCGCAACACCCGAAAATTGTCTTCACTGTGTATGGAAACCTAGCAAGCAAGCAAGACCATATTGATGGTGGGGTGTATTCCCATGAGGTGGAATCCGACGTCTTGGACGGTGTGTTCGAGTACGTCATGGAGACTGACGGCCCACGTATGTGCCGTATTGGGATCGAAACCGAACGCGGAACCATCGGAGTCATCGCTAACGGTGACTATTACCGCACACCGAAAGAACAAGCATGTGCAAGTGCACTGCAGTTACTGGAATCATTCACACAATAATCACATATCAACAGAATCACACAGAGCTGGTGAGGCTTATTCTTGTGTTGTTTTGTTCACGTGCTGCGTGGTGGTGGCGGGTGTGGCAGTATGGTGGGCGTTGGTGTTTCAACTCGGGGGAGGACCTATTGCAACGGATGACTATTGCTACGACAGTTATTGCTGTATGTGTCGGATGTTCTGGTGTTTTGTCGGGGTGTTCTGCTGTCATAGGTGAGCCTGATAGGTCCACTGTGGCCGGACAGGAGGCGACGACAGAACACAGTGCTGGAACAGAAGCCGGTGCTGATGACGTGGTTAAAACATCACCGCCGGTGGCGCCGAAAGCTGATGCGTTCCATTTCGATTCCGGCACGATTCAGATCGGCCCGTTCGATCCGGACGAATTGTATCCGGATGTGTTTGATCCGTGTCAGGAGATCTCGGTGGAAGAGATTGAGGAGCGAGGCTTCACCACAGACGGAATCACCATATCTGTAGGAGGCGGAACGTTTTTAGGGTGCTCTTTCATCGCGGGTCCGCAACACCCGAAGGTTGTTTTCACGGTATATGGAAACATGGCGACAAAGCAGGAACATATTGATGGTGGGGTCTTTGACTACGAGATGGAATCCGACATCTTAGACGGTGTTTTCGCTTATACCATGCCAGAAGCGGGTCCACAGACATGCCGTATTGGGATTGAAACTGAACGCGGAACAATAGGCGTTGTCGCTAACGGTGACTATTACGGCACACCGAAAGAACAAGCATGTGCAAGTGCACTGCAGTTACTTGAATCATTCACACAATAATCACATAAATCACATTTAACGAGGGGGATATGATGCTGAACTTTGATCCAGTGGAGGTCTTGGCCGCCGCACAGAAACTCGAGACATCCGGGCAATTTCCAGTTGGTACCACAGACAGCGAGGAAAGTTTTCTAACCATAAGCTATTCTTCGGTGTCGGGGTTGTCAGAGGTGGGTCAAATGCATTCCACCTTTTTGTCGACCAACAAGCAAGAGTCAATGACGGCGTTTACTGATCGGTTTGTTAATGCTGCAACGACGTTACGCCGCAATGTTGCTGATGTGGTCAATGGGGATGAGGCGTTTGCTGCCGCGCTGGAGGCGTATCAGCATAGTGTTTCTGTAGGTGCTCAGCTTGGTATGCGGGGGTTGACCAGTTCGCCACTTGCTGATATCCCTGTTGGCAGTATCACCAACACGGATACCCAACCGTTGGTGGTGGTCCCCCCTGTGGTTGTTCGCCCACCGTCACTTGTGGTTTTGGCGGGGCAGTTCGCGAGTACGAATCACGGTGTTCCATCCTCGATGGCTGGTGACTGGACGAGTCTGGCATCAAAAGTCCGTTCTGCTGCCGATAGTCTTGATGAAGTACTGGGCGATCTGGAGAGCTCGGCTGAGACTGAAGCGATCCAGTTGGCGATGGCTACGATCCGCACGATCCAGTCGACGGGGTATACGTTTGCATCAAATGCGGATAGCTTGGCCACTAATACCACGAGTTTGGCAACAGCAGGCCAGGCTCAGGCGCAGCAGGCGGCCCAGGTTGCTTATGTCTATGGGCTGGCGAATGCGACAAGTCCTGTGTTGGCGCGCACGATTGAGCAGTCGTATCTCGAGTCGTTTCCGCCTGCGATGACGACTACTTTGGGCCCGGCGTTGCCCAGTGTTGGCCAGTTATTACCACCGATGGATGATCCCCATGGTGGTTCGGCAGGAGAAGTTACACCAAGTGGCCGACATCCTGGTAGGTCGCTGCCGGTGTGGGAAGATACCGCGTTGCCTGCGGTTGTTCAAGAGGCGATGGAGCATTATGGGATGGGGGAGGCGGCACGGATGCGTGATCCGCAGGAACTTGCTGCTGAGTTTCAGCGCAGCGGGGCTGACACGTTAGATGCGGTGATGGCCGGGCATGTGCCGACTTCTACGGCTGCAGCTTCGGCTGCTGCGCCTGTGTTGCCACCACCACTTCACCCGGGGGCGCATTCTGGTGCACTTGCATCACCAACGCCACCTGCGACTACAGCTGCGACAACTCCTGCTGCCGGTCAGTTTGGGCCGTTGCCTCCTTCTGGGACTGCTATGGCGCACACCCGGCCTGGCACACGCCTGGGAACAACCGGCCCAGGTGCGGGTGTGGGTGCACCGGGTGCAGCAGGGGTAGTACGGCCGGGAAGCGGGCCAGGTTCTGGGGTTCGCCCCTTGACCACCGGTATCGGCGGTCGAACCGTCGTCGGCACCGATAGTGGTGGGCGCGCTGGTGGTGGAGTCGGTGGTTCTGGCGGTGGTTCGTCGGCTGTGCCACACGCCGGTGGAGGTAAACCACCGTCCGGCGCCGGTTCCGGTGCCGGAGGCCTTGGCAGGGGACCATTGACTAGTGGCGTGCCTACTGGGGGTGTGGCAGGTTCATCAGCACACGCTGCTCATGGTGGTACACCCGTTGGTGGGATGATGGGCGCAGGCCGTGGTGCAGCCGGCGCGGCAGGTGGTCGCCGTGGTAATCACGGGGCGGGGTCTGTGCGTGGGATTAAAACCAGTGCCGTAGAACGTGAAGGCAATCTAAAAGCCCTGCTTGGTGAAGGCCCCGAAGTCATCCCCGGTGTCATCGGCGCATGGGTACGAGAACCCCGCACCGACCGCTAAAGGCATCATTCGTGGACGACACTTCGGGCGACACTTACAGGGGCTAAGAGCATTGGCTGCGGGCACTCCGGATGAGGTGGCGCAGGGCTCCACACCCACGGCAGGACACCCACGACAGGCGTGCTAGTAAAGTAGAACGCATGTCTGAATCGCAGCCTGAATCGCTCGTACTGGCCACCGCTGTCGCCCGCACGCTGGCTGAGCACGTCACCGACGTGGTGATCAGCCCCGGGTCGCGCAACTCGCCGCTGGTGTATGCGTTGCTGGCACGCCGGGACATCACTGTGCATGTGCGTATCGACGAGCGCTGCGCCGCCTTCACTGCCCTGGGTATCGCGCGGGTGCAGCGTCGCCACGTGGCGGTGGTCACCACCAGTGGTACTGCAGTGGCGAACTGCTTGCCCGCCGTTGTGGAGGCACACATGTCGCACACGCCGCTGGTGATTGTCAGTGCTGATCGCCCTAAGCGTTTGCTGGGCACCGGGGCCTCGCAAACGATTTGGCAAGACGGCATTTTCGGCCGCTACGCCGCCACCCAACAGGTGGCTGGCACAGCTAGCGCGGCCGACGCCACGGAAGTGGCCGACCTGGATTTTTCTGCCGGCCAGATCCACATCAACGTCGCCCTAAACACCCCGCTGGTACCGGATCACTTGCCCGAAGCTCAGGGTCAGCCTCGCAGGGTGGGGCCCGGTAGGATGTCGTCGATAAGCGAACGCGTTGACCACGGCGAAATTGGGGTTGACCTGGACAAAGATACCCTCGTGATCGCCGGCGATGAGGCGTGGGAAGTGCCTGGTCTGGAGCACGTGCCGACGATCGCTGAACCCACCGCGCCGACCCCGTTTCACCAGGTGCATCCGCTTGCCGCGCGCTTTTTTGCGCAAAGTACGGTGGCGATCAGCCACGATGGCGGTGATTTCGCGGCAAGCACTAAACCGGAGCAGGTCGTGGTGGTGGGCCATCCCACGCTGCACCGCGACGTGATGGCGCTGCTGGCTGACCCCGCTGTGGAGGTCATTGGGCTGTCTCGTACTGAGACGTTCACCGGGCAGCCGGACCGCCGCGGCACCCGTGTCAAGGTGACCGGGCAGCCTAGCGATACTTGGCTGAAAGTGTGCGAAGCGGCAGGTGACGTGGGTGCGCAGACCGTTCGCGACGCGCTTGCCGACGATTCCTTCGGCTTCACCGGCCTGCATGTGGCCGCTGCTGTGGCTGACACGTTGGGTGTGGGCGACTCGCTGGTGCTGGGTAGCTCAAATCCTGTGCGTGATGCGAGCCTCGTGGGTCTACCTTTCGATGGTGTGTCCACCTATTCGGCCCGCGGTGCTGCCGGGATTGACGGGACCGTGTCCCAAGCTGTGGGCGTGGCGTTGGCAACCCAAGCCCTGCACCCTGACGAGATCCGCGCCCCACGTACTGTCGCGCTGATGGGGGATCTGACTTTCCTGCATGATGTGAACGGCTTGCTCATCGGGCCTGATGAGCCACGGCCCGGCAACCTCACCATTGTGGTAGCTAACGACGATGGTGGTGGCATCTTCGAAACGTTGGAGGTGGGCGGGGATGCGGTGCGCAGCGCGTTCGAGCGTGGTTTTGGCACCCCACACCATGCCAATATTGAGGCGCTTGCCAAAGGCTACGGCGTGGACTACTTGCGCGCCGATACCTTGCGTGAACTACTCGAGCACCTGATGGCTGTCGACGAAGCGCCCGCACCCATCACCGTGATCGAGGCGCGCACGACGCGCGTCACCCGCCGCGCACTGGCCGAGAGGCTGAATAAGTGATGGTGCTGAAGGGTGCGCGGGTGCGCCGCCGCCTTCACCAGCTGATCCTCCTGCTGTATGCGGCTGCGATGGTCGGTACTGTGTCCATGGTGGTGGGCCCTGCGATCAATGACATCATCATCATGAATGATCCTGGCCGTGGTATGGCTACCGTCACCGGTGTGAGCCCCACCCGTACCGCCGTCGACTACCAGGATGAGCAGGGCCGCTATCATTCGCCGCCGACGGGCCTGCTGTATCCGACTGGTCTTGGCGAAGGCCAACAAGTGTGGGTGACCTACTCCAAGCGGGATCCAGACCTGGTGAAGGTGGAGGGGCGCATGTGGACGCTGTCGATCATTCCGGCGCTCAGTGTGGCGGTGGTCTCGACTATTCTGGCGGTTATCGCCTGGGTGGTTGTTAGTAGAGCGGGTGTCCGAAAAAGTTCATCGAGAGTTACCCGCTGGTCAAACAGGTGTTAGTGTGCTTAGGAGATACTGGCGGTTATGCGTGTAGGGATCGTTGCTGAATCTTTCCTCCCGAATATCAACGGGGTGACCAACTCCGTGCTGCGCGTGCTGGAGCACCTGAAAGTGTGCGGCCATGATGCGATGGTGATCGCCCCCGGGGCGCGCGATTTCGGCGAAGAGGTGCCCGATTATCTTGGGTTCCCTATTGTGCGCGTGCCGACGGTCAAACTGCCGCTGATTGATTCCCTGCCCATTGGTGTGCCCACGCTGGCTGTCAACGAGTCGCTGGCCGCGTTCAAACCGGACGTAGTGCACCTTGCCAGCCCGTTCGTGTTGGGTGGTGCGGGCGCGATCGCTGCCCGCCAGCTGCGGATCCCGGCAGTTGCGTTGTACCAGACCGATGTTGCGGGCTTTGCGACGAAATACCATTTCACCGCGCTGTCCAATGCCGCCTGGGATTGGACTCGTACCCTGCACAATATGGCCCAGTTAACTTTGGCGCCTTCGTCGGCGGCGATTCAGGAGCTGGAAAGCCACGGAATCAACAACGTCTACCACTGGGGTCGCGGTGTAGACGCAGAACTGTTCCACCCCTCGAAGCGCTCATCGGTGTTGCGCCGCCAGTGGGACCGCAGCGGGAGCAAGAAGATTGTCGGTTTTGTTGGGCGGTTGGCCGCGGAGAAGTCCGTGTCACGGTTGAAGCCGCTGGTGGGGCGTCGTGACGTGCAATTAGTGATTGTGGGCGACGGCCCAGATCGGGACAGCCTGGAAGCACAGTTGCCGGGTGCGGTCTTTACCGGCTCGTTGACTGGGGAGGAGCTGGCCCGCGCGTATGCCAGCCTGGACTTGTTCGTGCACACCGGCGAGTTTGAAACTTTCTGCCAGGCGATCCAGGAGGCGCAAGCTTCGGGCGTGCCGACGATTGGGCCGCGCGCTGGTGGTCCGATCGACTTGATTCAGGAGCGTTATAACGGGCTGCTGCTTAGTGTGGGCTCTTTTGAGCGTGAGTTGCCTGCTGCTGTGGATTGGCTGCTGGACGCGGGCCGCCATGAGCAGCTGTGTTTGAATGCGCGTGAGTCCGTGGAAAACAAGACGTGGTCGGCTCTCGGGGACCAGCTGCTGGGCTACTACGCCACTGCTATGGAGTCGTTCTCGCCGCGTGAGGTGACCCCGTTTGCGGCGGTGCGCCGTTGGGGCTTGCCGGAGCTGCCAGCGTGGGTGGCGCAGGCGCGCCCCGGTAAAGGTCAACGCTCGGCTTAGCTTTAGAAGAGCGTATTTCTATCTTCTACTGATAGATACATCCCTCAATTTCATGTACGGTCGCGCTGACGATGATGCCGCGCGTGCGACTAGGAAATTTCGCGGGAATTCCTGGCTCCCAGTCGATCTCAAGCCTGCCGCCAACCTTGCGGAACTCATCATCATCACGTGGCGTATGGGGTACGTCTACCACGGTGACAAAGCAGAACGTGGAGTATTCGTCTTTTTCTTCGTCACTGAGTTCTTGTTCCGGCAGGACAATCTCAGATAGCAGTAGGCCAAACAGGGGTTCACTCTGTCCTTTCTGGAAAGCCTGTTCGGAGGAGAAGTGGACTGTGTAGTCCTCACGAAGCACGTCAACGCAGCGTTGATGTCTCTCCTTTGCTTCATCAAGCTGTTCATAACGGCAGACAAACTCCGTGAAGTAGCACCAGGTGTAAAGTTTATCCATCATAAGACCTTTCTATCGAGCCCGCATGGTTGTGTCGTAAGCGCCCCTAGGAACATACTTCTTTTGGAAGTCACACTATGGAGTTCTGTGCGTCTTTCGGGGTTTGGGCGGAAACACGCTAAAAGCTGCAGTGTGATTTCCATACTCAGTGCGAGGGTTGATCACTGTTGTCTGTAGCTGCGGCATCTGCTCGGCCCAAACCACTGGGATACCGCACATATACTGGGCCAACGCATGTAAATCTGGCTAAAACGGTCCAAGCCAAGTGATACGCACTACGGAATCTCTCTCCACAATCGCGAATGGGCAGCGTCCACCGTGAACACAGTGGCAAATCTAATGGGTAGAGGGAATCATTTTGGGGTGGCTACCCGCACGCGATGCCGTCATCATCACGATCAAGTTTGCGGCTGTAACCAGGTTGGTCTGTATAGATTGGGGCGGCACCTGCAGCGCGGGCTTCGCTGCAATTTGCGTAATAGACAGGTGCAGGTGCGGGTACAGTCGCAGGGGCTGGTGGGGGAGCGACGAAACCGAGTTGAGTGTTATTCTCTGCAAGCGCAGGTTCGGGCTCAGGCGCAGGTTCGGGCTCAGACGCAGGCTCAACGGTTTCTGTGACAGTAGTGGTGGAGAAAACTGTGGTTGTGGTGACTTCAGTAATAGTGGTTGAATCACCGAGAGATGCCTTCGCAGTGTTGTCAAGGCTTCCTGCGCAAGCGGTGACAGCCATAGCGGTGGCGGAGAGGGCACCCAGGGTAACCAGGCGACGGAATCCAGGGTACGTGACACGTGACATAGGTATACGAGGTATGGGGATCCTAAAAAATAATGTGAGGGGAAAGAAGTTCTTGTAGCATTATCAACTATTTGATATACAAATCCAATTCGATGTGGAAAAGAAATGGGTGGGGGATTGTCGGGAGGCATCACTGAAATTACCTAATTAGGGTAGCCTAACTTCATTGTTGTTAGTCATCTGGTGAAGGGAGCCAATTGTGGTGGAAAAACCGGGCGAACAAGTAGATGGTTTTACGGCTTATCCCACACGGTGGCGACGATTTTTGTTGATCTGTGTGCTGCTAGTGGGCGACTTTGCCATGCTGCTCAACCAGACGCTGATGATGAATGCTGTTCCGGCGTTTATGGGCGCCTTTAGAATCTCCGCTGAGCAAGCGCACTGGGTTACCACGCTGTTTATGCTGGTTGCAGGCATAATGGTGCCGGTATCGGCGTATCTGATTGGCCGGTTTACTACCCGGCAGCTGTTTATCGGCGCAATGGCCCTATTTGCTACCGGCACCATAATTGCAGCGCTGGCCGCGAGCTTTGCCATCGTTCTGCTTGGTCGTGTGCTGCAGGCGGCGGCTACCGGCATGATGATGCCATTGGTGCAAACAGTGCTTTTTAGCATTTTTCCGGAGGGTAAACGGGGCAGCGCGATGGGGATCTTCGGCCTCTTGGTGGGTTTCGCACCGGCTTTAGGGCCCTGGCTGTCGGGCCTGATCTTGAACCATTACCATTGGTCGTCGTTGTTTTGGCTGATGCTACCTTTCGCTGTTTTGGCGGCCATTTTAGCATTGTTCTTTTTAAAGAATGTTACGCGCCCTGGGGAACCTAGCCTCGACATGTTCTCTGTGGCTTTATCCACTATCGGCTTTGGTGCCTTCCTGTATGGATTCTCAGTGGTTGGACATGTTGGCTGGTTCAGCGCCGAGGCCCTGATCCCTATCGTGGTAGGCATTGTGGGTGTGGTGTGGTTCTTCGTGCGTCAACTGCAGCTGGAACAGCCACTGCTGCGGATTGATGTCTTATCCAACCCGCAATACGCGTTGAATAACGTGCTGGGCATGTTAGTGATCATTATCATGAATGGCACCATCATTCTCTTGCCGGTTTACCTGCAGCAAGGGCGTGGGGTTAGTCCGCTTGATTCAGGTTTGGTGCTGCTTCCCGGTGCCGTCGTTCTGGGGTTACTCAGCCCAATCGCCGGCAAACTATTTGATCACTGGGGTGCGCGCTGGTTGGGGCTTGTCGGATTTATGCTCATGCTGGTGGCGAATATTGCTTCAACCAAATTTGGCGTGACGACAGCCTTGTGGACCATTGCGCTATGGCACGTAGTACGCATGGCTGGTGTTGCTATGGTGATGATGCCTGTTTCTACTGCGGCACTGAACCAGCTTGCCGGCCCACTGATTCCTCACGGTGCTGCCGTAAATAACGTGTTGCGACAGATTGCCGGAGCTTTGGGTGCGGCGGTGCTGGTCAGTGTGATGAGCAATTCTGCAGTTGAGCTTTATGACGGTATTGGGCACGCTTTCTGCATTACGGTGGGATTGGCGCTACTTGGGGTGGTTGGGGCGTGGATGATTAAACCGGCCTGTGCCGAAGCCGGGCCCACCAGCAAGAGAAAGACGGGCAAGCGGACACGCTAGAGGGGGCGCACCGTATGGAGGCAGACACCCAAATAACTTTAGGTTAGGCTAGCCTAAACTTAAGAGTTTGTATCGGTGTTGAATATTGCCTTGGGAGTAAGGTGAGACATTAGTGGAAAACCAGTGTGACCGTGATGATTTCCATCCGGAAAGAAGGTTCTATCCTGCAGAGTTCGCGCACGCTTATCGCGCAGCGGGGTACTGGAATGATGACACGCTGGCCAGCCTGGTTAGCGATACTGCCCGGGCACATCCGGAGAAAGAAGCCGTGGTGGGGCATACCACCGCTGGGTTGTATGAGCGTTTTAGCTACCGGGAACTGCTCACTCGGATCCGTAACGCCTCCGCCCAATTGGCGCAGGCGGGAGTGCAGCCACGTGATCGGGTGCTGGTGCAGCTGCCCAATGTGACGGAATATATGGTGGCGCTGTTCGCCGTGTTCCACCTGGGGGCAATTCCGGTGTTTACCTTGCCCGCGCACCGGGAAGCTGAACTGACCCATTTTGTGAAGATGTCGCAAGCCACGGCGTTGATTACGTGCCAGAAGTTTGCAGGATTCGACTTTCAGGAACTTGCCTGTCAGATCAAGGCGCGGCACCCAGATCTAACCGTTGTTGTGGTAGGGGATCAGGAGACGGTAGATAAGGATCATGCGTGGCTCGATTGTGCGCAGGTTACTACCCCACCCGACAGTGTTCAGCAACCCGCCCAGCTTCATCCAGAAAGCTTAGCTTTCCTGCAGCTTTCTGGGGGCACGACGGGTACCCCGAAGCTGATTCCGCGTACCCATGCGGATTATTTGTATTCCGTGAGGGAATCGGTTGAGATTTGCCAGCTAGGTGATCACACCCGCATGTTGGTGGTATTGCCTGCTGCGCACAATTTCACCATGAGCTCGCCAGGTATTTTAGGTGCGGTGTGGGCGGCGGCGACGGTGGTGTTTGCCCGGGATCCGTCGCCGTCGACATGTTTTAAGCTCATTGAGGAAGAACGTATCAGCATTACTGCTCTTGTGCCGCCGCTGGCCATGACGTGGTTGGCGACGAAACCGAAGATTGAGCGGGATATTTCCAGTTTGCAGCTTTTGCAGGTCGGCGGTGCGAAGCTTAATGAGGAGGCGGCGCGGCGGATCACCCCAGAGCTTGGGTGCCAGCTCCAGCAGGTTTTCGGCATGGCGGAAGGGCTGGTCAACTATACGCGTAGGCAAGACGATTTTGAGTTGACCGTTACTTCTCAGGGGCGGCCTATTAGCCCGGCAGATGAGGTGCTCATTGTTAATGATGTGGGTGAGCCTGTAAGTCTCGGCCAACGGGGGCATTTATTTACCCGTGGCCCGTACACCATCCGTGGCTATATTGGCGGGGTAGATGCCGGAAGTTTCACCGAGGACGGTTTTTACCGCACGGGTGACATTGTGCGTCGCCTTCCTAGCGGGCACCTGGTGGTGGAGGGGCGCGATAAAGATCAGATTAATCGCAGTGGGGAGAAGATATCGGCCGAGGAAATTGAAAACCATCTGCTGGCGTATCCGGGTGTGCTGGATGTGGCGGTTGTAGGAGTGCCCGACGAGTTGCGTGGAGAACGTTCCTGTGCGTTTATTTTGACAGAGCAGGCGCTTACCGACGACTTAATCCGGGACTTCCTGCGTGATCGTGGCCTGGCCATTTTCAAAATTCCTGACCAGGTGGTGCTTACCTCAACGTTCCCAACTACTGGGGTGGGCAAACTGAGCAGGAAAGAACTTCGGCGTCGACTTTTGACCACTCTTAGTAAAGATTAAAGAAGGAATACAAATATAAATGACAGCATCTCAACCTGATTCTTTGACCGTAGAGCGCATCCGCGCTGATATTGCTGCTGCGCTTGACTGTTCTGTTGGTGACCTGACCAGGCAGGTCGTGTTGTTGGATTGCGGGCTGGATTCCATGCGTTTAGTCATGTTGGTAGAAGATTGGCGTGCAGCGGGCTTCGACGTTGACTTCTTTCGCTTAAGTGAGTTATCCACATTGGGCGAGTGGGAGGACGAATTGGCCTCCTTGCAAGGATAATCCAATGTTTTACCGCCTTTCACCAGCGCAAACCTCATTGTGGTTTGCCCAGCAGTACGAGTTGAATTCCGCGAGTTTTCAATGCGCGGAGAAAATCACCTTTACTCACTCGATGGATGCCACATTGCTGGCCGATACCATTCGGGACTGTTTGGAACAGCTGCCGGTATTCCATGGAGTGTTTCGGGAGCACGACGATGGCCATCCGGTGCTTGATACCTCGCGTCCGCAGCCTGTGAGTGTGCAGTGCTACCGGGCGGACGATCCTGCTATCCCGAAGGTGAGCGAATTTGTTCAGGTTCCCAGTTCACCTGAACTATCCGGTGAGCAACTGACAGGCCATGTGCTTATTGGTGATGGGCAGGATCTGGTATGGCTGGCCAGGTTCCACCATATGGTGTGTGATGGGTTTGCTATTCAGGCGCTTGTGCGCTGGATTCTGCACAGCTATGAGGGACGGCGGCTGGCTAATCAGGTGCCCATTCCAACCTCGCCACCACCATTTCTTCGCCAAGAAGCGATAGTGGAGGTGGCTGAAGCCTACGAGCGCTCGCAAGACTTTGAACGAGATCGGGCCTCTTGGCGCGACATTGATGTTTCTGGTCCACATCCCAGGTTGATGCCGCCGGGGCCACAATTGCTGCGCGGTCAAGGCTCTATCAGCCAACAGACGCGCGTACGTTTGCGCGAGACAATGCGCGGGATTTCCAAGACTGCCAACCACCTGGTCGGGGAAACTCAGCTGTTAAATGTGCTGCTTGCTCACTACTACAGTTGGGTTACTGGGCAAGAGGAGGTAAGCATTGGTGTTCCGCACATGAATCGGGCTTTGGGTGTCCGGGAGATCGGCCTTGAACCAGCGGTGACGGTACTGCCGTTTCATTATCAGGCCCAGCAAGCCACTCTGCGCGATGAGGTGATCGACGCTTCTCATACTCTGGAACGGTTGCGCGCGCACTCACGGTACCGAGTGGAAAATTTACGCCGTGATAAAGCAATTGCGGATCCCGCAGTAAATCTCCACGGCCCCAATATGAACGTGCGCCCGTTTAACCAGACTATTACGGTTGGCAGCGTTCAAGCAACGTGGCAGACGTTGGCAGTAGGCCCTATCAAGGACGCAGAGTTCATCTGCCAAACCACCACCGATGGTGGTTATGACGTTATCGTATTTTGCTACACCAGCGCCAAGCAGAAGGCGGTGCTAGACCAGCATGTGGCTAGGTTTGTGCGCTTCGTTGAAAAAGTAGCTGAGCTGCTTCCCGACGATAGATTGAGCCAGGTTGACCTGCTGCTGCCGGAGGAAACCGAGCAGCTAGCAAGCTGGAACCAGACGAAGACCACGCCACCGCGCCACTCCACCCTCGTGGCCGCCTATCATGCGAGCAGGGCGCAGGTGCTGCAACGCAACGCTTCCGACATCGCACTGAAAGCTGCGGGTACAACACTGACCTGGCGGGAGCTCTACGCAGAAATAGACAGGCGGGCGAAGTTGCTACATCACCGAGGAGTCGGGCCGGGTGTATGTGTGGCCGTTCATTTGCCACGCGGAGTGGAGCAGTTCCTGACGGTGGCGGCAGTGGTGGCTACAGGGGGTTATTGGTTGCCCATCGCGATGGACATCCCCCTGGCACGCCGCGACTATATGATCGAAATTGTTTGCCCGGAAGTGATCATTGATGCCGATTACCGGTGGGATTCGGCAGGCAACGTGGCATGTCATGATGTTTCTGAAGCCGTTGTTCTGAAAGGACTAGATCTGGCGCATGCGAAGGCTAGTGACCCTGCCTATGTCTTGTTCACCTCTGGTTCGACGGGCCAACCAAAAGGCGTGCAAAACAACCAGGAAGGCATAATCAATCGCTTGCAATGGATGGTGGATGCGTTAGAGCTTCGCCCCACCGACACCCTGATGCAAAAGACTGCCTGTTCTTTCGATGTGTCGGTGTGGGAGTTCTTGCTTCCTTTAACACACGGGATTCCGATTGCCATTGGGTCTGAACACGTACACCGCGAACCGCAGCGCTTGGCTGAAGAGATAGCCACCTATGAGGTGACGGTGTGTCACTTTGTGCCCAGTGCGCTGAAGGCTTTTCTTTCAGTCCCCGCAGCACAGGTTGCACGCTCAAGCCTGCGCACCGTAGTCACCTCTGGTGAAGCCCTTGATGCCCATACTGCAGGACAGGCACGTGAGAACCTGCAGGTTGATGTGGTTAATCTGTATGGCCCAACAGAAGCCTCCATTGATGTGACTGCGTACTGGGTGCGTGAGACGGACGAGTTTATTCCGATTGGTGCCCCGGTAGCGAACACTCAATGTACGGTTGTGGACCGATTCCTTCGGCCCGTGGCCGTTGGCACTCCGGGGGTCTTGTACCTCGGAGGTGTGCAATTAGCCGATGGTTACGTCGCCCGTCCTGAGTTGACCGAAACGGCGTTCATCCACCACGTGTGGCCCGTGGCCACAGCAACCCGGTGGTACAACACGGGCGATATTGTTACTTGGCTGCCACAAGGGGTACTAGCCTACCAGGGGCGAGTAGACAATCAAGTGAAAATTCGTGGTCAGCGGGTCGAACTTGGAGAAGTTGAATATCAAATCATGCAGGTAGATGGCGTGAGGTCGTGCACGGTCCAGCTGCGCGAGTTTCACGGCGCGCATCACCTCATGGCCTATGTGGTACCGGAGCAGCCTTACCCACAGCCTAACACCACACTGCTTGATACGGTACGCGAACGGATCGGTTCCCAGCTGGCTGCCTACATGGTGCCACAGTTCTTCTTCACCGTGGCGCACCTCCCATTGACGGTGAATGGCAAGTTGGATGTTCAGGCGCTACCCTTGCCGCAGGAAGTATCCTCGTCAGTGCAACGGAGGGTGCCGGGTAATGACATCGAGCGTGCCATCGCCGACGTATGGGCCACAGCACTGGGTGTGAATCTAGAGGCCCTATCGGTGAGCGACAATTTCTTCGCCCTCGGTGGGACCTCGTTAAGCGCGGTGGAAGTAGCAGTAGGACTCAGCGCAATTGACGGGGCCCCAGAGGTGCGGGTGGCTGATGTTTTCGCCCGGCCGAGTATTCGTCAACAAGCAACGCTCTGGAGTCGCACTGCCGATCAGCCAAGGCGGAGTTTTTCCAGTTGGGTCGAAATCGTACCGCACGCACGTGGTGTGCCAGTGGTGTGCGTGTACCCGGCGGGTGGCGTAGGTTGGGCGTATGCCCCTCTCGCGGCACGACTGGAGCCCGGGCGCGGGTTGTATCTTGTGCAATCGCCAGGATTAATGGGTGCCCAGCCACGGTCGGTTACCGCAGCCGCACGAGCTGTGGTTGAGGACGTTCGCAAGCACGTTCCTGCCGATCAGCCGATCGATCTTGTGGGTTGGTCCGTAGGCGGCATCATCGCGCAGGAGGTTGCTTGCATGCTCAGCCCAACCACGGTGCACAAGCTTTTGCTTCTCGACGCCTATCCGGCCCACGCCTGGGCAGGCGTACCAGAACCTACCGCAGGGGAAATACACCTTGGTTTGTTACATATGGCGGGCATCAAACCCGAGGAGAAGGAGATTTCCTTTGACCATGCGGTGGCGGTACTCCATGGAAACAAAGGTGCGTTTTCCCAGCTCACACGGCAGGAATTGCAGTCTATCACGCAGGTGATTTTGAGTAACGCAGCGATCATGCGCACCCATGACACACGTGTGTATGCCGGCCGAATGACTCATGTTCAAGCCCTGGATAATGATGTGCCCTTCAGCCCCGATAGTTGGATGCCCTACGCGGAAACCGTAGATAAGGTTGCGCTTGAACTCACGCACCCAGGGTTGGTCTCACCGGTGGGGCTTGATCGGATAGGAAAGCTACTGGCATGAGTTTCGTAGAGCTGAATACCGTGCCGTGTGCTGGCGCACCAGATACTGCGGCACCAATAGTGTGCTTTGCGCCCGCCGCAGCCAACGCCCAGTATTGGAGATTTCTGGTAGGAGAGTTGCCACACCACCGTATCCTGGCCGCAGAATACCCTGGGCGGGGCCGGTCGATGAGCCTACCGTTCATGACTTCGCGCACAGAGTTAGTAGGGATGCTTGTCGACGAACTCCGCGACATCCTGACCCCGTCTGAGTGGGCAGATGCCGTGTTTGTGGGGCACAGTGTCGGGGTACAAATCGCTTTCGAAATGGTGCTTGTTTCCCCTGCACGATGGCTAGTACTGAGCGCACGCAATAACGACATCACCGGGCGCGCTCCTCGTGCGCCCGACCATCTGACCTCCACGCAGGAAGAACTACTATCGTGGGTAACCCACCTTGGGGGAATACCTGATATGGTGACCCGTCACCCGGAGCTTGCCCGTATGGTGGCAAAGACTTTGAGGGCAGATCTGGCACTTTCGGCCTCGCCGTGCGCCCCGGGTGTGGTCCAAGCCAACGCCATCTTGATGTGTGGGGACAGTGATCCAGCCGCAACATTGGAGCAGATGGCTGGGTGGAAAGACCGAATTCGAGGTACAATCATGGAAGTGAAGCTTGCCGGTGACCATGACGCAATCAGGCAAGACCATGAACAATGGGTGCGTGTTTTGCGCCACGCATTGGAGAAAGACCATCGGTGAAGGCAATGGATTTTCGGTTCACGTGATGCGACGCAACCATTGTATCTTGCGTGAGGCAGGCGCGCTGGGGATGCGAAGTAGCTATCCTATCCTGGTAATTGGGGGAATGCGCGGTTAATGTAGCGTCCTTTTACCTGGTAGGCGTGTGACGGCAAAGGGAAACTGTCTACTATGACAGTTTGGCCGTGCGCGCGTGTAGTGAACATCTGGAAAACAGGCCGAATTTTGGGTGCAGAGGTGCAGTTTTGGGTGCACGCCAGGAGGTTGAGACAGGATGTTTCACAACGCCCTTAGCAGGAGAATCCTCAACCTCTTGCGATCCATACCCCATTGCGCAAGTGTATCCGTTGGGATACACTTTTTGAGATGCGAATTCACGTCGGCCCTGGCTATCGGATCTACTACATGGCAAGAGGAAACCAAATCATGCTGCTAGTCATTGGCGGCGATAAATCCACCCAGCAGCGTGACATAGCAAAAGCTAAACGCCTTGCAACAGAAATTATTAAGGAGGGATCATGGGAGTAAAGATCAGCACCTGGGATGCCAGCGAATACCTTGAAACCAAAGAAGATATTGCTGCCTACCTGAACGCAGCACTCGAAGATGGCGACCCGGCTCTCTGGCAGGCCGCACTTGGTGATGTCGCCAAAGCGCGTGGTATGACCGCTATCGCGCGAGAAGCCGGTGTTGGACGCGAGTCTCTCTACAAGTCGCTTTCCGAAAACGGAAACCCGTCCTGGCAGACCGTCACAAAGGTTCTCGCTGCACTCGGACTGAAGGTCGAAGTCAAAGCCAACGCTTTAGCGTAAGTAAGAGAGCTTGGGGTTATACACCAGAGTTAAGTGCGCGCGGGTTACAGTGCTACTGATGATTTAAGAAATGTTCAGTAGCTATTCCGTCTCCGAATTTTATCAGAGGAATTTCTGTGTGGTGCTGGGTAGGCAAGTGGTTCACATGAATGGGAGTGAAGGGTTGCGGGGTGCGTTTGTGAGCCGTGGGAATTAAGCCATAGCTTCAGAGGAAAATTACAGCCTCGGGTGCATGCTTAACCAGTCGAAACTAGCTAAGTAGAGGCAACACCGAGGCGTCCGTCCCCTAATGTAGCATTTCTAATGTCAGATCAAGAACAGCAAGAGTTCTCAGTTCTGGAAAGTTTTTCAGAACCGCGCCTACGGCCCTACATGGATGCGGCCCAGGGAAACACAAACGTCGCTCTCGAGCTGTATTCTTGGAATGCCCAAATGGCTGGCGCTGCCTTAGAACAGCTAGCCCACCTCGAGGTTTTACTACGCCATGCGGTCGATTCTCAACTATCCGCCTACGTGGACGAAACAGCCAAAGGAATTCCGTGGTTCCTCTTGCCCCCGTACTACACAGCTCAAGCTGAGAGCATTGAAACAGTCCGTGCTCGGCTGCGTAAATTGAAACGGGAGACCCGCGACCAGATAGTGGCTGGCCTCTCGTTCGGGTTCTGGTCTGGATGGTTCGGATCAAAATATGACGAATTGTGGCGTCAAACTTTGCATCGAGCTTTCCCTTACGGTTCAGGCAACCGCAAGGAGGTCTCTGCACTCGTTGAGCGAATAAGGAAGTTTCGCAATCGGGTTGCGCATCATGATTCGCTCCTTCAGGTCGATATCGGCTTCGAGATGGAAGCTGTCTTTAGGCTCGCTAGCTTTATAAATAAGGATGCTGCAGGATGGATGAGACGAGTAGATCGCACTAGTGATGTCGTCGCGGAAAGACCTGCTTCCACCATCACCATGGACACAGTTATCGTGCCAGCAAATGACGCTTGGCCATTCTATCAACAATCACATGCCTTTATTTGTCAGGCGGGGCGCTTCTTTCAAAATGTAACTCATATGGCGTTTTATGCTGACCGAGAAGTGAAGCCTGACATCCCGAGAATTAAAAAACGGTACGATAATCTTCTCTGGAACACTACTGAGGCGACCCGATTGCAGTCGAGCAACGTCCGAGAAGAGCGTCAGCTGGGGAAGGTCATGCAGGATGGTCTTACAGGCGGACTGTGGACTGAAGGCCGGTATCAGGTATTCATGCTTTCGGCAAACGGCCCAGATCACGTCTCTATCAAAACACCGCTGTTGAATACACGGAAAGGGAAGTCTTCCGCGTTCGTTCGTAAACAGAGGTATACCAGTATCCAAAAGATACGTTACGCGGACGACGTGTGGGACCTCCTTTAAAACAGTAGTGGCCGCTTCCAGAGAGGAATTCACGGAGTAATTCAACACCCCTCATGGCTTCCATAGCCAGCGGATGCGGCCATTATACGTAAGGCGATTCCTGAGGAATCGGGGAATAAAGCAATCGGCGCACTTGATAATCTCGACACGTCACTCCAAGATGTTTTGCGCAAAGCTGTCCCAATAGAGTGGGGAATACCCAAGGATGAGTGCTGAGTGCGCGTAGTTGGTAGGGGTGTTCCGGGGACTTGGTCGGGGTGGTATTCCGGGTTGTTGGTAGGGCCAGCCCGTCGTGGTGTGGGCGGGCTGGCGGTGCGGTTAGTCGTCGGCGGTGTTACGGATGGTTGCTAGGTGTTGCCGCATGTCGAAGTCGCCGATTTCTATGTGGCGTCCGCTGCTGATCCTGCTGACGAGTGAGTCGGCTCCAACCGGCTTCTATGACTGCATGACGGTAGGTGTTGAGGCGTTGAACTAATTTCGGGGCGGTGATCCCGCAGGTCAGATAGATATGCTTTGATATTGCTAAGGCAGCTAACACGACGGTGATGTGTGCCCGGATGGACTCTTCGGTGTGGTGGAAGATGGGTCGTGCTTTTAGGTCAGTTTTTGCCATACGGAAGGCATTTTCAATGTGATAGAGCTCGTGGTAGAAGTTGATGATGTCTGTGGCAGGCACGTCGGGGTCGGACCCCACCCCACCCGCCACCAAACACCCAGGCCACAACACTACAGCCAGAAAACTAAAAAATTGTGGAAGCCAGGGGCGCACCTGTCGGGCATGGGCGCTTCTCGACGAACCCACGCAGCTCACCGTAGTCACCAACAACTTCCACGCGCTGCGCACAAAAGTGTGGGCGTGGCACTTGGGCATTCCCATCGAGGTGGTCGAAGCGCCGACACCGCCGGAATCAAAACTGAGGAACTACCCCCGGGTGATCATTGCGCTGCCGCATTCGATCACCCGGGTGCTGTGGCGCACACTCAAGGCCGTGCTTGGGTAGGATGTAACACTCCCATAGGTGCATGCGATCAGAAAAGTAGCGGGACTGATGTCCATGTTCTGAGTCTCGCTTGGACCCTGAAAGGCACCCCATGACTCCTTCACCTACTCCCACCCGTCCCTTAGTTGCAGCTGCCCTGGCTGTGGCTCTGACTATCCCCCTCACCACCCCGGCCCACGCGTTTACTGTCGAGCCTTTCGCCTACGGTGGCTGTCACCTCACCGCCACCCAAGGTGATGTCGCAGTACTTCGTGATTCCGAACGTGCCTTCGCCGATCAGGTCAACCGCCTGGTCAAGGAGCGCATCGCAGGTGTCCGCGCCGCCGATGTGGACGCCATCGCAGCCCACGGTCGCGCAACCCAGGATTCCACCACCCAACCGCCGGCCAACATCCAGGCGGCCATCGAACGTGTCACCGCCGCCGCGGATGCCGCCAACGCAGGATACCCCGGCGGCGTAGGCATGTACCTGCTCTATGTCAACGCCGGCTCAGCTCCGGTAAACCAAGAACAGCTGCGCAACTACCAAGGCCAGTGGGGTTACGCCCAAGCCAAGGACTGGGCAGGACGAACTGGCGGCCAGTACGGGATGACCACCACCGTGGTCACCGACGCGCCAACTAAGTACGGCCAATCGGAGGCCATGGCGGCCATTCGCACCGATGCACTTCACGCAGCCGGCCCTGCCGCGCAGGCGTACCAGGCCCGCGAGACCGAGGCGCTCAATGCGTGTGCCCAATCACGCGCGCTTCACGACGACGCCACCCCGCTGCCCGCCCCGGAATACCCAGCCGACATGCTCTACCAAGGCGCTGCTGGCGCTGGCTTCCAGAATGCCGTCCAGGCACTGATGAAGGGCCAGTTCCCGCAAGCGCTGAAATTCCTCATTGAATCCGTGAAATCCACCCTCTCGGGACTTGGTCTGCCGACCATGTTCTCGTCGTAAAGCGAAAGAAAGCGAAACACACATGAAGAAGCTCCCCACTACCACCATCGCCGCTGCTCTAACCTGCAGCCTTGCCACCGCCCCTGCCCACGCTTTGACGTGACCCCGCTCGATGCGGGCGGCTGCGAACTCCAAGCCACCGAAGCGGACGCTCAGCGCGAAATGGCAACCTACGCCGCCTACCGCGACGTGTTCAACCCCCGCGCAAAGCAGGCCGTGCCCGAAGCTGCAGCGGACATGGACAAGCTGATCGAATGCGGCAAGTCCACGCCCAACCAGCCGTCGGCTTACGAAAACCCACAGTGGGCCTGGGACACCATCAACCGCGTCGACGAGATGGCGAAGGCCCACGGCTTCAACACCGGCGAGAGCGAATCGCTGGGCACCGCAGTGATGATGAACGCCCGCTTCGGCGACGTGCCTTCCTACGGCGGCTTGCAGGCGCTGTCGAAGAAGTACGGTCACAGCCAGGCGAAAAGCTACCTTGACCAGATGAATAACGGCTACCACGAGGCAAACCACCCTGCCTTCGACGGCGCGGTGAAGGGCTTCTCGGAGCCGTACACTGCCATCGACACCGCGGCCTACAACGCCTACATGGCGAAATTCAACGAGTACAACAAGACGTGGCATGAGGCCTTCCAGGCCTGCGCTGAAGGCCGCACGCTTAACGACGAATCCCCGGCCCTGCCGAAAAGCGACGTGTGGACCGGGGACGACGAAGTCAATGACCCGCTGCACGGATTCGACAACGCTGGCGAAGCCATCAAGCGGGGCGAAACCGGTGCTGCCAGCAGCTTCCTTGGCCAAGGCTTCCAGGCCATTTGGCACTTCTTCACCGGACTGCTAATGATGCCATTCCTGCCAATTTTGGAGCTGTTCCTGGGGACTAGCCCTGACCGTGGAAGCTCGAGCCTTTCCTAACCTCGCCTAGTCCCCAAAAACACCCCCACCCGCCACCAAACACCCAGGCCACAACACTACAGCAAGAAAACTAACAAAAAATTGTGGAAGCCAGGCGCAGCATCGCGCACACCGCTGGTAGCGCCCTGCAGACGCTAGTGGTGCTGAAAGATAAACGAGACCGTGGTGCCGGGTACTATTGCAAAATTTAACTGTTGGGTAGTTCACTAGCCTGTTGCGCGGATCAGATGCTATTTTTGGCTTAGCTCATCAACCAGGTGTTGAAGGAGTATCTATGGTCTTTACTCCAGGGTCGTATCTTGATTTTGCCGCATAAGTCCCGTAAATGCTTCACTGGTTATGAAAACTCTTGGGGCAGGAAGACGATGGATTCCGCGCTGGGGTCCTCTGGCGCATCCGAGTACAGCCTGATGGCGAGAATTCCGTTAGACAAAGTGACCGGCCCTTGTGCAGGAAATGAGTGAGACGAGTTCTCTGCGTTGAAGAACTCCACAGCGTTAGATTTTTTCTCGGCAAAAAGTTCACTGTTAGCGCTCACAAATGGTCCGCCCCCAACGAATCAGGTTCCGCAGATCTGGTGGCATCGGACCCCGCGAAATTCAGCCGACGCTGCGAAGGGTAGGTGCGGTCATGGTACGCGGTGACACGTCCAGCAGCATCGACGACTACAGACCCATAGTTTTTGGTGGTGTTAGTGAGGCGTCGATAAGCATCCAGGCTGACACACGCAGAACTACCCTCAAGCGGGTAAACCGCCGTTAATTGCTCAATGGTGGTGTTCAAATCTTCCCCGTCATAGCTTTTCGCCTGCCAGGTCCCGTCGGTGTGCAGGAGATAGGCATCGCACACCAGATACACGTTATCGGCATAAAGCGTGGGTACGAAGGAAGAAACCTCCCCGGTGTCAGCAGCTAGAAAAACCCAGCCGATATCGTTGTGTGGCTCTTCGACCGCGCCGTGACAAGCAACAGTGTCGCCGACGATCCTGCAATTGAACCCATCGTTATCGGAACCGTTTATGTATGCGCCGAAAGCCCCTGGCGGCAACTGGCTGTTATAGACGAGTTCCCCGGAAGGGGAGATACGCAGAATGTGCGTGATCGGCTGAGACAAGCTGAGGGGGCCTTCTGCGGAGAGGGCCCTGGCGGAAAACAGTAGGTCGCCGCCGGTAGCGGTTCCAATGAACTGCATGGCGTGATGTTTGTCGGTGGTGTAGAGCTTCTTGATCTTCCCGGTTGTAATATCAACCGAGTAAATGCCTGGGCCTTCGGGTGAGTTGCGGGGGAAGTTAAACAGAGCCTCATCGCCAATGGTTGCGAGAAAACGCTCGTTAGGTGGCCAGGCTGTGTCCGCCGGAAGATCAAGCGTCCATAGGGTCTGCCCCGTTTCTAGGCGTATTCCGCGCAGCGTAAAGGAGCCTGCCGGGTGATGGGCACCATCACTAGCATGCCCGCAGCCAACGAGGGCGGTGGAAGAATCCGAACTCACCGCGAGGACGTGCCCAGGCACGCGAACAGCCTGAATACCGATTCGGATCGGTGCCGTAGTCAGCCGTCAGCCACATCTGGGCGGCATCCGGTGCAGAAAACTCTAGGTGGTGCCCACCCGGTGCGCGATTTTTCCACCACCACGCTCCAAGGAGCGCGACAATTGCGACGCTAACGAGAACCGCCAGGGCGATTACTGGCCTGCGGCGGGTCTTTCTTGTTCGGGTGGGCACTGTTGACATGAAATAAAGTATCGCACTTTTGTCGCGTTGCTTTGCGGGGCAGCGGTGCAGAGTGTCGTCGGCACGCGCCGACCGGTAGCGCTGGCACGCGCCGACCGGTAGCGCTGGCACGCGCCGACCGGTAGCGCTGGCACGCGCCGACCGGTGGCGCTGGCGCGCTACGGAAAGAGAGCGTCAACTACACTGGCGTGCTATGGCCAAGGCGAATCTGGATAAGCAACCCTTCGACGTCGCGGGAATGTTCGACGATGTGGGCAAGAACTATGACATCACGAACACGATCCTGTCGTTCGGGCAGGATCGGTACTGGCGCAAACGGACCCGGCAGCGCCTCAATCTGAAGCCGGGGCAGAAAGTACTGGACCTCGCGGCGGGTACTGCGGTGAGCACGGTGGAGCTTGCGAAGTCCGGGGCGTGGTGCGTGGCCTGCGACTTCTCCCAGGGCATGCTGGAGGCTGGCCGGGAGCGGGACGTGCCCATGGTGGTGGGCGATGCGATGCAGTTGCCTTTCGACGACGAGTCCTTCGACGCTGTGACCATTTCCTATGGGCTGCGCAATATCCATGATTTTCGGGCGGGTCTGCGTGAGATGGCGCGGGTGACTAAGCCGGGCGGAACACTGGTGGTTAACGAGTTTTCCACCCCTGTGGTGCCGGTGTTCTCCACGATCTACAAGGAGTACCTGATGCGGGCACTACCGGCGATCGCGAAGGTGGTCAGCTCCAACGCGCCTGCGTATGAGTACCTGGCGGAGTCGATACGTGCCTGGCCAGACCAAGAAGGTCTTGCCGCTGAGATTAACGCCAATGGTTGGCAGGACTGCGGGTGGCAAAACCTCACCTTCGGCATCGTGGCGATGCACGCGGCAACCAAGCCCGTTTAGGGTCACGGGGCCGTAGCTTGACCTTGCCGTCGCGGCAACCTCCACACTAGGAACCATGATCACCATTTCAGAAGCAGCTGAGGCCCTCGGCGTCACACCCAAAGCGCTACGCCATTGGGACAGCCTGGGCTTATTGACCCCAAGCGGGCGCACCTGGTCCGGCTACCGGCTCTACTCGGATAGCGACCTGCAGCGTGGCGCGCTCATTGTCTTGTATCGCAGTACCGGAATGTCTCTGGCTTCGATCAAAGAGCTTGTCGACGCCACCGCCCCCACCATCCACCAGGCACTCGCCGCCCATCGGGCTGAACTGCTGCGGCGCCAGGAGAATCTGCACGAACAACTGGCGATGGTTGATCATCTTCTGAACACCTACAAGAAAGGAGAGGATCTCATGAAAGATCTGATTAGTTATTTTGGTGATCACATGCCCGCTTACCAGCAGGAAGCTGAGCAGCGGTGGGGTGACACCCCGGAATGGGAGCAAGCGGAGGAAGCTGTTGGCACTGCTGATCTGGCTGAGGTCCGGGAAGAGCAGCAAGAACTTGCGGCTGCTCTCGCCATGGCCCGCAATAGCGGTGTTCAGCCCGGCAGTCACGAGGCGTTTGAGCTGGTGGAGCAGCATAGGGCGTCGATAAGCCGCTGGTACGACTGCCCTCGCGAGCGTCAGTGGCTGTTGGCGGAAATGTATGTCACCGACCCGCGCTTCGAGGAGGCATTTGCTGGCACCCAGCACTTTCTGCTTGAACTGGTGGAAGCCCAGGCGCGCGCTGAAGGAGTGGAGGGGCCACGCTGGTAGTAGTTAGGGGCCTAGCACTGTTAGGGGCCTAGCTCACCGATAGCGACAACGTTAACCCCATCGGGCCGACGGTAGGACAGGCCCCCGCCCGTAATAACCAGCAGGGTGGCGGGTTCTGGTAAAGAATCTGCGAACTTCACAAGGCTTGATGCAGCCCGATCGACAACCTCTTTGCGGTGCCCAAGCTTGACCTCAACCGGTGTGCTTATTTTTGGTCGGCGGTCGCTAGATTTTGAGAAAACGGGCTAAAAGTGCCCATTTTTGAAAATCTAGCGACCGCTTCCAGTCAGGTTGAAGTAAAACCACCCGACACTTTGTATTCCCGTGAAGCCGCGCAACACCCGCGCAACAACCCGGCGGCTCCATTACGCTGAACCTATGGCTACCAAGCTGAAGGACCACTATGACGCGGACTATGCGCATGGCCTTGCCGACAAAATAGCAGCAGCCGAACCCGGATTTGACCAGCAGGAATTCCTGCAACATGTGCTACCCGCGCTGGAAACACTGGAATTTGGGGCGCGCCAAGAAATCCTCGCGGAAGCGCTCGCGCAGACGGTGCCGGGCTCCTACGAGCAGCAACTAGCCACCTTCACCAAAATCTTGGGCCCAGAGTTGCCCGGAAGTCTGGGAATGTTTACTGCCGGTTGGTGGCTGTGGCCGGTGGGGCGATTCGTCGAAAAGCAAGGGACGCAAAACTATGAGGCCAGCCTCGAGTTTTGTCGCGAGCTGACCAAGTGTTTCACCGGCGAGTATGCGATGCGCCCGCTGCTGGAATACCGGCCGGGGGAGACGATGCGGCGGATGGTGGAGTGGAGTGTGGATGACAATCAGCGGATCCGTAGGCTGGCCAGCGAGTGTGTGCGGCCGCGGCTGCCGTGGGCGAAGAAGTCGCTGGTGTGCCTAGACTTTGTCGACGAGTACCGCCAACTGCTTGGCAACCTGAAGGATGATTCTGACCGCACGATCCAAAAATCGGTCGCCAACAACCTCAATGACCTGTACAAAGATGCGGAATGGTTGTTCACTGAGCTTGTCGACGAGTGGTCGCAGCCACCCGTCACCGACCACTGTGCGTGGGTGCTCAAACACGGCACCCGCACGCAACGTAAAGACGCGCTGAGCAGGGAGAATGTGGAAGATAGTAAAGATAGTAAAGGATAGTAAAGGGGGTTTCGCCAGGCTAGGCAGCATGGTCCGAGTTCACAACCCATTTCGCGCTACTTTAGGTTCCAGTCCTCCATATTTGGCTGGTCGACAAAATGAAATCCAAGATTTCGATGATGCTCTTGCCAACGGTCCTGGTACCCACGAACGTATCTCGTTGGTAACAGGTCTGCGTGGTGTAGGCAAGACTGTGCTGCTCAATGAGTTTGAGGATGTTGCCCGTGTGCAAGGATGGTGGGTAATTTCTGAAACCGCCACCGCCAATTTCACTGAGCGAATTAAAGACGCGGTTTTTACTCTCGCTTCTAAGCATCTGCGCGATCATGAGAAGGTGTTAACTGGAATCGCAGTGCCACAAATCTTCAGCATTCAGTTTGCGGATGCTGAGACCTACCAGCTAAAGCTGAGTTTGCGTCAAGCGATCACGGACTTTCTTGACCTGCAAGCGCAACTTGACGAAAAACTGGGGCAGGGCCCGGTTGGTCTGCTGATTACTGTTGATGAGCTGCACTACAGTCAAAGCGACGAAATCCGAGAATTTGGCGCAACGGTACAGCATTTGGTGCGCGAGGACCGTGAAATCGCTGTAGCGATGGCAGGTATCCCCCAAGCTGTGAAACCTTTGCTGGCCAGCGATGAAGCGCGCAATCCGGTGACTTTCTTGCGTCGGGCTAACAAAATTGAGCTTGGGTTGGTGTCGGATGATGAGGTTAAGAAAGCTCTCGACGAGCCACTAACCGGTACTGGATTTTCATGGGATCCCGACGCGCTTGGATTGGCCACGAAAGCTTGTGGTGGTTACCCGTTCATGATCCAGCTTATGGGCCAACAAGCATTTCTGAAACGGAATGGCACAGTTATCGATATTGATTCCGCCAAGGAGGCTAAGGGTGCGGCTCGGAGGAAACTCGGACAACTAGTTCACGCACCAGCTTTGGCTGATTTATCTGACGTTGATCGCACGTTCTTACTGGCTATGGCGCAGGATGACGGTCCCTCACGAATGGCGGACATATCGGAGAGGTTAGGCATCGATCCGCAATATGCAGGTACTTATCGACGTCGGCTGATTGAAGCTGAGATGATTGCTAGCACAGCATACGGATATGTTGATTTTGAGCTCCCGTACATGAGGGAGTACCTCTTAGACCATGTTGCTGCTGAAGCTATGGGTGTCCTGAGCAGTAATAATGGTCCAGATAGTAAAGATAGTAAAGGATAGTAAAGGGGGCGATTAATGATGCTCGACCTGCCAGAAGACCAGGTAGATGAGATTCTCGTCGCAGAAGCGTATCGTCGTCTCGCTACCGTGACTAGCGAACCCAGTTGATCGCCCACGAGGACTTGATGGAGAAATTCGGCCTCACGGACGATGACCTTGACGATGGTGAAGAAACCGTGTTCGAATGAGTTCGAGTAGCGTGCGCAGCGCAAAGAAGAGAACGAGGCGCAAGCCTCTCCGCAGCGTAATCCTATCCCCGACGGTACCACAATGGTACCGTTTAGGCATGGGTATCAACCTTCGACTGACTCCAGAACAAGATAGGCAGCTCACTGACCTGGCCACGGCGGCCGGTACATCTAAACAGCAGGTGATCACCGGTTTGATCAAAAAGCAGTGGGAGAGCAACCAGGCACGTCAGGTCGCAGCCCGAGAACTCGACGACATCTTCGCCAGCCGTAGTGGCCTGATGGAACGTCTCAAGAACGCATGACAGAACCACGGGATCTGTTTCGGTTAGAGGCCTTACGTCCCTGGCTTGAAGACCACGGGTTTCATGCCAGGGATTGGGGACTTCTGGCGTCTGCACTGGATAGGCCATGGGTAACCTTCGCCGGCGAGGAGCTGTACGCGGATGTTTGGCACAAGGCGGGGGCGCTGCTCGACAGCATCGAGTCCAGCCATCCCTTGTTGGACGGTAACAAACGGCTCGGTGTTCTGTTAGTGTCCCTGCTGCTGAGGTCATACGGGGTGGATGACCGTTCTATTTCTGATGACCAGTGGTTTGACCCAATGGTTGAGGTTGCCACGCACCACCCGGATGTGGAGGCGATCGCAGCAAGACTGCGTCAGTTGGCCGCGACGCCACCTAACCTGTGAGGTATGAGCACAGAGCAAAAGTAGCAAATGTCACCGGCGCATCGACTGGTAGCGGGCAGGCGGCCGCTCGCGCGTAGGTCCAGGATGGGAGTATGTGGTCGACGCGCCGCCGAAGCGCGTCCACATTGACAGTATGAAATTGTCAGTATGAAGATCGTGGGCACCACCCGGGCCTACAAGGCTGGCAGGCATGTCAGAAATCCCGGTTGTCGCGATCGGTGGCGAGATCATCAGGCAACGCGCCCTCTCTGAATCTGATGGCCTCCTGAATTTATGATGGATGCGTCCACGCGGGCGTTGCTCTGACAGCAGTGATTGGGCGGATCGTTTTTGGGGAGCGTTTTACCTGGGTGATGGGCTTTGGTGTGGTGTTGGTGATGGCCGGGGTGCTGCTCGTGGAAACCGGAGCGCACTATTAGCTCCTAGTCGTATTAGTCTGGCTTCCATGGAGTTGCATGAACTGGAATTTGCTTTCACGGAGATGATGGATGCGTGGTCCCGTAGGGAGCTGACTGATGCTGCTTTAATCCAGGGCGGCGAGGGGCTCGTCGAAAAGCTCACTGCCTTAAATAGTCCCGATGCTGATGTGATGGCGTATCGGGTCCGCTTGGGTATTCTGCCGGCGCGCAATCTCACGGATCAGGCGGGGCATTTTGCTGAAGTGAAGGATTTACTTGCGTTGCATGAGTCAGACCCGGCACGTTTCCCGGCTCATCCGCAGGCTGCACCGGGATCAGTTGAGTTGGTGGACGCGCAGGGTAGACAGTTGCACAATGTGTTGTTAGAGCAGGTTAGGTTCCTGACCAACCTGCCGTATAATGCCGATATTTCCCGTAAAACTGTGTTCGAAGGCCTGGAATTAGCGCAGCGCTATGCGGCTGATGAGGATGAGAAGCTCCATATGCTCATTTCTTGCCATCAGTCCATGGATGCACCTGAAAAGGTGTTGGACAAACTAGATCAGTTCCTCACTAATGCCCCGGAAGATGATCTTCATACCTGGTTGCACCGCCATGATTCGGCGATTATGGCCTACATGGAAACAGGTGATTTAGCGCGGGCAGAGGCCTTACTGGATAAATTAACTCAGGTCGGGGCGGGTATCGGCTATTTGCCTTCGGTGGTGTACGCACAGTCGTTGGCCTACATGTCGCAGTTCAGTGATCTGAACGCGTTGGTCAGTCGGGCTCGGCATGTTCTGCAGGTGTCTGTTGGGCGGGACGGTCTGCACTTAGGCCCGATCCTTCAGGTAGCGCGGTTCCTGATGAATGGGGGATTAGGGGAGCAAGCGTTGGCCTTAGTGGAACAAACGGAAGGCATTATCGAGGACCCCACCTCCCATGTTCGCGAACTCGCCCTGTTTTGCCGGGCAGCCACCCGGCACGGGTTTGGCCAGCGTGAACTCGGGCGTTTCGGCTCGCCCCGGTGGCAGCGCGAACTGCGAGTTGACCCGCAGCAGGTGACCTGTAGTGCCCTGTATGAAAAATTTATGGTTCCGGCGCGGCAGGAAGCCGAAAAATTTGATCGGCGCAATGGCACCAACCACCGGATGAGTGAGCTGGAGTCCGATTACGAGGTACCTGAACTGGAGTCATGGTATTTTCGGGGCACTGTTGTCGATTCACTGACCGGGGTGGTTAACCTTCCTGCTTACCCGGACCTTGGTTTTGAGGTTGATCCTGAGCTATTGTCGGTGATCAACTACCTGTTTGAGCTTAGCGACGAGACTGCGCAGCTGCCTTCCTATATTGCTGAGTCGGAGGATTTACCCAGTCTGTTGAGTGACATGCACAGCGAGGAGCAATTCCGTGGTGAAGAAGCTGCTGTGAAGTTGGAGCAGATTGCCAATGATCCGGCTACCGATAAGCAGGTTCGCACCTTTATAGAATTGGAGCTGCTCAACGGTGCCACTCGCTACAATCGCCCTGTCCATGCCACAGCGGTGCGCGCCCTACCTGTGCTGGCGGGGGTTTCCCCCGACGCTGCTGTTGGGTTGTCGATCAATCTTGCGGAGGGACTACAGTTTCGCGGCGAAAAAGACAGTGGCTTGACCCATGCTTGCCTTTCCTATGCGATGGGGCTGATGGGAAGTGGTTTCGGCAACTACAGGATGAGCGACGGTCTTTTTGAGGCTGCCTTTAACAGTCGCCGTTTCTTGGACGCCAAAGTGGCAAACGATCACACAATTCGTTCTGTGGCTGCGGATCCGAGTGTGGCGAAGGATCCTGATAGGGCCCGCATCCGGCTTTTCCGACAAAGCCATAGCGCGCTGATCCAAATGTATAACTACCGAGAAGCAGCTGACAGACTACACGAGGCCGCTTACCTTGCCTATGGCCTCGGTGACTATGACACCGAAACTTTTTTGTTGGGTTTGATTGTTGAGGCCTATTGCGATGCCGAAGAGTATAACCTGGCTGCTCGTTATAACGATTCGATCAACCTGGACACTCCCGGTCTTAGCTTGCGCAGTATTTTTATGGGACGGGCAGCGGGGGTACGGATGGCTTCAGCCTTAATCGACGAGCTTTTCGACGAACAGTGGCCCGAAAAGTTTAAACAGTTACAAGAAAGTGCTGAAGAGTGGTCGGCGACAGGCGATGAGGAATTCCATACTCTCATGGCGAGACTGGTACTGGATGTTGCGCCTAAATTAGAGGAACGCGGGGCGTGGACGTTAGTGCGAGAATTCACGTCGTGGTCAGCAAAGTTTACGCAAGGGGCACGTGACACTTTTTATGTGCGTGTAGTGATGTGCAGCCAGGCGTCTGCTTTCGCCCAGTCAGGGATGCACCGGGAAGCCTCCTTGATCCTGGAATCTCTCCTGCAACGCACCCAAGCAGCCGGAGACACGCTTTCTGCTCGATACGCACTCGAACAGCTTGAAGATTATGTCCACCACTATAAAGACCCTGCTTACCTGGAGGTGTGGGAGGAGATTACGGCGGGGTGAGTAGAGAAAAATCTTCAGTTTATGGTCTAGCGCAGGGTCGGTGCGGTGGTTGTTTCACCACGTAACCAAGCGATGACCTCAGTGCGGTCTGCGTTGGTGAATGGGAAAATGTTGATTCCGAAGGGGCGCAGAGGTGCGGGTTCATTGTTAATGGTTCGTTGAAGGTCGCCATAAGGTACGAGCATCGGCCCGCCAATGGCAGGTAAGGATGCTTCGTGGGAGTAGATCCAGCGGATCCCGTTAGGCCCCGAGGCGTGAATGTCGGTGCGTCCCCGCCACACATGAGTGTGCCGGACATAGCCGGGTGTAGCAATAACACGCTTCGGGGCGTGCGACCAAAAAAGTAGGAGAACCCCAATCACTATTGTCGTAACTATGCTAAAGACAGTGTAGCGAGGAAACACTGAAATGAGATATAGCAGGGAGGCGACAGTAATAAATCCTGATATTTTGGAAATAAAAATCAAGGAAGGGCGCTCTTCCCATGTTAAAACGTCGCCTTCCCAGCGTGCAGTGGGAAAAAGAAAACCGAGGCGCGGAACAGGCCGGTTAATAAACAGGTGAAGACTGGAGGGTAAGGATGCCACCGCTAAACTCACTGGTAAAAGGATTAAAGCGACGAGTCGGCTAGGCGACGGTTCGATGTACCACCCTAACCATCCGGCAGCCGGGAACATGATCATCGTTATAGGTGTTGAGAACCACCATAAAACGATTGCGCGTCTACGCACTCGCGAATAGTCCCAGTATTGCATCGCTATTGTTCCTTGACGTAGTTCTTGTGGTGCAGGTCATCCCATTGGCCGTAGCGGTTGCGTTCTAGTAAGTACTCGACTGATTCGTTGACAGCGCCAGAGAAGGCGCCACCGCCTGCTGCCCCGACCACTCCTCCTGCCGTAGCACCCATGGCCGTACCTCCTGGACCTCCCACTAACCCGAAGCGAGCCCCAGCGATCGCGCCTACGCCTGCCACGAGAGCCGGAGCTGAAGAACCTGCTGCCGAGGAAATGATCGCAATATCAACATCTTCACCGTCGCGGATATCCTTGAATGTCGAGGCAACGTCTAACGTCGGCCCAATAGGAGAAAAAACGCGTGATGCCAACCGGCCGGATTCTGCAATAAATTCGTCGGGCGATGCGGCTAGTGAACGAAAATAATCTTCAGTCGCTCGAGAGAAACCAGCCCAGATCCCATTAGGTATATCGTTTTCTGGTGCGATAAAACGGTCGGCATTGCCTTTCTCAGCCTGCTCAATCTCGGTGGCGATATGGCACCCAGACTGGCCAAGTTTCTTTATTTTCCTAAATAGGGCTTTCAGTGCTGTAGACCACAAACCCTCTAAAACATTAAACTTTGTCTCTAGATCGAAGCCTGCTCTTCTATCGCACCCGACGATCCCATTAAACCCTGCAATCCCATCATTTATTGAGTCAGCAATAGTACTAATCGTTGCCCCAGCAGCATCCAGGTCATCAGTATTGACGTATAGTACCGCATGACTATCGTCGTCATCGGCTTGTGGTTGACCAGCATGGCCACTGTAGACATTAAAGTCCGGTTCTTCTAACGCGGCAATCTCATCTTTGGCTGACTTGGCAGCATCATCAAGATCATCCAATAGATCCTGAGCAGATTGTACACAGCCGTTCCATTCACGCAGTGTGGCATGATAAGTCGCGTTGGCTGTTGTATAGGTGTCGAATGCAGCTGACTGGGCAGAAGCAGTAGAGGCATTCAAGACTTCTCGTGCAGCTTGATCATTAGCAGCAGCGTCGGTTTTTAACCGCTCGCGGATATTAGCTTCGTCATCACGGAGACGATCTAGGTCAGCGACGATGCTTTCGGATTTACAGGCGTAGGTGCCCACAGCTCCAACTGCCTGTTCCAACACTTCTCGTGCGCGTGTTAAGAGCTGCGGATAGTACTGACAGGCGAAGGTACGGTAGAGCCTGCCCATTTCACCGTCGAATGTTCCAAGTTCTACCGAGCGTAAATCATCATCTGCGTTAAACAGTATGTCAGCCGAATCACGTTTGCGACTAAGCTCATGAAAAACAGTAGGTGGATTACCGCCTGGGCTAAATAAACCTCGATCTATGCGTGGAACGCTGTTGATGGTCTCGACATTAAACACAAGAACCCCCCGAAAAGTTTAGTGTCCTTGCAGGGTAGCGCAGGCGAAGAAATTTGTCACCTGACTTGGCTCATTTTAGTACGACATTTTTGGGAGTTTGTCGATGATGTGTTTGATTTCGGTGGGGATTGGGGTTCGAGCGTGGATGGTTTGGCCGGCAACGTTGATGGTGAAGCTGCGGTACTTCTTTAAGGTCCGCACTAATCGTTTTAGTGATAGCCCTGAAGTCTGTTCAAGAACGTGTCCGACGGCCATTGCGCACATCACGATGGTTAGGTGTGCTTGGATGGAGTCTTCGAGCCTGGCGTAGATGGGGCGTGCTTTCAGGTCGGGTTTCGCCATCTGGAAGGATTTCTCGATTTTGAATAACTGCCGGTAGGCCCCAATAACCTGCTCAGCAGTCAGGTCGGTACGTGAGGTTTCATAGCCTTTGATACCGGCCATCGCCGTGTGTTTTTCTGCTAGGGCGTAGTTGACTTTCTTGTTCGGTGCTTTCAGGTCAACATACCGGATGCGTTTGACTGGGATATCACCAGCAACAGCACGCTTAAGCGCCTCATCATCCGAAGGTGGCAAGGGGGACAACCCAGATCCCGTCGCTGCGCTGATAAAGGTGAGCGCCAGCATGGACAACCACTCCGCCAGACCAGCGAGAACCTAGTTGATCGCGCAGCCATACGAGGTGGCGGACATCGTCGTCTTTGACTGCGGGAGAGACTTTCACTTCGATGCCGACGATGTGTTTATTGGTGTCTTCAATCAATAGATCCACTTCATGGTTGCCCTGACGGGTGCGTAGATGGAATGCTTTGCCACCGAAAGCCTCCGCCGCCACCCGGGCAGTCAGGACAACAAAAGATTCAAAAAGCTGCGCAAACAGTTGTGCTTGCTGCGGATCCCCACTTGCGAGTGCCCGTGGATAAGCGCCGATTAACCGAGCAGCCAAAGCGGGATCGCACAGGTGGTGCTTGGGGGATTTGTTTACCGCAGGAAAACCACTCGAATCAGGAATCCACGCGGGGCAAAGGCTCGAGGATCATTAACTGTTCAAGCAGTGTCCGGTATTTGTCTGCAGTTGAGCGAGAGGGTTTGTCTGCTTCGCCGGGTGTTGCCAGGTCAAGGATTTCCGTATAGCTCGTTGTCTGGGCAGTGGCACGAGCATAAGCTGTTAGCCACCTCAACACCGACCCCGGATTGCGCACATTCAAACCATTTTCTGGGAACTCATGCGTGGCCAACCGTTCCAGATACGTGTCTAAACGGACCCGTCGAGCCCGCTCAGGAAGATTACGTATCCCGGGCAACCCAGACCGACAAATCTCCGCCGCATAATCCTGCACGGATACTGCCACTTCGGTGGCGGACACGGGTGGCTGGGTTTCGTCGAAAAGCTCAGACAAGGTCACGGTTGAGGGAGCAAGTCCGCGTTCCTGGGCGCCAAACGGGCGCATCCGGATAGTGTCGATCCGCCCCGCCCCCGAATGAATAGCTGCCCCTTGGGGTGGGAAAGCGCTGCCGGTCAGCAAAAAAGTGCCGGGCGCTGCGCCATTATCGACGGCGCGGCGCACCAAATCCCACGACGGCAAATAACGCTGCCACTCATCAATAAGCAACACCGGCTCCGCCTCCAGAATCAATTCTGGGGACGCGGTGAGCATCTCGACCGTGGCTGGCATATCAAGCTGCAACTCGGAGGTAGCGCGCTGCCTGGCGGTCTCCGTCTTCCCAACTCCCTTGGGGCCCTCGAGAGCAATTGTCGGGAAGTACAGCGAGTACTCGTCCAAAAGCTCATCGATCACTCTGGGTACATACGAATTATTCATTGCCTTGAGTATAAAAAGTGAGGCAAAAAACTCCACTATAAAGCATGTTTTAGGCAAAATGTATGCGGCGAACTACGAAAAATGTATGCCTTGAATGAGGAAAACCGTGGCTGCGGAGCCAACCTGCGCTAACCTGCGCTAAGCCCGCGCTAAGCCCGCTGATTGTGTGGTAGGAGTGTGGTAGTAGCACACTAGTTTCGGTAGGCTTCACCTATGGAAAGCAAAGCAACACCGCGCCACTTTATCTCCGCGCTTCTGAGCGGAGGTGTGGTCGCGGTAACGGCGGCTGTCGGCTTGGTCGCGGGAACACCGGTCGCAGTTCAAGAATTGATACAGCTCTAATGATACTCTAATTTTGCCCGCCGAAACTCTACTATATCTTTCAAAGGGCGTAAATTTATGATCCGACCAAAAGTTTGGCTAGCGGCTGCCTCGTCTTTGGCTATATTCTCGCTTTCTCCCGTCGCTGCACACGCTTCATCTTCCTCGCCTAGTTTTAATCTAGGACTGAGTTCAACAGCCCTAACCCAAAACTCTGCGAAACCAGCAGATAAGGCGACCTTCACTCGCCCTGGAGAGGCAACTCGGTCGATTGAGGCCATCCCATCTGTGAACGGTCTTTCGTTCAACCTGCAACCCACTGACAAATTGCAACTAAACGGCGCGCAAGTTGAGGTCCTAGATGAAAGCGGAAAGCTTTTAATTGCGCTAACGCCGGAGCTTCAGGAAGGCTCTCACCTGGTGCTCGATGAAGAAAACCAGGATGTTTTTGTCGTAGAGGATGGAGCGACCCTCCAGTCATGCACCGACAACAAGTGGGTTAAATGGGGAATACAGAGTGGCTGGGACATCCTCGTATGTGTTCCTGTAACGTTGGGGGCGGAGGTGCAGTAGGTGTCGCAGTGTGTCATGCGGCTGGCAGTGGCCTAGTTACGATGGCTAGCTGCTAAGGATTAGGTATGACAGGATTAGGTATGACAGAAAAAGAGCACTTGGGGAAAAGGGGAAATTGGAGGGAGCTCTTATTTTCCCTTTTTCTAGCCCTTTTGTTAAGTGTTGATGTTGCGCTTTTTCAGGAAGAGCATGTCCCGTACTGGGCGTATGCCATAAAATTTGTCGTACTGTTTTTGATCATTTTCCCGTTAAGCAAACGCGCAACCAAAAGGCGAGTGAACTGGCCCTATTTACTCTTCGCTTTCTTTGCTGCGGTAATTTACGTGGTAGTGATTTACGTTATGATCAACTAGTTGCATATCTATCACGGCTGACGTAATGAATGCTGACCATTGCATTGAGCGCAAACATATTTCGTTGTTTGCCCTGTCATTTTCGTTCTACCGAGTTGAAGTGGCGCAGTTCCTCATTTTTGGAAATCGGTGACATTACGAAGACCTCTCGCATGGAGTGGATATCTTAAGGAAATACTCACTCCACGCGAGAGGTCTTCATTTTTGGGTACCTTGCGGTTCTGCCGATGCGCGCCTGGGTGCCGCTTATTTTCGGACTGTTCGTGAATTAGTCGGCGCCGATCCGTCCAGATGGGCGCGGAGAGTACCACTGCGCGTAGGCTCGATGATCGGAGGGCGTATGCCTTGATCGCGTGCGAGACATACGCCACGACGCTAGAGCATTGAGGCTTTATTTTGCGACGCGGGTGTTCCGTGTATGGATCCGTCCGATGATTCGTTGAGTTCCGGCGCGCGGGTAACTGTCCTGTTAAATTCTCCGGTAGGCCGGGGGCAATCCCATGCCGTTTCCTCGATTGAGGCGATTGGACCTGACCCCATGTCCAACAACAAGGGGTCAGGTCTCCGGTGCCGACAGGGATGTCAGCGTTGTTTCGTATTCTTTTATCCCTGCGAGTGCTTTATGTTTTTCAGCTAGGGCGTAGTTGACCTTTTTGTTTGGGGCTTTCAGGTTGATATAACGGTTACGCTTGATTGTTGTTGCGCCTTCGACAGCACGAACTGCTTTTTCTAGCTGCTGGTCAATCCCGCGTCGAGTCCGCCTTGCCTTGTCGTGGGAGTAATGAAAATGAGTTATCGAGTCTGGTTGACCTGACTTGGCTTTGCGCCGGTCAGTATATGAATGCTGTGACGAGATCTGCCCGTTAGTGTATTCAGTGTTAGGATGCTCCTTTTTCCACTCGGTAATCACATCGGGGATTGTGGGGACTTTTGTCGATAAAATGTAGTCAAGTCCTGCAGTAACGATGGCTGTTTTACGTTTCTTCACCTTAACGAGTAGACCAACCACCCCCTACCACAACATCATCGGCTCATCAGTTAAGGAAGGGTGTTCGGCCGGATTGAACCCCAAGGAATTCAATACACCATCATCACCCCAGGCCAGAGCACATAAACCCATACGATTTAGCACACATTATGTCCCTTAAGCCATACATCAAGAAAACTACTCATGCACACCCAAACCGGAAGAGCCCCTTTAATCGTGAAATCAAGGGTGAGCACAACGTCCCGTTGCGTCACATTGATATGGATGATGTCTGACGTGTGGAGCATATCTACTACCATTCGTCGAAAAGCACAGTCCAGCAGGAAGCTAATGCAGCAGGCTTCACCATGACACCGACCGGTGTGCCCGCCTATTAGCTACTACGCGCACTGGTTTTCCGCACCAAGACGAGCAGGCTGACCAGCGCCAAACCTCCAAACCACGCAGCCCACGGCCAGACTAAACCTGCCGTCACCTCGCCCGCCACCACGGCGCGCACCAACTCCACCGTGACGGTCACCGGGGAAATATCGACCAGCGGGCGGATCGCAGCCAGGTACATCTCGCGCGGCATCATGGCCGTGTTGAAGAACATCGGCAGCATCACCAGCGGCACAAAACTCATCGCCCCCTGCGGAGTGTCCACAAGGTAGCCGAGCATTACGCCCACGCACCCAGCAGAAATCGCGGTCAACACCAGGACCAGCAGGCAACCTAGTAGACCACTAAGGCTGCCGAAGTCCGCGCCCAACACCAGGCCCGAACCCACAGCAACCAGCATCGCAATGAAAGAAATCACCGTGGCGGCCACAATCATGCCCAGGATCCCGGTGAAAGGGGGAGAGGGGAGCGTGGAAAAGCGAGCCGGAAGCCCGGCATGTCTCTCCTGCACAATCCCACCTGCGCGCACCAGCGCCACCGTAAACGCCTGCGACACCGCCACCAGCACCGACATCGCCGCCATGTTCATCGGCTGGCCAGCGAAAGTTTCAATCATGCCGGAAAACATGATCTGTATGACGAGAATCATCATTAGTGGCATACCAATCCCCATAAACACTGCCGACGGCGTACGCCACCACCGCTTCAGGTGACGGCCAGCATGAACTGTGATCGCAGCGGCCGCGTTAACCTTCAGTTGCGTTGTCATGACTGCCTCCTAAAAGCACTCGACATCCACCACGCGCCGAGGATGAAGCCTGCGACGAGCCAGGCCAGTGCCTCCCAGCCTGCCGCGCCGGGTGTGGTTCCGTTCAGGAAAGCGCGCATCGTTTCGATCATCACCGTAAACGGCATGTGCGTGATGATGGGTTCCAGCCAGTCCGGAAGTAGTGGCAGTGGGATGAAAGCGCTGGAGAACATGAGCACCGGCATTTCGATACCTTGGATCAGGCCCGCGCTTTGGATTGGCTGCCGACGCGAACGCAACGTAATGCCACCGAAAAGCAGGACCAGGACCTGGCCCATGAGTAAGGCGATGAGGCAGGCGATGGTGAGGCCTGTGATGCTTGCTGGTTGGGCGCCGCAGAGCAGGGCTACGATCACGACCGCGATGATGGAGACGGCCGAGCGAAGAGCATCGGTGATCATGCGCCCGCCGACCGCGACCATCGCCGGGATAGGCATCGCACGCATCCGGTTGATCAGGCCACTTTCCATGTCTACCGCCAAGGCCATGGCAGAGGCTGCGGCGGCGAACATCACGCCCTGGAACATGGTGCCCGCCATGAGGAAGAGAGCGTAATCAAAACCAATCTGGTTAGCGGCGTTACCGAAGACCAACCAGAAGGTAAACATCATCATCGCCGGGATCACTAACGCCGAGACCAGCGAGGCGCTGTTGCGGGATAGCCGCAGATTGTTGCGGATTACTGCTCCGGCGAGCGCGTCGGCGGTGCGATTATTTGTTGAGGGTGGTGTGGTTGTGGTCGTTGCGGTCATGGCTGAGCCTCGTTATTCGTCGCGGCCTGGCCAGCACCGTCAGAAAACACAGCGCCGTCAGAAAACGCCGTGCCCACAAACACATCATCGAGTGACGGTGGAGCGATACCCGCCGAGGTTGGTTGTGTGCCAGCAGCGTCAAGCGCTTGGGTTGCCGCCAGAAGATCATCCATTCCGTGTGGTGCGCTGAAGGAGACCTCCAAGGCCTCTACCTGGAAATCTTCGATGTCACGCTTAAGTGCACGCGGCAGGATTTCTTGGGCAGCCTCACGGGCGGTGGCCACATCATCGAAACTGACTGTGCAGCGCAGTCCACCAAATTGGCTGCGGAGCTGGCTGGCGGTGCCCTCGGTAACGGCTATGCCGTCGCGAAGAAGCACAATATTATCGGCCAGTCGCTCGGCCTCTTCCAGATACTGCGTGGTCAGCAGGATGGCGACCCCGCGGTTACGCAGATCATCCACCATCTCCCACAGTTCACGACGAGACAGGGGATCCAGGCCTGTGGTTGGTTCGTCGAGGAAGAGCAGGCTTGGGTCCACGATGAGCGACGCGGCGATGTCCAGCCGCCTACGCATTCCGCCCGAATAGGTGGAGGCGCGCTGGTTTGCGGCATCGGTGAGCCGGAAGCTTGCTAGGAGTTCATCGGCGCGTGTGGCTGCTTGCTTGCGGTTGAAGCCGTTGAGGCGGGCGAAGAAGACAAGGTTTTCTTTGCCGGTGAGTTCGCCGTCGACGGCCGCGAACTGCCCGGTCAGCGAGATGTGTTGGCGGACCTGGCGGTCTTCGGTCACCACATCGTATCCGCAGACCTTGACAGTGCCCGAGGTGGGCAGCAGCAGCGTGGATGCGATGTTGACGGCTGTGGTCTTGCCGGCACCGTTTGCACCGAGCAGCGCGACCGTCTCACCTTGGTGGACCCGCAAGCTTAAACCCTTGAGAACGTCCTTGCGATTCGCGCCACTGCCGAAGGACTTATGGAGATCCTGGATGTCCAGGACGACCGATCTTTGCGGTCGATCATCCGGCTCCGTGTTTCTGTATTCTTGGTTGGCTAAATCTGCCATCGGGAAACCTCCTTAAAGTCTGCGAGCATGGCAGCAAAGGGGCCATCCTGCTTGGCCAGTTCGGTTGGTTTTCCCGATTCCACTACGTGGGTGGGCTCACCAGAGTCCCTGCCCGAAAGCACATACACCTGGTCAGCGTTCATCACGGTAGACAGGCGATGGGCGATAATGATGACCGTGCGTCCCTGCGCCAAATCCAACAGGGAGGCGGTGATGGATGCTTCGTTTTCGGTATCTAGGGCAGACGTGACCTCGTCGAGCAGCAAGATCGGCGCATCCTTCAAGAAAGCTCGAGCAATGGATACCCGCTGGCGCTCACCCCCAGACAGGCTCTTGCCGCCTTCCCCAACCTGGGTATCGGCACCATCGGGTAAATATTCCAAGACGTGGTCGAGTCCTGCGCGACGCATCGCCTCGGCAACCTCTTCATCAGTGGCATCGGGCCGAGAGATACGCACATTTTCTTTGATCGTGGTGTCAAACAGGTACACGTCTTGGAAAACGATCGCGGTCATGTCCATGAGCTGATCAGTGGATATGTCGCAAACATCAACACCACCGATGGTGATTGAGCCTTCAGCAACGTCCCAGAACCTGGCCACCAGTTTTGTGATCGTCGTCTTGCCACAACCAGACGGCCCTACCACAGCAGTAATCTCGCCGGCATTAGCTGTCAGAGAGAAATCCTTAAAAAGCGGTGTGGACTCGGTGTAACCAAACCGGATGCTGTTGAGCTGAATATCGGTGCTGGTGGGCATGCGAGGCTGCGTAGGTTCCGGCAAGGTCGGTGCGATCAGGATCTCATTGATGGACTCCAGCGCGACATTCGCATTTTGGAAGTCAGTAGCGTAGTTGGACAGCTGAGAGATAGGGCCGGTAAACCGTGCCGCCATGACGGCGATACCAATATAAGCCGCAACATCCAGCTGCCCGTCTAGCACCAGGGAAAGCCCATAGGCTAAAACAACCGCGAACATCACTTGGGCTACCACAATAAAGGACAACGTTGGGCGCGCCTGGGCTCGCATAATATTGCCCAAAGTCTTTTGCTCTTCGTCCAGGGCATCGTCCACCGGCTGCCACTGGGTTCCAACAAGACCGCGAGCGCGCAATACTGGCTGCAACTTTGCCTGTTCCAAAATGCGTCCAGCGGTCTTCGCATTCACGGCTGGCGCAACCTTCTGTTCCTTCAGCAGGAGGCTGTTTGCCCATCTGCCCAAGAAAGCAACCACAACCACCACAATGGTCAGAACGAGTGCCAGCCGGAACTCCACAAACCACAGGACAATAATCATCGTCGCCGGTGCCACAGTTGTGCTGATCAGGTGGGGCAAAAGAATAGATGCCACGTGAGAAAGCGTACTGGTTTGATTCGATACCGCAGAGGAAATTTTTCCGGCGGTCTCGGCATTAAACCAGCCCAGTGGCAGTTGGGATACTCGACTACCAATCCGGGAAATCGTATTGCCAACAACTTCTGTTGCACTTATTTTGTTCGCGGCCGTAGCAGTAATTGCGTGCACAATAAACGCTGCTATTCCCAGCCCCAGCAAAATAAGGAGACTCGTTTGGCTGGTGGCTGGATCTGTGCCAAGAAAATCACGTAGGAACCAGATGAGTTGTACAAAAGCCAAACCCTGGAGGACAGCCGAGAGCACATATCCGGTGATAAGCGCATAGATGGAGCCGGGCCGGTCAAGAAACTGCACAAAGCTGCGAATCACTTTTCTTCCCCTTTCATGGTGTCTTCTTGTGCCGCCCACATGCGGGCGTAGGTGCCCTGCGCGGCAAGCAGCTCAGAATGGGTGCCAGACTCGCTCACATGACCATCCTCCATTACAAGAATCTGGTCGGCGGATTGGATCGTCGATAAGCGATGGGCGATCATCAACACTGTCCTTCCCTCAGCGAGTGCACTGATCGCGCGTTGGATAGCCAACTCAGAATGCGCATCAGACTGTGAGGTGGCCTCATCTAAAATCAGAATCTTCGGGGCAGCCAAAAACGCCCGAGCAATAGTTAAGCGCTGCTGTTCGCCACCGGATAAGAAACCCTCGTTGGAACCAAGCACCGTGTCATACCCCTTTGGCAGCGCCATGATCCGATCATGGATTTGGGCTGCCTTAGCAGCCTCAACGATCTCCTCATGGGTGGCCGACTCTTTACCCAGCGCAATATTGTCGGCCACCGAGACGTTAGCCGTCATCACCTCCTGGAAAACCAGGGCCATCGAACCCAACAACTGGCTATTGCTGTGTTGGCGCACATCGACGCCGCCAATCTCGATGGCGCCCTGATCCACATCCCAGAAGCGGGCAATCAACCGGGCTAGTGTCGTCTTGCCACTACCGGAGGGGCCCACCAGCGCCGTCACACTGCCGGGCGGGCAGGTAAAACTGACATCATTGATGGCCAAGGTTTGACCGTCGTAGCTGAAATCAACAGAGTTGCCCTCCACGAGCGCGGGATCCTTCGTCAATGTTGCGGGCGAATCAGGAGCTTGAAGTTCAGGGGTGTTCAAAATCTCGATGGTGTTTTCTGCCGCTTTCTCGCCGGATTGCAGCAGCTGGAACATCTGCACCAAAGACATCGCGCCCTCAGGGATTCCCACCCACACCAGCGCAAAAGCCACCACATCAATGGGTGTGATCCAGCCCTGCTGGGTGAACACAAACCCAACACCAAGCGTAAGCGCCAGCATCGCGCCGGGCTGCATCAAGGCCATCAAAATAGCCACGCCCACCCCGGATTTTTTCATCCATGCCAGCGAAGCATCCACGTTCTTCTTTTGGGCCTCGTCGAAACGCGAGAAGACCGACTCGGTGATACCGAAATTCTTGACCTCTTTGATCCCGTCCACCATCTCAGCTGTCGACGACGCCAGGTCGGCCGCCGAATCCAGGTAGCGTTCGGTTAATTCTTCGCCGCCACGCATCGCAAACGTCATAGTGACGATGACAACGGCCAGGAAGATCCCCAACAGCGTGGCCGCTAACCCGGCGTTCAGCCAGAAGAGATAGACCAGGCCCGCTACTAGGGCACCCAAAGTGTTGGCGCTATCGCCAGCAGAGTGCGCCACCAGGGAGTGGATCTGGGTGGTATCCGGCACAACCGCTTGCCAAATCTTTCCGGAGGAGCTCTTCGAATGCCAGCCGAGCGGCACCCGGCCGAGCTTGTTAACAAGTTTGTGGCGCAACTCGCTACGCAGGTTCGCCTCGGCCACATGTGTTGCACCCAGTGCAAACGTGTAGGTAAAGGCATGGATAACCATCGCCACAATCGCGACGATCACCCACGTCCACACACTATTGGTCGGGCCACTGGGCTCAGCGGGCTCGGGGCTAAGCAGGATCCGGCTAATCTCAACCAAGCTGATGTAGGGCAACACTTTCAGCGCTGAAGCAAAGAATGTCACCACCGCAGCAGTATTCATCGCGCGGTGCGCGCTTTTGGTGAGCTCCTTAAGATTCTTGGGCGCCTGCGTGTCAGCAGCAGTGTCGTGCGTTGTCATTACACAATCCCAGCCTTTGCAAATTGCTTCTTAGTCAGCGATTTACCCCAACGGAATCCAAGCCAGCAACAGAAGATGGTGCCGATAAGCAGCACGATCATCAACACAGGGTGTATCACTTCAGTACCAAGGCGAGCGACCTCTAGAGCTTCGCTATCGGCATAAAGATCCAGGTAGGCCTGCTTCATCCAAATGAAAGGAACGTAGACCCCAAGACCAAAGAAAACCATGTATACGGCGTAGGAAATCCACATTGCGTTGAAGGATGTCCTGCCAAACTTCCAGTAAATGATCTCCGCGAGCACCCCGCCGATGATCGTCATGTAGCACATGATCGCACCAGGGGCCATCGTGATCAGAAAAAGACCCAGAATGACCGAGGAGATCAGGAACGAACCGGGGCGCTGCACCTTAGCAAGCAGGATGCTGAAAATAACACCACCCAGGATGCCCATCAATAAAGGCAGCAGGATCATAATGATGGGCAGGAAGGCCATGAGCATACCGAAAGTAACCATCAGCGCCAGGAAAAGAGCGATGAAAATTCCCATCGTCACCAGATCACGGACTGTGGTGTCCTTGCGGGTTATCACCCTGGGTTCTTCTTGTGTTCTGCCCGCTGTGGCAGCTGTGTTAGACATTGACATCTCCTTTGCGTGGTGGGTGGGATTCTCCCACCCCAGTAGATTGAGTAATCGCTGAGCGCAGCTGAATTTTCCGGTCAGCAATGTCGAGGCTGTAGTCGAAAGTTTGCGCCGCGAACTCCTTGTCGTGCGTAATAACAAAAATTAGGGTGTCAGCGGCGCTAAGGTTTCCTAATAAAGCCGAAACCGTGCTCATGCTTCGGGCATCTAAACCACTGGTGGGCTCATCCAGGCAGATCACCTCGGCGGACTTCATGCAGGCCATGGCAATGCTCAACCGTTGCTTTTGCCCGCCGGACAACGTCAGCGGATGCCGGTCACTGAACTTTTCCAGGCCCACCATGTCCAATAGTTCTTCAGCGCGTTGCCGGTTAACCTCGGTTATAGGCTGGCCAATAAGCATCTCAGCTGCCACCGATTCACCCATCAATTGATAATCAACATCTTGGGCAACGTAGGCGAAGCGACGGCGCCTGGCACGGGCGGACAGTTTCTGGCCAGCCAGAGATATCGTGCTTCCCCGGCAACGCAACAAGCCCAACAGATATTTGATCAACGTGCTCTTACCACTACCATTAGGCCCGGTCACCCCAACAATTCCTGATTTTGGTAGAGCAAGAGAATCGATCCGCCACAACAGCTCACCACCGGAGTAGGAGAAGGCAGCGTTGTCAATGCGTACAAAAGCATCGTCGATACCTGTTGCCTCCCGGAAATGAAGTTCGGGTTCATGCGGTTGGCGCAAACCTTTGGCACTGAACCACTCCGCCGGATTACCCAACAACTGGCCCCGGTCCAGATCAGCGACAATCCGGCCAGCCTCCATAATGATGCAGCGATCAAGTAGTTCTGTCAGGTAAGAAATGCGGTGATCAGCAATAATGACGGTCACTCCACTATCCTTCAGTCGAGAGATCACCGCGCTGAGCATCACTAAACTGTCAGAGTCGAGGTTGGCGGAGGGCTCGTCGAAAAGCAAAATTGCAGGGCGGGTGGTCATCGCGGCTGCGAGGGCAACTTTCTGTTTCTCCCCGCTTGACAGCCGCATAATATTGCGCCCAGCCAAATCCTCAATACCCACCGCGTGGCTGACCTCGGAGATGCGTTGCGAGATTTCCTCTGCGGGGATCTGGAAATTTTCACAACAAAACGCCAGCTCACTTACAACATCTAGAGTGAAAAATTCCGAACGCGGATCCTGGAACACCATCCCCACATGGCGTGCCAACTCTGAAATGCTGCTACCGGCAACATCAATCCCGTTGACGCTGACCCGCCCAGCAATCGCCACCTCATGAAAATGGGGGATCAACCCATTAATACAACGCAACATGGTGGATTTTCCGCACCCCGAAGCACCCGTCAACAACACAACCTCGCCTTTGGCGACGTCTAAGGTGACCCCCTCCAGTGCCGGAGGCAGCCGCTCATCGCCACTAACATAGTGGACAGACAGATTCTTAATGGAAATCATGAGCCGCCCCCGATCTTCAAAGCGGCAATAACCCCGATAGAGACCACCAAGAAAAGCAAATCCTGCCAGCCAATCTTCGGCTCAACAAATGCGGTGCGCTGAGCTGCAGGATCAAGGCCTTTACACATAGCAACTGCGGAAAGCTCATCAGCAATCCGCGAGGAACGCATCAACACCGGCACAATCACATACTCCAACTCACGCACCGGGTGGCTCAGCCAACGCCTCCACGCCGGGACAGTATGGCGCAGCGACGACGACTGCACTATCGTTCGGGTCTCCGCCAACAACGTGGGCGCGTAACGGTAAACCACCATCGCAACAACAATGAAGGTTCCCGGAACCCTCGCCTTGGACAAGGAGGCCATCATCTGTGTCATCGGAGTGATCGAAAAGATCAAAAAGACCATCAAGTAGGCGGGATAAGCATGAATAATCAGCGTCAGGAGAATCCCCAACCAGGGCAGAAGAGGCCAACCCACCGCCAAGACGCAGAGCCAGCGGATACCGAGGCAAAGCAAGTACCACACCAGGGCGATCAGGCTGCTTTTAATGGAATGAAAAAGAGCGAGCAAGACAAGCACGTAGGTGACTAGACCAGCTAACGCGAGTTCTTCTTTCAGCAACGACGTTGCAGCAGCAAAAATCAGGATCAGTAGTAGTCCGACCCGGAAATCAGGGACCACGCGGATGGCACTTCCGGCCAGTACATTCGGATTCCCGTCGGAGCCTGTCGCCACAGCGCTTGCGGTATCAGTACCGGCGGAGACCCTCGCTAAAAAACCCACCATATGAGGTTAGCCTAACCAAAATAGAGGTTCAATGGTGGTGGTGCTGACGAAAGTCACATATCCCGCGCACGAGTATATCCCTGACAGTACGATTGTCGTGTTAGATAGCCAGCGACCGAAAAACTAAGCGACGCGTACGTGAAAGAGATGCCATGGGAATGTTCAACCGAAAGCCAAAGAAGCCATCTGGGCAGGCGAAACCAGATCCGATCGAAGAATTCTGGCAATGGTGGGAACGCAACCAACACAGCATCACAGACGCCATAGAAAAAGGAACACTCAACGATTACGTCGAGCCCTTGACCGGCCGGGTACAGGCGATTGACCCTCGGTTAGCCTTCGAATTCGGACCGGGAGTTGAAAGCCAACACCAGCTCACCGTCACCGCAGAAGGAGATCCCAGCGCCCGGTCGGCTGCTCGTCGTTGGCTCAACCAAGCACCCGCAGCCGATACAACATGGAGCTTCTTCGATATGCGGCAAGCAGCTGCCGTCATTTCTAAGCTTCATATTTTCGGGCACACTATCTCACTCCGTGACATCCAGGTAGCAACCGAACCCACCACGACCGGACTATCCGTAGGCCTTTACCATCCGGTGTTTTCTCAGCTATCGGAAGCAGAACGGACCCAACTTACCTTCATCGCGCTTGATCACTGTTTGGGTGAAGAAGTTGTGTCAATCTGGCTTGATGGAATCGATGCTCTTCCCGCACCCCCTGCAGAAAGTGTGGATTTGAGTGAACTTCCCGGCATAGTTGCCGAAGTTCGGAAGCGCAACAGCAACGACGAAGGGATCAGCTGGCTCAACTTGAAGGGAGAAACTCCCCAAGGTCCCGTAGTTGTCTCCGTGCTGGGTCGGTTGAACTCGGCGGTGAACCCGCACCTCGACCACTATGTTGGAGTAACTGTTGGCTTCCAAGATGCACACCCTGTCTACGAGCTCGAAGACAAAATTACAGCGATGTTCAGTGGCCACGGAATGCCTCAACGCGGCATGATTCACAGTGGCATGATGGTGGCCTCTGAGGTGCTGCTGGACCAGCGCCTGCGCACCATGCACTTTTATGTCGACTCCACTACTGACCTTGAGTATCAGATACGGGCAGTGGTGCAGCAGTGGCGTGACGGGGAAGTGTTGATCAACGCAGAATATGACCCCGGCTGGCACAATGTGCAGCATTTGCGGGTCTAGGCCACATCCCATAGCGGGGTGCCCTGACGGGCACGGGAGACAACAGACCCTGCTGCCCGCCAAGCGCGAGCAATCAGGTCGCGGTCTCTATCAGTAATCAAGTTGCCCATCAACCTGGCCGCAGCAGGCATGAGAACAGCACCCACAGGCCCACGCAGTGCGAGAGGTCCCACTGCCGGCAAGAACTGGGGGTAAGTGAGCAGGCGTGCGGCGGTGCGCGCCAGCAAGAACGCCTCCCCATAGGCCTCACGCAGGAGCGCAGGCCAGGTCAGGGTGAAATCAGCAGATTGGCCCAGCATCTCCACGGCCAGCACGGCGGATTCTAACCCGTAGTCGATACCTTCACCATTGAGGGGGTTTACTAGCGCAGCCGCGTCCCCGATGAGCATCCAGTTGCCGCCAGCCACATGAGATACTGCCCCGCCCATGGGTAGCAGGGCAGAGGTGACGCAGTGTTCGTCGCCAAGCTCCCACTCGTCGCGGACAAACGCGGCGTACTCGCCCAGCAGCTTCTTCGTATTCAGCTTGGCTGGCCGCGCGGACGTGCTCAGTGCGCCGCAACCGAGGTTGACGGTGCCGTCGCCCAGCGGGAAAATCCAGCCATATCCGGGTTGTATCGCACCGTCGCCGTCGCGTAGCTCCACGTGTGAGTGCATCCACGGCTCGTCGGAGTAGGACGAATCGCAGTAGGAGCGCGCAGCAATCCCATACACCTCGTCGCGGTGCCATACGCGCCCCAGTAGTTTGCCAAAGGGGGAGCGCACACCGTCAGCCACGATCACCCAGCGGGGGCGAACTTCACCACGCGGGGTGTGAATCACGCTGATTTTTCCGCCCCTAATGTCCACATCGGTGGCGGGGCAGTCTTCCCACAGTTCGGCGCCAGCGGCACGGGCTTCGTCGACAAGCGCTGCGTCAAAACCGGTGCGCGGCCGAGCCGAACCCTCCTGGCCAAAATGCCCTTCGGGCCACGGCGCGGTAACCTTCCCTCCGTAGCCGACCAACTTCAAGCCCTTGTTCCGGTACGCAGGAAGCACATGCTCAACGCCAAGCTGCTCCAGGGCATGGACGGCGCGCGGAGTCAGGCCGTCACCGCAGGTTTTGTCGCGCGGGAAGCTTTGGGCGTCGATAAGCAGCGTTTCCAGGCCTGAACGTGCGGCGGCCAGCGCTGCTGCGGCCCCGGAAGGTCCGGCCCCCACAACAACACATTCTTTTGTCACAGTCACTCAACCCATTGTGCCAGACGCATTTATGCCCACCCCAGGGTGTGTCGTTGGCGCATATTGGACTACGGTTGAGGGGCAAGATAAACGATCGTTTTCGAGTTTGCAAGGACCGCACCGATGACTTTGGGCACCAATGCCTCACCCCGCCATGTCTCCAGCGTGGATTTGGGTAATGAGGAACTCACTGCGCGTATCGACGAGGGGATGCGCGCGGTTGAGAATTTGCTTGTCGACGAGCTCTCTACCGGGCCCGACTTCGTCAACGAGAAGGTGCTGCACTTAGCGCAGGCCGGTGGTAAGCGTTTTCGCCCACTGATGGCGTTGATTGCTAGTGAGTATGGGCCGCAGACGGGCTCACGCAATGTGGTGAAGGCGGCCACGATCGTGGAAATGGTGCACTTGGCCACCTTGTATCACGACGATGTGATGGACGAGGCGGACGTGCGCCGTGGCGTGGAGTCGGCGAATTCGCGTTGGGATAATTCCGTGGCGATTCTGGCCGGCGACATTCTGCTAGCTCATACTTCACGGCTGATGAGTGAGTTGGATACCGATACCGTGCATCATTTCTCCGAAACATTTGGCAAGTTGGTGACCGGCCAGATGCGCGAGACAATCGGTGCGGAAGAGGATGATCCGATCGAGCATTACCTTAAGGTGATCGACGAGAAGACGGGTGTTTTGATCGCGTCTGCAGGGTATCTCGGCGCGAAGCACTCCGGTGCGTCGGAGGAAATCGTGGACGCCATGTACAAGCTTGGTTCAGCAGTTGGCATGGTATTTCAGATTGTGGATGACATGATCGATATTTTCTCGGCCACCAATCAGTCTGGTAAGACCCCAGGCACTGACCTGCGCGAGGGCGTGTTCACCCTACCCGTGTTGTATGCCTTGGGGGAGGATACCGGGGTTGGGGAGGAGCTGCGAGGCCTGCTTACTGGCCCGCTTGACGACGACGCTGATGTCGAACGCGCCCTTGAGTTGCTGGGCCAATCCACTGCACGGGCGCGCTCCTTGGACACGGTGAAGCATTATTTGGCGCTTGCCGACGAACAGATCCAACGGTTGCCCGATATTCCGGCAACTGGGGCGTTGCGAATGTTGGCGCGTTACACCGTAGACAGGGTGGGCTAGGCTGCGTCGCATGCCTGAACGAAGCAATTAACCTGCTGATTTGCCAAGATGTGGTGGCGGTGTTGTAAGGTAATTCACGCACTTATAAAAGCGCTTGCCAGGTTGTCCGAGCGGCCAAAGGAAGCGGACTGTAAATCCGCCGGCTTACGCCTTCAGAAGTTCGAATCTTCTACCTGGCACCACTAGCACCCACCGCGATTTGATCGGGGTGGGTGCTTTACTTTGCGTTGTGTGTGCTGGTTAGTTGTGTGTGCTTTTTGTAGCGCGGGCGCATCTCAAGGCGGGGAATTAATAAATGTGCGGGATATGCTGGCGATTTGTGTTCTATGTAATGATCGGGTTAATCTTTCAAAGGCTTCAACAGAGCGGGCGACGCAAAAGTGAAAGCGGTTGCTGAGTCCACAACTTAGAGGCTGTGCCCCCTTAGCTCAGTCGGTAGAGCGTTTCCATGGTAAGGAAAAGGTCAGCAGTTCGATTCTGCTAGGGGGCTCTGTTGCTTGTATGGAGCGCTGTTTCGCAGCGCATCTGCAGGTTGCACGGCGGTGTAGCTCAGCTGGTGAGAGCGCGCGACTCATAATCGCGAGGTCGAGAGTTCGAGTCTCTCCACCGCTACAACCCTCCGAAGTCGGCGTGCTTGCACGCCGTGGTAGGGTGGGCGTACTATCTTAAAAGGTAGTGCCCAAGGGGCGTAGTTCAATTGGTAGAGCAACGGTCTCCAAAACCGTAGGTTGCAGGTTCGAGTCCTGTCGCCCCTGCCATAGTTTTAAACCATGAGGAGTGCTGTGAGCGAAGACCAGCAAAAGCGTGACGGTGCTGCAACGCCAACCGGCAAGCGTCAGCTGAGTGGCGCCAGCACTACTTCTTCCGCTTCTTATGAAGCGAAGAAGGTTGCGCGCCAGGACCCGGAGCAAGACGAGAAGCCCGGTGGTGGCCTCGCAGCCTTTCCGGGCGAAGTTGTCCAGGAAGTGCGCAAGGTGGTGTGGCCTACCAGCCGCCAGATGCTTAACTACACGCTGATCGTGTTTGCTTTCCTGATCATCCTTACCACCCTGGTCTGGGGTGTGGATACGCTAACAACCATGGGTGTTGAAGCTGTTCTATCGCCGTAGCAGCACTTTTTAAACTCCCGCTGACCTGTATAAGGCAGCGGGTTTTGTTTTCTCCGTGTGTTATTAGCTTTTGCAAGTTGAAAAGACGTGCTTTTCTCGGTTATAGTGGCCACATTGAATCATTGACTTGATCCCGTCACCCCAGTATTAAACGCTGGGTAGGCGGGATAATTTATTGGCAGCACCAGTCTGGAGAACACATGAGTGAGAACACTGAAGACATCAACGCGGGCAACACTGTCTTAAGCCAGGAAGAAGTCGACATTATCGAGGGAAAGGAAATGATCGACGAAGGAGCACCAGTCTCGCCTGAAACTGAGCCTGTAGCCGAAACCGCAGAACGGATGCAGGCAGCGCATGAGCGTGCTGAAGAAGCCGAAGGCGATGCTGGTGAAACGGGTGTCGACGAAGAGACTCGCCCTGTAGACGACGCGATCGTTGAAGCACACGAACGTGCTGTCGAAGAGACCCAGGCAGAAGTCGAGGCCGAGGATGCGGTCAATACCGCCTCGGAGCAAACTCCGGAACAGGCTGCGGCTGCGGCGTTGGGCGACACCGACGCCGTTAATGCTGTCGATGAGGAAGCTGAATACAAGAAGCGCCTGCGCGAGTACACCCGCGAGCTGAAGAAGCTGCCGGGCCAGTGGTACATCATTCAGTCCTACTCGGGCTATGAAAACAAGGTGAAGACCAACCTGGACATGCGTGCCCAGACTCTTGAGGTGGAAGACTCCATCTATGACGTGGTTGTGCCGATCGAGCAGGCCGTGGAGCTCAAGGATGGCAAGCGTAAGCTGGTTAAGCGCAAGCTTTTGCCAGGCTACGTGTTGGTGCGTATGGACATGAATGATGCCGCGTGGTCTGTGGTGCGCGAGACCCCTGGTGTGACGTCGTTTGTGGGCAATGAGGGCAATGCGACCCCGGTGAAGCACCGCGATGTGGCGAAGTTCCTCATGCCAAAGGCAGCTCCTGTCGAGGGTGAAGAGGCAGCTGCGAAGTCTGCAGCTAATGCGGAGGGCGAGACCGTTATCGCGATGCCGGAGGAAGAGCTCAAACCAAAGATCTCGCACGACTTTGAGGTTGGCGAAGCTGTTACCATTTTGTCTGGTGCTTTGGCCAGCGTTTCCGCGACGATCAACGCGATCGACGAGGAGACCGGCAAGATCCAGGCACTCGTGTCCATCTTCGGCCGCGAGACTCCAGTGGAGCTCACCGCTGATCAGGTCGAGCGCATCAATTAGTGGTGGCGGGGTTTGCCCCGCTGCGTCGTTAAGCGTTTTGCTTTACGACGAAGCACCTGCGTACACTGTTTCTTCGTGCGTCCTGTTGGATGCACGTCAACCATAATCATCTCCCCGGTGGCTGGCACCAAGGCCGGCATCCGGCAGGGTGGCTGTTTTTCATCGAGACTGTCACCCCTGAACCACGGAATTGAGGTAATTCGATGGCTAAGAAGAAGGTATCTGGCCTGATCAAGCTTCAGATCGAAGCAGGCCAGGCAAACCCGGCTCCTCCAGTCGGTCCTGCACTGGGTGCACACGGCGTGAACATCATGGAGTTCTGCAAGGCGTACAACGCTGCAACCGAATCCATGCGTGGCGATGTGGTTCCAGTGGAGATCACCGTCTACGAAGACCGTTCTTTTGACTTCATCCTGAAGTCTCCTCCAGCTGCAAAGCTGCTGCTTAAGGCTGCTGGCATTAAGTCTGGCTCTGGCGTCCCACACACTGACAAGGTTGGTTCTGTGACCTGGGATCAGTGCAAGGAGATCGCAGAAAAGAAGAAGAATGACTTGAACGCTCGTGACATTGAGGCAGGTGCTGCGATCATCGCTGGTACCGCTCGCTCGATGGGCATCGACGTCAAGAAGTAGCTTCTCGCAAGCTCGAAGCTGGTAAGAATTGAACAGCGTGGGAGGGCCGGCCTGGCCCGAACCACACTCCTAGAACACGTACATCACGTAAGGATTAAACATGGCACGTAAGAAGTCTAAGCGTTACGAAGAGACCGCCAAGCTTGTCGACCGCACCAAGGAATACCACCCTCTGGACGCAGTCGCCCTGGCAAAGGAGACCTCCTCGAAGAACTATGACGCATCCATCGATGTGGCAATGCGTCTGTCCGTCGACCCACGTAAGGCTGACCAGCTGGTTCGTGGCACCGTCAACCTGCCACATGGCACCGGTAAGACTGTGCGCGTAGCGGTCTTCGCAGAGGGTGAGAACGCAACGAAGGCGCAGGAAGCTGGCGCAGACATCGTTGGTAGTGATGAGCTGATCGAGCAGATCAATGCTGGAACCATTGATTTCGATGTGGCTATCGCTACCCCTGACCAGATGGCGAAGGTGGGCCGCGTTGCACGTGTGCTGGGCCCTCGTGGTCTGATGCCTAACCCGAAGACCGGCACTGTCACCCCTGATGTTGCTAAGGCTATCGAGGATGTGAAGGGCGGTAAGATTTCCTTCCGCGTTGACAAGGCTTCGAACCTGCATGCCATGATTGGTAAGGCATCGTTTACTCCAGAGCAGTTGGCCGAGAACTACGGCGCACTTCTCGACGAGGTGCTGCGCCTGAAGCCATCGTCTGCAAAAGGTGTCTACTTGAAGAAGATCGTCGTGTCTGCGACCACTGGTCCTGGTGTTCCTGTGGATACTCGCGTGACCAAGAACTACTCGGAGAAGCCAGCTTAATCAGCTGCCAGGAAGTTCGCTTTAAAGTTTTCGCCCCGCTCAGCCCGTTAATCTACGGGCAGAGCGGGGCGTTGTGCTGCCACCGTCAGATGCTTAGTTTTATTTAGAACTCAGCGTGATGGTAGAGCTGGAGCTTTCCGATGAGCGCCACCGTCCGGAGGAGAGCCAACCCTCTGAGGTCGGATTGGGCTCCAACCTTAAGTCCAAGAGCGCCATGATCCTGTCCTTGATCTGTGCGAAGATTTTGTACCCGTAGCTTGTGGTCGAGTGCGGTGTGAAGGAAAAGTCGTGTAATGTCACCGTATCTCCGGTAGCGGTTTCCGCACCACCTTGGGCTGAATTTGTCCACAGGTTGATATGGAGCTGTTCGGTCCTTGATTTAGGAAGCCCCCTAGTGGTGATGTCATTAGACATTACTTTTCCAGTGGAGTCCTGCGTGATTACCTGGAGCGAGGAGGGCTGCCAGATTGCTGTTGTTGTTAAACGTTGGGTGCCTTCAGGAACGTTGAAGTGCTCGAGGTGTGTCGGGGTCCCGGTGGTATCGGAGTACACAGTCGCCCCGGCACGCACCGGTGTGTCGGTTGGTTCTCCCCAGCGGGAAATTTCGATGAAGTCGTTTTCAGTGAATCCGGCTTTTGTTTCATGCCCAGGCAGAACTGCATCCGCCCAGTCGTACGTAAAGATTCCCAATACCGTGTTGGGGTGGTAGTTGGCAAAGTCAGCAGAGTATTCGAAGGTATAGGTCCCGTACCCCATGGATTGTTCGCTGATGATTTCCACGCCACCGTCAATCCCCTGATTTGATAGCACAAGGTCACCATTTTTGCTTATGTGCGTCCCGTCAACCCATTCGCCCCGGCCAGTGTGTGGGTGCGGGGCTTGCGGGCCATCTACCTCGATGAAGGTATCGTCGGTTCCTCGTACCGCCCATTTCTCGCCTGCCCATTCCAGGGTATCCAGGTTGTAGGTTGAGCTGAATCGGCCTTCGTGGAGATAGTGTGGTGCTTCCCCGTGCTCACCAGCTGCGACTGGGGTAACCAGAAATGTAGTAGCAAGGGCTATGGTCAAACCCTTTGCGGAAAGCTTAAAATTCTTCACTGTATTCTTTCTTCGTATTCTTTCTTCGAAGTTATGTGAACTTACCGGAGGTTGGGAGCTTAGCGTTGCCCGGAACATAGTTTGCCTCCTGGATAACTGGCAAATTCTGTATCCCCGCGCTTGTGTACCGAGGATTTTCTCACCCCCCAAACCCTGTGTCGTAATTGTACTTCACCGTTTGGTTGGCTGCATCGTTATCTGGTGTGCGTGGGATTAAGGTGCATTGGCGCCTCGTCTGGCGAATTGTAAGGGCGCCCGAATTGCGTACTATTGAAATTTATGGAATTACGGAATATCAACAAGATCGCATTGGCATCAGCCTTGATCGCAGTAACGGTAGGGGTAGGGCTTGCCCGCCTGCCGGCTTTTCGCTTATCGACGAACCCAACCGGCGACGCGAGAATCTCGGAGGCGCTGCGCGCAGGCGCACGTACCGGACACCACCATCTGGCAGCTTTCGTCTTGGTCGACGGGGATGTGTGCTTTGGTGGGCTGGGTGCCGATGAGACCAGCGAGTTTGAGATCGGCTCGATTACTAAGGTGTTCAATGGTGAGTTGCTGGACCAAGCCGTAGAACGAGATGAGCTCACCTATAACACCACTGTTGCAGAGATTTTGGGTGAGCGCGCAGAAGGATCAATGCTCGCAGATGTCACACTGCTGGAGCTGGCTACCCACACTTCCGGTTTGCCACGATTGGGTAAACAAAAGCCGCGTAATATTCTCGCCGCTCTTATTGGGCGAAACCCGGATGTTGGTCAGACAAGGGACTTCGTCATCGATAGCGCCTTGTCTGCAAGGCTGAAAGATCGCGGTAAAGAGAACTATTCCAATTTGGGGCATGCGTTTTTAGGTCAGTTACTGGCCGAGTCCGCCGGAGTGAGCTACGCCGAGCTGATCCAGCGCGACATTTTCACACCACTGGGAATGACTGATTCTTATGTGGCGTTACCTGGCACCGTCGGACCCGATGCGCCGCGCGGGGTAGGGGGCTTCGGATTGCCGGTTCAACCATGGGAAAGCGATGGGCCCGCGCCCGCAGGGGCGATCCGTTCCACGCCGCGTGACATGGCTAAATTTGCCCAGGCGATCGTCGACAAGCAAACACCAAACCCGGTGTGGGCGCACGATGACGATTACTTTTGGCATAACGGCGCAACCTTTGGGTTTGCTGATGAACTGCGGATCTACCCCGAGCGCCGTGCCGCGATCTATGCCGCAGGGGATACCTGTACTGAAATAAACACGGTGATTGAGGCGCTGCAGCAATCGGTATGGCATGAATGATCATTCCCGCAGAGACTGTGTGGGCGTAGTGCCGCTGCCGGGGCATAATAGGAACTAATGGATACCGATAATTCACGTGATGCACTGTCTCTTGAGAAGCGCATAAGCGCCCTTGAAAAGCGCGTTAACGCACTCGAGGGGCATGGCGGGGTGCGTGGTGAAGGCTTCGATGGACTGCAAACCTGCGGCGATACCGGCGGAGCTGCTACGGGATTGGTCCGCTTTGGCGGTGAAGTCCAAGTTGGGGGCCGTGAGCTGACCTACGAGTGGATTCGGGCTGCAGACTATCTCAGCGGCCCGGCGTGGGATAGCTCCTTGCAGCGTGTTGCAGCGCTGGCTAGCCCGATCCGGGCGCAGGTCTTGCGTCGTTTATTAGAGCGGCCCGCTACGGTCGCCGAGCTTGTCGACGAAGGCCTCTTCACCTCCACCGGTAAGGCATACCACCACCTCAACGAGCTATTACACGCCGGATGGTTGGTGAAGGGCGGCTGTGGCCAGCATAGTATTCCTCCGGCTCGGGTGATTCCGCTGCTTTCGATTGTGGCTGCTGGGGAAGATCATTAATCGGCTATGCTCCCTATCATGAGCGAGGGGAGTTGGGCAGGATTCATAGCCGCTGCTACCGGAGTGCTGCTGTGCACGCTGGCGCTCACCGGTGCGGCCACTGATTATGTGCGCCCTTTTTTCGTCCCTCTCATTCTGGTTGCGGGTGTTGTACTGCTGATTGTGGGAATTTGGACGATCGCCACGGTGCCGGGTTCGGGTCGCCCACGAAACAGCGCGTGGGCCGTGGTCGTGGTCGTGGCGCTGGCGCTTCTTGCAGCACCCGGTTCCTTGGGCAGTTACTTTGTGGACACTGGGCGTGTGGCAACAACAGCTACGGCAGGACGAATTGAACGCCCTGAGGGGGACGTGCGCCTCGACGATCTTGTCGCTGCCCACAGCGCCGGAATTGCCGAAGGCGCCCACATCACTGTCGAAGGGTTTGCCGGGCGCGGCGCACAAGGCACCCCCAGTGAAGGCCGCTGGTTTCTGGCCCGCTACGTGATCACGTGTTGTGTTGCCGATGCCACCGGGGTGCGCATCACTTTGCTCGGGCCACAGCCGGAGCAGGGCCAGTGGTATCGCGCCTCCGGCCGGGTCACCACCGACGACCATGGCGAGGCAGCGCTTGATGTGGTTGAGCTGGAGCGTATCGACGAGCCCGAGGTGGCCTACTTATGAGCCACCATTCGCTGAGCAACCATGGCCCATCCCTGGCGCTGATCGGCGTGTTCGCAGTAGCTCTTGCGGTCAACGCCTTCGGTGCTCCCTTTGCGCCTGAAGGAGCGGCACAAGCCTGGGTATCACTGGTAATTGGTGTGACCGTCCAGGCCCTGCCTTTCTTGGTGCTGGGCGTGGCGCTATCGACGGTGGTGACAGTGTTCATCCCGCCGGCAGCACTGTTGCGGGTGGTGCCTCGTCGGCAAGCGCTGGCGATTCCAGCGGTGGCGTTGAGTGGTATGGCGTTGCCCGCGTGCGAATGTGCGAGCGTGCCCGTGGCCAACTCACTAATCCGCAAAGGCGTGCCTGACAAGGCGGCACTCGCGTTTATGCTGGCCAGTCCCGCGATCAACCCAGTCGTGCTGGTCAGCACGGCAATCGCGTTTGCGGGCCAGTGGCAGATGGTGTGGGCCCGGTTTGCTACCAGCCTGCTTGCCGCGTGCGTGGTGGGTTGGGTGTGGCGGGGTGGGCGTCGGCAAGCACACGCGCATGAGCACAGCCTCAGCGCAGGCGGGCGTGTCGACGCACTGCGCGCCACATTCCTGCATGATTTCATCAACTCGGCCGGCTTCCTCGCCATCGGGGCTGCGATCACCGCTACCATCAAGGTGTTCGTTCCGGCGCACTGGCTGCGCGCCGTGGCAGACAATTTTTGGTTGGCTGTGCTGCTCATGATTGTGCTGGCGATCGTGCTGGCGTTGTGTTCGGAGGCGGACGCGTTCGTCGCCGCCAGTTTTACCTTCGTGCCTCCGGTAGCCCAGCTGGTGTTTCTGGTGGTGGGGCCGGTGGTGGATACCAAGCTGATCGCCATGCAGTACGGCGCGTGGGGTGGGCGTTTCGTGGCGCGCTTCGTGCCACTGGTGCTGGTGGTGGCGGTGGCAGCGGCATTGCTGGTGGGGTGGGTTGTGCTCTAGCCGCCAGATGAAGATACTCCCACACTATTTTCACAGCTGTTTTCTTTGGTGCTGGAATAATAGCCGTTAGGACATACCAAAGGAAGGGGCATGATGGCCCAGACAGCCCAGCAACCCCGCGCCGTCATTGTCGGTTCCGGCCCGAACGGATTGACTGCTGCTGCGCGCCTAGCCACTGAAGGCTGGGACGTTCACGTCTACGAATACTCTGAACGCTTAGGCGGGGCCGCTGCCTCCTCACGCGATATTTTTGACGGCGCCATCGTGGACTTGGGCGCTGCCGGCCACCCATTCGGTGTGGCAAGCCCCGCATTCCGTGCCCTCAACCTGGAAGCACACGGGCTGCGCTGGGCTTATGCCGATTATGAGATGGCCCACCCGCTCGAAGATCAAGAGGCTGCGTTCTTATCGCGCTGCCTCGACACGACGGCTGCGGGCTTGGGCCCTGATGGCCGCGCGTGGAAAGCTTTGCACGGCAACGCGGTATCGCATATCGACGATCACCTCGCCAACTTCTTAGGCCCGATCATCCGGTGGCCGAAGCACCCGGTGCGCATGGTGCAGTTCGGGGTTCCGGCGCTGGTGTCTGCCAGCGTGTTGGGCAAAGCTCTGTTTCAGTCGGAGCGGGCCCGCGCCTTGCTGGCTGGCAGTGCTGTCCACGCCATTGCCTCACCCGCGAACCTGATGACCGGGGCTTTCGGCCTCTTGTTTGGTGCGCTTGGCATGTCACGCGGTTGGCCTGTGGCCGAAGGCGGCACCCAGTCAATCGTGGACGCGCTGGTGAAGATACTTATTGACCATGGTGCTACTTTCCATACCGGCTACGAAGTCACCGACTTGCGGGAGCTTCCCCGAGCTGATGCCACCGTGCTCAACCTCACCCCGGCACAAATCCTCAGGCTGAAAGGAGTGCAACTACCGCGGTTAAAGAAGCGTCAACTGAAAACGTGGAAGTACGGTACCGCCACATGGAAAGTGGACTACCTGTTGCGCCAACCCGTGTCATGGTCCGATCCCCGCGTAGGCCAGGCAGGCACCGTGCACTTGGGCGGAACCGTGGCAGAGATTGCGCGCGCCGAAGACGAGGCGGCAGCCGGACGCATGCCCGAGCGCCCCTTTGTGATGGCCTGCCAACAGTTCGCCGCCGACCCCTCCCGCGGCCTGACCTTATGGAGTTACGCCCACGTCCCACACGGCTACCAGGAGAAACACCCCGGCGAGGTGCGTGAACTGATCACAGCACAGATCGAACGCTTCGCCCCGGGTTTCCGTGAGGTGATCGTCGATACGCACGAAACAAACCCTGCGGAACTTCAAGCCTGGAACCCGAACTTGATCGGCGGAGACATCGCCGGTGGGTCGATGGGGGGCCTGCAAACACTCATGCGCCCGGGCATTTCACCCCGCCCGCACCGCCTTGCACCTGGGTTATACCTGGCCAGTAGTTCCACCCCGCCGGGGGCTGGTGTACACGGCATGCCCGGATGGTGGGCCGCGCACGAAGCAATAACTGACCACGCACGCCACTAATCACCCCGACGAAAGGACCACTCATGGCCAAGTCTGCTCGGGCTCAGTCCGCCACGATCACCACCGGCGACTGGGGCGCTCTGGGTGCCTACGCCGGCATCGCCGCGGTGCTTGCCAGCCCGCTGCGCCACTACACCGGCCCCATCGAAGAAGTAAACAAGAAGAAAAACGACAAGGACTCTTTCCCCCCTGTCCACCTACCCGATGTTCTCCGCGTATCGCCGTGGGCGGATCACCGTGCCACACGTGGTTGGGCTGACCGAATCCGGTGAGCGGATCAACGTGCACTACACCCACTTCGGCCTGGGAGGGCTGAACCACACCCGCCGCCAGCTGTCCAAGGCGATCCGGAAGAAAAACGCCGTTGAGGTTGCCCAAACCTATGCGGACTCCCTGGCGCGGCGCCCCCGAAAAAAGGAGCGCGACGTGGTCGAGGTGATCGTCGTGCGCTCCCGCTTCCTTTTCGACGACCAACCATGCGCAACATCCACCGCCAACCGGCTAACCGTTTCCACCCGGTGGGTGTGTGCCGAGTGCTGGACAAACCACTAGACCCGAAAGTGGCTGACGCTGTGTTCGACACCGCCCAGGTAGTCAACGCTTTGGCAGTGGTGGGATTGGCGCACCGTGTGACCGGACCAGCGAACGCGCTGCTGCAGCTGTGGACCATTACCTACCGCAACTCGTTTGGCATGATCCTGCACAACGACAACATGCTGGTGCTGCAGCAAATGGCGGTTGGTTTAGGCCCGTCGGCAGATGCGTTGTCTGTCGATGCCCTGATCCGAGAGGGAAGGCTCATGCCTGACAAGTATTCACGCTCCTACGGTGGGGTGAACACCCTCGCCAACATTGCCGCCACTGCGGTGTACTTTATCTCCGGTGTTGCCAAAGTGCGCAGCGACTATGGCTGGGGTTGGGCCAGTGGTGTGGCACTTCGCGAACAGACCGCCGCTGACGCAGTGCGCAAGGAAGTCTTCGGCTCCAAAGCCCCTGAGAACGCTAAGAGACTGTACAACGCCAAGGGGCCGTTCGGTGTGCTCGCGGCGGGTGCCCTGGCTGTTGAGCTGCTAGCCCCGCTGGCCTTGTTCAACCGCACTGTGGGCAAACTATTTTCTCTGGCGGCATGCGCCATGCACTGGGGTATCTGGCTTGTGATGGGCATCAAGTTCAAATACAACATGTCAGGCGTGAGCTACCTGGGCTACTTCCCAGTAGGCCCGCAGCTGCCGGGATAACCCAGTTGGAGGGTTCCCGCCAGCGGGTGCCTTAATGTCGTATTCGGTCGTCAGATTCGTCTCTTTTTTGAGAAAACGTGGGATTTGTCGGCCGAAAGTTACAGTGAGGCAGGCGGCCAGCGAGTAGGCAGGCCGCCGAGCGGAGCCGACGGGACTGCGCGAGACGATCGTGCTAGCCGGGACCGAGGGATTCCTTACCTAACTTACCTAACTTACCTAACTTAGCCATGCTAGTTTGGGCGCATGAACAGAAACGAACCGCTTCCTCAGGCTGATAGGCAAACCACCTCAGCCACCGGGCATTGGGTGCTAGCTCGTGCAGGTAAACGCGTACTTCGACCAGGGGGCCTAGCCCTTACTCAAAGACTGTTGAGGCAAGCACATCTTGCGGACAAGGAGGTTGTCGAATTTGCTCCTGGGTTAGGGCGTACTGCACAAATCATCATTGATTCAGGTGTCGCTTCCTATGTGGGCATTGATCAAGATCCTGCGGCGGTTGCCCGAGTGGACTCAATCGTTTCACCTTTCGGCGGACGAGTTGTTCAGAATGATGTTCAACATACCGGCCTAGATGCAGAAAGCGCCGATGTCGTCATCGGTGAAGCCATGCTCACAATGCAAGGGGCCAAGACGAAAAACGACATAGTCCATGAAGCATTTCGACTTTTACGACCGGGAGGGTGCTATGCCATCCACGAGCTAGCCCTCACCCCGAACGAGATCGCTACCGATGTGGCAGAAGAACTGCGGAAACAGTTAGCCCGCACAATACGTGTCAACGCCCGGCCGCTCACACCTGCAGAATGGGATAACCTTCTCACCCAGTGCGGTTTTAGCGTTGAATGGAGCAGTACCGCGCCCATGGCGCTGCTCTCGTTGAAACGAAATCTTGCCGACGAAGGAATCAGCGGTGTTGCGAGAATTTTGTGGAATGTAGCAAGAGATAAAGATCTCAGGCAGCGTGTTCTACAAATGCGTTCGACGTTTACCGCGCACAAAAACAACCTGGCGGGGATCGCAATTATTGCACGAAAGCCCGCTTCCTAACACATTTCGAACAGGAGCATTACTCTCATGCCTACCGATAACACAGTCGCCACCCAGCAACTAAGCTTCATAGAGAACCTTGCCAGCGAGATTGACTATGCACAGAAGTCGACGGTTTCGAAAACCGTTACCAAGGCAGAGGGTGTCAACGTCGTACTGTTTTCTTTCGACACTGGTGAAGAACTCTCGGAACATACTGCCGCTATGCCTGTCATTGTCCAAGTGCTTGAGGGTGAGTTAGAAATCACTGCTGAGAACCGCACCGTCACGCTCAGGCCCGGTGGGTTTGTGCATTTCACTACCCGCCTGCCCCACGCGGTGAAAGCCCTTAAGCCAGCGAAAATGGTCCTCTACATGCTCGATCGTCCCCAGTCAGGCGCCGCATAGGGCAGGCGTGATGCGTCCTCAGCTTTCCTGGCACGAGAAAATCAGCGGTGTACGCCGCCAAGCAACGTGCCCATCGAGTCCGCTGGCATGCGCAGGGTAAAAGGGCACGCAGTTGCGTATCGACGATCGCACGTAGAGCTGTATCAGTAGGTGAGAATGGGTCGCTTACTTTGTTGGTCATGTCGCTCACACTTACTGCAAAGACTGACTATATGCTTTCGAAGGGATTGACTGCCTCAAGATCTAGTCCAGAGAAGTCTTTCACGTTGCGCGTATATAGCGACGCATTGTGGACGCGTACACAGGCGGCGATCTGGGCATCGAAGGGATTGATCGGGCTACCTTGGTGTCGTCGTTCGGCGATGAGGCTGGCGTGTACCAGAGCTTCGTTGTATCCGAACTCAAGTACTGGTAAGGGGGCAAGTATCCCCTCTGCTGCTGCCAAAAGATCAAATCGTCGCTTCCCTGTCGGGAGCAGGAGTAGGCCTTGGAAGATTTCCGCGACTGTCAATGAGGTAATCGCCGGGTAATCACCTGCCGCATCCAACCGTTCCACTACACACGGATCAGGGTGGGGCTTCATAAGCTCCGAAACGACGTTTGTGTCAAGAACGATCATTGCTGGAAGTTGGGTATCCGCGGGTTTTCGACGGCTTTGCGCGGTGCATCAGCGATGTCAATGCCGCCGACCTCTTGGACACGCTCGAGCACGTCACGCAGCCAGGGGCTACGCACGCCACGAGTCCGCGGAGCTTCTACCTCCACGGCAGCCTCAATAAGTGCGCGCACTTCTGCTTCCATCGAACGGCCGTTGCGTGCCGCGCGTTCTTTTAACTTCTGCTTGGTTTCATCGGGCAAAGCCCTTACAACTATCGACGCCATGATTGCAATGATATCACTCGTTCGGTGCTGGTGGTCGTAGGCGGCCGAGGGGGCATCTTTCCTTTGGCTGACCTACCGGCTGTCACTGTCGGGGTAGAAAGCGGCCTATAGCGCCCCTATAGCCACGAGGGTCGGTAAAGGGAATTTGGAAAAACGCAGCGCCCACTGTTATAGTTGCCAGCGAAGTTTGAACGGCGGTAACGCCGTACTCAAGTTTCACCGAAGACCGTCGGTTATCTCCCGCCAGTGGAGGTCGAAGGTGCCCCATCAGGGGCCAACCCACGCAGGAGGAACGTGGCTTTTACATCGTTATGGTGTGCCTCGTGCTTCTGCACGGGGCGTTTTCTTTTCCCGCATGTGGCGATAGCGTATTTGAACTATCAACTGCGTTTAATCGTGTGCGAGGAACGATCACGCGCCCCGGGCGGATCAAAACCAATGAAGCATTTGGAAGGAGGCGTGAAGATGGCAAACCCAAAGAACACCAAGGAGCTGGCTGCTCTGAAGGAGAAGTTTGCGGACGCGAGCTCGATCGTGTTGACCGAGTACCGTGGCTTGACTGTTTCTCAGCTTCAGGAGCTGCGTAGTGAACTGGGCTTTGATGTCGAACTCCACGTCGCCAAGAACACCCTCGTCAAGATCGCTGCTGGTGAGCAGGGTATTGAGGGTCTCGATGAGCTTCTGACCGGCCCAACCGCTGTTGCCTTCATCAAGGGCGAGGCAGTGGATGCGGCGAAGGTGATGAAGAAGTTCTCCAAAGGCAACGAAGCATTCGTTGTCAAGGGCGGCTACATGGACGGCAACGCATTGACTGCAGATCAAGTCAACGCGATTGCAGACATGGATAACCGCGAGACTACTCTTGCCAAGCTCGCAGGCGCATTCGAAGGTTCCTTGGCCAAGGCAGCCGGCCTGTTCCAGGCACCAGGATCCAAGACGGCACGTCTGGTTGCTGCCCTGCAGGACAAGCAAGAAAACGCTGCTTAAAACAAGACTCTAAAACACACCAAGAATTTGAATCAGGCCTACAGAGAGTGGCCTGAATAGAAAGGAAGCCACCATGGCAAAGCTCACCAAGGACGAGCTCATTGAGCAGTTCAAGGAAATGACCCTCATCGAACTTTCCGAGTTCCTGAAGGAATTCGAGGAGGTCTTCGACGTGACCGCTGCTGCTCCAGTTGCAGTTGCAGCTGCTGGCGCACCTGCTGCAGGCGGCGACGCTCCTGCAGAGGAGAAGGACGAGTTCGACGTTGTTCTGACCGACGCTGGCGACAAGAAGATCGGTGTTATTAAGGCTGTTCGTGAGATCGTCTCCGGCCTGGGCCTGAAGGACGCCAAGGAAATGGTCGAATCTGCACCAAAGGCAGTGCTTGAGGGCGCGTCCAAGGACGACGCAGAGGCTGCAAAGGCCAAGCTGGAAGAGGCAGGCGCAACTGTCGAGCTGAAGTAATTTCGCTTCCCGCTAAAGGTATAACCCCCACCGCATGGATCTTCGGATCTGGGCGCGTGGGGGTTTCTCATGCGTCCGACTCGGCCTGTAGACTGCCCTTTATGCTTCCAAAGTCCCGAATCATCTCCGCACTGCTCGTCGGCCTCGGCGTTGCCTTGGTTGTAGCGGGACTTGTGGCACCTCGATTCCTCCTCGGCGATGGGCGTATGCCGCTTGATCTTGAGAACACTACGTACACGCTTTACGACGAGAATGGCACTGTAAAGGGCGATAAAACCGGAGTAACCCGCCAGCTCCACATGGAGATCCAAAACCCCGCTAATGACGAGATGGTGTCTTTGCGCGTGGGCGATACCCTGTTTCAGGGAAACGATGGGTCTGATTTTGACAGCCTTGTCAGCGCATCCACCTGGTCGTGGGAGATGGACCGGGTCACTGGCGAGCCGCTGGACTCGGCAACGTTGTCGACCGTGATGGTCATGCCACCAGCCCACGTGGAGATGGCAGGGCCCTGGTTCAAGCTTCCGGTAGAAGGGGCCGTCGATACGCGTGCGGAGCAGGTGGAGGTGTTCGACCCGATTTTGCGGGCAACAGCCCCGGCGATCCTGGCCGGTGCCGATAAGGTGAACGGAGTGGTGCTGACCTATCAGCAGATGGTGGAGCCGACCAATCTAGCGACGAAATATGCAGCACTGAACAACACAAAAATGGTCACCGACGAAGAAGGTAATACCGAACAGTTGTTTTTGACCTACAGGGCGGACCGGTTGTTGCACTACGAATCAAATACAGGTGTGCTTGTTGGTATCCAAGAAGACGTTGATCTGTACTACGCTGACCGCGACGGCAACCGCACCGAGGATTATGTGACCTACTCGGCGCAGACTGAAGGCGATGAGCAGCGCCAGGATGCGTTGGCTGATATCCCTTCACAATCCGAGTCGCAGACAGTCACCATCATCGTGATGGTGGTAGGCGCCCTCATCGCAGTAGTTGGATTGATCGGAGCGCTGCGCCCTGATCGTCGTCAAGCAGCTAGCGTTAGCCGCGCCGAGCCGAAAGATTAGTCCTCGCCCAGCACACGGTACATGCAGCGGAACGCTGCCAGCGTCTTCGGCACGCCGATGTAGGGCATGAGGTGTACGAAGCACTCCGCAACTTCTTCCTTGGTCATACCTGCTTGGTTGAGTGCGGTAGCAATGTGGCCCTCCAGCTGGGGCTCGGTGCCACCCATGGCGGCGAGGGCTGACATCGTGAGCATTTGGCGATCGCGCAGTTCCAGACCCTCACGCTGGTAGGTGCCACCGAAAATACCGCCGACGACGAAGTCGGACGCACCCGGGGCGTAGCGGTCAAGCTGCTCCTTGAAGCCCTCGCCGGTGTTGGTGTTGTCAATGAACTGTTGGCCCTTCTCCATGGAAAACATGAGGTTAATTCCTTTCTGTAGCGAAATGGTGTGACTTCACCGTAGCAGGAAAACCGCAGTTCAATGCGGAAGCACCTGGAGATCTGGCGGAGTGGAAGCGCCGTGTTGTTGCAAAAAGTGGGAGGCTGGGTGCTAGAGTTCCCTGCAACACCACGCAGCGCAACACCACGCAGCGCGCTTGGACTGAACAAGCACGGGGTAGGGGTGTGGGTGGTTTTCAGGTCCCCCTTTACAAGTACAAACTTTTAGTCTAAGGTAAGTCTTTGCGCTGGAAGCCGTCTCCGGCGAGACATAAACCTTGTTCACGGTGGATTTGGAAAAATCGACTTGACAAGGTGATTTTGTGCTATCTGGGGGCGGATCTTCCACAGCAGACCGAATGCTAATTATCCAGCGGAATTCCTGAAGATTGTAAAGCCAGAGCAATCGGAGGGACCCGCGTGAGGTGCTGGAAGGACCCATCTTGGCAGTCTCCCGCCAGACCAAGTCAGTGGCCGAAATCCCCGGAGCCCCGAAGCGGTACTCGTTCGCTAAAATCAGCGAACCGCTCGCCGTTCCCGGGCTTCTTGACGTACAGTCCGAATCTTTTTCGTGGCTCGTCGGCACGCCGGAGTGGCGTGAACGACAGCAAGAGTTGCGTGGGCCTGATGCCCGCGTCACCAGTGGCCTCGAGGACATCCTCGAAGAGCTCTCTCCGATTCAGGATTACTCGGGCAACATGTCCCTTTCCTTGTCGGAGCCACGCTTCGACTCGGTGAAGTACACCGTCGACGAGTGTAAAGATAAAGACATTAACTACTCCGCCCCGCTTTATGTGACGGCAGAGTTTATTAACAACGACACCCAAGAGATCAAGTCTCAGACGGTGTTCATCGGCGACTTCCCGCTGATGACCGACAAGGGAACGTTCATCGTGAACGGTACCGAGCGTGTCGTTGTCTCCCAGCTGGTGCGCTCACCAGGTGTCTACTTCGATGAGACGATCGATAAATCGACTGAGCGTCCGCTGCACTCCGTGAAGGTCATCCCTTCGCGTGGTGCGTGGCTCGAGTTTGACGTCGATAAGCGCGATACTGTTGGTGTGCGCATCGACCGTAAGCGTCGCCAGCCTGTCACCGTGCTATTGAAGGCACTGGGCTGGACTGAAGCGCAGATCAAGGAGCGCTTCGGCTTCTCTGAAATCATGATGTCCACCCTCGAATCTGATGGTGTGGCCAACACCGATGAGGCGTTGCTGGAGATCTACCGTAAGCAGCGCCCAGGTGAGCAGCCGACGCGCGACCTCGCGCAGTCCCTGCTGGAGAACTCCTTCTTCAAGCCGAAGCGCTACGACCTGGCAAAGGTTGGTCGTTACAAGATCAACCGCAAGCTGGGTCTGGGGGGCGACCACGATGGTCTGCTCACCCTTACCGAAGAGGATCTTGCGACCTCGCTGGAATACCTCGTGCGCCTGCACGCCGGTGAGAAGGAAATGACCTCCCCAACAGGTGAGGTCATCCCGATCAACACCGACGACATTGACCACTTTGGTAACCGTCGTCTGCGCACCGTCGGTGAGCTGATCCAGAATCAGGTCCGCGTGGGCCTTTCTCGTATGGAACGCGTGGTGCGCGAGCGGATGACCACCCAGGATGCAGAGTCGATTACCCCGACTTCCCTGATTAACGTTCGCCCCGTCTCGGCAGCAATCCGTGAGTTCTTCGGTACCTCCCAGCTTTCTCAGTTCATGGACCAGAACAACTCCCTGTCCGGCCTGACGCATAAGCGTCGTCTGTCCGCACTTGGTCCTGGTGGTCTGTCCCGTGAACGCGCTGGTATTGAGGTGCGCGACGTGCACCCATCGCACTATGGTCGCATGTGCCCGATCGAGACCCCGGAAGGCCCGAACATTGGCCTGATTGGTGCTCTGGCATCGTACGCTCGCGTCAACGCGTTTGGTTTTATTGAAACCCCGTACCAGAAGGTCGAAAACGGCAAGCTGACCGACCACATTGACTATCTCACTGCTGACGAAGAAGACCGTTACGCGATTGCTCAGGCAGCAATAGAGATGGACGCCGACGGCACCATCATCGAGGAGCGCATCGAGGTCCGTATCAAGGACGGAGATATTGCGGTCACCGATGCCCAGGGCGTCGACTACCTCGATATTTCCCCGCGTCAGATGGTCTCTGTTGCAACCGCCATGATTCCGTTCTTGGAGCATGACGACGCTAACCGTGCCCTGATGGGTGCGAACATGCAGAAGCAGGCAGTGCCTCTCTTGCGTGCGGAAGCACCATTCGTGGCTACCGGCATGGAACAGCGCGCTGCATACGATGCAGGCGACATGGTGATCTCCGAGAAAGCCGGCGTTGTGGAAAACGTCTCCGGTGACATCATCACCATCATGGATGATGAAGGCCAGCGCGACACCTACCTGCTGCGCACCTATGAGCGCACCAACCAGGGCACCTGCTACAACCAGCTGCCACTGGTCAACATCGGCGACCGTGTAGAAGCAGGCCAAGTTATCGCAGATGGTCCAGGCACCAAGAACGGCGAAATGTCGCTTGGCCGCAACCTGCTGGTTGCATTCATGCCGTGGGAAGGCCACAACTACGAGGACGCAATCATTCTCAACCAGCGCGTGGTTGAAGATGATATTCTCACCTCCGTCCACATCGAAGAGCATGAGATTGATGCTCGCGACACCAAGCTTGGTGCCGAGGAAATCACTCGTGAAATCCCTAATGTGAGCGAAGAAGTGCTCAAGGACCTCGACGAGCGCGGTATCGTCCGCATCGGCGCTGATGTCCGCGACGGCGACATTCTGGTGGGCAAGGTCACCCCGAAGGGTGAGACCGAGCTGACCCCGGAGGAGCGCCTGCTGCGCGCTATCTTTGGTGAGAAGGCCCGCGAGGTTCGTGACACTTCCCTGAAGGTGCCGCACGGCGAGACCGGTAAAGTTATCGCAGTCCGTCGTTTCTCCCGCGAGGACGATGACGATCTGAGCCCAGGTGTTAACGAGATGATTCGCGTCTACGTTGCACAGAAGCGCAAGATTCAGGACGGCGACAAGATGGCTGGACGTCACGGCAACAAGGGTGTCGTCGGCAAGATCCTGCCCCAGGAAGACATGCCGTTCATGGCGGACGGAACACCAGTGGATATCATTCTCAATACCCACGGTGTGCCACGTCGTATGAACATCGGCCAGGTTCTCGAGGTTCACTTGGGCTGGCTGGCGAAAGCCGGTTGGACCGTCAACCCTGATGACCCAGCCAACGCAGCACTACTGGAGACACTGCCTGAGGCGCTCCACGATGTGCCGGCAGACTCGCTGACTGCAACCCCGGTGTTCGACGGTGCCACTAATGAAGAGATCGCAGGCCTATTGGTGAACACCAAGCCCAACCGTGATGGTGACGTCATGGTGGACGGCGACGGCAAGACAGTGCTTTTCGACGGTCGCTCCGGTGAACCATTCAAGTACCCGATCTCCGTCGGTTACATGTACATGCTGAAGCTGCACCACCTGGTTGACGAGAAGATTCACGCTCGTTCCACCGGCCCTTACTCCATGATTACCCAGCAGCCGCTGGGTGGTAAGGCGCAGTTCGGTGGCCAGCGCTTCGGTGAGATGGAGGTGTGGGCAATGCAGGCATACGGCGCTGCCTACACTCTGCAGGAGCTGTTGACGATTAAGTCGGACGATGTTGTTGGCCGTGTGAAGGTCTACGAGGCCATCGTGAAGGGCGACAACATCCCTGACCCAGGCATCCCAGAGTCCTTCAAGGTGCTCCTGAAGGAGCTGCAGTCGCTGTGTCTCAACGTTGAGGTTCTTGCGGCGGACGGCACCCCGATGGAGCTCGACGGCGATGACGATGATGACCACGCTGGTTCTTCGCTAGGCATCAACCTCTCGCGCGACGAAGGCTCTGCAGCAGATACCGCATAAAGCCAGGCCCGCAGGGGTGCGTCGCTGCACTCCGCACAGCAAGATCCGTTCGGGTTGAGCGCAGCGAAACCCCCCCTGTGGTGCATTTAGACTCTCAAAACTTTTCACATCACGATCCTCCCGACTGGGAGGTGAAAGGGAATTTACGTGTTTGACGTAAACCTCTTCGACGAGCTCCGCATCGGCCTGGCCACCGCCGACGACATCCGCCGCTGGTCCCATGGCGAAGTCAAGAAGCCGGAAACTATTAATTACCGCACCCTGAAGCCGGAGAAGGATGGCCTCTTCTGTGAGCGCATCTTCGGCCCAACCCGTGACTGGGAATGTGCGTGTGGCAAGTACAAGCGCGTCCGTTACAAGGGCATCATCTGTGAACGCTGTGGCGTTGAGGTGACCAAGTCCAAGGTGCGTCGTGAGCGCATGGGCCATATCGAGCTCGCTGCTCCCGTGACCCATATCTGGTATTTCAAGGGTGTCCCATCCCGTTTGGGTTACCTGTTGGACCTTGCACCGAAGGACTTGGAGCGCATCATTTACTTCGCGGCTAACATCATCACCAGTGTTGATGAAGAAGCCCGCCATGCAGACATGTCCACCCTTGAGGCGGAGATGATCCTGGAAAAGCGCGAGGTGGAGCAGGACGTCGAGTCCGATATCGCTGAGCGCGCCCAGAAGCTGGAAGAGGACCTCGCAGCCCTCGAAGCTGAAGGTGCGAAGGCCGATGCACGCAATAAGGTGCAGAAGGCGGCCGACAAGGAAATGCAGAACATGCGCGATGCCGGTGAGCGTGAGGTGGAACGCCTCGACGAGATCTGGCAGACCTTTGTGAAGCTGGCACCGAAGCAGATGATCATCGACGAGCACCTCTACGAGGAACTCGTGGACCGCTACGAGGACTACTTCACCGGTGGCATGGGTGCTGAAGCGCTGCAGACCCTGATCCGCAATTTTGACCTGGATGCGGAAGCTGAAGAGCTCAACCACATCATTGCTGAAGGCAAGGGTCAGAAGAAGCAGCGCGCACTTAAGCGCCTGAAGGTTGTTGCTGCATTCCAACGCTCTGGCAATGATCCTGCTGGCATGATTTTGGACGCAATCCCTGTGATTCCGCCAGAGCTGCGCCCGATGGTGCAGCTTGACGGTGGCCGCTTCGCCACGTCGGACCTCAATGACTTGTACCGTCGCGTGATCAACCGTAATAACCGTTTGAAGCGCATGATCGAGCTGGGTGCACCAGAGATCATCGTGAACAACGAGAAGCGCATGCTGCAGGAATCTGTCGACGCACTGTTCGATAACGGCCGTCGTGGCCGCCCTGTTACAGGCCCTGGTAACCGTCCGCTGAAGTCTTTGTCGGACCTGTTGAAGGGTAAGCAGGGTCGTTTCCGCCAGAACTTGCTGGGTAAGCGTGTTGACTACTCTGGCCGCTCGGTGATTATCGTCGGCCCGCAGCTGAAGCTGCACGAGTGTGGTTTGCCGAAGCTGATGGCCCTGGAACTGTTCAAGCCATTCGTGATGAAGCGCCTGGTCGATAACGACTACGCGCAGAACATCAAGTCCGCCAAGCGTATGGTGGAGCGCCAGCGCCCTGAGGTGTGGGATGTGCTTGAAGAGGCGATTTCTGAGCACCCAGTGTTGTTGAACCGTGCACCAACCCTGCACCGTCTGGGTATTCAGGCGTTCGAGCCGAAGCTTGTTGAGGGTAAGGCTATTCAGCTGCACCCACTGGCGTGTGAGGCGTTCAATGCTGACTTCGACGGTGACCAGATGGCCGTCCACCTGCCGCTTTCTGCGGAGGCGCAGGCGGAGGCACGCATTCTTATGTTGTCCTCCAACAACATTTTGTCTCCAGCATCCGGTAAGCCGTTGGCTTTGCCACGCCTGGACATGGTGACTGGCCTGTACTTCCTTACCATGAAGAAGGCTGAAGACGAGATCGGCGGTGAAGGCGCATACGCGCCTGCCGACGACAGCGGCCCGGCACGTGGCGTGTACTCCTCACACCGCGAGGCCATCATGGCCATGGACCGTGGCGCGCTTGGCTTGCAGGCGCCGATCAAGGTCCGTATCGATCACTTGCGTCCAACGCCGGAGATTGAAGCGGAGCAGTTCCCTGATGGTTGGGAGAAGGGCCAGTCGTGGATGATGGACACGACTGTGGGCCGGATCCAGTTCAATGAGTTGCTGCCGTACAACTTCCCGTATCAGGAAGGCGCCATGGTCCGTAAGGGCGGTGGCGACGACAAGGTCCTGTTGGGTGACATCATCTCAGAGATGGTGGAGAAGTACCCAATGATTACCGTCGCTCAGACCTTGGACAAGCTCAAGGATGCTGGTTTCTACTGGGCCACCCGCTCCGGCGTCACTATCGCAATGTCTGACGTTCTAGTCCTGCCGAACAAGGAAGATATCCTTGAGCAGTACGAGAAGGAAGCAGAAGAGATTGAGCGCAAGTTCTGGGAGAAGGGCGCGCTGACTGAGGAAAACCGTTACGACCGCCTCGTGGAGCTGTGGCAGAAGGCTACGAACCAGGTGGGCCAGGCCGTCGAGGACCTCTACCCAGACGACAACCCAATTCCGATGATCGTGAAGTCCGGTGCGGCCGGTAATATGCGTCAGATCTGGACCTTGGCCGGAATGAAGGGCATGGTTGTGAACTCGCGTGGTGAGTACATTACCCGCCCGATCAAGACCTCCTTCCGTGAAGGCCTGTCAGTTCTGGAGTACTTCAACAACTCGCATGGTTCCCGTAAGGGCCTAGCCGATACCGCCCTGCGTACTGCGGACTCTGGCTACCTCACGCGCCGTCTCGTCGACGTGGCACAGGACGTTATTGTTCGCGAGGACGACTGTGGCACCCGCCAGGGTGTGCGCGTCCGTGTCGCCGTGAAGTCGGGTGACAAATTCGTACGCCATGATTTGGTGGAGACCTCCGTTTCTGGCCGCGTGACTGCAACTGATATCACGGATGCGGACGGCAATGTCGTCGTTGAGGCTGGCACCAACCTAACTGAGGCGCTCATCGACAAGATTGTTGAGGCAGGCCACGAGAAGATCAAGGTCCGCTCGGTCCTGACCTGCCAGACCCCAACCGGTGTGTGCGCAAAGTGCTACGGCAAGTCCATGGCATCTGGCCACCTGGTTGATATCGGCGAGGCAGTGGGCATTGTCGCAGCACAGTCGATTGGTGAGCCTGGTACTCAGCTGACCATGCGTACCTTCCACCAAGGCGGTGTCGGTGGCGACATTACTGGTGGTCTGCCACGTGTGCAGGAGCTGTTCGAGGCACGTGTGCCGAAGAACCGCGCCCCGATCGCGTCGGTCGCCGGTACAGTATCGCTTTCCGACGAGGGCAACTTCTGGACACTCACCATCACTCCAGATGATGGCAGTGATGATGTGGTTTACGAGAAGCTGTCGAAGCGTCAGGGCTTGGCACAGGTGCGTCGCCCAATGGAGTCTAACCCGGATGCGATGATTGAGCGTTCGTTGCGCGAAGGCGACCACGTTGAGGTAGGCGACCGCCTGCTCCGTGGTGCGGCTGACCCGCACGATGTACTCGAAGTTCTGGGGCGTCGCGGCGTCGAAAAGCACCTCATCGACGAGGTGCAGGCCGTGTATCGGGCCCAGGGTGTGTCGATTCACGACAAGCACATTGAGATCATCATCCGTCAGATGCTGCGCCGTGGCACTGTCATCGATGCTGGTTCCACCCAGTACCTTCCGGGTACGTTGGCGGATCTGTCCGAGGCGAAGCAGATCAACTCCGGTGTAGTTGCAGAAGGTGGCCAGCCAGCAGAGCTGCGCTCCGAGATCATGGGTATTACGAAGGCCTCCCTGGCGACCGAGTCGTGGCTTTCCGCGGCATCGTTCCAGGAGACCACCCGCGTGCTCACCGATGCGGCGATCAACCGACGTTCCGATCAGTTGATCGGCCTGAAGGAGAACGTGATCATCGGTAAGCTCATCCCGGCTGGCACCGGTATCTCGCGTTACCGCAATATCTCCGTCAAGCCGACCGAGGCCGCCCGCTCCGTGGCATACTCGATCCCGAGCTTCGGCGATTCCATCTACGGCGACGATGGCTATGGTGAATTCACCGGCGCCTCCGTCCCACTGGATGAGTACGGCTTTGACCAGCTGTCCTAGCCACGCAGGCCTCTGGCTAATTCGGCCTGCTTAACGACGAAGGGCCCCGCCTTTTCCTTGAGTGTTCAGGAAAAGGCGGGGCCCTTCTCGTCGTAAAGCGAATTAACTGAGTTTCAGCAGAACTTTCGACGATCCGGTGGACCGATCCGCAGCCGTTTCGAAGGCTTTTTCTGCCTGATCGATGGGGAACTCGTGGGTCAAAATTGGGGTGACATCAAGCCCGGACGCCATCGCCTGCAACGCGCTAGGGATCACTTCTGGGGTGAACCGGTAGGAGCCAATGTAGTTGATTTCACGAGTCACCAGTTGGCCAAGGTTGAACGGGGCTGGCTTGCTTGGAAGGTTTCCTACCTGCACCAGCGTTGCACCCCGGCGCAGCGCCATGAGCAACCCACCGATTGCAGCGGGCGCACCAGAGGCGTCGAAAGCAACCTCCATATCCTCAGGTAAGGCATGAGAATTGACATTCACGGTGTGGTCAGCGCCCATGGCGCGTGCATGGTGCAAGGATGTGTCTGCCAGATCCGCTGCCCACACTTCGGATGCCCCGTAGTGTTTTGCCGCTGCCACGATCAGAGAGCCGATCGGCCCACACCCGTTGACCAGCACTTTCTTTCCGGAGATGTCGCCTGAGCGTTGCACTGCATGAATCGCAACAGCCAACGGTTCCGTTGCAGCGGCCTCGCGGGTAGATACGTTTTCTGGCAGATGGTAAATCTGGTCCTCCCGCACCACGCGGTAGGTGGAGAAACCACCTTGCTCATGCGGAAGAAAGGCGGCGGAGCCGAAATAGCGAACTTCGGGCCATAAATTGCTCCGGCGTGCCAGCTCGGGGCTTACCTCATAGTCACCAACGAGGGTTGCCGGATCGAACGTCACGCGGTCACCTACGGCTACAGTTGCAATGCCAGTGCCGAGCTGATCGACGACACCGGCCATCTCATGGCCCAGGATCAAAGGTTCGCGCAAGGTAGCCGTACCTGAAACACCTGTTTTCCAATAGGCGATGTCAGAACCGCACACGCCACCGTATTCCATGCGGACCCGGACTTCGCCAGGGCCAGGGTCAGGAGTATCAACCTCGACAATCTGTAGGTCGAGTTCGGGAGAGATAGTAACCGCTTTCATAATTGTCATCCTAAGCTCTTCGGGCTAAAACTTCGGGCTAAAACTTCGGGCTAAAACATGTCCGCTAGGCCGACTACACCAACCCCGAGGATGGCAATCGCTGAGATCACCAGGAAGATAGTGAATCCCACTCCGTCTTTAATACGCTTATCTGTTTGGGTTGCAGAAAGGTACAGCGTAGAGATTGCAACGATGATCAAGTACACGGCGTTGAGCGTGCCACCTAACATCACGAGGAAGAACGGCGATTGGAAGACGGTGACGGCGCCTGCCCAGAAGATGGGGAAGATGATCATCAGGGTGCGCATGACGCGGTCGCGCTTTTTCTGATCTGTCCACACAAAAAGACGGAATACCGATAGCGAGGCTGCTGTCGAGCGTGCAAGGCTTGGCACATTAGCCAGAATTGTCTTATAGAGTGTCAGTGCTGCGAAAACAAGGAACACTGGGCCGACCCACCCGCCGAGGGTGTCAGTAAAGATGCGGGCAATGGTGCCAACGAGGTCGGTGCCGTCAACCACGAGGTTCTGCTTGTACAAGACGGTGGCACCCAGAATGTAGAATGCCATAGTTGACATGGTGTAGATCACCCAGGAAATCCAAGCGTCCTTCTTCATCACTGAGATCCAGCCGCGGGCTCTTTTTACCCACGCTTCAGAGCCATCATTCGGGCCGGTCCATGCTGCGTAACCTTTCTCTACAACCCAGAATGAGTAGCCCGATATTTCGCCTGCTCCTACTCCTGTCAAGCCGAACATGGACAGGGCGATGCCCATTGAGCCTGCTGCGATCTGGAACCGCATGCCTTCTGCCAATTCGCTTGCAGTCCACGCGAACTCAGTGAACTGAATGGCGAATACCATCCCGATGATGAGGATAGTGACGACAAATACCAGCGTGGTTGAGATGTTTTCGATCACGTCATAGCGGTTAGCCATGTGGATGATGATGGCCAGTACAGCCATGACCCACACCCAGATGGCGATGGACAGCGGGTCGCTCGGGCCACTTGCAAGCGGAATGAGCATGGACATTGCTACACCTGCTGCTCCGATAACACCCGCTTGGCTTGTGGTGTACTGGAAGAACATGAGTAAGACGATGTAGCTGGGCCAGCCGCGTCCGGCGATTTTCGGTTTTACCTCGTCATACCCGAAAATAGCGGGTTTTCCGGTAGAGATTGACCACCGGGCGATTTCTACCTGGACGAAGACTTTGACAAACGTGGAGACCAGGATCAACCACAGCAGCATCATGCCCACCCGTGATCCGAGAGTGGTAGCAGTGATCAGTTCACCAGATCCCACGACTGCGGCCGAGGTAATCATGCCTGGCCCAAGGAATTTTATGGAATTTTTGAACCCGGTTGGAGGTTCTTTAATTTTGTCTTTTGTTAGCTTGTACGGATCTGAATGTACATCGTCGATAGTTGGTTTTTGGGGGTGCTCGGCTGTGTTCTGATGTGCCGAGGTGCCTTCTGGATGGGTAGATGTCGGAGACATGGGCTTAATCCTTCTGGAGGTGAGGTCGGTCGGATTGTGATTGTGAGTGTTATTGAGATTACTAATGCCGATTGTTCATTGAGTATAAGGAAAACGTCAGAAATATAAAGGGTTAACCTAATTGATTGTTGAGTCAATCGAGGGACGGTCCGTGGCCAGCGTTTATGTGGTAGGTAGGGGAGGGTGGTGTACCCCATTATTGGGGGAGTGGCGGCTGGAAACAGAAATACCTCAAGCTTCTTCTGTTGTTTCTTGCGTGGGTGCTGCCGTCCGATGAAAGCGGGCGTGGTGCCTGGTTTTGGAATTGCTTGAGCGCTGTAGTACTGTTGGTCGGGTATCCCACGTCTAGATGGTGGGAGCCTGAATTTGCATCCAGTAGGCCAGCGAGAGCGGCTGACTGGCTTTTGCACGTTTAAAAGCAAAGTAGTTAAATCCAGGCAACACAGCTTGAAATATCAAGCTTTCTTGACAGTCGGTCGGCATTCCCGGCCGGAAGCCGATCAGATCAACAGAAAGACGGTTCATGCCAACTATTCAGCAGCTGGTCCGTAAGGGCCGCCATGACAAGAGCCGGAAGGTTGCTACCGCAGCTTTGAAGGGCTCCCCTCAGCGTCGTGGCGTGTGTACCCGCGTGTACACCACCACCCCTAAGAAGCCTAACTCTGCACTGCGTAAAGTCGCTCGTGTGCGACTGACCTCCGGTATTGAGGTTTCCGCCTATATCCCAGGTGAGGGCCACAACCTCCAGGAGCACTCTATGGTGCTCGTGCGTGGTGGTCGCGTGAAGGACCTGCCAGGTGTTCGCTACAAGATCGTCCGTGGCGCACTGGACACCCAGGGCGTTAAGGATCGTAAGCAGGCTCGCTCCCGCTACGGTGCAAAGAAGGGTGGCAACTAAAAATGCGTAAGAATGCAGCGCCAAAGCGCGTAGTAGTTAAGGATCCGGTCTACGAATCCGAGCTGGTCACCCAGCTAGTTAACAAGGTTCTTATCGACGGCAAGAAGTCGGTCGCGGAACGTATTGTCTACGGCGCACTTGAAAAGTGTCGTGAGAAGACTGGTACCGATCCAGTAGGCACCCTAGAGAAGGCTCTTGGCAATATCCGCCCAGACCTCGAGGTTCGTTCCCGCCGTGTTGGTGGCGCTACCTATCAGGTTCCAGTTGAGGTTCGCCCTGGACGCTCCAATACGCTGGCTCTGCGTTGGATGGTTACGTTTAGCCGCCAGCGTCGCGAGAATTCGATGGTGGAGCGTTTGGCAAATGAAATCCTCGATGCATCGAATGGTCTCGGTGCTTCCGTGAAGCGTCGTGAGGACATGCACAAGATGGCTGAGGCCAACCGTGCATTCGCTCACTACCGCTGGTAATCAGAGACTTCTGTGTGAACTCTGTATGGATACTGTCAACGGCCCGACCGCAGGTGAAAAATCTACTGTTGCGAACTGAATACAGTTTATAAACAGGACGACTCACCGCGATCGGGTCTTGGCGTATTGCGGCCCATCGCGGCCTATCGCGGGATGGGAAGTGAGATTCCACTTTCCACCCCACTCACACTGCCACTTCACGTGTTTAGTGGCACAATTGATCGAGAACTATCAACAAACGGCGTCTCCTAAGGCCAACCACGCTTCGGGAATAAGGCGTCAACGACTACTTAAGTTGGGGTAATACTGTGGCACAAGAAGTGCTTAAGGACCTGAACAAGGTGCGCAACATCGGCATCATGGCGCACATCGATGCTGGTAAAACCACTACCACCGAGCGAATCCTGTTCTATACGGGTATCAACCGTAAGGTTGGCGAGACCCACGACGGTGGCGCAACGACCGACTGGATGGAGCAGGAGCAGGAGCGTGGCATCACCATTACTTCTGCTGCTGTCACTTGCTTCTGGAACGGTAACCAAATCAACATCATTGACACTCCAGGCCACGTGGACTTCACCGTTGAGGTGGAGCGCTCCCTTCGCGTTCTGGACGGCGCCGTTGCGGTGTTCGACGGCAAGGAAGGCGTTGAGCCACAGTCCGAGCAGGTGTGGCGTCAGGCAGCAAAGTACGATGTGCCACGTATTTGCTTCGTAAACAAGATGGACAAGCTCGGTGCAGACTTCTACTACACCGTGAAAACAATCGAAGATCGTCTCGGTGCGAGGCCTTTGGTTATGCAGCTGCCAATTGGTGCAGAGGACGACTTCGACGGCGTGGTCGACTTGCTCGAAATGCGCGCACTTGTCTGGCCAGGAAAGGTCGAGGTTGGCGCTGAGCCAGAGATTCAGGAGATCCCAGCAGACCTGCAGGATCGTGCGGAAGAATACCGCGAGAAGCTCATAGAGACCGTTGCAGAGTCTGACGAAGAACTCATGGAGAAGTACTTTGGCGGCGAGGAATTGACACTAGAGGAGATCAAGGGCGCCATCCGCAAGATGGTCATCAACTCCGAGATCTACCCTGTGTACTGCGGTACCGCATACCGTAACAAGGGTGTCCAGCCGCTGCTCGACGCAGTCGTTGACTTCCTGCCAAATCCGCTTGATGTGGGCGAGGTGCACGGTGTGGCAATGGGCGATGAGTCCCAGAAGCTCGCCCGCAAGCCATCTGTGGAGTCCCCATTCTCCGCACTCGCTTTCAAGATTGCCGTGCACCCATTCTTCGGCAAGCTGACCTATGTTCGTGTGTACTCTGGCCAGGCAATCCCTGGTGAGCAGATGCTGAACTCCACCAAGAACAGCAAAGAGCGCGTGGGTAAGCTCTTCCAGATGCATGCGAACAAGGAGAATCCGGTTGAGCACGCTGACGCTGGCAATATCTACGCATTCATCGGGCTGAAGAACACCACCACCGGTGACACCCTGTGTGACCCTGCGAACCCAATCATCCTCGAGTCTATGGACTTCCCGGATCCAGTGATCCAGGTGGCAATTGAGCCAAAGACCAAGGCTGACCAGGAGAAGCTCGGTACCGCGATTCAGAAACTTTCGGAAGAGGACCCAACCTTCACCGTCAAACTGGATGAAGAGTCCGGCCAGACCGTGATCGGCGGAATGGGCGAGCTGCACCTTGACGTTCTCGTTGACCGCATGAAGCGTGAATTCAAGGTCGAAGCAAATATCGGCTCTCCGCAGGTTGCTTACCGCGAGACTATTCGCAAGAAGGTCGAGTCCCTGGATTACACCCACAAGAAGCAGACCGGTGGTTCGGGCCAATTCGCAAAGGTCATCGTCACCATCGAACCATACACCCCAGAACCAGAGGAACTGGAAGAGGGCGAATCCGCAACCTACAAGTTTGTCAACGAGGTCACCGGTGGCCGCATCCCCAAGGAATACATTCCTTCCGTTGATGCAGGTATCCAGGACGCAATGCAGTACGGCTACCTCGCAGGCTACCCGCTGGTCAACATCAAGGCCACACTGGAAGACGGTGCGTACCACGACGTTGACTCCTCCGAGATGGCCTTCAAGCTGGCCGGTTCACAGGTGCTCAAGGAAGCTGTGGCTAAGGCGAAGCCAGTTCTGCTCGAGCCCGTGATGGCCGTAGAGGTTGTCACCCCAGAGGAGTACATGGGTACCGTCAACGGTGATATTAGTTCTCGCCGCGGCCAGGTCCACGCAATGGAAGACCGCTCAGGCGCGAAGGTCGTCCAGGCGAAGGTCCCATTGTCTGAAATGTTCGGCTACATCGGTGACCTGCGTTCGGCCACCGCAGGCCGCGCAAACTTCACCATGGTCTTCGATTCCTACGCTGAGGTTCCATCCTCCGTAGCTCAGGAGATCATCGACGAGCGCAACGGCAACGCCTAAAGGCGTAACCGATCGTCGCGCATGGAACCGATCACGGTAAAATGCGAAAGTCGCTTCTCGCCCTAGAGCTGGCAAGTTCCAGGAACTTGTGTGATGTACCTGTGCCAGGTGCATCACACACCAGAGAAGCAAAAGAACTTCTAGAAGGTAGCGGCTGGGCTGAGGTATCACCCAGTTGAAGTGGTATCTGAGCCGGCCGTTACCCTTGAGGTTGATTCAAGATTGTGAATCGGCCGAGATTGATATCATGTCCGCGTGGTGTCAGTTTGAAAAACGGCCTTGAGAAATCTAGGATCATGTAACTGGCACATTGTGAAATGGCCGTAACCGATTCCTCCCACACGTGGAGGGGGATTGGTAAGGCAAATGTAAACCCCGTGGCTGCGAGAGTCGTAGCCACAATGAAGTCCAGGAGGACATACAGTGGCAAAGGCGAAGTTCGAGCGTACAAAGCCGCACGTCAACATCGGCACCATCGGTCACGTTGACCACGGAAAGACCACCACCACCGCTGCAATTACCAAGGTTCTTGCAGACAAGTACCCTGAGGAGAACGAGTCTTTCGCATACGACGCGATTGATAAGGCTCCTGAGGAGCGCGAGCGTGGTATTACCATCAACATCTCCCACGTGGAGTACAACACCCCGAAGCGCCACTACGCGCACGTTGACGCTCCAGGCCACGCCGACTACATCAAGAACATGATCACCGGCGCAGCGCAGATGGACGGCGCGATCCTGGTTGTTGCTGCAACCGACGGCCCAATGCCTCAGACCCGCGAGCACGTTCTGCTGGCTCGCCAGGTTGGCGTTCCTTATATCCTCGTTGCACTGAACAAGTGCGACATGGTTGACGATGAGGAAATCATCGAGCTTGTTGAGATGGAGGTCCGCGAGCTGCTGGCTGAGCAGGAGTACGACGAAGAGGCTCCAATCATCCAGATCTCCGCACTGGGCGCTCTCAACGGCGAGGAGAAGTGGGTTAACTCTATCGTTGAGCTGATGGACGCTTGCGATGAATCAATCCCTGACCCAGTCCGCGAAACCGACCGTGACTTCCTAATGCCAGTTGAGGACATCTTCACCATTTCCGGTCGCGGTACCGTTGTAACCGGCCGTGTTGAGCGTGGTGTTCTGAACGTCAACGATGATGTCGAGATCATCGGCATCAAGGAAAAGCCAACCCAGACCACCGTTACCTCCATCGAGATGTTCAACAAGCTTCTCGATACCGCAGAGGCTGGCGACAACGCTGCACTGCTGCTCCGTGGCACCAAGCGTGAGGATGTTGAGCGCGGCCAGGTTATCATCAAGCCGGGCGCATACACTCCTCACACCAAGTTTGAGGGTTCCGTTTACGTTCTGTCTAAGGACGAGGGCGGCCGCCACACCCCATTCTTCGACAACTACCGTCCTCAGTTCTACTTCCGTACCACTGACGTGACCGGCATTGTCAAGTTGCCAGAGGGCACCGAGATGGTCATGCCAGGCGACAACGTCGATATGACCGTCGAGTTGATCCAGCCTGTCGCTATGGACGAGGGCCTGCGCTTCGCAATCCGCGAGGGCTCCCGTACCGTCGGTGCAGGCCGCGTCACCAAGATCATCGAGTGATCTGAGTGACGTGCTAGGCAACTAGCAACTGCAAAACGCCACCGGGCACACTGTGCCGGTGGCGTTTCGCATTCCCGGCACACACCGCCGTAGAATCAGTCCATATGGAAGACCCCACCCGCATCCCGCGCGTCCTCGACGAACTTCGCGCCACCTGGGAAGGGCAACCCAACTTAAGCCTCCCCACACTCTTCGGCATCCTCGCTAACAGAGGAGTGGCCTGGGGTACCACCGATAATGAACTAATCGACGCTTTACAGGCAGAGGCCGCACGCCACCCCGCCGATCTCCCGCGGAACTCGGACGGCCACGTTTCAGGGCACTACCTTGTTACCACCACGAACCCCGAGATGCGTGTCACCTGCACTCCCGGGTTTGTGGTTGTCCGTGCTGCGCGACAACACAACCGACGACAACCGGGGGTGTGGCCCTATTCGTCGATACGCCCAACTGGTCCTGGGCGACTTCTGGTGCTCACAGACGACGAGGGCATTGAACACAAACTCGGTGTAGTCACTTTAATCACGGCGCTTGACGACGCAGCCCCGTGCCTCGACGGTCTCAAACGGGAAGATCGGGGTAATTGTCAATGGTTGGTGATTACCGATGACGGCCGACGCCATATTATCGGCCAGGTAATTACGTCGTGGAGTGCACAGCGTCGCCACGTCGACACCACCACGCAGGCCTGGGAACACATGCTCAGCTGTGAAGTAGGCAAACCGTGGACGTTGACGAATCAGCAAGGCGACACCGTTCACCTTGGGACCATCATGCGCATCGTCCTGCTCGAGACCTAAGGCTCCACGCGCGACAGTTGCAATCTGTAGACAGTGTCCATGTCCATATCATCGACTGCGTCGCGAAAATCTTGCTCAACACTCTCTACCAACGCGACCAGAGGGCCAAGCTCGGCCGAGGGGTCAGCAGTGAGGATAAAAGTGATCGTTGGTCGATCGCCCACCATGGCAACGTTAGTGCCGACCTTATCAATCGCCTCGTATTGCGCGAGATAAGCGCCCATGGTCTGCGCCAACTTAGAAACGTGAACTGTAGTTGTCCCCGAATCCGTCGGTCGAGTGACTTCCTGCTTCGAAAAATGGCGGCTGCGGAGATTGGTTACCAGCATAGACCCCCCAATGATGACCAGGATGATAGCGAGCGCGACCAAGCCCCAGATATACCAACCAGCGAGCGGTATGTCGCCGATTTTAGAGCGGTCTATTTCACGCAGCGTGTCGGTAACAACGGGGATGTTGAAGTAGAGGCCGGCTGGGACCAAGCCCAGTAGGAGGACGAGGACGCCGGTTATAAAAACGGTGATGCGATCAATAACGGCAAGCCTGGTTGTCATTGGACCTCCCGAGAATTGGTGGGAAGTGTGTGAACGCTGATCTTGGGGGTTGACTCAAGAACATTGAGCTCAGTCTCTAAAGCTTTACGTACCGAGGATATAAATTCCTCATCAGCGTTGTCGTGGGCCACGTTGACCGTGAGCTTTTTCCGGTCGGCGCGAGAACTGATGTCATCCGCCCCAAACTCGTGGCGCACAACCGCCGTAGATTTACGGGCTATATCCACTGGGCGCATCCAGATCGAGGCGTGCGACCTCACCTTGAGATGGGTGTGAGGTCGTGGACGCAAAGCGGAGATGATTAGCCAGAGACCAAGCACGGCGACTAGTACCCCGACGATCACACCGCCTGCCGTGACAGTCGCCTCACTGAGAAAATTGAGGGCAGTGGCAATCCAGCCGTCGGAGGGATGTGCCCCGTCGAAGAGGTACCAGGCATCTCTGATAGCCACGCCGGCGACCGTGAGTAAAACGATCGCCAGCAGGATTGTCAGGATGCGTGCGATGGGATGTGGGCGTGGCTCTGCACCAAAACCGGGTGTGCTCATACAAGCCCTCCTAACGGCTCTACCGAAATTGTGCGCAGTGGGCGAAGTTCTGGCACTGATGGTGATCGTGGGTGAATTTCTGGCACAGCATCGAGGAAACCAGAAAAGCGAATAGTCTGCGGTGTGCGAGTGGTTACCGGACGCAGCTTAACGGGAGGTTTCACGCGTGGCTGGCGCGGCGCAGTCGTCGAAAAGCGAACCGGGCGGGGCGCGATCGTGGCGCAGTGACCGGCTAAGTCTTGTCCTGTAATTCTATCGCCCAACGGACAATCAGCGAATGCTGAAACTGTGACATTGATGCGGGCCACCTCGAAACCGGTCAGGCTGAGCACGTGCTGGCTGACAGTAGTGCGAACCCGATCCACTATCGCTCGCGCTGGGGCGGGGAACTGCACTGCCAGTTCTGCCTCGAAAGACACGGTCTTGCTAGGACGATCGAGGGTAGCTACGTATTTCGGCAGCTTACTTCCAGCCAACCCAGCGAGCTTTGACTGACGGGTGATTGCACCAGGGACAGACTCGGTGGCCGCTACCGCGATCTTTTCGAAAACGCGTTCTGCGATTTTAGTTGATGCATTATTCCCAGAATCGTTCTTCCCAGAATCAGTCATGAACTGCGACCTTTACCTGAGATCGTGCTGATCAACTCGGCGATGTCGAGCTTGCCGTCAAGCTGAGCACCAATGACGCCACCGATAGAGGCGAATAACAGTACCCACAACGGGCCTGACCACCCTCCGCAGATGACGGAGAACGCCATAACCACACCGATGACGACGCCAAGGATGGTTTTATTCTCGAGCAGGTTCATGGATTCACCGGACTTTCATTCGGGGAGGAAGCAGGGGAGGAAGCTGAGGAGGAAGCTGAGGAACTATCACACGCGTCAGCCACGATCACATCGACGAAAGCGGCGTCTGTTAGCTCCAGGGTGACCGAGCGAACCGTCGCACTAATTTCGAAAGCATTGAGACCGGAAGCCACATCAATCGCGATGTGTACTTCCAGCCCCGTAGGATCAGCGACAGCGCCGTTCCTGCTGGAGTAACGGAGACCGGGAACCCGCTGCCCGGGCAGCAACAAGGCGATCTCACCGTAGCGGCCGGGGTGAAGCCCACATACTCCTGGGACTAAGAGAAGTGCGTCGCGCAAAGCACGAGCGTCTTCTGTGCTAAGAGCAAGAGACATCAGACTACTGTTCCACTTGCTTAGTGTCGTCATTATTGTCGTCGAACGCTGGGACATGCACATCGTGGACTGTGACATCCACTTTATCGACGATCAGACCTGTCATGCGGGTAATGGCGGTAGTGATGTTGTGGCGAATCGCTTGGGCTAGTTCATGAATTGCTACGCCATATTCGGCAATGATCGCAATCCCCACCTCAACATGCCCGTCAGAGACGTCGACAGACACGCCTTGCTGAATGTTCGAAGTAGAGGTCAGCGATTCCCGGAGCGCTCCCACCATTCGGGCGGCACCGCCACCCAAGTTATACACACCAGACACCTCACGGGCAGCGATACCGGCAATTTTTCCTACCACGGTGTCTTCGATGATGGTTGTGCCCTGGTCTGTTTCCAGATTCTTGTTTCGCTTGCGCTGTTGCTCGGACGAAGTCGACTGAGCAGACGAATGAGAAGCAACGTTCGGGGACTCGGGGGAAGTGGAAGTAGTCATGATTAACCTTTCAAATACGGCAAGCTGTGAGTTATGTCGCTTGATTCCTGCGTTGAATCCTAGGCTGCTTCCTGTGCAAATAGGCCCTAGTGATCCCTTAGCTAGCGTTGAAGGCCTCAAGCGTGTGGTTTGTAAACAACTCTACCGAAGATCGCGGATTGGTTATACCGATGTTGTGCTGCGCTGTCATTTGTGTTTTGTGGCAAAGGCATGCTTTAATACACAGGTTGCTTTAACAACGCTGGCCGCGTTCGCAAGAGCGGACCGGGTGGCGATGGTGAAGCGAACATGACACCTTTGCACAGGCGATCGTCGTAAAGCGAAAACCTGACGAAGGCCCCGCGATCGGGTACAGGCCAATGGGCACTTCCGAGAACGGGGACCGGAGAAGGGGCATGGCAAATAAACAGCGGCAGTACGTAAGGCACACGCTTTCTTCCTCCTGGGAAACCTGGGGGCAGGACGTTTCCTTCCGGGTCTGACATCCCGCGCATCGAGCTTGACGACGAGCGCGCGGCGGCAGCACTGAATTGGCGCGCGTTTATCGCCTGCTCCAAGCATCTACCGGGTCATGTCATGACAGTCATCAAGTAAAGACACTGGCGTTGGAGCCGTGGCCTGGGCCCGGACAACGTTATAGAGAAATCGAGAAGCTAAACGCTTCACCTCCGTTTCTCCTTTGCTTCGCTCCGGCGAAACAAGAACAGAGGCAACGGAGTAAGTGAAGCGAATGCGAGGAAGAGGAAAGCGTGGCGGGACAAAAGATCCGCATTCGGCTGAAGGCCTACGACCACGAAGCCATCGACGCATCTGCAAAGAAGATCGTCGAAACGGTCACCCGCACGGGTGCACGTGTCGTTGGACCTGTGCCATTGCCAACCGAAAAGAACGTATGGGCCGTTATTCGTTCTCCACATAAATACAAGGACTCTCGCGAGCACTTCGAGATGCGCACTCATAAGCGCCTGATCGACATTCTTGACCCAACCCCGAAGACCGTTGACGCTTTGATGCGCATCGATCTTCCGGCAAGCGTCGATGTGAACATTCAGTAATCGCTGATCCCCGAAGACTTTTGTAGCGGAGAACAAACAATGACAAACACAGAGATCAAGGGCATTCTGGGCAAAAAGCTCGGCATGACCCAGATCTTCGACGACGAAAACCGTGTAGTACCGGTAACCGTCGTGGAAGCTGGGCCATGTGTGGTTACCCAGATTCGCACCGAAGAAGTTGATGGCTACAACGCCATCCAGATCGCTTACGGCGAGATCGATCCCCGTAAGGCAAACAAGCCAGCAGCTGGCCACTTCAAGAAAGCTGGCGTGACCCCACGCCGTTACGTAGCAGAGATTCGTACCGACGATGTCTCCGGCTACGAGCTGGGCCAGGAATTCACCGTGGATATCTTCGAAGGCGAGACCTTCGTTGACGTCACCGGTACCACCAAGGGCCACGGCTTCGCGGGTGCTATGAAGCGCCACGGCTTTGCTGGCCAGGGTGCTGCACACGGTAACCAGGCGGCCCACCGCCGCATTGGTTCCATCGGCCAGTCCGCAACCCCTGGTCGCGTTTTCAAGGGCAAGCGCATGGCAGGCCGCATGGGTGGTAACAAGGTGACCACCCAGAACCTGAAGATTCAGAAGATCGACGGCGAATCCAACCTGATCCTCATCAAGGGTGCAATCCCAGGTGCTAAGGGCAGTGTTGTTACCGTCAAGACCGCAGTGAAGGGCGGTGCTCACGCATGACCAACCTGACTCTTGACGTCCACACCGCTGACGGAAAGACCAACGGAACCGTTGAGCTTCCGGCAGAACTGTTTGACCGCGAAGCTTCCATCCCACTGATGCACCAGGTTGTCAATGCACAGCTTGCTGCAGCCCGTCAGGGTACTCACAAGGTGAAGACCCGTGGCGAGGTTCGTGGCGGTGGCAAGAAGCCATTCCGTCAGAAAGGTACCGGTCGCGCTCGTCAGGGCTCGATCCGTGCACCTCATTACACCGGTGGTGGCATCGTCCACGGCCCAGTGCCACGCAATTACTCGCAGCGCACCCCGAAGAAGATGATTAAGGCCGCTTTGGCTGGCGCTCTGACCGACCGCGCCCGCAACGCACGTATCCACGTCGTTGAGGAGCTCGTTCCTGGCCAGGACCCATCCACCAAGGCAGCACGCGCATTCCTCGAGCGTCTGACGGATCGTAAAAACGTCTTGCTCGTGGTTGGTCGCGAGGACTTGAACGCTCGCCGCAGCGCGAACAACTTGCCGAATGTTCATATCCTCGAGCCAGCACAGCTGAATACTTATGACGTACTCAAATCCGATGACGTCGTGTTCTCGGTCGAGGCTCTGCACACCCTGTCCACCGGCACCGCTGGTGCTGCGCAGGATGAGAAGGCCAAGGAGGAGAACTAATGGCTAAGACTGTTAACTCGCGCGACATCATTATCGCGCCGGTGCTGTCTGAAAAGACCTACGCACTGATGGAGCAGGACACCTACACCTTCCTGGTGGACCGTTCTGCAAACAAAACCCAGATCAAGATTGCCGTGGAGGACATCTTCGGCGTCTCGGTGGCATCCGTAAATACCGTCAACCGTGAGGGCAAGCGTAAGCGCTCCCGCACCGGATTTGGTAAGCGGAAAGACACCAAGCGCGCTTATGTCACCCTCCGCGATGGCAGCGACTCCATCGATATCTTCGGCGGCACAGTTTAGCTGTGACACGACAGACGAAGACTTCGAAGTAAAGGACACATTATGGCTATTCGTAAGTACAAGCCGACAACCCCGGGTCGCCGCGCCAGCTCCGTTTCTGAGTTCAGCGAAATCACTCGCTCCACTCCGGAACGCACCCTGCTGGCTCCGCTCCCGAAGAAGGCTGGCCGCAACAAAAAGGGCCACATCACTACCCGTCACCGCGGCGGCGGACACAAGCGTCGTTACCGCATCATCGACTTCCGTCGCAATGACAAGGACGGCGTAGAGGCAAAGGTCGCTCACATCGAGTACGACCCAAACCGCACCGCAAACATCGCACTGCTGCACTACTTTGATGGCGAGAAGCGTTATATCATCGCCCCCAAGGGCCTAAAGCAGGGCATGATCCTCGAGTCCGGTCCAAACGCAGACATCAAGGTGGGCAATAACCTGCCGCTGCGTAATATCCCGACCGGTACCACCATCCACGCAGTAGAGCTAAAACCAGGCGCAGGTGCGAAACTCGCACGTTCTGCTGGTACTTCCATCCAGCTGCTGGGCAAGGAAGGCACTTACGCTGTTTTGCGTATGCCATCCTCAGAAATCCGTCGCGTGGACATCCGTTGCCGCGCCACCATCGGTGAGGTTGGCAACGCTGACCAGATCAACATCCGCTGGGGCAAGGCTGGTCGTATGCGCTGGAAGGGCTGGCGCCCAGCGGTCCGCGGTGTCGTTATGAACCCAGTGGACCACCCACACGGTGGTGGTGAGGGTAAGACTTCTGGTGGCCGTCACCCGGTCTCCCCGTGGGGCCAGAAGGAAGTTCGTACCCGCAAGCCAAACCGTTATTCCAACAACATGATTGTTCGTCGTCGTCGTTCGAACAAGAAACGCTAAGAGGAGGTAAACAGACATGCCACGCAGCCTAAAGAAAGGCCCGTTCGTCGATGAGCACCTCCTCAATAAGGTAGATGCTCAGAACGAGAAGGGCACCAAGCAGGTCATCAAGACCTGGTCTCGCCGTTCCACCATTCTCCCTGACTTCATCGGCCACACCTTCGCCGTCCACGACGGCCGCAAGCACGTGCCAGTGTTCGTCGATGAGTCCATGGTCGGCCACAAGCTCGGCGAGTTTGCACCAACCAAGACCTTTAAGGGTCACGTCAAGGACCAGAAGGGACGTCGATAAGCGATGAGTGACACAATCACCTCCGCACGCGCGACGGCCAAGTACGTCCGCAGCTCCCAGATGAAGGCCAACCGAGTCTTGGATCTCGTGCGCGGCAAGTCCGTGTCCGAGGCCCTGGCAATCCTGAAGTACGCACCACAGGCCGCAGCGAAGCCTGTCGCCAAGGTTGTTGCTTCAGCAGCTGCCAACGCCGAGAACAACTTCGGCCTGGACCCTAAGACCCTTGTTATATCCGAGTGCTACGCGACCGAAGGCCCAACCATGCGCCGCTACCAGCCACGCGCACAGGGCCGCGCTTTCCAGATCCGTAAGCGCACCTCCCACATCACCGTTATTGTCGCGTCGGAAGACGCAGCCAAGGAAGGGGCTAAGTAATGGGTCAGAAAATTCACCCACACGGCCTACGGTTGGGAATTACCGCAGACTGGAAGTCCCACTGGTACGCCGATAAGAACTACTCCGAGTACGTCGCTGAAGACATCAAGATCCGCGAGTTCCTCTCCACTGGTTTGGAGCGCGCAGGCATCGCCGATGTTGTTATCGAACGCACTCGTGACCGCGTCCGCGTCGACATCCACACCGCCCGCCCGGGCATCGTGATTGGCCGCCGTGGTGCAGAGGCAGACCGCATCCGCCGCGAGCTGGAAAAGCTCACCGGCAAGATGGTTGCGCTGAACATCCTCGAGGTCAAAAACGTCGACGCCAACGCTAACCTCGTTGCGCAGTCGATCGCTGAGCAGCTGGTCAACCGTGTCGCATTCCGTCGTGCAATGCGTAAGTCGATCCAGTCCGCTATGCGTCAGCCACAGGTCAAGGGCATCAAGGTGCTCTGCTCCGGCCGTCTCGGTGGCGCAGAAATGTCCCGCGTTGAGCGTTACCACGAGGGTCGTGTCCCTCTGCACACCCTGCGTGCAGAGATCGACTACGGTTTCGCGGAGGCTCACACCACCTTCGGCCGCATCGGCGTGAAGGTGTGGATCTACAAGGGCGACGTTGTCGGTGGCGTCCGCGAGTCTGAGCTCAACGCTCCGAATAATGAGCGTCGTGGCCGTGGCGATCGTCGCCCACGTCGCGGTGGCCAGCGCCGTCAGCGCGCTGAGCAGAAGAAGGAGGCATAAACCTTATGCTTATCCCCAAGCGCGTGAAGTACCGTCGCCAGCATCGCCCGACCCGTTCGGGCATGTCCAAAGGCGGTAACAAGATTCAATTCGGTGAATACGCAATCCAGGCTTTGGAGCCCGCATACGTCACCAACCGTCAGATTGAAGCAGGCCGTATTGCCATCAACCGCCACGTCAAGCGTGGTGGCAAGGTCTGGATCACGATCTTCCCGGACCGTCCACTGACCCAGAAGCCGCTCGGCGTTCGTATGGGTTCTGGTAAGGGCCCTGTTGAGAAGTGGATCGCCAACGTCAAGCCTGGTCGCATCTTGTTCGAGATGTCCTACCCAGATGACTCCGTTGCACAGGAAGCCCTGCGTCGTGCAGCCCAGAAGCTGCCGATGAAGGTCCGCATCATTTCGAAGGAGGACCAGTACTAATGGCTGCAGGAACCCCCGCACACGAATTCCGCGAGCTCAGCAACGATGAGCTCAATGAGCGCCTGGCAGAAGCTAAGGAAGAGCTGTTCAATCTGCGCTTCCAGCACGCTACTGGCCAGCTGACCAATAATCGCCGTATCTCCACGGTCAAGCGCGACATCGCACGTATTTACACCGTGCTTCGCGAGCGTGAGCTCGGCCTGTCCGTCGTCCCGGGAGCTGAGGCTTAATCATGAGTGAGGCAAACGTGACTGAAACTACCGACCAGAACGACAACACCGTCCAGGAAACTGCAGGTGCCAAGCCTGTCAGCAATCGTAAGATTCGCCGTGGCTACGTCGTATCAGACAAGATGGACAAGACCATCGTTGTGCAGATCGAAGACCGTAAGCAGCACGCGCTCTACGGCAAAATCATGCGCCGTTCCAAGAAGTACAAGGCGCACGATGAGAATAACACCGCTGGTGTAGGCGACCTGGTGCGCATCCAGGAATGCCGCCCGCTGTCGAAAGACAAGCACCACACCTTGATAGAGATCGTCGAAAAGGCACGCTAAAAAGCATTCGCTTTTCGACGAGCACTCTCGACAACTCAGCCCGTCACCACTTCTGTGGTGGCGGGCTGTGTGCATTATCCAATTGCGTGGAAACTATTGAGGCAGTCACGATCATCACCACACTATCTCCACGAGATGACTATCGATATTGCGGGGCATCACCCCGCGCCAATGCGAGTAGTTGGCGTTCGGTATCGTGCTTGCCGACGATCTGCACAGCCAAAGGCAGCCCATCAGTACTAACACCGGCAGGCACAGACACCGCTGGATGGCCGGATATATTGAACATGGCGGTGAACGCCACTGCTGGAGCGGACATGAGTTGGGAGACTACCGCTCCACGATCCACGTACTGGTCGGCCAGCGGCGGGCGGCATGCAGTTGTGGGAGTAACCAGGAAATCGGCTTCGGTGAAGAGGTCGTCGATAAGCGCGGAGTAAGCATCAAAGGGGCGAAGAAGCTTCATTCGACGAGCGATGTGGCCAAAACGAGTGATAGTGCGCGTGCGTTTCTCAAGGCGGCGAGGATGATCGACGGTTGCAGCCTCTTTTGCAATTTCATTCCAGAAATGTGGAGTGAAGGTGACAATAGGATTAGGTAGTCGCCGCTGAGCTTCAGCGACGCTACCTATGCTGCGTAATCCTTGCGAAAAAGCGGTGACGGCTCGCCGGTTTTCTGCGACAGTTCTCACCACAGGTGTGGGCGAGTCGACGAAGGTCAAGAACCGCGGGTGCTTCGGTAGTTCGTCGTCAAGCGCTGCGAAACTGGGGCTGATCACGGAATAAATCAGTTCGGAGTCTTCAGGAGTGCGTGTCAACGGCCCAGTGGTGCCAAGCTCACCCCACGCGTTGGGGTATGGGGTGGAGCTGACGCGGCCACGGGTGGGTTTCAATCCGATCAGGCCGGTGTAGGCGGAGGGGATGCGGATGGAGCCACCGCCGTCGGAGCCGATGGCTACGGGAACCATGCCACTGGCTACGGCTGCTGCGGAGCCGCCAGAGGATCCGCCGGGAGTATAAGAGGGGTTGAGTGGGTTTCGCGTTACGCCATTGCTTGCCGACGAAGTCACCGGTAGTGCGCCGAACTCGGGCATCGTGGTGGTGCCGACGATAATGGCGCCGGCGTCCCGAAGACGGCGAACCACCTCGCAGTCGTGAGCAGCGGGTGTCGTGACCGCTGCGGTGCCGTAGGTGGTGGGAACCCCGGCAATAGGCAGCTCCGCTTTGACCGCGACTGGCAGGCCATGGAGTGGGCCGCGCTGGTCGTCGGAAAGCTGGTCGATCTGGTCAGCGGCCTTGAGCGCGTGATCGTCAAACGTGCGCTCAAACGCATTGAACTCGGGGTTGCGGGCGTGAATGGTGCGCAACGTGTGCTCTATGCCGGCGCGCGCAGAAAACCCACCACTGCGGGTCTGTGTGACCCAGTCGGTGGCGGTCGTTGGAAAGGTAGTCATACTAAAAGCCTAGTCACCCTGAAGGCTTAGACACCTGCGGCGGTACGTATTTCGTTTTGGAATTGGACGTAATGGTCGCGCACGGTTCCTAGTGGAGCCACAACCTTGTCGGCGGACATGTCGGCCACGTTACCCCGCAGCGCTCGCTTGGTGCGCCGCTTAATGCCGGAGCCGATCACCCCGCCGAACACGGCTGCAACCAGGCCCAGCACAATTCCCAGCAGCAAGCCGCCCAGGATTAGGAGGGTGGGGAGGGGCCAGCCTTCAACGTCGGGGACAAGATCATTACCCAAAAGGGGAGCAAGCGCACCAGGGATGAAGGCCACTGCAAGATACCAAAGCACGCCGACAAGAGCGGCGAGCAGCGCTAACCATTGGACGACGGTGAGCAGACCCCACGCTTTTGATGGTTGGGCAGGCAGGCGAGTGCCTGCAACCGCGCGGTCTAAGTGTTTGGGCATCTCATCGATAATGTCTTCTGCTGTGTCGGCGACGGCCGACGCCCACGCGGCCGGCAAGCCGTCCGCCACTGCAGAGGCGTAGCCGCGCACACCCCTGTTTGCCACCGCCTTACTCGACGCATCGAGTTCGGGCAGGGAGGTGCGGTGCACACCGAGTTCGTCGGCTTCGTCGCGTAAGCCCATACGGCGCAGCGGGTCCGGCCGCAATTTGGTGATCCACGAAGTGAGCAGCCAGCCGGTGCGCTCGCCAAGGCGTTTGCGGTACGCCTTGGCGGTGGCGTCACCGATGCGTTCGGCGCCGGCGGCCTGGGTGAGTGTCTTATCCATCTCTTTCTTCGCCGACTTCGGTACCTCTTTTATGGTCCCGGAGGCCACCCAGGGCTCGGTCACCGCGTTAAGGTCAGCCTCAATGCGTTTGGTCTGAGCGGAATGCGCGGCGGCCACACGCGCGATAGCTTTGCGCACGGTATCAATCCCCATTCCGGTTTTCGCGGAGACGGGGATCACCTTGACCTTCTGCAATCCGTCTTCGCGCAGAAGCTGGCCGAAAGAATCAGCCACTGTCTTCTGATCCTCCGGTTTGAGCAGATCAGCCTTGTTCAGTACAGCCAGCGTCACCGCAGAGTGGGCCGCATGGGGGCGAATGAAGTGATCGTGGATCACGCTGTCGGCGTACTTTTCCGGGTCAGAAACCCACACCAGCACATCAACCTGGCCGGCCAGGCGTGTGGTGATCTCGCGGTGCACAGGTTCCACCGAGTCAAAGTCGGGCAGATCCAGCAGGATCAATGGCCCTGCACCTGGGGCGAATTCGCCTTCACGAGTGCGGCGGTCCTCCACCTCCAACCAGTCCAGCAACTCTTCGGAGCCGCGTGGCTCCCACACAGCCGCAAGGGGAGAAGACGTGGTTGGGCGACGAGCGGCGGCCTTGCCAAGGTCTTCACCAACAACCGCGTTGAACAGGGAGGTTTTGCCCGAGCCGGTAGCGCCGAAGAAACCGACCACGGTGTGCTCGGCACTCAACGCGCGCCGCTGCGCACCCGCCTGCGCCACGGATTCCAGCCGTTCGATCTCCGTGGGCGTGAGGTAACCTTCACCCAGCTCAACGGCGCGGTCTAATGCCTCAAGACGCTCATTGAGCGTGGCCTTATTCCTAAACATCGAAGCACACCTCCGCAGCGGCCTGGCGCAGCTCATCAGACGAGGCACCCGTAACCAACGGCGCGAGAACCTCGTTGTAGCGGGCCTGTTCAACGTCGTAAAGCTCGGCCAAACGCTGGTCAAGGTCATCGCGCGCCCACTTCGCCATCCGGCGCACCGTCTCCTCCCCGAAGATGGTTTCCAGCAGTTTCTGGCCGACGACCGCAGAGCCACCCGCAATCGCGATCTCGCCGCCAGTCAGGCCAGCCGTTGAGGCAAAAACCACCAGCATCAGCGCCACGGTGACCACGTTCAGGCCCAGCGAAAGCACCCGCGCCCGCATCCGCTTCTCACCAGCAGTGTCTTGAATATACTCCATCAGGGCGGTTTGCCAGTCGCGCACCAGTTGCGCTGCCTTGTCGGAAAGATCATCGCTTGACGACGACAACTTCGGGTCTGCCTCAGCGCGCAGCTGCGGTGCCACCTGACCCACGTGCGACCACGTACGCGTGGCTGCTGTATCGCCTGCGTCAACGATCACGGCGTGCAAACCGGACTCGATCTCTGTCTCAACCTCCTGCACGGGCGCAGGCTGGCCGCTAAAGAAGCTGCCAATCCGGTCTACGGCCATGGAATACCAACGCTCAATGGTACGAAACGCATCCGATGTACCCACAAAGTCCTGCCAGCGCTGCAGCACCTCGGTGCGCAGCAGTTTGCCATCACTGGTGGCGTCGATCACGTGCTTGGTAGCGCGCTGGTAGTGCGCTTCAATCGCTTGGCTCAAGTGCCGGGCAAATTCCTCATTGTCTGCCTTCTGTTCTACCACCGCGTCGACACGCCCCAACAGTGTGCGTAGCGCTCCCTCAACCGTCTTAGCCGCCATCGCGCGCCGGGCTGACGCATCGCCAGCGAGGTGGCGCAGGTGGTCACGAATCGGGGCGATGGGCTGGTCCGGCAGAAAAATATCGAAGTCGATGGTGTAGGGCACCACGAACATGGTGGCATCACCTAGACCAGCCTGCTCCATCATCCGGCGTAGGTCATCGGGCACTGTTGCCATGGAATCTTCGTCGACGCGGTTCAAGATCACGATGACTTCGATATTGCGGCCTGCCGCATCGTTGAGGAAGTTCCACACCAGCTGGTCGGCGTAACGTGCAGGAGTAGTCACAAACACCCACAGGTCGGCCGCTGCCAACAGTTGGGAGGCTAGCGCGCGGTTTTTGTCATCAATGGAGTCGAAATCGGGAGCGTCGAGAAGCGCTAGGCCCTGGTCGAGCGAGTCTGTCGTCGTCACGCGTAACGATGTGGCCTCGGCGTTAGCTGCCGGAGCACCCTGTTCGCGGGCCAGGCCGGGCAGCACATGTGGGGAATTGAACCACTCCTGGTCCGCCGGGTTAGCCACAAGCACAGGCTGGCGTGTGGTGGGGCGAATCACGCCTGCGGTAGTTACTTGCTTGCCGACGATCGCGTTGACCAACGTGGACTTGCCTGAACCGGTGGAGCCACCAACAACGGCCAGCAGTGGGGCATCAATATTGGCGAGCCGGGGCAGGATGTAGTCGTCGAGCTGGGCCACGATGGCACGTGCCTCTGCTTCAGCCTCAGGCGAGGTAGGCAACGTCGTTGCGGCCATTGTGTCGCGGAGGGCCTCAACAGCGGAATATGTCGGTGAAGTCACATAACCATTCTTGCAGAGATTGAGAGCGGTGGTCTGGGCGGCTGGAAAAGGTTGAAGTAGCATGCATTTTCGGTACTTTGCCAGTTCACGTCGGAAGTATCTCCCCATCGTTTTGCCCCATCGTTTTTCCCCTGGAGCGAAGGACTGTGCCATGGAGCATCAACAAGAGTCGGCGCAAGAAGCGCCACCGCAAGAGCCGCAAGATAAAGACTCAGCAACCGCCAGTAGTTTCACAGCAGTGAACCGGCTTCCGCTGGTCGTGGTGGTCAGCGCAGCAGTTTTAGTTGTCGCCTTGGTTATCGGCGCGGTTGTAGCTGTAGCTAATCGCAGTGAGCCCGTCTTTGAAGTAGTTGAGACTCCAACTCCTGCCCCAACAACTTCTACTACCGTAGCTCCAGTGCCAACGAGCGAGGCCCTGCCTGAGCAGTGGGTTGATACTGACGGTGATGGCATTCCTGACGAATTGGAAATTGCCGGATGGACAACAGCAAGCGGAGAAGTGTTTAGAACCGACCCGCTGCTCGCGGATACTGACGGTGATGGGCTGAGTGACGGTGAAGAAGCTGGAAACATCGTCGAGGGCGAGGAGTACGACACCATATACGAAGGTGTGACTAACCCGGTCAAAGCTGATTCAGATGACGATGGTCTTGATGACAAGACAGAGCTTGAAGGGTGGGAAGCCGCTGATGGGCGCACCTACTCCACTGACCCTATGAATGCCGATACTGACGGTGACGGAATCTCCGATGGGCTTGAAGCTGGAACCCCGGAGGAACAAGAAGATGGCTCGCTAATTTACCAGTGGATTTCAAACCCCACAAAGGTTGATTCTGATGGCGACGGCCTTGATGACCTGCGCGAACTAGATGCAGGGACGGACCCATTTGCAAAAGATACCGATGGGGATGGACTCCGGGATAGTCGCGAAGTGCTGCACCACAACACTAACCCGCTAGACGCTGATACCGACGGAGACGGTTTTGATGATCTTTACGAGATCCAAAATGCCGAAGCCGAGGATTTAGACCCACTGTTCTACGACGAGAAAAGGTCGCGAGAAGATGACGCCCGTGACTTTGCTCGGGGCTTTCTCCTCGGCGACTGGTCTGAGGGAGACTCGGTTTCCTGGCTGATGGGCAACTTGATGTCTGTGGGTGTTGGTGCAATACCCGTTGCTGGCTGGGTTTTGAGCGCGATCCTTGACCTACGAGACCTCCTGGCTAACGTGCACCACAGGCGTTGGGGTGAGGCTGCAGTGAATGCCACCGGGGTAGTTCCCTACATGGGCGACACCTCTGTCGCTGTGGCAAAAGTGACGAAGTTTCTCAAGCGATTCCCTGGGCAAACTGACAAAGTTCTCACTGCAGTGGCCAAAAGCCGTCTTCCGGAGAAGGTCCAAGTTGAAATTCATAAAACAGTCCTGGGCAAAAAGTGGGAGGAACTTAAAGCCAAGGGGTTCTCTGACAAAGAAATTCTTCGTATGCAGGCTTCTGGTGGCTCTGCCATATCAGTACATTTTGCAATGCTACGGCGAGGACATGTTAAAGGTTCTTCCGTGCCACGAGGGACGTGGAAGGATGCAGAGAATAATTTAGAGCAGATCGTAAAGCCACGTTCTCGAACGGTGGAAACCCAAGTTAGTTTTCCCACCGGCAATTGTAAACGAGTATGTAATCCGACAATGAGGTACTTTGATGTAGTTGCGGATGGCGTAGCTCATGAATCGAAGTCGGGATACCATGTCTATACCGACGCATTAGCACGTCAGATTCGTACTGATGCATTCGCTGTTAAGGAAGGCACCATTAAGAGCGCCCATTGGCACTTCTTCCCCAACAAAGATGGAAAAACCGGCGCTGATCCAAAGATTCTTGACCTTTTGGACAAGAACAATATCCCTTACACCTACCATCCGCCGAAGGACTAGCAGTAGCTGCTAGCGTTCACCGTAGCCTTGGCAGCAGATCCTCTTGCCTGATTCCAGCTCCTTAGCTCTTGCTGTCCTCAGCCTGGCTTTGTTGGTAGTTTTCTCCCCAAGCCCACATGGCTTCTATCACGGTAGACAAAGATTGCCCTAGTTCTGTCAATTCATATTCAACTCGGGGTGGCATTTCTGCATAGGCTGTCCGCTCAACGATCCCCTGCACCACCATTTCTTTTAGGTTGCTGGTGAGAACCTTTTGTGAAACTCCCCTGACACCGTTGTGTAATTCGCCGAAGCGTTTCTTACCGGATAGTAGTTCTCTCATGATCAGTGGCTTCCATTTGCCGTTTAAGACAAGCAAGCAGGTTTCCACCGGGCAGCGCGGGGGATGTGCGCCCGCGTCTTGATGATCTGTTCCCATACTTACTTTCATGCTACCGCCTCACCTCAAGGTTATTAATTACCTAAAGTAATTTTCAATGTTACCTTTAGTAAGTTTAAGGCTAAAACCTGAGCGAAAGGAACACCCATGAGGGTTGCAATAATCGGGGCCGCAGGACGCACAGGGTCCCTGATCGCCTCCGAGGCAGCTCGCCGCGGACACGAGGTCACCGCTTTTATACGAAGCGAAAAAGAAACACCAGCCCATCACGTTGTGCTCAAGGACGCAAGGGAGATCGTTGCTGCGGATCTCAGCTCATTCGACATCGTCGTCAATGCCGTAGGAATCTGGGAAGAAAATGAGCTGGATCAGCACGACGAGGTCACCAGAGCCCTCGCAGATGCGATAGAAGGTACTGCAACAAAGTTGTACATCGTGGGCAGTGCAGGAAGCCTCCTCGTCGACGAGAATAAGGGCGAAGCGCTGTGGGAAAGCGCAATGATGCCCGCACCATTCAAACCGCTCGCCTCCGCTATGGCGCACGCATTTGATAACTTGCGCTCGCGTGACAAGGTGAACTGGATTTATGTCTCCCCTCCGTTGGATTTCCAGGCTGAAGGCGAGCGCAAAGGTGACTACATCGTAGCCAGAGACGTGTTTACAACGAACGACGCCGGAGAATCCGCTATGACGTATGCGGACTTCGCGGAGGCGCTAGTAGACATCATCGAGCAGGACAACCTGAATCAGGAGCGCATCTCGCTTCTTACGCGGTGATGAATTCTAACACCACGTGAAACGGCCAGCCCCCTGATGCGCCCCTTGCTAAGGTTTCAAGCATGAAGTCTTCGTCGTCACGCGCCCTAGCTTTAATCATTGTGATCGTGCTCGCTGCCGCTGCGATCGCCGCGGTGTGGTGGTGGACCAATAGAGAAGGGCCGAGCCCCGAGCTACGCGCAGCCGACGAAGTGGCAGCAACACAGGAGGCAGCGGAGAAGGAACTGGCTAATGTGAATGTCACCGTCGACACCGAGGTGAAGACCAATGCGTGGCGTGGTGTGACCTCGCGGGCAAATGTGGCCCCAGATGACACAGAAGCGATTACTGCTGCCTCCAACTTCCTGGTTTCGCGATGGTCCGACGATCCGCAAGATCCCTCCTATTTCACAGGATGGATTATTTCGGAGAACCCGCCCACCAGCTACCAGATTGATCCCCGCGCCGATAATGACTGGATAGTTGGGTTGCTCGCAGAACCTGTGCACGGCGTTTCTCAAGTAAACATGGTGGTCAACAATGCTGATACCGGTGCTGGTAACCGCTCCGACCGTATTGATCTCACCCCCATGGTGGGCTGGGCTGAGTTGGCGCAGTCGGACCAGCGGATTGAGCAGATCGTCGCTACCTACGTGCCGTACTACGATGCGCAGCCGTACGTCAACTTCCAGGACGAAAAGGAAACCGGCCCGCGCTTGAGCCTGCAGCGTGCAACGCCTGAGATGGTCACCCCTGCGCTTGCGCTGATGGCTGAGCTGGAGGCTGAGGATGACTTTGAACAAGTCGCCCTTGTTGCCGTGCGCGATGTTGACGGGCAGACGGAGGTAGAGGTTAAGTTCCGTAACGATGCTCCAAGTATTTCTTCCGAGCGCGTGCAGGAGCTTATCGACGAGCACTTGCCGGGCGCCACGCTTGTGGGCTAGATGCAGATTGATGCTGTGAGCTTGATGCAGTGGCTGCGCCTCAAAGGCTGGGTCAAAGACTGGCCAACTAACAGAAGCTGGCCAACTAACAAAAGCTGGCCAACTAACAAAAGGAAGTATTCACACTTTGAGGTCAATCACTCCTGTCACAGAAACGACGAATGTGGGACGCAAGTGACGGTCCTCAAAGTGTGAATACTTCCTTCTGTGGGCTGGCTGGCCGGGCTGGCGGGCGGGGGTGGCTGGCTGGCTGGGCCAGGCCGGCAGGCGGGCTGGGCTGGCGGGGCAGCCGGGGCGGGCAGCTGGAGCTCGGTAGTTTGAACCAATTTGTATATGAAGCCAGATTCGTGCTTTAATATCCGGGTTGTCTGTGCTGGTCGGCACGATGCGTTGATTTCCGAGCGCTGAAGCCGAGACCCTGCGACACGTTTGTGTAGTTTCGTGCCATCGTCTTGTCGGGCGCGAGCCTGCGAGCGCTTGTTCGTTGTTATGCCAGGCATCGTTAGACATTGACCACGTGCGTTCTGGACGGAAATCAGGCGCACATTAATCCAGGTCAGGAGACCATAGTGATTCAGCAAGAATCGCGTCTGAAGGTCGCCGACAACACTGGTGCGCGTGAAATTCAGTGCATCCGTGTCCTCGGTGGTTCTGTTCGACGCTTCGCCGGTATCGGCGACACCATCGTGGCTTCCGTGAAGGAAGCAGCCCCAGGCGGTAACGCTAAGCAGGGCGAGATTGTTCGCGCTGTCATCGTGCGCGCGAAGAAAGAAACCCGTCGCCCAGACGGTTCTTATATCTCGTTCGACGAGAACGCAGCTGTTCTTATTAAGAATGACAATGAGCCACGCGGTACCCGTATCTTCGGCCCGGTTGCTCGTGAGCTTCGTGACAAGAAGTTCATGAAGATCGTTTCTCTCGCACCGGAGGTGATCTAGTCACATGAAGATCAAAAAGGGTGACATGGTCCAGGTTATTTCTGGCCCAGATAAGGGCGCTCAGGGCAAGGTCATTCAGGCCTTCCCGAAGCGCGATAAGGTCCTCGTTGAGGGCGTTAACCGCATCAAGAAGCACGTTGCCAACTCTGCTACTGAGCGTGGCGCTGAATCCGGCGGCATCGTAACCCAGGAGGCTCCGATCCACGTGTCCAACGTGATGATTCTGGATTCCGACGGCACCCCAACCCGCATCGGCTACCGCTTTGATGAAGACGGTAAGAAGGTTCGCGTTGCCAAGTCGAACGGGAAGGACATCTAAGATGGCTGATAATTACACCCCGCGTCTGAAGGCCCGCTACCGCGAAGAAATCCGCGGCAAGATGGGCGAAGAGTTCGGTTATGACAACATCATGCAGGTCCCAGGCCTGACCAAGATCGTAGTCAACATGGGCGTAGGCGACGCTGCTCGCGACTCCAAGGTCATCAACGGCGCACTTGAAGATCTGACGGCGATCACCGGCCAGAAGCCTCAGCTACGTCGCGCAAAGTCCTCCATCGCAAACTTCAAGTTGCGTGAAGGCATGCCAATCGGTGCCAAGGTTACCCTGCGCGGCGACCGCATGTGGGAGTTCCTGGACCGTCTGCTGACCGTGGCGTTGCCACGTATCCGCGACTTCCGCGGCCTGAGTGATCAGCAGTTCGACGGCCACGGCAACTACACTTTCGGCCTGACCGAGCAGACCATGTTCTATGAGATCGACGTGGACAAGATCGACCGTCCACGTGGTATGGACATCACCGTTGTGACCACCGCGACCAACAACGATGAAGGCCGTGCGCTGCTGCGCCACCTGGGCTTCCCGTTCAAGGATAAAGACGGCAAGATGCAGCAGGCGTAGTCGCTTACGCGACTACGGAAAAAGAACCACGTTGCTCAATCATGAAGCGCCAGCCCCACCAAGGGTTGGCGCTTTTCGCGTCTCGTGTGCGAGCAGGTGATGTAGCATCGCTGAAATTGATGCACTAAGTCAATTGATGCACTAAGACTCAATCATTTTGTTGCCCCCGCATGGGGAGAAAGACGGCTGTTAATTCGATAGCAATATAGCGGAAACGTTATACTTTTTGGCGTTTCCATGTCCAGCTCCTATCGCTCGACTGCTTTTGTGGAGGTAGGGGCACAACGAAAGGACCACACGTGGCGCTGAACGATATTGCCGAAGCTAGTGTCAACAAAAAGATCGAGCTGCTGGACAATGACAAACCACGCTTCGGTGTCCGGTCGGTCCTCGCTGGCGTCTACCTCACCCTGGGTACCGCTTTTGCTGGTGTCGCCGGCCAAACTGCGGAGTCTATCGCGCCGGGACATGGCCTCGGTGCGCTGGTCTTCGCGTCCCTTTTTGGCCTGGGCCTGTTCTCCATCGTGATCCTCAACACGGACCTGGCTACTGGCAATATGATGTTCGCCTCTTATGGCACCACCACCGGGCAAATCGGGTGGGGCAAAGCCATCTGGTTTGTCTTTGTTACCACTTTCTTTAACCTTATCGGAGCACTACTGGTAGGTCTTTTGATGAGCCAATCAGCCAAGTTGGGTGACATGGATAATACCCACCTGATCTCCACCTTGTCTGAAGGCAAGCTTGACAAGGGCCCATGGCAGGCCTTTGTTGAAGCCATCGGCGCTAACTTCGTGGTCAACATGGCCATTGTCGCAGCGCTTTACGCCAAGGACTTTGTGTCTAAGTTCTTTGTGATTATCCCTATCATTGCGATCTTTGTTGGCTTGGGTCTCGAACACGTTATTGCAAACTTCTCGCTGATGTCTATCACCTTGTTTGCTAACCCGCTCCCGGACAACTTCACCGTCGGTGCGATTGCGTTGAACTGGCTGATGGTGTGGCTGGGTAACTTCGTCGGCGGTGGTCTGCTCATCGGTGGCGTCTACGCTTGGCTGAACAAGACCAAGTATGTCTACAAGGACTAACACGCTCGTTGGGTCGCAGGTGGTGTAGTTATCCACAGGCATGCATGAAGGTTAAACCAAAAGACTTGTGAAGGGTCGTCTTCTAATGTTGAGGGCATCATTATTGGCGCTCATCGACGACATCTGTGACAGGCTGTTGATGCTGAAGCCTTGTTGGTGAGGAACCTGATGGTGGTGTCGCGTGGTTTGTGGTGCTATGTGGTTTGTGGTGTAGCCTTTCGTGGTGGAACCATGGGCTACTGGGTGTGTGCATCACCCCCAGGATGAATATAAATAGCCAATATCCGGTAGCTGGAGGGGCTCATACCCCCCTCTGGTGTGTAGTTCCTTGACCTGCGGTTATGTGGTTTTTGGGTCTTTTGGAGGTGGACTTTAGGTGCGTTTTTGGGCCTGGTGTGTAAACGGTGTCTATTTCCGCTGGACAAAGGGCATAAAAATCGGGTAGGGTCAGTGACGAAGTCTCGCTAAAAGCGAATTGAAACTCATGTTCCGGCCGAAGCCGGAGGTCTTGTGAAGTCAGTGACGAAGTCTCGCTAAAAGCGAATTGAAACCTTACTCCTTTTCTTTTTCGGTAAATCCGGACAGGTCAGTGACGAAGTCTCGCTAAAAGCGAATTGAAACTGCATGCAGGATCTCTTCAGATAAATTCGCTTCCTGGTCAGTGACGAAGTCTCGCTAAAAGCGAATTGAAACACTGTCTTCTTTAGCCTGTATACCCCGACTAACGGGGTCAGTGACGAAGTCTCGCTAAAAGCGAATTGAAACAGCAGTTGCTGCTAATGTAAGACCCTGCCGCTAGGAGTCAGTGACGAAGTCTCGCTAAAAGCGAATTGAAACTTTCCGACGAAAACCCCAGGGTTAATCTTGATGAGTCAGTGACGAAGTCTCGCTAAAAGCGAATTGAAACCACGAGCCTTCGGCCAGCGGCGCGAGAGAATCTCGTCAGTGACGAAGCCTCGCTAAAAGCGAATTGAAACCTGTAGAGAGCGTTAATGTCGGGATCATCGGCCTGTCAGTGACGAAGTCTCGCTAAAAGCGAATTTAAACTGACTGACACTTTGCATTAAATACGGCACGCCTTTGTCAGTGACGAAGTCTCGCTAAAAGCGAATGGATCACCCGTGCGTCCTGAGTGTGGAAGTCACACTGCAGATTTCTGTGTGTCGCAGCGAATTTTTCCTCCAACACACTCATTTCCATAGTGTGATTTCCACACTCAGCGTTTGTTTGTGGTGGGTGGAGGGGATTTGCGGACTAGGGCAACTTGGGGCCGCAGGCCGTGTGGTTATCCACAGGTGCTCAGTTATCCACAGGTTGAGAGGCACCTGGGCGCGCGTGTCAGCATATTGTTGTACGAATAGGAAGTAGCGGCACCAACTGGTCGTCGTTAAGCACTGAGACCATCGGGGGAACGATGAACACCAATTCCATTGACAAGATTAAGCAACGAGTCCAGAAATTACTCAACCAAGCAGCAGACCGGTCCGGCACACCGGAAGGCGATGTGTTTTACTCCAAAGCCTTCGACCTCATGGCCACTTACGGTTTTGATGAGCGGGATCTCAGCCAGGCCGACGATGGCGATGCCATTGCGATGGAGGAAATCGAGTTGAGCGGGGCTTATACGGACATGCAGGCGCTATTATTGTCGGCCTTGGCCGCAGCTTTGCACTGCGAGGCGTTAAGTGTGGGCGTGCGCAATTCGACAAAGGTGGAAAAGGTCATGGTGTTTGGGTTGCGCCGCCACGTTAAGCGCCTTGTTCTGCTGTTTAGCATGCTCATGCCGCAGATGGTGGCCAAAGGCCTGGACCAGCCAGCACAGCCGGGGTACTCCACGGTGGTATTGCGGCGCTCGTTTATGTCCGGCTTTGCCTCGCAGGTTGCGGCGCGGCTGACGGAGGCGGAAGAGACAGTGGCGGCAGCATCGGCCGGCTACGAGCTTGCGCTTATCGACGATGCCACCCGTGCAACTGAGGCCCGCGACAACTACCTGGAAGACAACAACCTCCGCGCCACGTCGAAGCAGTCACAGCGGGCAATGAACGCCACCGCCTACTACAACGGGATGGACGCTGGTGATTTAAGCGATCTGGGGCAGACCAGACTGCGCCAACGGCCAGCATTGCCGTCCTAGTCCACTACCCGTAGCGCTAGACCTGTAGCGCTAGACGCCACGAAGCTTGCCAGAATAGAGGTTGAAGCGGCCCGGGCGGGCAAAACCGACCAAGGCCATGTTGGCCTCACGCGCAAGCTCGACGGCAAGGGAGGAGGCCGCAGACACAGCGACCAGCCCGCTGAACCCAGCCATAACAGCCTTCTGTACCAGCTCAAAGGAAGCACGTGAGCTCATCACCAGAACGTGGTCCTTGGCAGGCAGGAGGCCTTCCATGAGCATGTGGCCGATTACCTTGTCGGCGGCGTTGTGGCGGCCAATGTCCTCGCGGATCACTACCGGATTGCCCTCCACATCAAAGGCGCCGGCGGCGTGAATCCCGCCGGTCTTGCGGAATTGTTTCTGGCCTGCACGAAGTTTCTCGGGTAGCTCCAACACCAGACGCGCATCGAGCTGGATAGGCGAGATCGGGTTAACCGCTTTGCCCATGATCTCCTCGATTGAGGTCGTACCACACACCCCGCAAGCGCTCGTGGTTGTGGTTAAACGGATGAATTCGGGGCCGATCGGTTGCTGGGTGAACACATTGAGTTCCAACACGTTGTACGTGTTCTGCCCATCGGGGCCGGTAGCTCCAGCGCAGTAGCGGGCCTCAGACACCTGGGCGGCAGCGGTGATGATGCCTTCGCCGTAGAGCCATCCGTGGGCCAGCTCAATATCGTTGCCCGGTGTGCGCATCGTGGTGGTCAGCGTCTGTCCACCATTGCGTATCTCTAGCGGCTCTTCCACTGTGACACTGTCTGCTCGCGTGTCAGTAGTGATGTTGTCGTCGTCAAGCGTGACCTTTGTGACGGCGAAGTTGCGGGTGATGCGTCCCACTAGTCTTGGTACTCCCCGAGCGTTGCGTTGATCTGTGCAATGCGCTCGCGCACCGCTGCCGCTAGGTCCTCCTCACTCGTTCCTGCTTCCTGTGCCTGCCCGGTGGATAGCCCAATTAAAAATGCGGTGACAGGCGCGGCGGGGCGCGAAGGGCCATGTGCGACATTCTTTGTTAGATCGAGCAGGTCGCCCAACACCTCGCGGGTTAGCTCAGGCGAAATCTGCAGGGTCTGCGATGCTTGATTCAACCACTCGTGCGTGGATGCGATTTCCTGTGGGCTATCTTTGGCCATCTCTTCTTACCTCTCGTTGTAAAAGTGTGCGTGACATGCCATTATATGTCTCCAATTAGCCACGGCGAACTCGCTACGATGATAGCTTCAGCGCCACGATCCAATGTGGGCTGGATGTCTGGGGCAAATGCCGGGTTGTGATTGCCTGGGGCATATTCGTAGTCCTCAAAACCGCCTAAACCCCAGAAGGTATAGGGGGCTCCTACTGCATCAGCGATGATGGAGAAATCTTCCGAGGCAGGAACGGGTGCCAAATCCATGGCCTGGTCACCGAAGTACTTATTGAAGGCCTCCCGAACGCGTGCTGTGGTGTCGGCGTCGTTGTCGGTTAAAGGGTAGACGTCGTAATACTCAAACTCAGGCTCCTGAGGGCAGCGCGCCCCGTGGCACTCTGCTTGCACGAGTCGTTCGATCGCCTCACGCAGGTGCTTGCCGGTGGCGTCGGTGTAGGCGCGGGTGTTGATCAGTAGTTCAGCCGAATCTGGAATGATATTGGACTTGCTGCCAGCGTGGATCGCGCCCACAGTCACCACAGCTGTTTCTGCCGCTGCAACTTCGCGTGACACAATCGTCTGGAGCTTGCCGACGATCGACGCTGCCGTGACCACCGGGTCTACGCTGAGTTCTGGCATCGAACCATGTGAACCTTTGCCATGAATAGTGACCTTGACGGAAAATGCAGACGACAATGTCGGTCCTACGCGGGTGCCCACCGCGCCGAGCGGAAGGGTGCCTAAAACGTGCTGGCCCAAATACACGTCTGGGGTGCCAATGAGTTCAGCGATGCCATCGTCAACCATGGCACGGGCACCCGAAGCCGTCTCTTCGCCCGGTTGGAATACTGCGATGAAAGTGCCCGACCATGCGTCTTTGGTGGCATTAAGGGCTTCGAGCGCCCCAAGCAGGCTCATAATGTGAATGTCGTGCCCACAGGAATGCGCAGTAGGGACTTCCTTGCCGGTAGCTTCGTCCACTTGTGTAGCGGTGGAGGCATACTCTTTGCCCGAGTCTTCCTGCATCGGTAGGCCATCTGTATCGCCACGTGTAGCAACGACAGGGCCTTCGCCGTTTGCGATGGTGGCGACAACACCCGTGCCTCCAACCGTGTGGTGGGGGATACCCAGCCTGTCGAGTTCTGCACGAATCTTGTCTGCAGTTGCATGCTCCTGCATGGACAATTCTGGGTGTTGGTGGAAGTGCTTATAGAGCTTTTCCCGGTGGTCCCTGGTGGTGTCGAGGTGGCCGATGATCGTTTGCACACTACTCATGGTCATTCCTTTCGTGTTTGGGTTTAAGCATACGCGCCCGAAACGACAACGCCCACGGCGCCGGTGCGGCGCGGTGGGTGCACTTTAAGAAGCTTCGGTTACTTCATGTCGTGGGCGTTACGGCCCAGTGGCTCGAGGTGGACAACCACGGACTTCGAGGTTGGGGTCTCAGAACCGTGAGCGTACTCCTCGAGAGGAACCAGGTTGTTCAGCTCAGGGAAGTAGCCAGACACGCAGTCACGCGCATGGTCATATTCGACCAGACGGAAGTTCTCTGCACGACGCTCACCAGACTCGTAGACCGACACCACATCAACCAAGTCGCCATCCTTCAGGCCACGCTTGTCCAGGTCAACCTTGTTGATGAAGAGTACGCGGCGGCCACCGCGTACACCACGGTAACGGTCATCGAGCCCGTAGGAAATGGTGTTGTACTGGTCGTGGCTGCGCACGGTGGACAGCAGCAGCTGGTGCTCTTCGAGCTCAATGGTGTTGGTCTCGTTGATGGTTAGCTGTGCCTTACCGTCGGAGGTGTTGAAGATGCGCTCGCGGGCAGCGTGCGGCAGCATGAACCCACCTGGGCGCTCGAGGCGTTCGTTGTAGTTCTCAAAACCTGGGATGGTGTTAGCAATGTGGTCACGGATCACGCCGTAGTCGTCAATCATCGGCTGCCAGAAGTCATCGCCGAAAGTCTCGCGGCCGACGGAGCAGATCACATCAACTTCGGACTTTATGTCCAGGTCGCTGTTAGCCTTGCGCTTCGGGCGGGACCCAGAAATCTTCGAGTCGGATGCTTCGACGGAGGTCATCTGCGGCCCAGACTTCTGCGGGTCATAGTCGGAGCGGGAGCGTACCGGCAAGATCAGACCCTTTTCACCAGGCCATGCGCACGTCGCGTTGAGCTTGGTCAACATGTGGGCGGTCAGTTGGTTGTTGCTCATGCCGTCTTCCACCGCGGTGGTGTCCGACATGGCGCGAACAAAGTTGCCACCCAGCGACATGAAGAAGTCTGACTCGCCGTCGCGCAGTGCCATCGCAGTTTCCACCGAGCCACGTCCGTGTTCCCGAGGAACGTCGAAACCGAATTCCTTCTCCAGGTTGGACAGGAACCACTCTGGCATCTTCTCGGAGATACCCATGGTGCGGTCCCCCTGCACGTTGGAGTGTCCACGAAACGGTGCGGAACCTGCACCCGGCTTGCCATAGTTGCCGGTGAGTAGCATGAAGTTCACCATCTCCTGGATCGTGTTCACAGCGTTCTTGTGCTGAGTGACACCCAGAGTCCACGCAACGATGACGGTCTCTGCCTTCTCTACGTAGTCGACGATCTTGCGCACCTGCGACATCGGAATACCAGAACCACGTTCCAGTTGGGCGTCGTCAAGCGACTTGAGGTAGGCGATGGTCTCATCAACATTGGAGCAGAACTGGTCCAAGAACTTGTGGTCAAGAGCGTCACGACGAATAAGTTCGCGGTTGATCTGTTGGAAGAGTGCTCGGTCGCCGTCTAGGCGAACCTGCACGTATTCGTCGGCAAGCTTGTCGGGAATATTCAAGACACCCTTGACAGACTGGGGCTCCTTGAACTTCATCAAACCGGTCTCGGGCATCGGGTTGATGGCGATCATTTTGCCGCCATTTTCCTTCTGCTTGTGGAACGCGGATAGCGCACGTGGGTGGTTGGTGCCTGGGTTCTGTCCCACTGAGATGATCAGATCAGCGTTGTGGAAGTCATGCATGGTGACAGAGCCCTTGCCCACGCCGACAGTCTTCGCCAAAGCGACACCGGTGGAGTCGTGGCAGAGGTTGGCGCAGTCCGGCAGGTTATTGGAGCCGTGACGGCGGCCGAGCAGACCAAAAGCGTATGCGGACTCGTTGACGGCGGTACCGGAGGTGTACCAGTGCGCGCGAGAAGGTTCTGTCTTGAGCAGCTGCTCTGTGATCAGCTTGAAAGCCTCATCCCAAGTAATGGGGTGGTATTTTTCGTCGCCACGAGAGCGGTCATACAGCATTGGTTCTTGCAGACGGCCGAGCTGGTCAAGCTCGTAATCAGTCATTTCGCGCATCTGCTGGATGGTAGTGTTAGCGAAGAACTCACGGGTCACGCGAGTGCCCGTGGTTTCCTGCGCGATTGCTTTAGCGCCGTTTTCGCAGAACTCCACGATGCCAAGCTCGGACTGTGGTGGCTCTGGCCATGCACAGCCAGGACAGTCGATGCCACCGTGCTTGTTCAGCTTGAGGAGGGTGCCTACCGCATGATTGGGAACAGCGTGCTGCATCGCGTGCAGCACACCCCCAACGCCGGCGGCGCCCTTGACTTGGTTGCCAACCTTAGGATTATCGAATTTATTCGCTACAGGATTTGAACGTGAAACTTCAGATGAGACTTCAGATGGTGCGGTCATAACCGCTAGAGTACTGATTTTCTACGGACTGTGAAAACATAAATCCCGGGTTGTGGTCGTGTAAACCTAAATTCCAAGCTAAACCAATATATCTGGCGTAATAAGGTCTGGCGCACAAGCAGGGGTAGTGGCGATATCCTCTGGTTTATCCTCTGGTTTCTCTGGTGCCTCCTGGTTTTTCCGTGGCGGAAAAGGGCCCGGAACTGGATTTTGTTCTGAGGCGCATCACGTGTATCGTCGAACGTCGGACTTGTGCCCGTAAACGAGCGTGCCCAAGGCCGCCAAGTACATAGAATTTCCAACTTTGTTGCAGGCCCCTCGCCAGCATGCGGACCGAGTGTATGGATTGGGCAGCGAGCATCACACGCTACTGAGTGCGTGACGCGCAGAGTCGCCCCCGAGAGATCACACGGAAAACGCCATTGGTGGGTCGGAACCGCAACGAGAAAGGTAACGGTCACTTCCATGACCATGACAGATCCAATCGCGGATATGCTGTCGCGCGTGCGCAATGCTAACAATGCGCACCACGACACCGTGTCCATGCCTTCCTCCAAGCTTAAGGCGAGCATCGCCGAGATCTTGAAGCAAGAAGGCTACATCGCTGACTACACCGTCGAGGACCAGAAGGTCGGCAAGACCTTGTCCCTCGAGCTGAAGTACGGTCCGTCTCGCCAGGCGTCCATTGCTGGCCTGCGCCGTGTTTCCAAACCAGGTCTGCGCGTGTACGCAAAGTCCACCGACCTTCCTCAGGTGATCGGCGGCCTCGGCGTGGCTATTATTTCCACGTCCCAGGGCCTGCTGACCGACCGTGAGGCTCGCGAGAAGGGCGTAGGCGGGGAAGTCCTCGCTTACGTCTGGTAATAGGGAGGTAAGAACATATGTCACGTGTAGGTAAGGAACCTATCGCAATCCCTAGTGGCGTCGAAGTCAAGATCGATGGCCAAGACGTCGATGTCAAGGGGCCAAAGGGGTCCCTGTCCTGGACGATCCCGGCACCTATCACTATCGCTGTGGAAGACAACGAGATTGTTGTTTCCCGCCCAGACGACCAGCGTGAGAACCGCTCGCTGCATGGTCTGTCTCGTTCCTTGGTTAACAACCTCGTTGTTGGTGTCACCGAGGGCTACAAGATCAACATGGAGATCTTCGGCGTTGGTTACCGTGTGCAGATGAAGGGTAAGGACCTTGAGTTCTCTCTCGGTTACTCGCACCCGATTCTCATCAAAGCGCCAGAGGGCATCACTTTCGCTGTTGATGGCAACACCAAGCTCTCCATCGAAGGCATTGATAAGCAGCTGGTAGGCCAGGTCGCGGCAAATATCCGCCGTCTGCGTAAGGATGACCCATACAAGGGTAAGGGCATCCGTTACGAGGGCGAGCAGGTTCGTCGTAAGGTCGGAAAGACGGGTAAGTAAGCATGAGCAATACTGCAGAGAACACCAAGCGCACCCCCATCGGCAAGGATATTTCCAGCCGCCGACGCGAGGCACGCGCTCGTCGCCACTTCCGCATTCGCAAAACCTTGCGGGGCACCCCAGAGGCACCACGCCTCGTGGTGCACCGCAGCTCCCGCCACATGCACGTTCAGGTCATCGACGACCTGGCCGGTCACACCCTGGTTTCCGCTTCCTCCATGGAAGCAGATGTCCGCTCCGCAGAGGGCGACAAGAAGGCCAAGGCTGCAAAGGTCGGTCAGCTCATCGCTGAGCGCGCAAAGGAAGCCGGCATCGAACAGGTCGTTTTTGACCGCGCTGGCTACAAGTACCACGGCCGCGTCGCCGCTCTGGCAGACGCTGCACGTGAAGGTGGGCTGAAGTTCTAATGACCACCATGACCATGAACATCAACGGAAGGAATGCGTAATGCCGGGACGTGAACGGCGTGACGGCGGACGCTCCGCCGAAGACCAGAACAACAAGAACAACCGCAACGAGCGTGGTGGCCGTGGCCGCCGCGACGACCGTCGCCAGAACGACGATCGCGACAAGTACATCGAACGCGTAGTCTCCATCAACCGTGTCGCGAAGACCGTTAAGGGTGGCCGCAACATGTCCTTCACCGCCCTCGTTATCGTGGGCGACGGCCAGGGCATGGTCGGTGTAGGCTACGGCAAGGCCAAGGAAGTTCCTGCCGCAATCCAGAAGGGATCCGAAGAGGCTCGTAAGAACTTCTTCCGCGTCCCTATGGTTGGCGGAACCATCCCGCACCCAGTCCAGGGTGAAGCCGCAGCAGGCATCGTCATGATGCGCCCAGCAGCTCCGGGTACCGGTGTGATTGCCGGTGGCGCGGCACGTCCAGTGCTGGAGTGTGCTGGCGTGCAGGACATCCTGTGCAAGTCCCTCGGTTCCGACAACGCGCTCAACGTCGTGAAGGCGACCGTTGCGGGATTGAAGGATCTGGCTCGCCCAGAAGAGGTTGCAGCGAAGCGCGGCAAGTCCCTCGAAGAGGTTGCCCCAGCTCGCATGCTGCGCGCACGCGCAGGACAGGAGGCATAAACCATGGCTTTGAAGATTACTTTGAAGCACGGCAAGATCGGTACCAAGCCACAGCACCGTGCAAACCTTGAGGCCCTTGGCCTGCGCAAGATCGGCCAGTCTGTTGTCAAGAAGGACAACGCGGCTACTCGCGGCCAGATCCTCGTGGTGCGCCACTTGGTCACCGTCGAAGAAGTTGCAGGGGAGTAGGTTACACAATGAGCGACATTATTAAGCTCCACGATCTGCGCCCAGCAAAGGGTGCAAACAAGCCAAAGCACCGCGTCGGTCGCGGTGAAGCTGGTAAAGGTGGCAAAACTGCTGGTCGCGGTACCAAGGGTACTAAGGCGCGGAAGCAGGTTCCACACGCATTCGAAGGTGGCCAGACGCCACTTCACATGCGTCTGCCAAAGCTGAAGGGATTCAAGGCGCGCAACAAGGTTGTCTACCAAGTAGTCAACGTTGCAGACCTCGAAAAAGCCTTCCCACAGGGAGGAGACATCGCAGTTGCAGACATTGTCGCAGCTGGCCTGGTTCGCAAAAACCAGCCTGTCAAGGTCCTGGGCAGCGGCGACCTAGGCGTTAAGCTTAACGTCACCGCAACCAAGTTCTCCAAGTCTGCAGTGGAAAAGATTGAAGCAGCTGGAGGTTCCGTCACCGAGGCCTAAGTTTTCAGGTCGCGCTTGACGACGAAGACAGCGCCCCACACCTTAATGGTGTGGGGCGCTGCTGTGTTTAAGAGCTCAAGAGCGCACCGCACAAATTGTGCAGGAGCGAAACTCTTATGAGGCTGGCAGTCCTTCCTTTTCTGCAGCTGCCTTCGCCGTCGCGTACTTTTCGCGAGCACTCTCGATGCCAGTCTGAGCTTCCGCGATCTGTGCTTCCAGGCGGGCAATTTCCTCTTCGGCTTCAAGCATGAGCTCGGTAGCCTTGGTCGGTGCCTTATCAGACTTCTTGGAGCCAGCATCATTGGGGACGAACAGGATGATAGAGGACAGTGCGATAAGTGCCATGATGAGGATCGCAAACATGCCAAACATGCCTGCTTCGCGGACCACCGCATTGTCTTGGCGGCCAGTGAACTCGATGACGTTGCCCAGCATGGTGGAATCCGATGTGCTCATCGCGACATAGATGGATGTTGGGATTGCGGCACCGAAAGCGGCGCCGAGAGAGGAAGCCATCTTGTACACGCCAGAACCAGCTCCAGCTTGTTCGTCGGGCAGAGACGATAGCGCAGCATCGGTGGATGGAGTTGCGTAGAACGCCAGGCCGAGACCGAACAGGCAGTACGAGATTGCCACAAGGACTGCATAGGTAGAGGCCATGGTATTGGTGAACAGTAGCATTGCGATGGAGATAATCACGATGATCGCACCCCATAGCATCGGCTTTTTCGCACCGAATTTCTGCAACAATTTCTCACCAACGCGAATAAACGCGATGATGAACACGGCGTAACCAATTGTAAGGTAGCCGGCTTGTGTAGCGTTCCATTCAGCAGCATCTTGGATCACCCAGAGGGAGATGGGGATCAAGCCCGCAGTGGCGTTGATCATCAAGTTGGAAATTGTGGCACCGGTGAAGACTTGGTTGCGGAACAAATTGAAGTCAACGAGCGCGTTGGGGTTTCCGGATTCAACCTTAATAAAAGCGGTGAGCGAGATCACCACCACGCCGATAAGGGCCCAGGTGATCCAGTTCGTCCACCCAATTACGGAGCCTTGGGTAACTACCAGGAGCAAGGATAGAACGAACAGTGCCAGAGTGATGATTCCCGGCCAGTCGGTTTTCTTGGGGGAGTCTTTCGCCGGGGCATCTTCAGGGATTTGTCGCATCAGCAGGATGGAGATCGCCGAGATGATGGCGGACATGATAAAAATGGAACGCCATCCGAACATGGAGGTAACCATCACACCACCGAAGACGGCTGCCAGTCCAGATCCACCCCACGAACCCATCGACCACATGGAGACTGCGCGCTGGCGGTCTTTACCCTCCCAGTAGGTCTTCAACAGCGCCATTGTGGATGGCATGATGAAGGCTGCGGATAATCCTTGCAGAATACGGCCTACTAGGAGCATGCCTGTGCCGATGTCACCGCTGACAGCGAGGCCAACCAGTAGGGAACCAATAATGTTTAAGATATTTCCCCAGTTGGCAACTTTTACACGGCCAATTTTGTCGGCGAAGCCACCGGCCACAACAATGAACATGCCGGAGAACAGCGCCGAAAGTGAAATGGCGATGTTCATGATTGCAGGTGGGGTGCCAATATCGGATCCCATCGCTGGGCCGATGTTCAGCGTTGTTTGGGCGAACAGCCAGAAGGTAACAACGGCGAGAACAATACCCGTCAAAGCGGAATTGTTACCTTTGAATTGCTGAGTGTTTTGCAGTGTTGATTGCACGGTTAAATCCTTTTTTAGAGAAGGGCCGCCCGGAGACGGCTGCATGACATGTTCAGTTGGTAGTGCGACACAGCCACGGAGAAGCTGCAACCACGATTGCTTCTGCTCCTCGGTCGAGGGTGGGCTGCAGGTCAGGTGCGAAAGCAGGGTTGTGGTTTCCTGGCGCATTTGCCTGGTCTGCGAAGCCACCAAGCCCCCAGTAGGTGTAGGGGACTCCCAGATGGGTTGGAACAATGGAGAAGTCTTCCGACGCTGGAATTGGGTTAAGGTCAATGGACTCTTCCCCGAAGTAGGAATCAAAGGCTTCCCGCACGGTGTCAGTTGCATCCCCGTCATTGTCGGTCAGGGGGTATACGTCGTAGTACGTGAACTCTGGTTCGCGTGGGCTGCGTGCTGCCTGGCATTCGCCGCGTACGAGTCGTTCGATTGCTTCCCGGATATGGTCGCTGACTTCTTGGCTGTAGGCGCGAGTGTTGATGAGAAGTTCGGCGGAATCGGGAATGATGTTGGATTTGGTTCCGGAGTGGATTGATCCAACGGTAACAACGGCGGTTTCGCGCGCTGCTACCTCGCGGGAGACGATGGTTTGCAGTCGGGTGACAATAGTTGAGGCGAGCACTACTGGGTCAACGCCAAGCTCGGGCATGGAGCCGTGTGAACCCTTGCCAAAGATTTCTACCTTCACCGAAAAAGCTTGTGAGAGGACAGGTCCGCGGCGCGTGCCGACGAAACCCCCTGGCAGCGAACCGAGGACGTGCTGGCCGAGGTACACATCTGGACGTGGCATGGCATCTTGAATGTTGTTCTCCACCAGGTCACGCGCGCCGGAGGCCGTTTCCTCACCTGGCTGGAAAACACCGATGAATGTGCCACTCCAACTGTCTGTGTTCTCTTTGAAAGATTGGAGGGCACCTAGCAGGCACATGAGGTGGTAGTCGTGGCCGCATGCGTGAGCCGTGGGGACCTCTGTCCCAGTTTGTTCGTCCACTTGAGTTGCGGTTGAAGCGAAGTCTTTGCCTGAAGCTTCTTTGACTGGAAGGGCATCAATGTCGGCGCGCATTGCGACGATCGGGCCGTCTCCGTTTTCGATGGTGGCGACGAGGCCGGTGCGTCCTACTCGGGTGTAGTCAACGCCGTAGCGTTCGAGTTCTTCCCTGATTTTTGCCGAGGTGGCATCTTCTTGCATGGACAGCTCAGGGTTTTGGTGGAAGAACTTGAGGAGTTCTTCTCGCTCTGCTCTGGTTTCGTCGAGGGTGGAAAGGATTTGGTCAATTGGCTGTTTGAATGTCTCCATAACCTAAAATCTACACCTTGCGGTGTCGATTGCTAGGGAGTTCGCCACTTATCTTGGTTTTAGTGACTGTAATCCCTGCAATTTCACAAAAGTTAAACTTATCGTAACCTGATGTTCATTTTCCGGAATCAAGTTCCAGGCGTCGACGTTTTGCTATTTCGAGTCGCTCCGCGCGCTGTTTACGCTCTGCCTCTTCAAGCTCCTCGTAAACCTCTTCTTCCTCGTCGCTTAGCCCTATCACCGCCCGAGCAGCGGCTGAGCCTAAGCCACCGGCTATGAAGGCGAGCCAGAAATAATTCCACTGGAATACAAACAAGCCTAAAAAGAAAACGGCCATTGTCACGGTCCAGATGGCTGCATCGGCGACGGCGACTTTCTTCCCCCGAGCCATTACATCATCGAGGTCTACTGCGGCACTGCTTACTGGCACCTGGGCCAGGCTATGTGGCGGCATGGTTGCAGCTGTCGGCTGCGTGCCGTCGCTAAGGTCTGGCAGGTCGTCGAAAAGCACGGAGATCTCATCCTGGTACTCCGCAGAAGCAGCAGAAGCGGTGCGGCTATCGAACTCATACACGTCGAGATAACCCTCGGTGAAGGCAGTACTCAGCTGATCAAGGGCTTCACTACGTTCACGGTTACCAATACGAATGCGCTTTGGGGAGGAGGAAAGGTCGTCCATGGGGTTCAAATTAGCACAGCGTGAGCGTGGTAGTGATCACTCCGCGCGTCAGCCCCGGCAGGGCCTGATAAATGGAGCTACGTGCATGTTCTTCCACGCTTACAAGGACATGCTCGCTAAACCGGCCGAGATGCTTATCGACGAAGCTTCGCAGGATCTCCGTGTACGCGCCGACTGAGGGCGCCAAGGCAGTAATCTGGCGGGCGATATGCCCCACGCACAACAGTTGGAAACCGATATGGTCGGCAGGCATTGCGTCGGTGCCGGTGGAAAACCCGACCTGGCGGTAAATCTCAGCGACCTCCGCGGTTGCGGAATCGAAGACTAGGCCATCGGGGGAGAAGTAGGGCGACTCATATGGCTGGGCGAGCGGAGCACCAATGCCGGTGAACAAGTAGAGGTGATCGCGTTTAAGCTCATCAGCAGAATCTGGTGAGGCAGAGCGCAGCATCTGAGTAGCTGCTTGGGAGTGGTCGTCGTCAAGCGGCCAGTCCCGCAAGAACTTTTCGTCGTGAAGCGCGGCTGCTAGCGCAGGTCGCGGGGCCTCGAGAAAAAGCTGGCCAACGATGTCGGCCGCGATTGCCAACCGCTGTGCGCGATTTGCCTCCATTAAATTCCTACCTTGTCGATAGCGCCGTAGAACAGGAAGCGGCCAACCAACTCGGCGATCACCACAGCGATATAGGCGACGGTAATCAGCGTCATATTCAGCCCGCTCGGGCGAGTGCGACGGTTCCCAAACGCCAAAATGAGTCCCACGATAAAAGCACCAAGCAACAGGAGGCAAATACGGATCACAAACGCGGTGGTATTGAAAGCGAATTCGGCTTCATTCGGGCCAGCCGGGCGTGAATGAATAAAGACCATCACGATAAAGATCAACGGCACAACAATAGTTAAGGCGATGCCGATCCAGCGCAAACTGGCAGAGATTAAGTCCCACACCTCCTCTTTCTGCTCCTCGGTTTGATCAGCATTGCGCGCAGACGGGATGAGCCGCTTAATCAGCGGAGAATCCTCTAGCCAGTTATATGCGGTCAGTGCGACAGCAATTGCCAGAAGGCCAGTGACAGCACCCGACAGATAGAACGAGGCCGGGGTTGTCCAGCGGTTCCACGCCGGGATGGTGGGAAGCATGTAGAGGTTCGCCATGGTGTAAATAAACCCGAGGCCGACTAGCGCAGTAAGTACCGCGATCCCGGCGCGTACACGCACTGTAAACCAGTCGAAGAACTGGGAGGCGGCGAACAGGAACCCAAGACCTGCGAAAACACACCCTGCTACCAGCTCCTGGGTCAAACCGGACGAGCCAATGTTGCGGATCACATTGGGTGCGTTCAGAGGGTTGCCAAGGTGAAAGAACGCCAAAACGAAGCCCGCAATCATGATCGGGCCGATGGCATACAGGGCGGGAACGCAGATGCGGTCAATCGCGTTGCTTGAAAAACGCAAACGCCCAAACACGGTGATACAGCCCAAGACGAAGAATGCGCCGACCGCCATTTGTCCAAAGACCGTGAAAAACGTCAACGGCCACTCGTGCAGATTCATGGTTATACCTCTGTTTAAACCTCGGTAGGGTTGGCAATCTCGCCAGCCTCAGAACGGTCCCACGGCTTGGCATCTTTGTGCGGTCTCATCGTCAGGCGTGGTTCTGTCAGCGATGGATCAGGAAGTGGTGCGATGCCGTTGACATCGCCGTGCTCTTCGCGCAACTGATCAATCGGGCCCCAGTCCAAAGCGCGCGATGGGCACGAGGCCACACAAGCCGGCTCTTTGCCTTCCGAGCGATAATCGGCGCACAGGTCACACTTTGTCATCACGCCCTTGTCCACATTGAACTGCGGAGCAGAGTATGGGCACGCCCATTCGCAGTAGCGGCACCCTACGCACTTATCTGGGTCGACGGTTACTACGCCGTCTTCACCGACGTGCATCGCGGTTGTCGGGCAGACTTGGGTACATATTGGGTTATCGCAGTGGTTGCAGGAAATGGAGGTGTAGTAGGTGAAGGTGCTATTTTGCATCACACCATCAGAGTTTGTGGCCCAGTCACCGCCTGAATACTCCACCACGCGCCTCCAGTTCACACCGATTGGGGTGTCGTGCTTATCCTTGCACGCGATTTGGCAGGCCTTACAGCCGTTGCACAGCGTTTGGTCGAAGTAGAAGCCGAGGCGCTTGTTCACGCGGTCCTTGCCTGCATCAGAAGTAGTATTTTTGGTTTCGTTGGCCATTGTGGTTTTCTCCTCGCTTATGCTTTCTCGACCTGGCAAATAGCAGTATGTTGGGCGTTGCCCTTCCCAAGAGGTGAGGGTTGCCAGCTGGTCAGCGTGTTAACGGATGCGCCTTCATCCACGCCTCCGTCCTTCGGGTTAAACCACGAACCCTGGGGGATGGAGATCACACCGGGTGCGATTCGCTGGGTGACTCGAGCGATGGACTTGATCCGCCCGCGATCGTTGAAAGCGAATACTTCGTCGTCGTTTTCGATGCCCCGGCTAGACGCATCCATCGGGTTGATCCACAGCACCTGAGGGTGGGCATCGTCGCGAAGCCAATCGACGTTGGCGTAGGACGAGTGCGTGCGGCCTTTCGTGTGGTGCCCAATGACCTGGAGGGGGTACTTCTTGTTATTGGACGCAGCCTTTGCCCCTTCCCACGTATCCACATGTTCTGGTAGCGCGGTGAGTTTGTTGCCCGGCAATGATTCATCGAACTCCCATTCGCTGATCATGTTGTGCAGCGTCTCCGAGAAGATCTCGATCTTTCCGGATGGAGTTTCGAGGGGGTTGGCCACAGGGTCTTTCCGGAAGTCTTCCAGTGCAATGACGGATTCGCCTTCACGACGCCACACCCCCATCTTCTGTAGTTCATCGAACTCGGGAAGCTCAGGGATTTCCTTGCGGGACTCATCCAGCGTGTATTTGACCCATTCTTCCTGGGTGCGGCCTTCAGTGAACTTATCGCGCACACCGAAACGTTCAGCCAGATCTGCGACGACGTCATAAATCGGGCGGCATTCATACAGAGGTTGAATCGCAGGCGAAGCCAGAATGGTGTACTCCAAGTTGCCGGCCGAACCCTGCTGGATCACGTCTAACTGCTCCGCAGTCGATGCATCCGGCAGAACATAATCGGCGTAGCGGGCAGACACAGTCATTTGAATATCGCTAACCACGACCAACTCAGCCTTGCTGTCATCCTTGAGTAGTTCGATTGTACGATTCAAGTCTGAATGCTGATTCGTGTGCGTGTTGCCAGCATATTGCCACAGCATTTTGATAGGCACGTCCAGCTTGTCTTTCCCCTGCACACCGTCGTGGGTGGCGGTCATTTTCTCGCCATGGTCCACAGCGTGCGTCCACATTGCCACCGGGATCGACGTTTCCACCGGGTTCTCATACTGAGTATTAAACGGGTAGGTCATCGGCAGGGACGCGGAGCCCTCGCGAGCACCCGTGCCACCACCAGGGATGCCGATCTGTCCTAACAGTGCTGCAAGTGTAAACACAGCACGTGCCTGATTTTCGCCATTGGCGTGGCGTTGTGGGCCCCACCCTTGAGTGATGGAAACCGGCTGTGCGGTTCCCATCTCACGGGCGAGCTGGCGAATATCTTGAGGGGGAACACCGGTAATCTTCGAGGCCCACTCAGGGGTTTTTTCGATTCCATCTGGACCTTTGCCCTCGATGTAGGCGCGGTACGACGCGTTCTTCGGGGCACCTTCCGGCATGTGCTCTTCATCGAAACCGACACAGTACTTGTCGAGGAATTCTTGGTCGTGGAGGTTTTCGTCGATAAGCACATGGGCGATGCCGGCCACAAGCGCGGCATCGGTTCCGGGGCGTAGTGCAACCCACTGGTCGCCAAGGCCTACCGACGTTTCCGAATACCGCGGATCGATAATAATCGTGCGAACGCCATGCTTCTTCTTGATCTGCTGGGTGACAAATGTTTCGCCGCCACCGGACATGCGGGTCTCCAGCGGGTTATTGCCGAACATCACTTGGAGTTTCGAGTTTTTGACATCGTCGAAAGAATTCGAGGTCACCCAATCTCCGTAGTGGTAGGGGTAGGCGGCAGTGATCTGCGCTGTGGAGTAGTCGGAGTAGTGGTTGAGGTAGCCGCCGATCAGATTCATCAACCGTGCAAAGGGTGTTTCCACAGGTGGCCACGATCGTGCGATCGTGCCCCCAATCGTGCCAGTGCCATAACTCAAGTAGATGGACTCATTGCCATAATCGGAAATGAGCTGCTTCATCTTGTCTGCAATCTCATCGAGAGCCTGGTCCCAGGAGATCTCCTCCCACTCACCTGCACCACGTTCGGTGCCAGGCTTGCGCTTCAAAGGGGTCTTCAACCGGTCTGGGTTGTAGATGCGGTGGCGAATGGAACGGCCACGCACGCAGGCACGAATCTGCTGGGAGCCAATTTCATTGTCTCCGGCATCCTCCGGCAGGACTCGGGTCACGCGTCCGTCTTCCACTTGCAGCTTCAGCGGGCAGCGTGAACCGCAGTTGACGGTGCACGCCGACCACACGAAACTCGGATCAGCGGTGGAGTCTCCTTCGGCAGCCTGAGCTTCTCCCACTCCAGGTGTGCCACGGAGGAGGGTGCCACCGGCGGCTCCGACCGCCATTGCGGTGCCTCCGACAAGGCCGGACCACTTGAGGAAGCCACGCCGGGTAACCGCGGTGGGATCGGTTTCTCCGGTGTCTGTCAACTGGGCACTTGTGTGCGCCTCGGGCGTTGCTGAAGTCATCCAAACCCCTTCGATTTAGGGCTTCACCAGAGTGAAGCATGCAGCTTTAGCTTCAGATTACGTCGGTTCTTTTATAGGGTCAACTTTGATGATATTTATTTAATTAATAATAAATTACCCGGAGAAAATCCTTTCCTGCGTGGATTGGTTGAGATGCTTTAATCTGTTGAAAAACTGTTGAAAGATATAGGTCTTTCGCCATAGTGACCCCAGAAACTTACTTTTGTACATCCGGCTGGTAGGGTAGGAACGTCAATAATGTCTAACGCGCCCCCATGCGCGTTGCTAGTGAAATTCAACGACTTTCCGCCAGTAGTCAGGCTTGGTGGAAGCCAGGAGGCTTTGTGTCCGCCATTCTTCAGGTGTTTAAGGACCCGGATCTGCGCAAGAAGATTCTGATCACTCTTGCGCTGATCATCCTGTACCGCATCGGTGCCCAGATCCCAACCCCGGGTGTTGACTACGCAACGATCGCTGGTCGTTTGAGCGCGCTTACCGACGAGAACTCGTCCGTATTCTCCGTGATCAATCTGTTCTCGGGTGGCGCACTGCTCCAGCTGTCCATCTTCGCTATCGGCATCATGCCGTACATTACGGCGTCGATTATTGTGCAGCTGCTGACTGTAGTGATCCCGAAGTTCGAGGAACTCAAGAAGGAGGGGCAGTCAGGACAAACCAAGATGACGCAGTACACGCGCTACCTCACCGTGGCGTTGGCGTTGCTGCAGTCAGCGGGCATTGTTGCTTTGGCCGACCGCGAACAGTTGCTGGGTCGAGGTGTGTCAGTGCTCGTGGAAGACCGCAACCTGTTCACTCTGATCATGATGGTCGTGGTCATGACCTCCGGTGCCGTGCTAGTCATGTGGCTTGGTGAGATCATCACAGAAAAAGGCGTGGGCAACGGTATGTCCCTGCTGATCTTCGCTGGTATTGCGACCCGCCTGCCAACCGACGGCATGAACATTCTCGAGCAATCTGGCGGGCTCATCTTCGCAGTTGTCGTTGTTGCCGTGATCGCCTTGGTTGTGGGCATTATCTTCATCGAGCAGGGCCAGCGCCGCATTCCGGTGCAGTACGCCAAGCGCATGGTTGGTCGTCGTCAGTACGGCGGATCCTCGACTTACCTGCCATTGAAGGTCAACCAGGCCGGCGTGATCCCCGTCATCTTCGCGTCATCGCTGATGTACATGCCGTTACTGATTACTCAGATTATTTACTCTAACCAGGTAACACCGCCAGATAACTGGTGGCAGCGTAACGTCATGAGCTGGCTGCAGTCACCATCGTCATGGCAGTACATCCTGGTGTATTTCGCTCTGATCATCTTCTTCTCGTACTTCTATGTATCGATTCAGTATGACCCGAATGATCAGGCCGAGAACATGAAGAAGTATGGTGGCTTTATCCCGGGAATTAGGCCGGGTCGACCAACCGCACAGTATTTGGGTTATGTGATGAATCGCTTGCTGTTTGTTGGTGCGATCTACCTGGCAGTGATTGCTGTGATGCCGAACATTGCACTGGACATGGGTCTTGGCTCACAGTCCATGATGTCCTCATTCGGCGGTACTGCAATCCTGATTATGGTGTCCGTGGCCTTGACCACGGTGAAGCAAATTGAATCCCAGCTCCTCCAATCCAATTACGAAGGACTCTTGAAATAATGCGACTCGTACTTCTCGGCCCTCCCGGGGCAGGCAAGGGCACCCAGGCGGAAATCCTATCCGACAAGCTCAACGTGCCACACATCTCCACCGGTGACTTATTCCGTGCCAATATTGGTGAGGGAACCCCACTCGGTATCGAGGCAAAGAGCTATATCGATGCAGGCAAGCTCGTCCCAGATGATGTCACCGTCCGCATGGTGGAATCACGTCTGGCGGAACCAGATGCAAAGAATGGGTTCCTGCTCGACGGCTTCCCACGGAACACCGCCCAGGCAGAAGTGTTGGAAGAGATGCTGGAGAAAAACGGCACTCGGCTCGACGGCGTACTGAGCTTCGAGATTGACGAGGATGTTGTGGTGGAGCGGATGCTTGCCCGCGGTCGCGCCGACGATAACGAGGAGACCATTCGTACCCGTCTTGAAGAGTATCGGGAGAAGACGAAGCCGGTTACCGACTACTACGGCGATAAGATCATCGCGATTGATGCCGAAGGCGAAGTCGACGAGGTGAACGCCCGCGCAATGGAGAAGCTGGGCAAGTAAGCGCGCTTTTCGACGTTTCACTCGGCCAGGCCGGTACCCTAACAGTTTTGTCGGGTGCCGGCCTTTAGCTTTGAAAAGCACCCAACAATAAACCGAGGAATCTAAGTATTAGATGTAGGTATTAGATGTAGGTAAAGGAGGCCACCACGGTGGTGTTTCGCAAGAGAAAAAAGATGATACCGGCCAAAACCCCTGCTGAGCTCGACGCCATGGAGGCGGCTGGCCGCATCGTCGGCATCGCGCTGCAAGAAGTACGCAAGGCTGCGGTTCCGGGGGTGACAACGGCAGATCTGGACAAGGTTGCAGAAGACGTGATCCGCTCCCACGGGGCGATCCCCACCTTCTTGGGCTATCAGGGGTTCACCGGTTCCATCTGTTCCAGCGTCAACGAAGTGGTGGTCCACGGAATCCCCACCGACGAGCTAGTGCTGAAAGAAGGCGACCTGGTCTCCATCGACTGCGGCGCAACTTTTGAAGGCTGGGTTGGGGACTCAGCCTGGAGTTTCGGTGTCGGTGAGCTTGCCCCGGACGTCGATAAGCTCAATCGTGCCACCGAGCAGGTGCTCATGGAAGGCATGCAGGCCATGGTTCCGGGTAATCACCTGACAGATGTATCGCACGCGCTGGAGCAGGCCACATATAAGGCAGAGCGTGATTTTGGGATTAAGTTGGGCATTCTCGACGGGTACGGCGGCCACGGGATTGGGCGCGTAATGCACGAAGACCCTTTCCTTGCCAATGAAGGCAAGCCAGGAAAGGGCCCGATCATCCAGGAAGGTAGCGTCTTGGCGATCGAACCCATGCTGATCCTGGGTGGGGAAGTGGACTCGGAGGTGCTTGACGACGATTGGACCGTGGTGACACTCGACGGTTCCCCAGCAGCGCACTGGGAGCACACAGTAGCTGCCACAAAGAAGGGACCCCGCATTCTGACCCCCCGAACCTAGCCTTTCTGTGTTTCCAACTGTCTGATTGATTTGCTACAGGATATGATCTCGGTATGTCGAAGTTTTCCCTCCGTATGATTGCAGTTGCAGCAGCCGCGGTGATGGCGGTCGCTGCTGTCCCCGCACAGGCCACAGCGCAGCCTGCTTTGCCCGATTTATCCGTAATGTCCAGCAACCAATCTGAGCTATCCAGCCAGATCGGTTTACCAACACCGGAGCAAGCGCGTGAAGGTGGGTGGCAGACCCGCAATGACTTACATGGGCAGATCGACACTTTGCCACCGGGTGCACACACCCAAGTTCTAAAGGACGCCGTGGACGGCGGTGTGGAAGTATTTCACCCCGGTCTGATAGCCCAAAAGAAGGCGGAGGCAGCTGAAGCTGCTCGCCAGGCTGAGGCAGCTCGCCAGGCGGAGGAGCAGCGTCGCGCGGCTGAAGCGGAACGCCAAAGGCTCATGAACATCCCACCGGGTGTGTGTCCACCGGCCGCAGAAGCCTGTATCGATGTAAACGGGCAGCGAGCCTGGTTGCAGCGCAATGGCGTAGTTACCCACGGGCCTGTCCCAGTGTCCACCGGTGCTGATGGCTATGACACCCCGCAGGGCTGGCACAAGGTCAACCGCAAGGTGCGCGACGAATACTCACGTGAGTACAACATGGCACCGATGCCATACTCGGTCTACTTCACCTATAACGGCATCGCCTTCCACCAAGGCGACCCCACCCTGCTCTCCCACGGATGCGTGCACGTACCTGGTGGCCACGCGAAGGTCTTCTACGACAATCTGCACATCGGCGACGATGTCTACGTCTGGGGCGATTTGGACCGCGGCGTTCCCAACGGGCGCCTCTAGTACTAGATTCTGACCAGCAGCTACCTCTCTCCCTTAACAAGGAGAGAGGTTTTGCTTTTCCCAGCTCGCGTACTATAGTTGGCCATTGGTGTGTACAGTTGTGCCACACCGTGAAAGTAGAAGTACAAAAACGCAGGTAGTCGTCGTTAAGCGACTGCCGGGAATGTGGAGTAGATGGCTAAAGAAGGCGCAATCGAGGTCGAAGGCAAGATTATCGAGCCTTCACCCAATGCAATGTTCCGTGTCGAGCTCGACAACGGGCACAAGGTTCTTGCGCACATCAGTGGCAAGATGCGCCAGCACTACATCCGCATCCTGCCGGAGGATCGCGTCGTCGTGGAGCTTTCCCCGTATGACCTGGACCGCGGACGCATCACGTACCGCTACAAGTAAGAACATAAGCCTCCTTATCCAGGGTGTGCTCCGCACACGCAAAGTTGTGTGGACCACACCTGTTTTTACCTCCGGCTGCGATGGCTGGAGCCACGTATATCACGACCCAACTTCCGGAAACGGACCGGAGCAAGCGTCGGTTGGCGTGGACGGGTAGGGAGAAAACCATCGTAACAACCCGAAAGGCACGTACCACATGGCACGTCTAGCTGGTGTTGATCTACCACGCAACAAGCGCATGGAGATCGCACTTACCTACATTTATGGCATTGGCCCAGCTCGTGCAAAGCACTTGCTGGACGAGACCGGCATTTCCCCCGACCTGCGCACCGACGACCTGACCGATGATCAGGTAGCCGCTCTGCGTGACGTGATTGAAGCAAGCTGGAAGGTTGAGGGTGACCTCCGCCGCGAAGTCCAGGCTGACATCCGCCGCAAGATTGAAATTGGCTCCTACCAGGGACTACGCCACCGTCGTGGCCTGCCAGTCCGTGGTCAGCGCACCAAGACCAATGCTCGTACCCGCAAGGGTCCGAAGAAGACCATCGCAGGAAAGAAGAAGTAATCAATGCCTCCTAAGTCTCGTCGCGGTCGCCGCGTCGTAAAGAAGAATGTGGCCCAGGGCCACGCGTACATCAAGTCCACCTTCAACAACACCATCGTGTCGATTACCGACCCTTCCGGTGCTGTGATCTCTTGGGCCTCGTCCGGCCACGTTGGGTTCAAGGGCTCCCGTAAGTCCACCCCGTTCGCCGCACAGATGGCCGCAGAGAACGCTGCCCGCAAGGCCATGGATCATGGCATGAAGAAGGTCGACGTTTTCGTCAAGGGCCCAGGTTCCGGTCGTGAAACCGCAATCCGTTCCCTCCAGGCCGCAGGCCTTGAAGTGTCCTCAATCTCCGACGTGACGCCACAGCCATTCAACGGCTGCCGTCCCGCGAAGCGTCGTCGCGTCTAAAGGGAATTAAGGAAAGAGGTTTAAATCATGGCTCGTTATACCGGCCCAGCAACCCGTAAGTCCCGTCGTCTCCGCGTCGATCTCGTCGGCGGCGACATGTCCTTCGAGCGCCGCCCATACCCTCCGGGGCAGGCAGGCCGCGCCCGAATCAAGGAATCCGAGTACCTCCTGCAGCTGCAGGAAAAGCAAAAGGCTCGTTTCACCTACGGCGTCATGGAGAAGCAGTTCCGTCGCTACTACGAGGAGGCAAACCGCCTTCCTGGTAAGACTGGCGATAACCTGCTGATCCTTCTCGAATCCCGACTGGACAACGTTGTTTACCGTGCAGGTCTGGCTCGCACTCGCCGTCAGGCGCGTCAGCTGGTCTCCCACGGACACTTCACCGTCAACGGTAAGAAAACCGATGTCCCGTCCTACCAGGTGACCCAGTACGACATCATCGATGTTCGTGAGAAGTCCCGTAAGATGATCTGGTTCGAGGAAGCTCAGGACAACCTGGTTGACTCCGTTGTCCCAGCATGGCTCCAGGTAGTTCCTGAGACCCTGCGCATTCTCGTGCACCAGTTGCCCGAGCGCGCTCAGATTGAGGTGCCCATCCAGGAGCAGCTCATCGTCGAGCTCTACTCGAAGTAAACACTTCACCTCCGTACCCCACCGATGCAGTCACAACAGACCGGCCTGCGTGCTGGTACTGCCCTCGGTTCTGGGGTCGGGGAAATCTTCCAAATATTCACCCCTCTCGGCGTCAAATAGCGGTCGCCAAAGGAGAAGAACATGCTCATTTCACAGCGTCCTCAACTCACCGAGGAATACATCGACACCAACCGTTCGAAGTTCGTCATCGAGCCACTCGAGCCAGGTTTCGGTTACACCCTTGGTAACTCCCTTCGTCGCGTGCTGCTGTCGTCCATTCCGGGCGCAGCCGTCACCTCCATCAAGATCGATGGTGTGCTCCACGAGTTCACCACCATCACCGGTGTGAAGGAAAACGTCTCAGAAATCATCCTGAACATCAAGGACTTGGTCTTGTCATCCGACTCTGACGAGCCGGTTGTCATGTACCTGTCCGCGGAGGGCCCAGGCCAGGTCACCGCAGGCAGCATTCAGCCGCCGGCGGGCGTGGAAATCCATAACCCGGATTCGCACATCGCAACCCTGAATGAGCAGGCAAAGCTGGATATGGAACTGGTTGTCGAGCGTGGCCGTGGCTACGTCCCAGCAATGCCAGATTCCGCAGGTGAGGTTGGCCGCATCCCGGTCGACCAGATCTACTCTCCAGTTTTGAAGGTCAGCTACAAGGTCGAGGCGACTCGCGTTGAGCAGCGCACCGACTTTGACAAACTCACCATCGACGTGGAGACCAAGAACTCCATGAGCGCGCGCGACGCGCTGGCATCTGCAGGTTCTACCCTTGTTGAGCTGTTCGGCCTTGCCCGTGAGCTCAATATCGAGTCTGAAGGCATTGAGATTGGCCCCTCCCCGCAGGAGACCGAGTACATCGCTGCCTACAACCTGCCGATTGAAGACCTTAACTTCTCCGTCCGCTCTTATAACTGCCTGAAGCGTCAGGAGATCCACACCGTTGGTGAGCTTGCAGAGTGCACCGAATCGGACCTGCTGGATATCCGGAACTTCGGCCAGAAGTCCATCAACGAAGTCAAGATCAAACTTGCTTCGCTGGGATTGACCCTGAAGGATGCACCGGAAGATTTCGACCCGACCCAGATCGAGGGCTATGACGCCGAGACCGGCGACTACATCGATGGTGGCGCGGAAGAGACTGAGTAAATACTGAGTAAATAGAGCCCAAGCGCTCACTAACCGCACACTAGGAGTACGAATATGCCTACCCCAAAGAAGGGCGCCCGTTTCGGCGGCTCTGCAAGCAACCAGAAGCACATTCTGTCTAACCTTGCTGCAGCTCTCATCGAGCACGGCGCTATCAAGACCACTGACGCCAAGGCTAAGGTCCTGCGTCCGTACGTCGAAAAGCTCATCACCCGCGCAAAGTCTGGTTCTGTCCATGACCGCCGCGAGGTACTGAAGCACGTTCCTAACAAGAACATTGTCAATTACCTATTCGACGAGCTGGCAGAGAATTTTGCTGGCCGCGATGGTGGTTACACCCGCATCATCAAGCTGGAGAACCGCGCAGGCGACAACGCTCCAATGTCGCAGATCTCCCTCGTCCTCGAGGAAGTTCAGCCAAAGGAGTCCAACCGTTCCGAGCGCGTTGCTGCTTCCAAGCAGGCTGAGGATGCTCCGGCTGAGGAGGCTCCGGCTGAGGAGACCGAGGCTGAGGAGGCTCCGGCTGAGGAGACCGAGGCTGAGGAGACCGAGGCTGAGGATGCTCCAGCAGAGGAGACCAAGGCTGAGGAGACCGAGGCTGAGGATGCTCCAGCAGAGGAGACTAAGGAGGACGAGGAGAAGTAATTCTCCCTCCCACTTCACGCCCCCTGCACCGCGACACCGCGGAGTAGGGGGCGTTGCCTGTTGTTCCTGTCGACAGATCCGGACAGATCAACCGCTCAGCTAGTGGGCTTGCTACCGTTAGTCTCATTATGGAGACTGCCCCCACCGCAACTAACATCGTAACTAACACAGCAACTAACAGCACACAGCCAGACGCAGGCGAAATCCGGCGGCTGCGCCTTGACCTTGCTTATGACGGCACCGACTTTCACGGTTGGGCACGCCAGAAACCTGGCGCTGATGGCCCTGTGCGGACGGTGCAGCAAACCCTCGAAGATGCCTTAATGACGATCCTTCGGGTGCCGGTTCGCCTTACTGTTGCAGGGCGGACAGACTCCGGTGTTCACGCGGCCGCGCAGGTGGCGCATTGTGATATTCCCATCGCGAGCCTTGATCAGCGCACCATCGATGGGGACCCCACCAGGCTTGTTCGCCGGCTTGGGCGGTTTCTTCCAGAAGATATCCGGGTTGATCAGGTTGCGTTCGCACCCGCGCATTTCGACGCTCGCTTTTCCGCGCTTGCACGTACTTATCATTATCGTGTGACCACGCATCCGGGCGGTCCGCTTCCGATGCGTGTCCGCGATACCGCTCATTGGATCAAGCCTGTTGATCTTGAGTCGATGCAGAATGTGGCGGACTCACTTGTCGGTTTGCACGATTTTGCGGCGTTTTGCAGGCCTCGCCCGCACGCCACCACGATCCGGGATGTGCAGTCATTCACCTGGTGCGATATTTCCACCCCTTTCGAACCGCAACTTTATGTCGCGGAGATCACCGCTGATGCGTTTTGCTGGAACATGGTTCGAGCTCTCGTGGGTGCGTGCTTAGCGGTGGGAGAGGGGCGTCGTGACCAAGTGTGGACGCGGTTGCTCCTCGGAGAAGACAAACGTAGCCCTGATGTGCCGCTTGCTCCGGCTCGTGGCCTGACAATGATGGGGGTGAGCTACCCAGCAGATGATCAGCTTGCTGCACGCAACTCTGTTACTCGGGAAAAGCGGGACCACAGTGAATTCAGTTAAATCAGGGACCACAGTGAAGTCAGGGACGTCAATGAGAGACCTAGGGGCCTGTCCAATGCTTAGGGGACTCGGCTGTAGGCGCTACACTTTCGAGAAGTAGAACGACTGGGTTGAGGGAGACGACTGGGACGATGGGTGTCGCTGCAGCGGTGTGGGTAGCATTGGCCGTGCTTGTGCTGCCCGGATTTCTCGTTGCCTGGATCTCAGGATTGAAAACACCGGCGGCGATGTTTGCCGGGATGCCCGTCACTTTCGGCATTGTGGGGCTTGCAGCCTGGTTCTGGGGACTGACAGAACTGCCGTTTGATTGGGTCACGTTCATCCTGGTGTGGCTGGTTGTCCTTGCACTCGCGGGGGTGTGGCGGTTCATGTTTACCATGAAAGCACGCCGCAATCGGGCTGTGTCCTGGGTAGATGCGCTGTGGCCTGGCGGTTGGCGGCGCGACAGTATCGTGGATCCCACGTGGATCGTGCCCACTATCGGTGTAGTTACTTCCGCATGGTTGCTGATCAGCGCGAAGCTGCGGTGGCTTGAAGACCTGCCTCACGATATGGGCAACATCTTCCAGGGCTGGGATGTGCAGTGGCACGCCAATACGGTCCGTTTTATCCTCGAGGAAGGAATAGCGTCGCCCTCGCGGATGGGAGAGCTACAAAATATTGAGTCGCAGGCACAGATGCTCTACCCGTCTGGTTTCCACGCGACTACCGCGTTGATCGCTGAGGCAACTGGATGGGATCCTATTGAAGCAGTCAACCTGATGAGCATCGTGGCCCCAGCTGTAGCGCTCCCCCTGACCATGGTGGGAGTTGTGGCCGTGGTCGTCGGCACGCGTTCTGTTCTTTTCCAACTAGGCGCTGCGATCGCTGCGATCGGGGTGTATGCCTCGCCCGTTTTGACCTGGATCGGTGACTATGTGGGCGCGTGGCCATATCTAGCGGCTGTAGCCTTAACGGGTGTGGTGACCGCGCAATTTGTGGGTGTGGTGCACCGCCATGTGGGGGCGTTTGCGACGACGCTGGGTTTTTTGGGCGTGGTGCAGTTGCATCCATCTGCGGTGACAATCGTGGCGTTGGCCGTTGGTCTGTACTGGTTGCTGCATTTGCTTTTCTCCCCGGCACAGACCAGGCTGCGAGATTTCATCTGGCTGGTCGCCCCAGCTGCTGCAGGCGTGTTGTTGTACTTGCCGCAATTGCTTTCGGGTTCGGAGCAAACTGAAGAGGTCAGTTCTTTCGTTGGTGATGAATCGGACACGCTCAGTGAAGCGTGGGCAGATTCTTTCTTGATGAATACCCGGCACGTGGATGACTTCTTCCTGGATTGGGATCCCACCGTTGTGTTGTGGCTGGCTTTGGTGGGTGCTCTGTGCGCCGTTGTGTGGCGCCGCCAAGTGTGGCTGTTGGTGACGTACTTATTCTTCTTGGTCATCACGGTGGTTTCTTTGTATCCCATTGATGGATTTCTGGGCGATGCTGCCACGGCGGTGGGTGCGCTGCATTACAACATGGCGCACCGCTTGATCATGCCGGTTGCCATTATTGTGTTCGCGATGGCGGGGTTGGGCGTGGCCGTGCTGATCCGCCTGCTCACCATAGCGCCAGTGGCGGTGCGCAAAGACAGCCGTGGCTGGAGGCGTGCTACGACGGCCGCGTCTATCGTTGTAGGGCTGCTCGTCGGGTGGGGGGCGGTGTGGTGGGTCACCGAGACGACCGACTACGGTGCCCAAGAGGCATTCGAGGCTCCCCGGGCTGAGCAGCGCATGGTTAATGATGATGATCGCGCTGCCTTTGACTGGCTAGCTACTCAGCCCGCGGCGTACGAGGGATTGACAATGGGTGAGCCTGCCGACGGGCATTCCTGGATTTACGCCTACAACGGTGTGCCCACGGTATCCCGCCACTACATGTGGCCGACAGGTGGGCGTGGTTCCAACACGGACGCCTTGTACTGGGAGGCCCACTTGTTGGGCGAGGGGAAGCGGGGTGCGCCTGATGCCATGAATGAGGTGGACGAGGCCGCCGCGGAGCTCAATGTGAAGTTTTATGTGACCAGCCCGTGGAGTTTCTGGGCCTTTCAGAAACCACGGTGGGAGATGTTGCACGGGTTGTGGACTGCTGATGGTGCAACCCCGGTGTATCGCAAGGGCAATACAGTGATCTTTGCGGTGAACGAGGCGTTCGCGCCTTATGAAATCGCGTTGATGAAGTCCGACGCACAGAAGGCTGGTTCTGATCCGTTGCCGTCCAATGTTGCTGCGGTTGAGGGCTTGGGCACCACGCCGTAAACTAAGTAGCACTGCGCTTTGAGAGGGGCTTGCGCCACGGAAAAATTTCGGGGGGATTTTTATGACTAATTTGTCAGATTCGGCATCACTTCATGGTGATAGGACATTTCTGCCTACCACCAAGGCGCAGGTTTCGGGCCATAGGTTTTTACGCCGGAGGGTGGAACACGGCTTGCTTTATGGCGATATCCGCATGATCCATGATCCTTTGACTGCGCGGAGGCGCGCCGCGATCCTCGGGGTTGTCGCTGTCGTTTTGATTGGGGCGGTGGCTGGCTTATTAGCCTGGCTCAAGCCGAATGCGCAGCCGGGAGACTCGCCGATTGTGCGGGCGTCGTCCGGTGCGCTGTTTGTGCGTATCGACGATTCCTTGCACCCGGTGACCAATGTGACGTCCGCCAGGCTCATTGTGGGCGAGCCGGCTGAGCCTGCCTCCATCGGTGACGGGCACTTGGCAGAATCTCGGCTGGGGGTGCCGGTAGGAATCGTGGCGGCGCCCACGGTGTTTGCGCCGGAAGATGCTGCCGATGTGGCGTGGTCTGCCTGCACTGACAGTGGGGATAGTTCTGTGACGGTGGTTGCTGGGCCTGCGCCGTCTGCCTTGCAGGATGGCGAGGCGGTGGTGGCAACAGACGGTGAGCGCGAATGGTTGCTGACAGCGCAGGGGCGGGCACTGCTGCCTCAGGATTCCTCGCCGCAAGCCCGTGCGGTGCGCCGCGGGCTGGGTGTTAGTCCGGACACTCCTCGCTGGCAGCCCCCGTCCGAGGTTTTAGAAGCTGTGCGTGAAACGGCGCCGATTACTGTGCCTACTCCGGTGCCTGAAGTTTTGCACGTCGAGGAGGAACAGTGGTTGCTGCAGCCCAGTGGGGGAGTGCAGAAGATCACGGCGGCCCAAGCGCACGTGCTGGAAGGGGCGGGGGCAGAAGCGCGGAAGCTGACCCGCAAGGAGTTGGCGGCGTTTGCTGACGCCACCGAACCTACCGTATTAACGTTGCCGGAAAAGGTGCCTACCCTGTCGGATCCGGCCGCGATGACTGTCTGCGCAACGGAGCGCGGAGGTGTCGGGGTTTTTCCTTTTGGTCACACGTTGCCGGGCGCGGTTGAGCTGTCGGGGGCGTCGGTAGCAACTCAATTCCGAGGCTTGAGCAGTGGGGCTATCGGGGTGGATACGGGCCATAGTTTTCATGTTGTGTCGGGGGCTGGTGTGCGGCATGCTGTGGAGAGTCCGGAGGTACTTTCCGTGGTGGGCGCATCGCGTGTCGACGAGGCGCCCTGGGCAATTCTGCGGCTGCTTCCGGAGGGGCCTGACTTGACTCAGGAACGGGCCAGCCGGGCCACCTACTAAAGCCGCTTACTACACCGTAAGGTGCGAGTGGCCGCGCGATGTGGTGGGCCACTTTCTTTCGGCAGGCAGACTCCCGGCAGAAACTCAGCAGGAAAAAACTATACTTGCCCGTTACAGTAGTATTTCATGAGCTTTACATACAACCTCGCCAGCCGGGCATTGCGATGCGCTGGCACTGTGTCCAACGTGCTGGGTAATACTTTTTCCTCGCGCAGCGTCGACGCAGAAGAGATTCAACCTGTTGGGTGGCAGGCCCATCGGCGGGGTGTGGAAGCGCTGGTGGAGAGCTTCGCTGCAGTTCCAGATGGCCAGCGTGTTCGGTTGGCGAAGAAGACGTCGAACGTGTTTCGCGGTCGCAAGGGCAATTCTGCAGGGCTGGATGTTAGTGGTCTAGGTGGGGTGATTGAGGTTGATCCAGTAGCGCGCACCGCTGATGTTCAGGGGATGTGTACGTATGAGGATCTTGTCGACGCGACTCTTCCACATGGGCTTGCACCTTTTGTGGTTCCGCAATTAAAGACCATCACCTTGGGCGGGGCTGTCACCGGAATGGGTGTGGAGTCCACGTCTTTCCGCAACGGTTTGCCGCATGAGTCCGTCATCGAGATGGATATTTTAACAGGCACCGGCGAGATCATTACCGCTTCGCGTGAAACCAATGTGGATTTGTATCGGAGCTTTCCCAACTCCTACGGCTCGCTGGGCTATGCGATCCGCTTGAAGATTGAGCTTGAGCCGGTAAAGAAGTATGTCAACCTGTCCTATGTGCGTTATCACGACCTTGCGCGTTACCAGGAGGCTATGGCCGAATATTCGGAGAACGGCACCTTTGAGAACGAACCGATTCACGGCCTGGATGGGGTGTCGTTTTCGCCGGAAGAATCGTACCTGATCATCGCGCAGACTACTGACGATGAGGGACCTACCTCGGATTACACCCGTGAACGGATTTTCTACCAGGCAATGCGCCACCCTGATGGGGTGACGCGTGACCGGTTGAGCATCCGGGACTATATTTGGCGGTGGGATACGGACTGGTTCTGGTGCTCCCGCGCTTTCGGGGTACAAAATCCCCAGGTGCGTGCAGTGTGGCCTCGTGAATTGCGGCGCAGTGCATTTTACTGGAAGCTGATTGGGATTGACCGCAAATATAATGTGGAACACAACCTGGTTAACCGTCCGAAGGGTCTGCCCCACCGCGAGCGCGTGGTCCAAGACGTCGAGGTCACCGTAGATAAGACCGCCGAGTGGCTGGAGTGGTTCTTCGGTGCTTGCGATATTCAGCCGGTCTGGTTGTGCCCCATCCGCTTGCGAGGCAGCTCTGAAGAGCTCGTCGGAAAGGGCGAAAAGACCAGGGATGAGGACGCGCCGTGGCCCTTGTACCCGCTGAACACAGGAACGACGTGGGTAAACATGGGGTTCTGGTCGGCGGTGCCCGGCGACCATGTCTCACCCGAAGCCAAGCCCGGCGCTTTTAACAAGGTTATTGAGCAGAAAGTGTCTGAGCTGGGTGGCCATAAGTCGCTGTACTCGGAGGCGTTTTACACCCGCAGCCAATTTGAGAAGCTCTATGGTGGTTCGTTACCAGACGAGATGAAGCGGGTCTACGACCCCGATGGTCGTTTCCCGAGCTTGTATGACAAGACCGTCGGTGGCGCGTAACTCTTATTTGTTTAACTCTGAAAGTGAAGGATGAATAGTCACAATGACAACCCCGTTTGTTCCCCTGACTGTGGCCGATATCGTCGATGAATTCATCGAGGGAGAGAACCCTTTCCGCTGGGAGGCTTTCGATGGCTCGTCGACAGGCCCGGAAGATGCCAAATACACTGTGCGGATTAACTCGCCGGAGGGCTTGAGCTATATCGTGACCGCGCCGGGTGATGTGGGCCTGGCCCGCGCATTTGTTACCGAGGGGTTGACGGTAGAAGGCGAGCACTTGGCCCACCCGTATGGCATCTTTGATTCTTTGCGTGAGTTGTACCGCAAGATTAAGAAGCCTGATTTTAAGACGATGGCGCGCGTGATGCGCTCGTTAGGCTCGATGGGGGCGATCCAGATCCAACCGGTTCCGGATGTGGAGGAGGCCAGTTGGTTAGAGCGCACCATCCGCCAGGGCCTATCGAAGCACTCCAAGGAGCGCGATGCGGATGTGATTTCTGCGCACTACGACGTAGGCAATGACTTTTATGAGCTGTTCCTCGGCGATTCCATGACCTATACGTGTGCGATCTACCCGCACGAGAACGCCACGTTGGAAGAAGCGCAGGAGAATAAGTACCGCACCGTCTTTGACAAGTTGGGTTTGAAGCCCGGCGACCATCACTTGGATGTGGGCTGTGGTTGGGGTGGCATGGTCCGCTACGCTGCACGCCAGGGTGTGCATTCGCTTGGCGTGACGCTGTCGAAGGAGCAGGCGCAGTGGGCGCAGGCCAAGATCAAGGAGGAGGGCTTGGAGGAGTTCGCGGAGGTGCGCCACATGGATTACCGCGATGTGCAGGAATCTGAGTTTGATGGCATTTCCGCCATCGGCATCCTCGAGCATATTGGTGTGGATAATTACCGCGATTTCTTCACCTTTTTGCAGGACAAACTGCATGTGGGGGCAAGATACTCAATCACTGCATCACGTACCCGGATAACCACAAAACAGCCAAGGGCACGTTCATTGACCGTTATATCTTCCCCGACGGTGAGCTGACCGGTTCCGGCATGATCACCCAGGCGATGCAGGACATTGGGCTCGAGGTTGTCCACACGGAGACCTTCCGCTTCGATTACATGCGTACGCTGCGCGACTGGTGCGAGAATTTGAAGGAGAACTGGGAGGAGGCTGTCGAGCTGGTCGGCCTGCCTACCGCGAAGCTGTACGGCATGTACATGGCCGGCTCGGAGTGGGGTTTCGAGCACAACGTGGTCAGCCTGTACCACTTCCTAGGCGTGAAGCTGGCCGAGGACGGCACCCGCGTAGATACCCCGGAGCGCCGCTGGTGGGCTGACACGACAGCGGAGGAGTTCCACTCGGCTCAGGGCAGCGCTTAACGACGACCGGACGTGTCGGCTGGGTGGTCTACAATATGGGGCATGATCCGCGTGCGTCCTACTGTGAAGACTCTCAAAGCCTTGAATCAGCTTGACCGTCTTCCTGAAAGCGTTAAGACACCATATCTGGAGGCGCGACGCACTGAGGATGAGGTCGCCAAGATAGGATGGCTGTCCCAGGCGTGCATAGCAGCGGAGCAAGACGTTGCATTGTTGTCGTATTGTGCGGATCGTTTTCGTGCGTCAAGATTTGAGCAACATAGGGCGATGTCTGCTGAGGCTCACCTTCCGGTGTTTGAAGCGCGTGACACTGTTAGTCCGGCCATTCGCGGTGCGGTGATCTACGACGAGTCGACTGACTGCTATTGGTTAATCCATGTGGACCGCCATGATGAGTTTCATAAATCCGGTGCGACTAAGATCAAGGGGCTTAAGGCTGCGGGTTCGCTAGGGCCGAGTTCTGCTGACGTAAAAATACTTGAGCACGCAAGGCAAGAGGAATTGTGGGCGGACTTCCGTGTCGCCACTTTACGGGCGCTGATTGATGCGCTGCGGGGGAGCCTGGAAGGTCGGAGTGAGAAGGCTTTCACAGTTTGTTTTCCGCAGACAGACAATGTTTATGAGTTGTCGGTGTCCGTGGATGCGGTAGCGGATGACGCGTGGCTTGAAAGCCGTCCGGAGGCTGACTTCGACATGGTCGTCCTCATAATTCCGGCGGAGCGTATGTCGCCCCTGGATCTCCAGGAGTTGCTCCGCACGTGCGTACCGTTTGTGCAACCTGATGAGTGCTTGATTGAGGCTCGCTATGGGAAGAACTATGAAGCTCACATGGTGGTTGCGAGGGGTAAGATCCATCAGATTTTGGGTACTGCTTCGCATGAACTACCGACGCAACGGTGTGACCCTCCAGCACCGTCCGTCATTCACTACACGCATAAAAACAGTCTCACCCGTGCTTATGTGGAGGGTCTAGCGGTCGAAGCAGTGTGTGGGCGTTGGTGGGTGCCCGTAGGCGACGACAAAACACACGCCCACCTCGAAGTCTGCCCGGATTGTGCGCGCGAAGAGCCTATTGCGCAGTTCTTTTATGATCTTCAGCAGGGGCGAATCGCTATAGATCGTTAAGTTCGTCAATCTCATCCTTCGTAAGCTCGACGGTAGGTCCGGGCTGGGAAGTGGAGTGAAGTGCATTGGCAAGAACTTCTTTGCCGCGACGATGCTCCTGCATGAAAACCTTGAGATCACTCATTGCGATACGACGGTGCGTGCCGACACGGCGGAAAGGTAGCGCGCCCGTGTCCATGAACGACAGGAGGTGTGGACGGCTCACTTTGAGCAAGTGTGCGGCCTCGTTCGGAGTAAGTTCCGCATCGGAGGAAAGAACGTCAACGCCGATGCCATCTTCGTGTGCGAAGATAATGCGCTGCAGGACCACGGCGAGGGAGGATGTAGGGTCAGCATTGATGAGGGCTCGGAGCTGATCTAGGTGTTCGTTGGTAAGCGTGGCGGTATCTAGGTGAGCGATAGTGGGTGTGGGCATAGTCAAGTCTCTTTGTGCGAGCGGTAGATTAGGAAAATAGATGATGTAACTGTAATAACTGTAACCGCTGTAATATCTGTAACTATATCGCAGGATTTACGTCTTGTAAACCCGGAACCACGTGGGAACTAAACCCGGTCCCTGATCACGATCATGCTTCAGAACCTCACGTAGAGGTGAGGTAGGATCTGCGGATGCCGATCCCCAGCACGAGCAGGGCTAACAGCCCGCCGATGGTGGCCAGCAGCCAGGTGGCTCGGCGAAAAGCGAATGAATCTGGCTGTTCGGCCATCTGGACTTCGGCCGGGTGGGCTGTAGGTGCTGTCGCCTGTGCCGGGCCAGCCGTAGAAATTGCCTGGTAAGGGTCGAGATACCCGCCAGTAGGTTCGGCCGCGCGGTACAGCCGCTGGCGCAGTTGAGCAGGAGTTTCCTCAGGGAAACGCTGTTGCAGGAGTGCTGCAGTACCGCTGACCACCGGAGCGGCAAAACTGGTGCCCACAAACTGCTCCAATCCAGACTGCTCTCGCGGATAAATGCCCGAGGCAAAGCCCTTACCGGAAGGTGACAGCGCAGCTGCCGGTACACCCGCCGCAGACACCTGGGCCTGGTCATCGGGCACGCTCACCGAGTAATCAGCAAGGGTATAAGCGCCATTGCGGGCACCCACCGCTACCACCGTGGGTAAATGGGCAGGATAAACAAACGAGCCGTCGGGGCAGGCTTCCGACTCATTACCAGCAGCGGCGACCACCACCGCGCCGGCATCCTCGGCGCGGGCTAAAGCATCGCGCAGCACTTTGTCATCAACGCGTGCGGACGCAGGAACACACGACACTACTGAGATGTTGATCACATCGGCATTGTGGTTGACTGCATCATGAATCGCATCGGCTAACGAGGCCAAGCTTCCTGGACTGCCGGGATCCTCAGGGTTGAAGCGGAAATGTCCGGATGTCTGGCGGATCGCCACAATGCGGGCATCGGGTGCAATCCCATGGTCAGCTCCCGCGATGATGCCTGCGACAACTGTGCCGTGCCCATCGCAATCGTGCAACGGATGAGGGTGCTCAGGTGTGACAAAGTCGGCGCCAGGAGTCAGCCGCTGAAGCTGGGGATGCGCTGCTACCCCGGTATCGATGACCGCTACCGTCGTCCCAGCACCCGTGGCCAGGTGGCGGAGGGATTCCACCTCGGAAGATACCGCTGGCGCATCGATCGGTTCTGGGATGACACAAGCAACGTCCTGAGCAGCGGCAGGCGGCAACGCCACAAGTGGCAGCGCCAGAAAGCCGACTAACGCTAACGCACGTACCCATGCAAGCTCCCACGGTTGGCTGCTCATCCCAGGCCTCGAATCATGGTAAAAATACCGGCTACGTGGATAGCTAACGGGATCACAGCAATAATCGCTGCTTGTTCTGTACGCTCGAACCACACCACTGTGGTGGGTTCGAGCCGTGAAACAAGTCCCGCCCATAATGGTGCCGCCATCACCGCCAGAGCAATAGCTATGCCAAAGGCGAGGACAACAGGGTGCCCGACGTCGCGGGTCAGCGACACAGACGCAACCGTGACTGCGACGATGGCCACCGCCATCAGGGACATGCGTGCGATAGGCGCGTTATGCCGGGACGCATGAATCACAATCGCACCCGCCAAGCAGAGGCACAACAACCATGTCCATTCGCCACCGCGCCACGCGAATTGGGCAAAGCCCGGCACCATCCCGATGGCAACGCCGAGATACATCCCATCGCTGATCCGGTGCGCGGCTTGTGCCCGCAGGTCAACATCGGACTGGTGGTCATTCGCATCGGGCAGCGGCTCGCCCGCGGTAGGAACACGCGGAATCCTTAAGCCAGCCAGTTGAGTTGCCACACCGGGAACAGCCATGATTACCAGCAGCCCCACCAACATGGATACGGCTGCGGACGCAGATCCACCAGGTAGCCACGCGCCGACACACCCACTGAGCAGCACAAGGCAAGCCGTTGCGGTGGTCGTCGTCACGCGTGTTCCCACAAGACGGAAGTACGCCGCAACGCCGACCGCAACCAGACAGGTGCAGCACGCAACCGCCACTGCCACCGCGACCGCAGTAGGGCTGGACTCGCCCCCGGCAACCCAAACGCCAGTAGCCACCCCGGCGCCGACAACTGCGGCTGTCATTAGCGCCTGGCCTGCTGTGTAAACACCCAACAGCAACATCACCACCGCAACGATGGTGCAAGCCACAGGCACCGGAAGTACCACTGAAAGAAGCGCGATGAGACCTACTGCCACCACAATTGATGTTGCCTGCTCCAACGCCGGCGACCGAGGTAAGGAACCAGCCTGCACCACCAACGCCTCGGCGGCGTCGCGCACCACCGGGGGTTCATAGGGGGCCTCCGGGCGCATCACGACGACTGAACCATCCGCGATGTCGAGATTATGCAGGGGAGCGTGCTGGTCCAACGGCTGCCCCGCAACCGTGGTGAACTCCCACGGCCTTTCAGACGGTGGGGCGTCGATGAGGTCGGTGAGTTCCGGCAAAATCTCCGCCAAACTCGAAGAACTAGGAAGCGTGACATCCGTCGCCGAATGATGCTGGCCATTATCGAGCCGCACCGTCACGCGGACCACATGGTGCATGGCTGAAGTCATCGAAAAATACCCCCGAATTCATCGTTGTGCGATCCCCTCACCGCACGCCTGTCTTCATTGTGGCCTAAGATAGCTGGCGTGTCCACAGCAACGGGGGACTGGTCGGGGTGACCAGTCGGCTGAGACAGCCACATACAAGCCATATACAGGCCAGATTCAAGGCACCTACAAGGGGGGAACAGTGCTTGGTGTACACCAAGATTTTGTCGTAGCGCCGCTCTCACCGTCGCAGAAACAAACCGGCCCAGCGCTACCGCAAGGCACGCTCAAAGCAGAGCCGGTTCCAGAAGCGCAGCGGCCCACACCGGAACCACTCATGCGGATCATCATGCCCATCGTCATGATCGGCGCTTTGCTGGCCATTGTGTTGATCATGGCGCTATCCGGGCGCGGAATGAGCCCGATGATGCTGCTCTTCCCACTCATGATGGGGATGAGCATGCTGATGATGGTCTCCCCGCCGGAAAAAACAGGCGATATCGACGAACAGCGCCGCATCTATCTACGCCATCTTGACGCGCTCAGTGCCCAGGCACGAGACCATGCACAACAACAGCGTGACCATGAGCTCTTCCACCACCCGCATCCTGCCAAGCTGTTGACAACTGTCGATCCTGCGCGCACGTGGGAGCGGGGCCAGCAGGATCCACGCGTTGGGGAGGTCCGTGTCGGCCTTGGCGTGGGGTCATTAACCACGCCCATTGATGTTGATGATCCTGGCTCTACGGAAGACCTCGACCCTGTGTGCGCAGTGAGCTTGAGGCGTGCCGTAGCAGCAGTCAGTTCTGTTCACGGTATCCCCATTGTGGTGCAGATTCAGGCGTTTAGGATGATTACGTTGTCCGGGCCTGGCGCGTGGTCTACGGCGTCATCCATGCTCGCGCAACTGATGTTTTTCCATGGGCCTGAAACAGTGGGGATCACCAATCGGTGCTCACAAGGGATGGCTGATTGGTTGAAGTGGACAACGCATACCCGCTCGCCCGAGGAAGCTGAACTGCATATCACCGTGGTGGACGTGGAGTCACCGCACTTGTCGCACACAGTGGTGCAAACGGAGTCGTCGACAAGCGAAAATCGAGATTCTTCGCGCTGCACCTTCGTGATCGCGCCCGACCCGCAAGATCCCATCCACCGGTTTGCTGACGACGAGGGCATCCACGTGCATATCGACGACCACGTCTCCGTCTTCACCATGGTCGGGGAGGAGCGGCTTGGAACCCCTGACGATTTCTCCATCGCCGACGCAGAGCTTGTCGCCCGCAGGCTCGCACCTCTGCGGCGCCCCGAGGCCGGTGAGGGAAGTGGGGCCAACAACGAATTGATGGATCTGCTGCGGATGCCTGCCATTGACCAGATCAGCCCCCGCGCACTGTGGCCCGGCCGTGATCTCGCCCCCAATCGCCTCAAGGTACCGATCGGGATTGATGAACACGGCATGCCGGTACAACTCGACCTCAAAGAATCAGCCCACGGCGGAATGGGGCCACACGGACTATGTATCGGTGCGACAGGGTCCGGAAAGTCGGAACTGTTGCGTACCCTGGTGGTTGCACTGGCCACGACTCATTCACCGGACGAACTGAACTTCGTGCTCGTCGACTTTAAAGGTGGAGCCACCTTCCTTGGGTGCGAAGATCTTCCGCATACCTCGGCGGTGATCACTAACTTGGATAATGAGGCAATCCTGGTAGAGCGCATGTACGACGCCATCTCCGGCGAACTCAACCGCAGGCAGGAGCTGCTGCGACATGCGGGCAACTTTGCCAATGTCACCGATTACACGACAGCGCGGCTTAGCAACCGCCCCGATCTCGCACCTCTTCCCGCACTGGTGATTGTTGTCGACGAGTTTTCTGAACTGTTAGGGCAACACCCGGATTTCGCTGATCTTTTCGTGGCGGTAGGTCGTCTCGGCCGTTCGCTTGGAGTCCACCTACTGCTGGCATCCCAGCGTTTGGAAGAGGGCAAACTTCGAGGACTCGATTCCCACTTGTCGTACCGCATCGGTTTGAAAACATTCTCCGCATCCGAATCACGCCAGGTGCTTGGAGTATCCGATGCCTACCAACTGCCGTCTTCTCCAGGGGCCGGTTATATCAGGGCGGATTCCGCTGAACTGACACGCTTTCAAGCCGCGTACGTCTCTGGCCCACTGGCACGCCGGGGAGATCCAGTAGAAGGCGGTGACCGCAGAGTAGCTGTGCAGGAATATACCGGGTGGGACCAGCTCACCGCAGCTCCAGACACACCAGTGACTTTTGACGATTCCACCACGCTGCTCCACGCAGTGGTGGAGCTTGCCCGCACCGCTGCCACTGAGCGAGAACAACGTGCACACCAGGTCTGGCTTCCACCGTTGCCTGCCGCGATCGAACTATCCCAAGTTGCTGGAAACACCCGCAGAGGCGAGATGAGCCCCGGCGGTCCCCGCCAGCTACGAGCCCCAATTGGCATCGTGGATCTGCCGTACCACCAGCGCCAAGACACCCTGATGGTGGACTTGACCCGTGCCGGTGGTCATTTCGCCATTGCAGGCGGGCCCCAAACAGGAAAGTCCACGGCGCTGCGCACCATTGTTTCCTCTCTTGCGCTGACAACGGGAACAGATGATCTTGCCTTCTACATCATCGATGCTGGCAGTGGAGACTATCAGGACCTGCACCGGTTGCCGCATGTAGCTGGCATTGCCACGCGGCATGAACCAGAAAAACTGCGGCGCATTGTCGATGAAGTAGCCGGATTTTTGGACGAGCCAGCAGGCCGACACGTGGTTTTGGTCATCGATGGTTGGCACGCATTGATCGGCCCGGACCAAGAATTCGACGACTTACGAACCGCTTTAGCCCGCCTCGCCTCCGATGGTCCAGCAGCAGGGATCCACCTCGTTCTTTCTGTTCAGCGGTGGACATCCCTGCGCTCGTCGATACGCGACCTGATTGGCAACAAAATGGAATTGCGCCTGGGTGAAGCACTGGACTCCCAAATCGGGCGGAAACAGCAGCAAAAGCTGCCTGCTGCCCCAGGCCGCGGTCTTGATGCTGACGGGCGCATGATGCTCGTTGCGCAAACCGCCAAGCAGGACGTGGCCCACATCGTCGCCGAAGCGAAGCGTGCGGGGATGCTGCCAGTTCCGCAACTTCGAACGCTTCCCGCACACATTGAGTGGGGCTCCATCCAAGGGGATAATGCTGCGCCGGTAATAGGCATCGGTGGGCCGGATCTGGCGGCGCTGACCCTACACGGCCACCACTTCTTTGTTACAGGGTTGGCGGAATCCGGAAAATCGACTGCGCTGTTAACTCTAATGCGCTGGGTGGAAACTCAGCCACGGGACACGGCGCGGCTCGTGGTCATCGATCCGCACCGCGCCCACCTCGGGCAGCTGAACGAGGACATGGTTGCCATGTACGCCGCAACCACTGAGGCGGCGGCGAAGGCTTGCTCCCAAGCCACGGCCACCCTGCGTGCCCGCCTGCCTGGCCCCGATGTCACCGCAGAGCAGTTGGCTACGCGCTCATGGTGGACTGGCCCGGATATCTACATCGTGATTGATGATCTTGACCTAGTTCCTGATGAGCACCTCCGGCCGCTGCTGGAACTATTGTCGCACTCCGCCGATATCGGCATGCATATTTTCGTGGCCCGCAAATTTGGTGGTGTGGGGCGAGCCCTCCACGGCAGATTCCTGGCATCGCTGAAAGATGAACAACCCACCGTTGTCGTGCTCGACGGCAATCGAGAGGAGGGCGCTGTCTTCGGAGTTCGAGCCAGTGCACAGCCACCAGGTCGCGGGACTTTGGTTGCAGAAGACGCCATCGTTGGGATGGTGCAGATCGCCAGCACAGTTGCGCCGCCACAGGCCGCAGGAGAGGATTCAAAGTGACCACGCCAACTACACTGACCATTACTGTCTCGCCGTCGGTCACGATCATCGACGCAGACACCACCTATTTCCGCTACGACAACCCAGGTCCCGCTGAGCTCGTTGGATACTGTTTGCAGCTTATCGACGATGATCCTGCCGGCTACACCATTGTTATTGATGCTGCCAAGGACTTCGCCTCCGAGGTTAAAAGCTTCGCAGAAAAGAAGGGCTTTGCCGTGCGCGCGGTTGCGCGTGACGACGGCACCCCAGGCACTTCGATGCCACCACCTGCCGAGGCACAGTCAGCAGAATCTGAAGCCGTCGAATCTATAGAAGCTGTGGGACACATGGAACCCGCACTTTATCCATACGAGGACGTCCCAGGAGAAATCACAGGACTGATCCGACCCGTGGAGGAGCGGAAATCGTCGACACGCTCGCGCGTACCTGTCCTCATCCTGGGGGCAACGGTTGCCATTGTCTTAGGTGCCGGAATATGGGCGGTGGGGATGAGTACGCAGGCTGCCCCACCTGCTATCCAGGCCGGGGAGCCGCCTGCTGTGAAGGACAGTGTAGAGCACAGCGTAGAGCCCGCCCCTGAGGCGTCGAGGAGCGCTGCGCCGATTACCTCCAGCCCCGCTGTATCAGCTCCGGAGACGGTGGTGTTGGCACAAAACGGCCTTGAAGTGACCCTTCCTGCAGGTTTTCACCTCGAGGCCGACGACGATATGTGGAAAGCTGAAGGCGATGATCCAGATTTCCGCCTCCAGCTTGCAATTGATGACCTGTACGGTCTGCCTGCTGAAGAACTGCTGAAGCAGGTCGAGCGTGAGGTCAGCATGGATCCGGAGCTGGAGTTAGTGGCGGTTGATGACCGTCATGTTGAATACCACCAGTATGCCGTCGATGGTTCTGAGGCACAGTGGGTGACCTGGGTGGAGGCAGGCGTCCAACTCTCCGTGGGTTGTCACTCACGCTACAGCCCAACCACGGTACAACGAGCAACGTGCCAAATGGCGTATGAATCGGCTCGCTACACCGCCCCCGATGCGGCGCTCTGACCTGGGTAAATAAACTTTCTCAAAGTTTTTTTAAAAATGAGGGAACCGAACAAGCACTTTGACAGTCCAATACAAGTAGAAAGACCGCCTTGGTTCTTTCACTCATACCAACAGCCCACACGGGCACTTCACAAGGGGGATTTGATCGCAATGAGCGAGCCAACAGGTAGCGCAGGCCAGCAGTTCCAAACAGAAGCTGAGGTCATGCGCACTGCCGCAAACCACACCGACGATGTTAACGGCGCTGTTCGCGCAGAACTTGCCCGCGTTCAGGATGTTGCCGAAGGTACCCGCGCCTACTGGACTGGTAGCGCGCAGCTGACCTTCGCCAACCTCATGGCGCGTTACGACGACGCTGAGCGCCGTCTGGGTGAGGCACTGACCGATATCGCTGTCAACATCCGGTCCAACGCTGGCAACTACGAAGAAACGGAAACGGTCAACGCAGAAGCATTCCAGTCCATCATGCCCAATGAGGGCCTTCCGCTCTAACACTCACTCAACTACTACACCTGCACACGAACGAAAGGACACCTCATGTCAGAAACAATCAAGTATGGGTTCAACAACCTCGCCGCGGCTTCGGAGGACATCGCATCAAGCGCCCGCAATGTTGCAGCCGAACTGGATGAGCTGAAGAATGTGCTTGCCCCCATGGCTGAAAGCTGGGTCGGCGAAGCAGCCGACAGCTACTGGATCCACCAGAAGAAATGGGACGACGCGGCACATGAACTCAATGAGATCCTAAATACCATCGCGGATAACGTCCGTCAGGGTTCTCTTCGGATGGAGGGTATTAACTCGGCCATTGCGCGTAGCTGGTCCGGGGCCTAAAACCGGAGCAGATAAACGCAGATAAACACAGAAAAACACAGAAAAAACAGACTTGTGGCCCACTCTCCATCACACACAGTTGTGGATTCGTGAGGGCAGATACGACGCCTGAGAGCCATGGGCCACTACTCAACTTCAGTACTTGAGGCGCGCAGGGCTGCGCACCACTGGTGCTGAATACCCGGGGGAGACGCGGTTGGGGGACCGCGCACCACACCAAACGCCGCCTGAGTTTGACCCCATAGCTCAGGCGGCGTTTGGTTTTTGGGGTGAGTGTCCCGTATTCTTCTATACCTGTGTGTTCCCACGCACGCGCTCGTCGTTAAGCGCCAATCGTTGATCTGTCGCTCGACGAAGGAGAGCGACGCACACTCCACGGGTCTCCACCGGCCGCCGCAAGGAGTGAGGGGGCACAAAGATTGTACTGGCCGGCAGCCATCGAGACAGACTTCAAAGGAGTCATGCATGTCTACTTACCACCCGAAAAGCGGTGACATTACCCGTAAGTGGTACGTCGTCGACGCAACCGACGTGGTGCTTGGCAAGCTCGCTTCCACCGTGGCAGACCTGCTGCGCGGCAAGCACAAGCCAATATATGCGCCAAACACCGACACCGGCGATCACGTCATTGTGATCAACGCCGAGAAGATCCACATTTCTTCCAACAAGCGCGACCGCGAAATGCGCTACCGCCACTCCGGTTATCCGGGTGGTCTGACGTCCATGACCCTGGGTCGTGCACTGGACAAGCACCCAGATCGCGTCATTGAGGAAGCTGTGAAGGGCATGATGCCACACAACAAGCTTTCCCGACAGTCCATTAAGAAGCTCCACGTGTTCGTTGGCCCTGATCACACACACGCTGGCCAGAACCCAGAGCCCTACGAGTTCAAGCAGGTGGCACAGTAATGACCGAGGCAAACCAGAACGTTAACTCCGTCGAGGAACTCGACGACAACGTTGCAGACGCGGCCGACATCGCCGCTGCAACCGCTGCTACTGAAGAGTTCAACTACACCATCGGTGACGCGGTAGCGTCTGCAGACGATGCTTCCGAGGAGCAGGTCCAAGAGTTCGCTGCACCGCAGCTGCACGAGGGCCCAATCCAGACCGTTGGCCGTCGTAAGCGCGCCATTGCTCGCGTGACCGTGGTTGAAGGCTCCGGCAAGATCGTGGTCAACGGCCGCGAGTTCGAGGACTACTTCCCGAACAAGCTGCACCAGCAGGACATCTTGCTGCCTCTGACCACTCTTGAGCGGGAGAAGCAGTTCGATATCAAAGCAACGGTGCACGGTGGCGGCCCAACCGGCCAGTCTGGTGCACTGCGTCTGGCGATTGCTCGCGCGCTGAACATCTACAACCCGGCTGAGCGCCCAACCCTGAAAAAGGCTGGCCTGCTCACCCGTGACGCTCGTGCAGTGGAGCGCAAGAAGGCTGGTCTGCACAAGGCCCGTCGCGCACCTCAGTACTCCAAGCGTTAATCTCGCAAGCGTTAACCTCGCAAGCTCGGTTAACGGGACATGCGGATCGGTTAACGGAGAACTCGTTAACGCAGACCGCGAGCGCTTTACGACGAACGCCGCCTCGCTTCCCACTTTTTGGGAGCGAGGCGGCGTTTTGTTTTTTGAATTTGTGTTTGCTGGAATGAACGGCGAGCGCCGAATCTCATTTAAGACGTTCAGCATTCGGTACGTTGCTTGATGTCGACACTCATTATCTTGCAGCGTTGATGGAGGATAGTCCTGCGGCGAAGCACAAACGTTACTGCGGTACGGACAAATGTAAAGTGCAGCGAAACTCTCGCTACCGCTCACTGATCCCATCGGACTTGCGCGGAAGTTGATGCGGTCACATCTGTCGTTTCGGGGTAGTTGGTACCGTGTTTCCGCGTAGTTGGTACTGGCATTCCGTAGATCCGGTACTGTCTGGACCTTTGTTCCATAGTTGGTGTTGGCGATGCCGCCATGAGGCGGTGTCGTGTCGACATCGATATGGAAGGAGACGGTCTTTATGGCCAACTTCAAACACATCATGGCGATGTGTCTAGATGGGGCGAGTTACTCTCAGATCTCGCATACTCTAGGCTGTTCTCGTCGTGATATTTCTCGTGTTAAGAAAGTCATTGACCAGGAAGCGATCACCGAAGAGTCCTTTAAACAGTTGCCGCCTGGTTGGTTTGATGACTATTTCAGTGACGGTCGTACCACACGAAGTAGGACCTATGACCAGCCTGATTTTAAGGCTCTAGCCGATAGGCTCAAAGACGATAAGCATGTTACCCGGCATAGGCTGTGGATGGACTACCTATCGGCTTCGTGTGCTGATGGATTGGTGAAATACCAGTACTCCCAGTTTTGTGACGGTTTGAAAGAGTTCATTCGAGCCCAGGATCTCGTCGCGGTTATTGCTCATGAACCCGGCCAAGAGCTCTACGTTGATTGGGCTGGGGATAAAGTAGCGATCGTTGATCAAGCCAGCGGGGAGGTTGCGTTTAAGGCGTCGCTGTTTGTGGCGGTACTGCCGTATTCCGGTCTGCTTTTTGTCACCGCCGCAGCGAACGAAAAAATGCCGGCGAATCGGGCATCAAACTTTGAGGGAAATTGTTTCCGGTCGAACAACAAGTGCAGCTTGAGGGTTGAGAAGAAGGACTCTGCTACAGCGTTATCCCAACACGCACCGACCGCCCCGATACTAAGACGCACGTCCAGCCTTTCGGCGGCTTCTGTGAACTGTTTCGAGGTGTATTGTGAACCCCGGTCGGAGTGAAACACTGCGTTACCTGCCACATAGCCTGCTTGGTGTGCCATCATCAAAGCATCGACAACTAGTTGGGCACTCATTCGGTCACCGACCTGCCAACCGACCACCATCCTGGTGGTCAGGTCAATCACGGTGGCGAGATACATCCAGCCGTGGGCGGTGCGTAGGTAGGTGATATCCCCGCACAGGGAGGTGGTGGGCACAGCCGGAGTAAAGTGACGATCCAGCAGGTCTTCTCGGTAGTCGGCGCCGGGATCAGCAATAGTGGTGCGTTTATGTTTACGTCGATATTTAGTGATCAGCTGATTGTCGGCCATGATGAGAGCGAATATAATTCTGCGTCTTAAGAAAACCATGGGAAATTCGTCCTTAGGTAGATTGCTGGTTGATTTCTGGTCGACGTGAAGGCACCTATCCTGGTGCCACGTCCCTATTATTCGGTGGCCAGATTTACGTTGTTGGGGAATCCGAGCTTTCTTTTCGTTGAGGCCATTGGCCAGTCGGTCGCATCAGGACCTCCATCATCGCTCCTGCAGGTTGTGGGTCCCTGAAAATCTCTACGGTTATCTCTGCAGGATCCCAACTGTCAGGAAGATCTTTAAATCCATCGTCAAGCCGTCCTATGGCAAGTTCTGGGCTCTGCTTGATCGCCAAAAGAATTGTCAACACTTCCTCGCGACTTGCAAAATGAGAGTTGCGGCCATTTGCGCCGAGAGCATCTGAGATGCTCGTCCAATCTCCTATTTCCGCCATATCGTCAAGAATGTTGGTGATTATCTTCTCAGGGTTTGTTTCCATTTAACGCTCCTCCTCTTGCTTAATCGGGGGGGTGTCCCACCTCCAGCTCACCAATTGCCTGGTGGACTGAAGATGTTTGTCCAGCCTTTACCGCTTCAGCAGTTTCGGCTCCGAAACACAATATGGGTAGATTGTCAGGATTGCGTTTCAACACAATTCAACGCGATCGATACGGCCAAACGCTGGAGAGATATTATGACGTGTGCCGTCAACCACGATGTGACATGGTGAATCCGGACCAAAGGCCATAACTACCTTCACCCGGATATCGACTCCGCATCGATTGTAAACCTGAATAAAGCCCCATTCCTCAACAGCGTTTATACAGGTTGGAGCGAGATTTGCTGCATTGGCGGTAAGCCCTGCTTCTTTGTAATCATTTGGTGAAACTTCCGCAGTGATAGACTCCCACCTTTCGTCAGGCGACACACCCAACGAGCCGCCAGGCGAAAGATTAAAAGATTGCTCAACTAGCCTTGAAGTCTCATGGTTCACTTCTGCAAAAGCCGTTGGCTCATTCATTACGCCAACAAAGAGGGTGGCAGAAATTGCTCCTCCTAGTGCAAGTCCAAATTTCTTTAACGGCATGATTTCCTCCCTGTGAGTCTTGTCCTCAAGTAGGCGGAGTTTTACGAGATTTAGCCCGCCACACTGAGGGCCGGTAAAGTGATACTTGTTACAAGATTTAGCAATATGTGTCTCTAATCACAATAGTGGTCCAGAATTTTTTGAAGCATTTGATGCGACCACGCCTCATCATTCGGTCCGACGATCTTCGCAAAGGGAACGAAACGGCTGACTGCAGATGGGGTATACGCCTCATCACAAAGAAAACCACGTCTATTAAGGTCACGAAGAAACGTTAGATCGGCATCATAAACAGTGACTGGTCCGGGCTGAAGGCCAAGATGGCCTCCGGTGTGAAAGTAGATTGCATCGCCTTCGGTGGCGAAAAAGGTGGTTATCATGCCTGTGGGGTTGTCGTCAGTGGTGCGAATATCCAGCGGGGTCAAAGCGCGTGCGTTATGTCCTTCCCGCATGTGTACGTGCTCATTTGGCGCGATCCCATGTCAAAACTTTGATGATTGTTGCGATACCGGCTCCGACATCTATCCAATGCCACTGGGAAACGACTCCAGGAAGTGACGTGGGACACGCAATGTAGGAAGTTTCAATTGGCCATATTTCACATCGCTGCGTCACCCAGGCATAATAACAGGCATAATAGAATGCATGACTCGACTGTTTGGAACTGACGGTGTTCGTGGCTTAGCTAATGAAACACTTACTGCATCTCTGGCTCTTAAGCTCGGCGCGGCGGCGGCAAATGTGCTTACCAAGGATCGTGGATCGCATAAACGCCGCCCAATCGCACTGATCGGGCGCGACCCACGTGTCTCTGGTGAAATGTTGGCAGCAGCGATGGCGGCTGGCATGGCCTCACGTGGTGTGGACGTCCTGCGTGTTGGGGTTATCCCCACCCCTGGCCTGGCTTTTCTTACTGATGATTATGGTGCTGATATCGGTGTGATGATTTCCGCTTCCCATAACCCGATGCCGGATAATGGCATCAAGTTCTTCTCTGCAGGTGGAAAGAAGCTGCCTGATGATGTCGAGGATGAGATCGAAAAGGAGCTGGACCTGATCGGCGAGGGCGGCCCCACCGGTACTGGTGTTGGTCGCGTGATCGAGGAAGCCCCAGATGCGCAGGGACGCTACCTGAAGCACCTGAAGGAAGCCGTTGATACTGATCTGTCAGGCATTACGGTCGTTGTGGATGCCGCCAATGGCGCTGCCAGCACGGTGGCTCCGAAAGCGTATGCCGCAGCGGGAGCCGAGGTTGTGTCTATTTTCAACAAACCAGATGCGTTCAACATCAATGACAATTGTGGTTCCACTCACATGGAGCACATCCGTAAGGCTGTTGTTGAGCACGGCGCGGACCTGGGGTTGGCGCACGACGGTGACGCGGACCGTTGTCTGGCCGTGGATGCTGAGGGCAATGTTGTTGATGGCGACCAGATCATGGCGATCCTGGCGGTGAGCATGAAGGAGAAAACGAACCTGCGCAAGTCCACCCTGGTGGCCACTGTGATGAGCAACTTGGGCTTAAAGCTTGCGATGCAGCGCGAGGGCATCGAGATGGTGGAGACCGCGGTGGGGGATCGTTATGTGCTTGAGGCGCTCAACGAGGGTAACTTCTCCTTGGGTGGAGAGCAGTCTGGCCACATCGTTTTGCCACGCCACGCGACCACAGGCGATGGTACTTTGTCTGGCCTGATGTTGATGGCGCGGATGGCTGAGACCGGCAAGTCGCTGGCTGAGCTGGCAAGTGTGATGCAGGTGCTGCCGCAGATCTTGATTAACGTACCTGTGCCCGATAAATCCGCGATCATGAAGTCTGACGAGGTCATAGACGCTATTGCTGAGGCTGAGGCCGAGCTTGGTGACACGGGCCGTGTCTTGCTGCGTCCTTCCGGCACCGAGGAACTGTTCCGCGTCATGGTGGAGGCCGCGGAGGAAGAGCAGGCGCGTAAGGTTGCTGGGTGTCTTGTGGCAGTGGTGGCTGCGGTTTAGTTTTTCGCTTATCGACGAAGGTTCCATCAGAACTCAAAAACTTTTTGGGTTTTGATGGAACCTTTTGCCGTCTTTGGCAGTCCAATAAGGGGGAAGGCATTGTGATGCAGTGAGACTAACAATATGAGGGGGAGGCTTTGATGGCGGGTATGCATGCGGATCTTGACGCGATCCGGGCAGCGTTGCAACAAGCACACGATGAGGTGTCCACATTGCGGCGGATTGCGGAGAAGGATTCTCCTTTCTTCCCGGTGTCTGCTGCGGGCGCTGGGTTCGCGGAGCGCGGTGAGAGGTTGGCTGCGGCCTTGGAGGAGGTGCAGCAGGGCACGATCCGGCGTTTGGAGGCGCGGCTGCGCCACTTCGACCAGATTGCTGCCGCGACTGATGCAATCGAGGGCACAGAGGAAGAAAACGTGGGGGAGTTGAGTCGCAATGACATTGGCTAACCCAACAACGCTGGTTCGCGAGATTAGGCGTGAACTGAACGGGCACCAGATCATGCAGGCTGCGAACGCACACCAGATTGAAGTCGAGTTGAGTACGGTGGAATCGTCTATGAGCCAGCGCGAGGGGTTTGACGCAGGTGCCGTCGATCTGGCTGCGAGTGGGTTGACGGTGACGTCACCGGGGCGTGGCCGTGGGCGTGGCAGAGGTCGCCACAATCCTGTAATTGATGGTGTTTTGCATGCTATCGGGGAGAAGACAGTGGGTGTTCTTGGTGAACTCTTACCAGATTTGCTCGGGGGCATTGGCGGTGGTGCTCCTGGAGAAGCTGAGCAATGTTATCAGCAAAACCAGGTTGAGTACTCTGATTGTGTTGAGAACCTGATTGAGGATCTGTGTGCTGGTGCCAGTTCGATGAATGACATCGTGAAATCCAGTGACATGTCTCTGAGCTTGGTGTTAGGCGGTGTGCTCAGAGTGTTGAAGCTGACACGGTTCACACCTGTGGGGTTGCTTAGTGGATTTGTTCTTGACGCAGTTGTCAACGGCCTTATTTCTGCTGTTGGAACGAGTGACGATACGAACAAGTGCATCGCAACTGTTCTTGACCAGTTGGAAAAGAACTGCCGGGAGGTGTGCGAAGTTGACGAAACACCAGATCCAGGCCACCCCGTTGCTGCGCCTGAACCAGTGGCGCACCCTGAGGCTGGCGCTGCTGTGCCGGCGGAGAGCTCAAATAAAACTATCGCAGCTCAGCCTGCGGCCGGAATTCCTGTAGACGGAATCGACGTGCCTGGAAGTTCCCCCGAGATCCCTACCTTATCTGAGGCGATGACTACACACGCCGCATCGGCAGGCGGTTTAGAAATCAACTTCAATGTGAACATCGACGTCAACGCCACACTTGATCTTGCTGGTTTGCAAGACTTCAGCCCGCCGTCGGTAAGTACAGAGGACGTGACGCAGATGATGACAAGCCCGCTCGGTGAGGTGGGGGCAGCGTCGTCTTTAGGCGGGTTGGCGGCGCTGAATGCCGGGTTGTTTGAGGCGTGCGAGTGCCCCTTTGAGGTTGGTATTTCTGAACCTACTCCAGATCCCGTTCCCGCTCCAGATCCCGGCCCGGAGCCTGGTCCGCCAACCGAGGAGGGTGTGATCCCACCGCCGCCGGAGCTGGCAGAGGTTGAGGAACCCACCCCGCCACCGAAAAAAGGCGGTGGTGCGTTCATCGATCCTGAAGTTGTTCCTGCGGGAACACAGTCGAGTTCTTTGTCCAGTTCGATAGCCGATACAGCCCCAGACCACACCCCTACTCCTGAGCCCGATCCGGAGCCAGCGACGCGTGCCCGAAAGGTAGAGACGTTCTAATGGATTTCTACGAGTTTGCCGAACAGTTCCAGCGCCGCACTATGAAGCGCATGGCAGATTTTGAGGCCGCCCTGGCCAAAGCCCAATATCAGCTCGAGGAGACTGCCCGCCAGCAGGAAATTGCGCGCCAGATGAATATCAAAAAGCCGCCGACGATGTTTCCCAAGGGATCCATCCGCGGCGGCCGAGTGCAGGGTGTTCTGCGTAAAGACCCACCAGGTAAGGCGGGTTAGCTTAGAAACGAAGTCGCTCTACGGGAGCTTCGGCGTTTGCTGACCACAGCACAGTGGCGTAAGTGGAGCGCCCCGGCGGATACAAACGAGTAGAGAGTTCGCCGCCTTCACCGAGCTGATCAAGTACCTGCACTAGCTGTGCTATGAGTTGTGTGTGCCACGTCGGGTCGGGTTCGCTGAGGCGGTCGTCGTACAGCGTCACGGTGGCACCTCGTCTGCGGGCGCGCCACACGGATTCAGTCAAGTGTGGTTCGTCGAAAAGCGGGCAGCGAATGCAGTCGCGCAGTCTCAGTTCAAGTAGCTGGGCACGCTGGCGCACGACGTGACTGGGCAGAGAGGGGTCAGTAGCAAGCTTGAACTGCCTATCTACCCATTTGGTTGCCTCCTCATTAAAGGTGTGCTGTACGTGGTCCATCACCGAGGCGATACTAGCGGTGGAGAACTCACGCCACAGGTTTGGCAACTGCGCTGCTGCTTTACGTACCAAACGCGGCATCAGCCATGAGGCCAGAAGTAGGACTGCTGGCCACAGCAAACCTTGGAATGTGACTGTACCGCCCGCTATTCCAAGGTGTATGAGCAGCGCGTCGAGGCAGACTCCCGTAATCCACGAGATGAGTCCGACTGCTGCACGGTCCCGCATCAGCAGATAACTACACAGCAGCACAAACACCCACGGGTACCACACGTATGGCCAATGCTCGAGCTGGGTTTTTGTTGCTATCCCAGCGGCTGCTATGAACACCACATTGGACACACCGGCGATGACGGCTGCTCGAAGTTCCAGCCGATACTGCTTACCACTCAACACCGCGCTTAACGACGAGGCCACAGCAGCTAGGGCGATAATAAAAACTGGCCACACTATAGTCGGCCAGAACTGGTAGGAGATCACAAGAGTAAAAGCGAAGAAAACGGCGGCACTCCATGGCGTGCGCAACGCACCGATACCTGTTAATTCCTGAACGGTTGGGATACGCAACTGCGGAAGTTCGGTGGGGGAATGAGGAGACCAACTTAAATGCACTGTTGTACCGCGCCCGATAGTACTGTCGATGGTGGCGTGGCCCCCAGGGAGGGCTGACATGCGCCCGCTGATGGCGATCCGAATTCCGGCGCGGTCGTGGGGTATCTGGTCCAGGTGAAAACCGGGGCCGTTGTCGTCGATGGTGACAGCCACGCCGTCTGCGATGTCAATGGTGATGGTCGGTGTGCTTTCGGGTGCGTGCGCCGCACAATTTGCCAGGGCCTCCATTGTGGCCTCTAGCATTGTGGTAGCTACCATCTCAGGTACTTTTTTCTGGAAAGGCGCATCGTGCGGGGCGGTGATGCGTGCGTGAGGGTGAACGGCACGAATGGTGGATTTCCAGCCGACGATCACTTGGGAAAGCGGGAGGTGGTGAACTAGTCTCTGGTCTGTGTCGTTCTGATTCTGGGTGGCTTTGTTCCAGCTCTCCCGTGCAACGTCGGTTTGAGTGATGCCTAAAGACACCGCGCGCAGCTGATTAATCACCTGGTCATGTAGGTATCCTAAAAAATTAGTGTGGAGATAGCGCAGCATAGACTGTTGGCTGGCACTGAAAAACACTTCTAGTGAACGGGTTGCTAGGCGGTCGGCAGCCCGTGTCGTCGTAATGCTGGAATGGAGAAAGACAACGAAAGGGATCATTAAAACACTCGAATAGAAGATCCCCGCCGAGGTCATGTGCCATGGTGCGTCGAGGAGGTTGTCGTTCGTTGCCACCGATAAGCAGATCACCGCGATAATCAGCACGAGGGCCCACTGTCGGGCGATTGCGGCTGCCAGCATGATGCATGGGACGCCACCGTAGTCGCCAAGTCCAGCGCCAGTGAAGGGGGAATGGCCTAAAAACACCAGACAGATAATATGGGCCAGCAGGACGGTTATGTAGAGCAGTCCCCCTGTCAGTAGTGCGGACCGGTACACCGTCAGTGTATCGATAACGCAGGTACCAATGATTGCGCAGGAGGTCAAGAAGAAAAAGAGTACCGCCATGTGTGCCACAGGACTGGCTATAACACTATTTTCTATGCGAACAAGCTGAACACCGAGGTATAAAGCCCATAAGGTCCCGCAACCGATAGCAATGGTGCGGTAGACACTAAGCGTTGCGTTACTAAAAGAGGACAGGCCAACTTGCGATTTTTTCAGAGCAAGGGTGTTGCTGCGCAAGGGAAGAGGAGTGATGAACTGGTGCGGTACTTGATCTTCCTGGTTATCGCCAGCGACAGTTCCCATGCCTAAGTTTCCCACGGGCCTGGTAGGTACCCGTCTTCCTGGGCGCGTTGCATCAGGTCGACTTTCGTGACCGTTGCCCGCCCTTGCAGCGCATATTTGGTGCGTATTCGTTGGAGATAATCTTGGACGGTGTCTACCGATAGTTCGGTAAGCGCGGCTACTCGTTTCGCGGATTCGCCCATGGCGTAGAGTTCAAGTACTTCGCGTTGGCGCTCGGAGAGGTGCACATTAGAAAATTCGCTGTCAGAGTCGATGACCCCAGCCCACTCGGCAGAGGCGTACACGTGGCCTGCATGGGCGCATAAAATCGCTTCCCGCAGTACTTTTGCGGAGACGGTTTTGCGGAGCACCCCATTCACTCCCGAACGCAGCACGCGGCGGAGTAAATACGGGCTTTCTAAACTGGAATAGATCACTACTTTCAGCCCGGCCTCCATGAGGGACTGCACATTGACGTACGGGTCTGATCCGTCGTTGAGGCGCAGATCTAAAAGCACGACATCAATTGGGCCGATCTGGTGATCGTTGAGCAGGTCGGGGACAGTGGAGCGCGCTGCGACAAGCACGCTTTCCGACGGATCCTCGAGCAAGGTACGTATCCCCACGCTTGTTACCGAATGGTCGTCCACGGAAGCTACACGAATGGCCATGGGTACTAGTTTAAGTTGGACGAGGAAATAGTTTAACTCCAACAACCAATTTTTTGATGAAGTGGGTGCCCGGTGCCCCTGAAATGAGGGGCTAGTTGGGGGAGAGAAAGTGGGTTTAGATGTATACGGGGTCTGCTGGGTGCAGATCGTCCCGGTCCACACCAGCCTTATCAGCCAGCTTGCCACTCCAGTAGGAGGTGAAGTCGGGCCCCTCCGCGTCAGGTTCAGAAAAGTCGGAATACTTCTTTTCCTTATCTAACTGGTGCAATAGGTAGCCGGTGAGCAAGCCACGAACCGTTTGCCGTGCGCCGGACTGAGGCAGGCCAAAGCCGAGCACGAACTGGAAGCCAGTATCTTCAGGGAAACCCTGCTGGTTGCCCTTATCGATTTCGCGGTAAACCACATCCCCCTTCCAGTTGTACGCCAACTTGGCAGGGTTTCCGGCCTCGAAGATATCGCCCTTGTTAGAGCCGATCACCATTGCTGGGATCTCCAGCGTGCGGGCTGCCGCAGTAGCCGAGGGTGCAACAACGGCCGGGTAAATCGCACCTACCGTTTTCACCTTCGGGTTGTCGGCGGCGGTCAAAACAGCGGCACCACCGCCCATTCCGTGGCCCACAACACCCAGCTTGCCGGGGGCCACGGTGACATTGCCGTGGCCTAAGCGCACCCCTCCCAGAATCTGGAGGCATGTCTCCAAGTCCGCTGCGAAACCCGCGTGATCAGGGTTGAGTCCGATCTCAGTGTCAGGAGCTGCTACGACGATGCCCCAGCTGGCCAGGTGGCGCAAAGTTGCATGGTAGTCGTCGACAGTCTTGGTCCAGTCATGGCCGAACGCTACGGCGGGCATCGCGTTGCCTTCTGCTGGGGTGTACACCTTGCCGGGCAGTCCGGCAAACCCCAGGTCACCCACCATCACACGGTGAGGCCCTCGCTTGGACAGTTTGTTAAGATCTTTCTTCACATTCGCAGACACGCCTCCCACGATACTGCAAGATTAATTTTTGAGGTGTGGTACCGGCACCCCTAACAGTTTTCCAACCAAAAACGCGCCTCTACATGCGTGCACGCTCGTGCCCGTTCGTTCCGCACAGTGACAGAAAAATTTGTTCTAAATCACGTTGAAAATATGTGTGGCGGACCCATATTTCCGGGTTATTCTGGCAGGCATGTGTGGAATCGTCGGATATGTCGGACAACAACAAGGCCGAGACGTGGCAATCGAAGCGCTGCGTCGCATGGAATATCGCGGGTATGACTCCTCCGGTATCGCAGTGGTAGGTGCAAACGGCATCGCTCTGGCAAAGCGTGCCGGCAAGCTTGCCAACCTTGAAGACAAAATCGCGGAGCTTGGCGCAGACACCCTGGCCGGTACCACGGCTATTGGGCATACTCGCTGGGCAACCCACGGCCGCCCCACCGATGATAATGCCCACCCGCACCTTTCGTACGACGGCAAGGTCGCCATCGTCCACAACGGAATCATTGAGAACTTTGCGGGCCTGCGTGAGAAGCTCGAGAAAGACGGAGTGGAACTGCACAGCGAGACCGACTCCGAGGTGGCAGCTCACTTGTTGGCGCAGGCCTACAACGATGGTGATACTGCAGGTGACTTCCGTGCTTCTGCGCTGAAAGTGCTCAACGAACTTGAGGGCGCGTTCACCGTGTTGTTCATGCACGCTGACCACCCAGGTCACATCATTGCGGCACGCCGCTCCACTCCGCTGATTATTGGTGTGGGCGAGGGTGAGATGTTTTTGGGCTCCGATGTGGCAGCATTTATTGAACACACCAAAAACGCTGTTGAGCTGGGCCAGGATTCCGTGGTGATCATCACCCAAGACTCCCACGAGATCCTGAACTTTGATGGCAGCCCGGGCGAGGGCAAAGAGTTCACCATTGACTGGGACCTTGAATCTGCCGAAAAGGGAGGCTTTGACTCCTTCATGCTGAAGGAGATCTTCGAGCAACCAGCGGCCGTGCGCGACACTCTGGCCGGCCACTGGGATGGCCAGCGCGTCACGCTCGACGAAAACCAGCTATCTGTTACCGATCTTAAGTCTTTCAACCAGGTATTTGTTGTCGCGTGTGGTTCTGCGTACCACTCCGGCCTAGCCGCGAAATACGCCATAGAGCACTGGGTGCGCATCCCAGTGCAGATTGAGGTGGCCAGCGAGTTCCGCTACCGCGACCCCGTTCTGGATGAGCGCACCTTGGTGCTGGCGATCTCCCAGTCTGGCGAGACTGCAGACACTCTGGAGGCGGTGCGCCACGCGAAGACCCAGGGCGCCAGGGTGTTGGCCGTGTGCAATACCAACGGTTCGCAGATTCCGCGTGAATCCGACGCCGTGATTTACACGCACGCAGGCCCGGAGATCGGCGTGGCTTCCACCAAGGCGTTTTTGGCGCAGGTGGCCGCCAACTACATCGTTGGCCTAGCGCTTGCACAAGCGAAGGGCACCAAGTACCCAGACGAAATCAAAGCTATCTGGCACGAGCTGGAAGATATCCCAGCAAAGGTGGAAAAAGTCCTCAAGGTGCAAGACCAGGTCCAAGACATCGCCACCACGCTTGGAGCTGTGAAGACCATGCTCTTCCTTGGGCGAGGAGTGGGCTTCCCCATCGCGCTTGAGGGCGCTTTGAAGCTGAAAGAGCTGGCGTATATCCACGCCGAAGGCTTCCCGGCTGGCGAGTTGAAACACGGCCCGATTGCCCTGATTGAGGATGATCTGCCAGTGGTGGTCATCGTGCCATCCCCGCGCGGTGTCTCGCAGCTGCACTCCAAGATCGTGTCCAATATTCAAGAGATCAGGGCGCGTGGCGCAAAAACCATCGTGATCGCCGAAGAAGGCGATACCGCCGTGGAGCCGTACGCAAACTGGTTGCTCCGCATTCCGCAGACCCCCACGATTATGCAGCCCCTGCTGGCCACCGTGCCGCTGCAGTTCTTAGCGGCAGACATTGCGCGCGAGTGCGGTAACCAGGACATTGACAAGCCTCGGAACCTGGCCAAATCTGTAACTGTGGAGTAGGAAGCTTAACGACGATCATCCTCGCCTTTAAAGGAGGTTGCGCCTAAGATAGTAGCCATTATGTCCGCGTACCGAATTCACAATGAAGTGGAAGACATTGGCGAACATATTCGCCAGTGGAGAATGGTCTTGTCTCTTTCTGCGCAGCAGGTGTGCCAACGTGCTGGGATTTCGCGGGACACATTGCGAAAAATTGAGCAGGGAGATTCCAGTGTCAGTTCTGAAAGCGTGTGGCAGGTAATGCGTGCCTTGGGTGTGCTGGACCGTGTTGTTGAGGCAACGGACCCTTTAGGTACTGATCTTGGTCGCCTGCGTGCGCACCGGCTGACTAGGAAACGGGTCCGGTAGCCATGGACACAATTGATGTTTTCCTCGGTGATGAAGCTGATCCGGAGCGTGTTGGCCGGGCTTTTTTCACCCGTAAGCGTGGTCGGGTTTCTACTGTGTTCGCTTATGACATGGATTATTTGGCAGGTGGTGGGGTCAATATTGACCCTGGGGCTTTGTCATTAGTGTCGGGTTCCCAGGCCATTACCAGTGGGATTCTTCCTGCTTTTTCTGATGCTGCACCAGACAGATGGTGGGGCCTCTTTCCTTGCGGCAAATACCCTAGGAATACCTCCTCTCTTGGCACTGCCGCGACTGCTACGCGCCAGCGAGCGCGTAGTCTCCGAACAGCTGGATTAAGGTGCGCATGGTGAAAAAGGTGCAGCGCACCAAGCGGTCAAGGATCTGCTTAATGCGGGATCATCAAGCTTGGGTGGTGCACGCCCCAAAGCAGCCGTTACTTTAGAAAATGGCCGCTTGGGAATAGCTAAGTTTCCTCATGCTAGTGACCAATGGGATGTGATGAACTGGGAGTATCACGCTTTGGAAAGTTACCGTTTGGCGGGGGCGCGAGTTGCTGAAGCGCAGACCATCACGGTCGGGGACACAACAGTGCTAGTCCTGCAGCGATTTGACCGGGGCCAGCACGGCCAACGGATCTCATTTATCAGTGCGATGACTGCAACAGGAAAGCGTGACGGGGAGGCCGCTGACTACCTGGATATTGTCGATGCAATAAGACATATTTCTGGTGATATTGAGGGAGATCTTGAAGAACTATTTCGTCGTGCCACGCTCAACGTAGTCCTTGGGAACACTGACGATCATCTGCGCAACCATGCTTTTCTTTCCAGGAAAGAGCACTGGTTTCTCAGCCCAGCTTTTGATGTTAACCCGAACCCACAGCTTCATGCTCGGCGTGCAACTTCCATAGTTGGTGCAGCACAGTTTCCTGAGGAAGTTCATGCGCTACATCCGCTGGCGGAAGAATGTGGACTGACCACTTTACGGGCCAAACAGATCGTGGAGGAAATTATTGCAGCGGCTGAACACTGGGAGCTGGAATCTGTGGAGCAGTAGAGTACCCTTGCCCCTATGCTCGCAGCGCTGCAATTCGCACTCATTGACTCGATCAACCTGCTTCTCATCGCGGTGATCGTGGCTGTTGGCATCGCAACTCCGCAGATCCGTGGCAAATACGCAAAGATCACCAGCTTGCTCATTGCTGGTGACTGGTTGGGAGTGGCAGCGCTGTCCCTGCCGGTCCTTTTACTGTTTGATCAGGTGCGTCACCACATTCAGGCTTTCCTAGACGGCCCGATTTTCGGCTGGATTCTCATCGGCACCGGCTTGATCGTGGGGCTGATGGCGCTGAAAGGCGGCGATAACTCCAAGCTTGTGGAGTTCATCATGGCCCCGCTGCGCGATGCCGGGCCGAAGACGGTGCTGATGGGGTTTGCTCTCGGAGTGATCCAGTCCGCCACGTCCGCCCCGTTCTACTTCGGCCTGGCTATCCTGGCTGCCGAGGAGGTTGCGTCGCGCTATATCTTCCTCATTTTGTACGCCACGGTGGCGTTGAGCTTGCCGACGGTCACCGCCATTCTTGTGTGGGTGGTGCGCCAGAGGCCGCAGTCGGTCGTCGGAAAGCTTTTTGAAAAGGCACGAAATGACCCGGAGCGGTTGTCCCTGATTGCGTCGTGGGCTGTGGCATTGATGCTGATCGGGCTGGGTGTCGCGCACTTGGCATAGCCAGGATGTAAGAATGGAGACCATGAGTTTGCTGTCCACCCGCATTGACCTGTCTGCCATCGCGCACAATACGCGACTGATCAAAGACATGGTTGCACCTGCACAGCTGATGTGTGTGGTGAAGGCTGACGGCTATAACCATGGCAGCGCGCGCGTTGTGCCCGTCATGGAAGCGAACGGTGCGGACAGTTTTGGTGTGGCCACGTTTGCGGAGGCCCACGCGGTGCGAAAGCTCACCGGCAAGCCTGTGCTGGCCTGGATTTGGTCGCTTAACGACGATATCCCCGCCGGAATCCAGGTGGGCGTGCCCACGGTGGGGCATCTGCGCAGGCTGGTAGCTGACCCAACTGAGCGCACCGTGTACCTGATGGTGGAGACGGGCATGAACCGCAATGGGATCGACCAGGCCGAGTGGGCCGAAGCGTTTGAGCTGGCTGCAGGTGCTTCACACCTTCGCGTGGAGGGCCTGATGTCACACCTCGCGTGCGCCGATGAGCCGGCTGACCCGTTTACCAACGAGCAAGCAAATACCTTCCGCCGCGCGATCGCTCAAGGCCGTGCTGCGGGTTTGAGCTTGCCGACGAACCACCTGGCCAACTCTCCAGCAACCCTGACTAGGCCTGATCTGTATTTCGACCAGGTGCGCCCAGGTGTTGCACTGTATGGGTTGGAGCCAATTTTTGGTGCGGACCACGGCCTGAAACCTGCGATGACGTGGCGCGCCGAGGTTGCCGCGGTCAAACCAATTGTGAAAGGGGAGGGGACCAGCTATGGGCTGACCTGGCGCGCACCCGCCGACGGCTATACCGCCGTGATTCCCGCAGGGTATGCCGATGGGCTGCCGCGGAACTGGCAAGACGCCATCGAGGTCACCATCGGTGGGGTGCGCTACCCGCAGGTAGGAAGGGTGTGCATGGACCAATTCGTCGTGTGGCTCGGAGCCACCGGCGACGCGCCAGCGTCGCCGGTGAGTGTCGGGGATGAGGCCATCATCTTCGGGCCGGGCGGTGTGAGCGCCACGGAACTTGCAGACCGCGCTGGCACCATCAACTATGAAGTGGTGTGTCGCCCCACCGGGCGCAACCAACGCGAGTACATCGACGCCGACAGCAAGCCTGAAAAGGAGGCCTAAAATGCGCAATACCTTCCCCCATGAAGGCAGCAGGCAGTGCGAGGAGTTCACCGACACGCATGCGCTAGGCGAAGAACTTGGCAAGGCACTCGAAGCCGGTGACGTGGTGATCCTGGATGGGCCCCTCGGTGCCGGAAAAACCACCCTTGCCCAGGGCATTGCGCGTGGTATGCAGGTCAAAGTCCGGGTGACTAGCCCCACCTTTGTCATCGCACGCGAACACCCAAGCACCGTCGGCGGGCCCAACTTGATCCACATGGACGCCTACAGGCTGATTGATGAGTCTGGTTCCGGCGACCCATTGGGTGAGTTAGATGCACTTGACCTAGACACCGCGCTGGAGGATTCTGTGGTGGTCGCAGAATGGGGTGCGGGTCTCGTGGACAAGCTAGCTCAGGATTACCTGCTGGTCACTCTTGATCGTGAGACACTGGTACGCAACGACCCCGAATCCGAGGGGCGCATTATTTCGTGGAGGTTCCACCATGCCCGCTAGCAACAAAACCACCTTCAACTGGGGCGAAGACTACGCCAAGTTTCGGCCCACCTACCCAGACAAGCTGCCCGGTTTGCTCGCAGGGCTTGTCGACGACACCAGCTGTGCGCTGGACGTCGGCTGCGGCACCGGCCAGCTCACCGAAATGCTGACCGATTCCTTCGACACCGTAGTGGGCATGGACATCTCGGCGTCCCAGGTGGGTGCTGCCGCCGGCAACGCCGCGTATATGGTGGCCGAGGCGTCGAACCTGCCGCTGGAAGACAAGTCCATAAACCTGGTGACCGCCGCGCAGTCGGCGCACTGGATTGATGTAGACGAGTTTTATGCCGAGGCACGCCGGGTGGCTGCTCCAGGGGCTGTGATTGCGCTAGTTAGTTACGGGCTGTGCATGATCGATGACCCCGAAGTAGACCGCATCTACCAAGAGTTCTACCAAGGTGAGTTCCACAAGTTCTGGGATGCGCGGCGCGTGCATGTAGAAACGGGGCTACGGAACCTGCCATTCCCGTTCAAACAGATCAAGGTGGAATGCCCCGACATCATCAAAACCATGGGTGTAGAAGATTTCTTAAGTTATATCGGGACGTGGTCGGCGTCGAAAAGCGCGCAAGCCCAAGGCTCCGGTGACTTGCTCGATGAGCTGGGCGACAACCTGCGTTATATGTGGGGTAGTAGGCGGCTGGATGTGCGCTGGCCAGTTGCGGTTCGGGCCGGGAAGCTAGCGCAATAGGCGATCTGCTGGACTATTAAGCAATAAACCCGTAACTGGAAAGAGTGCGTCTAGCCAGGTCTTATTCTTGTTGCTGGGGCAGTTGGCGGTAGTATCGTGGCTATGAATCTCACGAGCAAAGATAAAGGTTGGTTCGGAATTGTCATCGCACTGTGGATCATCGCGCTTGTCGCCTTGATATTCCTCGCGCCCAAAGGCAATGCCATCAGCGCGCCCAACAACTCCCTGCAGCGCACCCTGTCCGAGATCACTACTGCTCAAGGCGGTGCCGTGGACGGCCAGGTCATCAGTTTCGCCCACATTTACGGCGAGGGTAAGTACTACACCACGGTGTGCCACGAGGAGCCTCAGGAATTGGTGGATCAAAAGCTGGGCTCGCGCGCCAGCGAGGTCAACCTTGACGGCGAACACAACTACGTGGTGATCTACGACGAAAACATCCAGACTGACCTGCAGACCGGCGAGCTCGCCCCCGTCCACATTGACGCGGTGGAAGCCGACGCCGTGAACCTGTGTGGCCTGATTAATGACCAGTTTGCACCGACCGAGGCATCGCTGCCATTCTACAAAGACCAGGGCGTGTGGCATTTGGGAGTCCGGCAGTAATGTGGGTTCTGGCCCTCGATACTGCAACACCTGACCTGGTCACCGGGCTTGTTCATACTTCCACGGGTGAGACGTTCGACGAAGTGCTCGTCGATACGCGACAACACAACGAGCTGCTTGTCCCCACCGTGCAATCCTTGCTGCGGCGTGCCGGGCTGACTTTTGCTGATCTCGGCGCCATCGTGGTGGGCTGTGGACCCGGACCTTTTACCGGCCTGCGCGTTGGCATGTCTACTGCCAGCGCGTTTGGGCAGGCACTGGGCATCCCGGTCCACGGTGTGGTGACGCATGATGCGATAGCCAAGAGCCTCAACGCCCGCCGCTTGCTCGTGGTCACCGATGCCCGCCGCCGAGAGATCTACTGGGCGCTTTACGACGAAGCCGGGCGCAGTGCCGGACCCGGTGTGGTGGCCCCGGCTGAGCTCTCCATTAAAGGGGAAGTCGATCTCATCAGCGTGCCCGAACACCTAGCCGACTCACTCCAGGTCAGTGCGTCCCGGATCGTGCACAAGGCGCCCACAGCCGCGGCCCTTGTTGCTGTGGCGGACTTGGACGCAGACCCAGAGCCGCTGGAACCGCTGTACTTGCGCCGACCTGACGCGAAAGTGCCGGCACCCACGCCGAAATCTCCAGCAATCCCCGAGGTCCAGTTATGATCCTGCGTGAATTAACGCCCGCCGATGCCACCCGCGTGGCTGAAATCGAGGCCGTTTTATTCTCCGGCGACAACCCATGGAGCAGGGATATCTTTCTCGTTGAGTTTGCTCACCCGCACACCTTCTACGTCGGGGCGTTCGACGGCGAAAACGACGGGAGCGTGATGGGTTATGCCGGCATCGCGAAGCTGGGGCCGCACGACGATCCCGAGTTTGAGGTTCACACCATTGGGGTGGCTGTGGAGCATCAGCGAAAGGGCGTCGGCCGAATGCTGATGGAGCAGATCACCCACGTGGCCGACATGTATGACGGCGAAATGTTCCTTGAAGTGCGCACCGATAATGCGGCCGCGATTGCTTTGTACGAGGCGTTCGATTTTTATCGGTTGGGTGTGCGACGCCATTATTATCAGCCGTCGGGGGCTGATGCGTACACGATGAAACGGCCTGCTTTGAGTGACAGAAATAGCGAAAGGGAAAATGCGTGATCATCCTGGGCATCGAGTCTTCCTGCGACGAAACCGGCGTAGGAATCATCGAGCTTGCCGACGACGGCTCCATGGAAATCAAAGCAGATGCGGTGGCGTCCTCCATGCAGGAGCATGCCCGCTTCGGTGGTGTGGTTCCGGAGATCGCCTCGCGAGCCCACTTGGAGGCCATGCCCCAGGTTATGGAGCAAGCGTTGCGTGAGGCAGGCGTCGATAAGCCCGATGCCGTTGCTGCCACAGTGGGCCCAGGACTCGCGGGCGCGCTATTGGTGGGTGCGTCTGCCGCCAAGGCCTATGCTGCGGCGTGGGGTGTGCCGTTCTACGGTGTGAACCATCTCGGTGGGCACGTAGCGGTGGCTCACCTCGACGGTGCCGAGGAGTTGCCGCATTCGGTGGCGTTGCTTGTTTCTGGTGGGCACACGCAACTACTCGAGGTGGAGGCGGTGGGAAAGCCAATGAAGGAGCTGGGCTCTACGCTTGACGACGCAGCCGGTGAAGCCTATGACAAGGTGTCCCGTTTGCTCGGGTTGGGGTATCCGGGTGGGCCTGTTATAGATAAGGTCGCGCAGCGAGGGAACCCGAAGGCGATCAATTTCCCTCGCGGATTGTCGCGTCCGCAGGATTTACGCGGGCCGCATCGACATGACTTTTCGTTCTCAGGGTTGAAAACATCGGTGGCGCGTTATGTGGAACGTGCAGAGCGTGACGGGGACGTCATCTCCGTCGAGGATGTCTGCGCCTCTTTCCAGGAAGCTGTGGCTGATGTGCTCACGGCGAAGGCCCTGCGGGCGTGTGAAGACACCGGTGTGACGACCCTGCTGCTGGGCGGGGGAGTAGTGGCGAACTCACGGCTGCGTGAGTTGGCGCAGGAACGTTGCCACACCCACGGCATTGAACTGCGCGTGCCACGTTTGGCGTTGTGTACTGATAATGGCGTGATGATTGCGGCGCTTGCAGCGCAGCTGATTCACGAAGGTGCCCCGGAATCTGGCTTTGAGGTGGGAACGGATCCTTCGCTGGAGGTTGAAGTTCCGCTGGTTGTGGGTGGTTAGTACGCGCCCCAAGCGAAAGAGAACCGAGCGGTGCGGAACTACCGTGAAGATAATGAGGAATGGGTACTATCCAGGAGTAGGGTCGGGCTGTTTTGGGTTAAAGGTCCCCCCTCATGTTGAGACTTAGCACTCGCGTGGGTAGAGTGCTAATCAGGTTGTTTGGAACACAGTTGTTCACCCGCGACGACGGCTGTGCCGGTCACAACCAACCAGCACAAGAACAATTTTTGAATTGGAAGGTTTCAACATGGCAAACGTCAACATTAAGCCACTCGAGGATAAGGTCCTGGTTCAGATCGTCGAAGCTGAGACCACGACGGCGTCCGGTCTGGTCATCCCTGATTCTGCTCAGGAGAAGCCACAGGAAGCAACTGTGATCGCTGTCGGCCCAGGCCGTACCGACGACAAGGGCAACAAGACTCCTGTCGACGTCAAGGAGGGCGACACCGTCATCTTCTCCAAGTACGGTGGCACCGAGCTGAAGTACAACGGTGAAGAGTACCTCCTGCTTTCGGCTCGCGACCTGCTCGCGATCGTCGAAAAGTAAGAGGTAAAACCACATGGCAAAACTTTTAGCATTCGACCAAGAAGCCCGTGAGGGCATTCAGCGAGGTGTGGACCAGCTCGCTGATACTGTGAAGGTCACCCTTGGCCCCAAGGGCCGCAATGTGGTTCTGTCCAAGGCTTTTGGTGGCCCCACCGTCACCAACGATGGTGTGACCATCGCACGTGACATCGATGTGGAAGACCCATTCGAGAACCTCGGCGCCCAGCTTGTGAAGTCTGTTGCAGTCAAGACTAATGACACTGCAGGCGACGGCACCACCACCGCAACGCTGCTGGCTCAAGCACTCATCGCTGAAGGCCTGCGCAACGTGGCGGCCGGCTCGAACCCAGTGGAACTGAACAAGGGTATCCTGGCAGCCACTGAGAAGGCTGTTGAAGAGCTCAAGGCTCGTGCAACTGCTGTCTCTTCCAAGGAGGAGATTGCCAATGTTGCTACCGTGTCGTCCCGTGATAACGTTGTCGGAGAGATGGTGTCCGGCGCAATGGATAAGGTGGGCAAAGACGGTGTTCTTACCGTTGAGGAATCCCAGTCTATCGACTCTTACGTGGATGTCACCGAGGGTATTTCCTTCGAGAAGGGCTACCTGTCTCCGTACTTCATGACGGATGCCGAATCTGGCCAGGCTGTCCTGGATGATCCAGCAATCCTCTTGGTGCGCAACAAGATCTCCTCGCTGCCTGATTTCCTCCCACTGCTGGAGAAAATCGTCGCTGACAATAAACCACTGCTGATCATCGCCGAGGATGTCGAGGGTGAACCGCTGCAGACACTCGTGGTCAACTCGATCCGCAAGGCGCTGAAGGTTGTTGCGGTGAAGGCGCCATACTTCGGTGAGCGTCGCAAGGCGTTCATGGATGACTTGGCAGTGGTGACCTCCGCGACGGTTGTTGACCCAGAGGTGGGCATCAACTTGAAGGATGCAGGACTCGACGTGCTGGGCTCCGCCCGCCGCGTCACCGTCACCAAGGATGACACAGTCATCGTTGACGGCGCTGGCTCTGCCGACGACGTGGAAGCACGCCGCGAACAGATCCGCCGCGAAATTGAAACCACTGACTCCACCTGGGATAAGGAAAAGGCTGAGGAGCGCTTGGCCAAGTTGTCCGGCGGTGTCGCTGTGATCCGCGTGGGTGCCGCTACCGAAACCGAGGTAAACGAACGCAAGCTGCGCGTCGAGGACGCTATCAACGCTGCTCGTGCTGCCGTCCAGGAAGGCATCATCGCCGGTGGCGGTTCCACGCTGGTGCAGATCTCCACGACTTTGCGAGACTACGCTGAAGAGTTCGACGCAGAACAGAAGGTTGGTGTGCTAGCAGTGGCCAAGGCCCTGACCAAGCCAGCATTCTGGATCGCTGAAAACGCAGGCCTGGATGGCGCAGTTGTGGTGTCCAAGACCGCGAAACTGCCCAATGGGGAAGGCTTCAACGCCGCCACCATGGAGTATGGCAACCTGATCGAACAGGGCATCATTGACCCTGTCAAGGTAACCCACTCCGCAGTGGTCAACGCGTCATCAGTGGCCCGCATGGTACTGACCACTGAGGCTTCCGTAGTGGAAAAGCCAGCTGACCCGGAGGCTCCAGCCGCCGGTGCACACGGCCACCACCACTAGCAACCCCTAAGCCACACAGAAATCTCCCGGGTTCCAGTTCCGTTGGAACCCGGGAGTTTTTCGTCGTCAAGCGTGTTTTTTACTTCACACTAGCAGGGGCCACCACGGTCTTCTTTACCCGCTGTTTGCGTGGGCGACGGGTGCGCAGCAGATTTTGGCGCTCAGACTCGCTCATCCCACCCCAAATGCCGTATGGCTCAGCGACGTGGAGAGCGTGCTCGCGGCACTGCTTCAAAACCGGGCACGTGTAGCAGATGGCTTTCGCGCGATTCTCGCGCTGGGCGCGAGCTCGACCCCGCTCGCCGTCTGGGTGGTAGAACACCTCGGACGCCTCTCCACGGCAGGCGCCATGCAACTGCCAATCCCAGAAGTCTGCATTAGGTCCTGGGAGCTGCTGTGGCTGAGACATTTGTGAAACTCCTTAAAAGTGCCAAGTATGTACCAAGTATTCAGATAGGGAGTGTACAGCCAGCTGTGTGCACGCTGTCACCCTGCGGTACATGAAGAAGTGTGGTACCCCATGGTTAACAGATGGTTGACGGCAGGTGACTTCTTGCTAGACCATATCATCTTAGGTCCTAAAAATAGGGTCAGGAGCTGCGATGATCACCAAGGTTAAAGCTAGGTGAATTCTTTTCTGCCTGTAAGAAATGTGTTATTTGATACGGATGTGCCAATTCGACTCGGTCCGGGGCCGTCGATTGGGTACACTCATTACCCAGTTAAAGGAATCTAACTTTAAGGAATGCTGTGGCTGAGAACGACACTGATGCGCAGTTAGCGGAGCTGGTACCGCTCGCTGCTGCTGGTGATCGGCGCGCACTGCAAGATGTCATTCGCATCGTCTACCCCATGGTGCTGCGTTACTGTCGCGCCCGCATCGGCGGTGGGCGAACCCCGACCGCGGAGGACACGGCGCAGGAGGTATGTCTGGCGGTTTCGCAATCCATCGACCGATATGTTGACCGCGGTAAACCGTTCATGGCCTTCGTCTACGGAATCGCCTTTAACAAAGTGGCAGATGCCCATCGCTTGATGGCTCGAGACAAGACCAACCCCACCGAAGATGTCCCTGACAGCACTCATGATGGCGAGACTCCCGAAGAGTATGCGCTGGTCAGCGATGGAAGTAACAGAGTGCGCTCTTTACTCGATTCATTAAGTGATAAGGCTCGCGACATTGTGATTTTACGGGTGTTCGTTGGGTTATCCGCAGAGGAGACGGCTGAGGTCGTGGGAAGTACGGCCGGAGCGGTGCGCGTCGCGCAGCACAGGGCCCTTGCCACTCTGCGCAAACAGTTGGAGCAAGGAGAAGAGGCGTAGATTATGGCACGTCATAAGGGAGACAAGCAGCCGGTGGACATCACCGCCAAGCTGCAGCCGCTTGTCGACGATGATGCATTCCTCACGTCTCTGTCGGAGGGGGTTGACCCATCTGATGGAACTGATGATCTTGCAGCCTTACTTTTGGAACTGCGCGAGGATGTAGAACGGCAGATGCCACCGGCGCCCGTTGTCGAAGGCGCAGATGAAGAATCGGCAGTTATTTCCTTGGGTAAGCGACGTAGCCGGCGGTCTGCCAACCAGTGGATCGCAGGTTTAGTGGGCGCAGCAGCAGCAACTGTTGTTGTGGCAGGTTCTGGCGCAGCGTTGTACAACGCCACCCCAGGATCGCCCCTGTGGAATGTGTCCACTGCTGTCTTTGGTGACCGTACCGCCGTTGTAGAGCTCGCCAGCACTTTGGAAGACATGCAGGTTGCAGCTGACAACGGTGATATCGAAAGTACCCGCGAGCTGTTAGGGCAGGCGCGTTTGATTGTCAGCGGGATTAAAGATCCTGCAGATACGAAGCCGTCGGATACCAGCCCGTCGCCTCGCCCTACCGTGACTGTCACCCAGACGGAAACTGTGGAGGTGCCAGCAGATGAACCGGAAGTGCCAGCTGCGGAACCAGTAGCTACTGCAACGGTCACTTCTGTCGCACCGGAAACCGCAGATGGTGACACAGCGAACTCGGCACCCAACACTGTCACTGAGACCCGGGTTGCCACCGTGACGGTAACGGCGCCTGCACGGCAGAACCCGCTGCCGGCTGAACAAGGACAAGGACAAGGACAAGGCCAAGGCACTGGTACCGCGCCAGCAGAACCTGAGGTGCCAGCACCTGCTCCAGGGGTTAGCGTCGCGCATGAAGGCACTGCGAATTTGCAGGGCCCGCAGGGCTACTAACGTAAACCGGGCTACTAACGCGAACCAGGTAGGTACTGCGGGCGCAAGCCTAGCGGGCATCCAACCCGTCTAAGAACCCCAGTGCGTAATCCCAGGGAACGTACGCGTTGGGGTCTGGGTCCATAATCGGCTCATGTACTGGGGGAACCTCTCCGGCTAGGGAGGCTACCATGTTGGTTTCCATAATGTCCCAGTCGTAGAAGTGGAGGATTTCGCAGTCTTCGCACAAGAAGTAGATGCCCACAATTCCGCGTGGACGGAGCACGCGCTTGCATTCGCGCACATGGCCTAAGTCTTGGAGGAGTGCGACGCGTTCTTCGTCGGAAAGCGGTTCTATGTGCTCCTCCTCCAAAAACGATGCGGGATCGTTGGGGTCGTCGGCGAATGGGTCGCGGGGCATCATCGAGTCGAAATTCACACTGGTCACCCTATTGTTTGATGTGGGCTGGAGCAATTTTTGGCTACTGTTCCTACTCTACGTCACGTCCTACGTGTTCCGGCTAGGAATGTTGTTGAGATAGGCACTATGATGTGTAGAAATTCAATTGTAGGTGTGCGCGAAGGAGTTCTACACGTCATGTCCGATGAACACGTATTTACTGGCGGAGACGATCCCAGCAAGATTGCTCTTCGGGGCCTGACTTTCGACGATGTGCTCCTGTTGCCTGCAGAGTCTCACATCGTTCCCGGCGAAGTGGACACCTCGTCGCAGCTGACGCGTGAGCTGCGTTTGGGACTGCCGATCGCGTCCGCTGCGATGGACACTGTCACAGAGGCCCGGATGGCGATTGCCATGGCGCGCCAGGGTGGTATTGGCGTGTTGCACCGCAACTTGTCCTCGGAGGAGCAGGCCGAGCAGGTAGATATCGTGAAGCGTTCCGAGTCCGGCATGGTCACTGATCCTGTTACCGCGCGCCCAGACATGACCTTGAATGAGGTTGATGAGCTGTGCGCGCGTTTCCGTATTTCGGGACTGCCTGTGATCGAAAAAGACGGCGAGCTGGTGGGCATCATCACTAACCGCGATATGCGCTTTGAGCGTGACTTTGACCGGAAGGTCTCCGAGGTTATGACCAAGATGCCGTTGGTGGTGGCGCAGGATGGTGTGTCTAAAAGCCAGGCGTTGGAGCTGCTCAGCGCCAACAAGGTGGAGAAGCTTCCCATTGTGGATGAGGCAGGTAAGTTGACTGGTCTGATCACGGTGAAGGACTTTGTGAAGACCGAGCAGTTCCCTAATGCGTCTAAGGATGGCAGTGGTCGCCTGCTGGTTGCTGCGGGCATCGGCACTGGCGAGGATTCTTATAACCGCGCGGGTTTGCTTGTCGACGCTGGCGTGGACGCCTTGGTGGTTGATTCCGCTCACGCCCACAACAACCGCGTGCTGGAGATGGTGGAGCGCGTGAAGAAGGACTTTGGCTCTCAGGCTCAGATCATCGGTGGCAATCTTGCTACTCGTGAGGCCGCCCAGGCCATGGTCGATGCTGGTGCAGACGCGATCAAGGTGGGTATCGGCCCAGGTTCTATCTGCACTACCCGTGTGGTGGCAGGTGTGGGTGCGCCGCAGATCACCTCGATCTTGGAGGCGTCAGTGCCTGCGCATAAGGCGGGCGTGCCGATCATCGCTGATGGTGGCATGCAGCACTCTGGCGATGTGGCGAAGGCGATTGCCGCTGGCGCGTCGACCGTGATGCTGGGGTCCATGTTGGCAGGTACTGCTGAGGCTCCCGGTGATATCGTTGTGGTGGGCGGCAAGCAGTACAAGCGCTACCGTGGTATGGGTTCCATGGGTGCGATGCAGGGCCGTGGACTGTCGGGTGAGAAGCGGTCTTATTCTAAGGACCGTTATTTCCAGGCCGATGTGACTAGCGAGGAGAAGCTGGTGCCAGAGGGTATTGAGGGCCGGGTGCCGTATCGTGGCGAGCTCGACAAGATCACCCACCAGATCATTGGTGGTTTGCGCGCGGCCATGGGCTATACCGGTTCTTCCACTATTGAGGAGTTGCAGACGAAGAAGTTCGTCCAGATCACCGCGGCTGGTCTGCGTGAGTCGCACCCGCATGATATTCAGCAGACGGTGGAGGCACCGAACTACCGCGGTTAGTTTTCGCTTTTCGACGATCACCCCTGCCGGTCTCAACGGTGGGGGTGCTGTCGTAGAATCAGGCGTATGCGTGAGTACGTTGAAATCGGAATTGGGCGCGAGGCCCGCAAAACTTATCATCTGGGACAAGTAGCGTTGGTGCCGTCGCGGCGAACCCGTTCGTCGAAGGACGTGGACACCACCTGGAATATTGATGCGTATTCCTTCAACCTGCCGTTTGTGGCGCACCCAACTGATGCGGTGGTGAGCCCTGAGTTTGCCATCGAGATGGATAAGCAGGGTGGCCTGGCGGTGTTGAACGCGGAGGGCCTGTTTGGCCGCCACGCCGATGTTGAGGCTGCTTTGGGTAAGGTTATTTCCGCTGCGGGCGGGGTTGATGATGTTTTTCTCGGTGGGGATTCCTACCAGGCTGCAACGCGCGCATTACAGGAGCTGCACTCCGCACCGGTGGATCAGGATCTGTTGGCGGAGCGTATCGCGCAGATTCGTGATTCTGGTGCCACTGTGGCTGTGCGGGTGAGTCCCCAGAATGCTCGCGTGCTTGCTCCTGTGGTGGCGAAGGCTGGTGCGGAGATCATCTTTATCCAGGGTACGTTGATTTCGGCGGAGCATGTCACTGAAGGTGGGGAGCCGTTGAACTTGAAAGAGTTCATCGGTTCGCTTGAGGTGCCGATTATTGCTGGTGGTGTGACTAACTATTCCACTGCGTTGCACTTGATGCGTTCGGGTGCTGCTGGTGTGATCGTCGGTTCGGGTGAGACCACTTCTGATAATGCTTTGGGTATTTCTACCCCGATGGCTACTGCGATCGCTGATGCGGCGGCTGCGCGTCGTGAGTACTTGGATGAGACTGGTGGCCGCTATGTGCACATCATTGCCGATGGGGAGATTAATCTGTCTGGCGATATTGCCCGAGCAATCGCCTGTGGCGCCGATGCCGTGATGCTTGGCTCTGCGCTGTCGTATGCTGCTGAAGCTGCTGGCCAGGGTGTGTACTGGCAGTCGTCAGCAGGCCACCCCCGTTTCCCGCGTGGGTTGGTTACACGCGCGGCCGAAGAGGAAGAGCGCGAATCGCTTGAGGTGGTGCTCCATGGCCCGTCCGCTGACGCTTTTGGTTTGAAGAATTTGGTTGGTGGTCTGAAACGCGCAATGGCGAAGTGCGGGTATATCGATGTTAAGAGCTTCCAGAAGGTGGAGCTTGCGCTGCGGTAAATTCGCTTCGCTCATTTAACGGCGGTGTGGTGTGTGCACTAGACTCTGTTAGCGTGAATACACCTAATCCTCGTCCGGTACTTGTCGTTGATTTCGGCGCTCAGTACTCTCAACTTATCGCCCGCCGTGTGCGCGAGGCCCGTATTTATTCCGAGGTCATCCCGCACACAGCTTCTGTTGCGGAGGTCAGGGAGAAGAATCCTGTCGCCCTTGTGCTTTCTGGTGGCCCGGCCTCCGTGCACGAAGATGGTGCCCCGCAGCTTGACCCGGAGATCCTGGAGCTTGGCGTGCCCGTGTTTGGCATCTGTTATGGCTTCCAGGCCATGACTCGCGCGCTTGGCGGCACGGTGGAGCACACGGGCCAGCGTGAGTATGGCCGCACGAGCTTAACGACGACTGGGGGCGTGCTTCATGCGGGGTTGGATCAGCAGCACCCGGTGTGGATGAGCCACGGGGACTGTGTCACTCAGGCCCCCGAGGGTTTCGAGGTGACTGCTTCGACTCTGGGTGCGCCTGTGGCCGCGTTTGAAAACGTGGAGCAGAAGATGGCTGGTGTGCAGTACCACCCGGAGGTGATGCACTCGCCGCACGGCCAGCTGGTGCTTACCCGCTTCCTCACTGAAATTGCGGGTTTAAAGCAGGACTGGACCGCAGCTAATATTGCTGAGCAGCTCATTGCGCAGGTGCGTGAGCAGATCGGGCCCGAGGGCAAGGCGATTTGTGGCCTCTCTGGTGGCGTGGATTCTGCTGTGGCTGCGGCGATTGTGCAGCGCGCCATCGGTGACCGCTTGACCTGTGTTTTTGTCGATCACGGCTTGCTGCGCCAGGGTGAGCGTGAGCAGGTAGAAAACGACTATGTGAAAGCCACCGATGTCCGTTTGGTCACCATGGATGAGCGCAAGGCTTTTCTGGACAAGTTGGCCGGGGTGACCGAGCCGGAGGCGAAGCGCAAGGCGATTGGTGCAGAGTTTATCCGTGCGTTCGAACGCGCTGTTGCTGGTGTGCTGGAAGGCGAGCAGGTGGACTTTCTGGTGCAGGGCACCCTGTATCCGGATGTGGTGGAGTCTGGTGGTGGCACCGGTACTGCAAATATTAAGAGCCACCACAATGTTGGCGGTTTGCCGGACGATGTGGAGTTTGATCTGGTTGAGCCCTTGCGCCTGTTGTTTAAAGACGAGGTGCGTGCGGTGGGCCGTGAACTCGGTTTGCCTGAGGTGATTGTGAACCGTCAGCCGTTTCCAGGCCCAGGCTTGGGGATCCGCATCATCGGTGAGGTCACCGAGGATCGCCTGGACACACTGCGCAAGGCTGACGCGATTGCTCGCGAGGAGCTGACCCGCGCAGGCCTGGATGGCACGATTTGGCAGTGCCCGGTGGTACTGCTTGCCGATGTCCGCTCTGTTGGTGTGCAAGGCGATGGCCGTACCTATGGTCACCCGATTGTGCTGCGCCCAGTCTCTTCGGAAGATGCGATGACTGCGGACTGGGTGCGTGTGCCTTATGAGACTCTTGAGGTGATCTCTACCCGGATTACCAATGAGGTGGATGAGGTGAACCGAGTGGTCCTAGACATCACTTCTAAGCCCCCCGGAACCATCGAGTGGGAGTAGGTTCGTCGTATCGACGGTGACATTGCCGATGCCATGGTGGACCGTCAACGTGAGCTTTGCGCCTGTGGCCTCAGGGTTGTAGATGCCCTTGGATGGGTTCGTGGGGCCATCTGTCACCGGTTCTGCGCTACATTCGGTGGTGCCCAGCCGTGTGTAGCAGGTGATGTCCATGCGGGCTGCGCGTGGCGGGATCACATGTACTTCACCGATGCGGCTGTTCACGGTCACCTCGTGGTCGTCGTTAAGCGCAGGTAGCGCGGACAGGTCGAGGGTGATGATCCCCACTGTGTTGTTGATGTCGAGGGTGTCTAGCTGGTCTTCGGAGGTGACCTTGATGTTGGCGTCGCCGAAGTGGGCACCGAAGTTGATGCTGTTACTACTGACAGATCCTGTTGCGGAGAAAATTACTACCACAGCCAGCAAGCCGAGGCCCCAGGCCCAGCGGTGGTTTTTCTTTGTTTGCGGTGCTGGTTGTGGCGTTTCTGGTGGGCGGTAATCAGGAATGTCCCACAGCTGTGGGGCGGTACCTAGGGGGTCCCATTCGGGTGGGGTGGTGCGTCTTGTGTCGGGGTGGGGGTAGCCTTCTACTGGGCTTAACGACGAGAAGTCGGCCTGCGTTGAGGTGGTTGTCGCATCTGGGGTGGTTGTGGGTTCCATATGGGGCTTTGGTCGTGCAAGGAGGCCTTCAGGTGGCTGTGGTGTGCGCATGTGGAGGAAGTAAATCGCAGCACCGATCACCACGAGGGTAAGAATTCCGGTGGCGGAGCTTCTTACGGCTCCTACACCCCCGATGAGGCCGACGCTCAAGACGATGATGAAGGTCAGCAGCACGTATCCGGTGTTGCGGTCGTTTTTCTCGGGTTTGGTCAGGGTTGCCTTGTTGGCGATGACACATTCCCATGGGGATTTAGTCATGCCGAACCGGGGCATGGTCAGCAGGAGGATAAGGTAGGCCAGCAGTGAACCTCCCCAGGCAAAGTGCGTGACGGCGAAGAAGATGCGCAGCAAGGTGGGGTCAATGCGGTAGCGTGCGCCAAGTCCTTCGCAGACACCGCCGAAGTAGGCGTTGCCGCCTTGGGATTTGGGGATTCGTGGGGCGCGTGTGCCCCAGATGGTGGCGAGGGTGTCGTTGAAAGTGCTCATGTTTTCAGTGTGGCTGGCCAGGTGGCGTTTTTGAATCGGGATCTGCCCTGAATTTGTGGGTCAGGGTTTACCCCGATTTAATTTGTGCGCGCTCGTGGAACAATCGGGTTTATGAGTAATCGAACCCCGTATGTGGCGATTGAACCTATTATGGTGTATCCGCGTTACTCGCGGCCGAAGAATGGCCGGGTGGTGGCTGGCGTGGCGGCGGGTCTTGCCCAGCACTTGGGGGTGGACGTGAGTTGGGTGCGTGTTGGTTTCGCGGTCGCCGCTTTTGCTTCGGGTATGGGGGCGTGGGCGTATGCCCTGGTATGGATGTTCTCGAAGCAGAATGAGCGTAACGACGACATCCCCGGTAATGGGCGGCGGCCGAGTACCACCAACTGGGTGTTGGTAGCACTCGGTGTGTTTGGCGCGTTTATCACCCCGAGCTTGTTGAACGGGGTGAGCGGTGTGGTGCTGGTCGCCCTAGGCATTGTGGCTGTGGGCGCGGTATTGGCGTGGCAGTCATTTGATAGCGGGCATCGCTCGATCGGAAATATGATCGCCTTGATCGCGGGTGTGGTGCTGGTGTTCTTGGGGGTCCTGGCAATGGCGTTGCTTTGGGAGGACGGCGGTTTTGTTGGTGCTGTTGCCTCGGTGTCGATCACGCTGCTTGGAGTGGGCATATTGGTGGTTCCGTTAGTGATGCGCCTGACTAACTCCTTGGTGGAGGCCCGTGAGCAGGAGGCGGTGGCGAACCAGCGCACGGAGATTGCTTCGCGTTTGCATGATTCTGTGTTGCAGACCTTGGCCTTGATTCAGAAGCAGGCCGATAATCCTGACGAGGTTGCACGTCTTGCCCGTGGCCAGGAGCGTGAGTTGCGCGCCTGGCTGTTTGACGCTGAAGAGAAGCAGGCATCCACGGTGTTTGCTGCGCTGAATAAGGCGGCCGGTGAGGTGGAGGATCTCGTCGGCATGCGGATAGGTGTGGTTACCGTGGGCGAAGATGTGGATTTTACTACTGCTACGGAACCACTTGTGTTGGCTGCGCGTGAGGCGATGGTTAATGCGGGCAAGCATGCAGGTGTCGACGAGTTGAACGTGTATGCCGAAAATCTCGCCGGCGAGTTGAGTGTGTTTGTGCGCGACCGCGGGCCCGGTTTTGATCCCGATGAGATCCCTGCGGACCGCCACGGGGTGCGTGATTCGATCATCGGCAGGATGGAGCGTGCCGGTGGGCGATCGTCGATACGCTCGAGTGAGACCGGAACCGAAATTATGGTCAGCCTCCCGGTAATGTCATGATCATGGTGAAGGTGTTCTTGGTTGATGACCATTCTGTATTTCGTGCGGGCGTGCGTGCGGAACTTACGGGCAAGGTAGACATTGTTGGTGATGCCGGCACAGTCGCTGATGCAGTGCGCGGGATCGAGGAAACCAGCCCTGACGTTGTGCTTCTCGACGTTCACATGCCTGATGGCGGTGGGCGTGCCGTGATTAAGAACGCGCAGACCGACGCCAAGTTTTTAGCGCTGTCTGTTTCGGACGCGGCTGAGGATGTGATTGCCCTGATCCGCGCTGGTGCACGCGGGTATGTGACCAAAAATATTGATGGCGCAGAGCTTGCAGAAGCGGTTGCACGTGTGCATGGTGGTGATGCCTACTTTTCGCCGCGCCTGGCCGGGTTTGTGCTGGACGCTTTTGCCTCAGCGGGCACCGTTGAGGACCCGGAGGGTGAGCCGGAGAAGATTGAGGACCCGGTTGTTGATGCGTTGACGCGCCGAGAGTTGGAGGTGCTGCGCCTGCTTGCGCGTGGCTATACCTACAAAGAGATCGGAGAAGAGCTGTTCATCTCCATTAAGACGGTGGAAACTCACGCCTCGAATATTTTGCGCAAGACACAAATGTCCAACCGCCATCAGCTCACGCGCTGGGCGGCGGACAGAGATCTTGATTAAGTACCTGCGCTAAGCAAACGCTAGCTTGCGGGTGCCATCCACATGCGGAAATAATATCCACGCCAGGCCTGCGCTCACGATACCGGTGATCACCACAGCGAACGCGGGCCACGGTGCGACAACGGGTGCGAGCATGAGTATTAGCCACCACAGCATTAGTGGCACGATTTGGCCGACCGTTGGGAAAGTATCGGCCTTCTTGTCGCGGGCATAAGCGCGCATCTCACCACGATACGGATGGGCAAAGGCCAGCACTACCGTGACGAGCACGCATGTGGCGGCAATCCCTACTTTCGTGGCGATTCCAACCCCACTGAGCATCACCGCCACCGACACGCCCACCAGGAGTGAGCCCACCGCGCGGACCACAAAGGGGGTGGGGATCGGTGTGACATGTGCTCGCATATCGCCGTAGGCCGTCATGGTGACCAACGCTACCAGCCGGTTCGTGGACTGATGAAGTGGACTGATGAAGTGGACTGATGAAAGGGCCATGAACACCCCGGAACCGCACTGGGGCAGGTTCGTGCCGAAAAGCGTCCACGGAAAAATAGAAAGTACGTTCGAAAAAATAGTTGCGCCCGTCGCCCTTGGAGGCCATACTATTACTCGTGAAGGGAACAAGTGTTCGGAAGCTAGAGGGGTTGGATCGCCATGAGACGATCGCCGCTTTGCGCTTACGCATGGCCGATATCGGTGGCGACGTTCCCGCACACGTTGTTGATGATAGCGATGTGGTGCCCGTCGGGGAGAATCTGCAGGCACTGTTGCCGCACGGGGGCCTGCCGCGCCGGGCTGTAACCCACTGCAGTGATACCGCCTCGCTGGTGGTGGAGCTGGTGGAGCAGGCCACCAGCCAGGGCCAGCACGTCGGCGTGGTGGGGTGGCCGGACCTTTCCTATGCCGGGGTGGCGCGGTGTGATCGTGTGATTGCTGTTCCGGATCCGGGTACAGATCCGCTCCACATTGCTTCCGTTTTGGTGGAGGGTCTGGATGTGGTGGTATACCGCACTGGTGTGGAGCTAAACCTGTCGCCGGTCCGTGCCCGGCCATTGTTGGGCAAGTTGCGCGCTGGGCAGGCAGCACTGGTGATGGTGGGGGCGAAAGTCCCCTCCCCGGCCCTGAGTATCTCCGCCGAGGTGACACAGTTTCGTGGGATTGGCAAGGGCAGTGGCCGGATTACCGGGTGGGATATGCGTGTGCGTACGGAGGCGAAGGGGTACCGTCCGGTCTCGGGCGTGGTCACGGTGGGAGCGCAGTCACGTCCGGGCGAGCACACACAACCGAGTTTGCGGGTGGTGAAGTAAGTGCGTGTAGCAGCACTGTGGTTTCCTGATTGGCCAGTACACGCCGCGCGCCTTGCCGGTGATGTTGATGGTGAACAGCTCTCCGAGCCGATCGCGATCGCAGCACGCCACCGCGTGGTGGTGTGCTCGGCCCAGGCCAGACACGGTGGGGTGCGCCGTGGCATGAAGGTGCGCGCTGCCCAGGCGGTCTGCCCGCAGTTGACGGTGTGCGAGGCGGACCCGGACAGGGATGGGCGGATGTTTTCCTCGCTGGCTGCAGGTTTTGATGATGTGGCCGCCTCGGTGGAGGTGCTGCGTCCCGGGTTGGTACTGGTGGATCTGGCGTCGGCAGCCAAGTTTCACGGCAGTGAGGATACAGTGTTGGAGATGCTCATCGACACTGCTGCGCGTAAGGGGATCGATGCACAGGCGGGTGCAGCCGATGAGATTGCCACCGCCGTGCTTGCTGCGCGCAGTGGGGTGATCGTCGATAAGTCCAGCGATTTTTTGGCTACTCAGCCTATCGGCGTGCTGGTGGCGGAGATTAGTTTTGGTATTGATTCGGATGTTGTGCGCTCCTTGTCGCAGCTGGGTGTGCAGACACTCGGTGATTTGGCGGCGCTGCCGTCTACGGCAGTGTCCACCAGGTTTGGGCAAGCAGGGGTTGTGTGTCACCGCATTGCACGTGGTGCTCCCGATCGTCGTGTTGCCCCCGAGTTGCCCACTACCGACTGGGCCGTGGGGATCACCCCCGAGGAGCCTATTGAGCGTGTCGACGCCGCTGCGTTCGCTGCCCGCCAGTTGGCCGCGGCACTGCATGAGAAACTGAAGAAGATGGGGCAGACATGCGTTCGCCTTAAGGTGGTCGCCGAGCTTGACGACGAGACCCGGCTTGAGCGGGTGTGGCGCACGAGGGAGGCGTTGACGGAATCTGCCACGGCAGACCGGGTGCGTTGGCAGCTTGACGGCTGGCTAACGGGTGGGGGTGCTGGTGCGATTGTGTCGCTGGTGTTGGAGCCGTTAGAACTTGCCGCCCCGGAGGCGGTGGGGCAGTTGTGGCGTGATGGTAGCTCGTCGGATGGTGTCCGGCGTGTGGCGGAGCGGGTGCAGTCCACCTTAGGGATTGAGGCGGTGCTTCAACCTGCCCTGGTGGGTGGCCGGGGTGTGGACGAGCGTGTGGCACTCGTGCCGTTTGGAGACCACGCCCCTGAGGTGATTGATGCTCCCTGGCCCGGTGCGATTCCGAAACCCCTGCCGGCCAGGCTAGGAGGTGGTGTAGCGCACCCTGCGTCGCGCATCGTGATGGTGGACGAGACGGGCCAGCGCATCCAGGTCACGGCAGAAGCTGTACTCAGTAGTCGCCCTTTCGCCCTGAAATGGGGTGATTCCTACTACGCGGTGACTGGGTGGGCAGGGCCGTGGCCTGTGGATGCGGGGTGGTGGGGGCCCTCCCCACAGCGGGTGGCTCGTCTGCAGGTCGTCGCCACGCGCGGAGGGAATCGGCACGACAGGAAGAATCGGCAGTACGCGTGGCTGCTGCAGTGGACCAATCAGCAGTGGCGTATCGAGGCGCTGTATAGCTAGGTATAGCTAGGTGTAGCTAGGTATAGCTAGGCCCGGATATCCACCACGAGGCGCATGGGGTCGGAGAGTACTTCCACCGAGAAGGGGGCTTGCTCGCGCAGCCCGATGACGAAATGGTGGCGGCTGCCGGTGATGCCAGCATCGTAAATTTCGGGGATGTTCGCGTCATCGTCGGACATGCTCAGTCCCGGGGCGCGCTCGCCTGGCTTCACCCCATCGATGTTGACCACGAGATAAGCTTGGCCCTTCACACTGAGTGGCTCACCACTGACGGGGTGTACTGCGTGGTCTGTGTAGTCGATAAACCAGCCGGGCTTGCCTGTGCCTTCGAAATCAAACACGACGCGCTCAAAGCTGTCGTGATGGCCGACGCGGATATCGGTTACCGTCAGTTCATTGGGGGCTTCGGGGCGTTGTGTCTTCGGGGCGCTATCAGCTGCGCCGAGCGGTGCAACCCCGCCCAATGGTGCGGTCGCGTCGGCAGATTTGGTGGTTGAACCCGGCTCTCCTGCACACGCGGTCAACAAAAGCGCGGTGGTTAGAACACCGCACAGGGCAAGAGTAGAGGGATAACGCATCACTACCACCGTATTACTCCGCGCGGGCGTTGTGAAATTAATCCGCCACATATGAAAAAAGGTAACCAAAACGTTGTAAACATAACGCCATGATTGGCAGTGCTTGAGTATCCGCCCTGTTCTTGGGTGAGGTTCATGGTGAGGTTCTTGTAGGGTGGGGCTATGACCCAGGCAACAACTATTCGATGTTCAGATGTCGCTGCTGAACCTCTGCCGGGCTCTGCAAAGCAGGCCACTATCTACGTCATCTTCGAATGGACACGAGCGTGGAGCCGAGACGTGCTCGACGGCGATACCTTTGGGCAAGAACTTACTGCCAAGCTTAAAGCCCACCTCGATGAGGCTGGCGCCACACTGCAGTTGATTCGGCAGCCCACGCGCGAAGGCCGCAACATTGATAACCACCACCTCTATGTTGTCTTCGCTGAACATGGGACTATTGAGGTGCTGCACGTCGATGGGCCTGAGGCCATTTTGGACTTGGATCTTAGCGCGCCTTTGCGCTGTGGGGGTGTGGAACGCACCCGCCCGTTGCTTCTGGTGTGCACTCACGCGAAGCGGGATGCGTGCTGTGCGATTAAGGGGCGCCCCCTAGTGACCGAGTTGGAGCAGCGTTTTCCTAGTGCGGACAATGGTGATGTCATTTGGGAGACGTCCCACACTAAGGGGCACCGGTTTGCTCCCTCGACGCTGCTGATGCCGTGGGGCTACAGTTTTGGGCGGATGAACGTCGAGGCTACAACTGCCATGGTGGAAGCGGCACGCAATGGTGAATACTTCATTCCGGGAAATCGTGGGCGGGGAACTCTTACTTCTACGTCGCAGGTCGCAGAGATCGCCGTGGCCGAAGAGCTTGCGCGCACCGGCAGGCACGTGAACTATGGGCAGTTGCACATTATCGACGAAGAGGTCGAGCCTGATGCTGGAACGGCTACGGTGACTGTGAACGACTCGCGGGCGGGGGTGGCCTACCGCGTGCTCCTGAATACTCGGACAGTTGACGGGGTTATTTCTTCATGTGGAAAAAATCCGCAGCCAGGTGAGGTCTGGGACGTGGTTTCTGTGCACGCTTTGGGGTGTGAGAACAATGAAGACCGACAATGAAGAACGACCTGGAGCAGGGGAGTTGGTGGTGTCGTGGACGGACCAGTTTTCCGTTTTCCAGCAGACGCCATTGACCTGCCCTGTGTAGATGTTGCCCTCGTCGTGGAATCGACCTACCCGTTTCTGACGGGCGGGGTTTCGGCGGTGGTGCATGACATCATCGCGCACAACCCTGATTTAACCTTCGGCATTATTCATATCTCCTGGGATTCTGCAACCATCGGCCAAGACATCTACGGCATGCCGAACAACGTGGCATGGGTGGATATCATCTACCTCTCCTTAAATGAATTCAAAGATGAGTTCTTGTCGTTGGTGTCGAAGGGTAAGACTGATGCAGAAGAAGCAACCTCTCGGATAGTTTCTGCAGTTCAAGCGCTCTGGGCGGACAATGATGGGCCTCTGTGGAGGCTCTATGATGATGCCATAAACCCACTGACGCGTTCGTGGCAGCTCTGGCCGGTACTGTCGAGCACATCCTTCATAGACCGGACTGCGCAATACTTGCCCAAAGGCGATGGCACAAGTCTTGGCCAATTGTTCTGGACCATGCGTGACTGTTTCACGTTGGCCTACGCGTTGACTGGCCGGGTGCAGCCACCGGCGCGTGTTTACCATTCGCACACTCAGGGCTATGCGGCTATTGTCGCTGCGTGCGGTGCCCGACAATACGATGTGAAGTTCCTGTTGACCGAGCACAACCTGCATATTCGCGACACTTTGAATTCGTTGTTTGGCAGGCGCCAGGATCTCATGGTTACCCGTACGAGTTGGTGCGATCTGCCCCGCACCACTGTGGAACGGGTCTGGCTGCTGTGGTGGACGTCGATAAGCCTGTGGGCGTACCAGGCGACGGACCATATGACGTACTACCTGTATCCGGGTGCGGTGCGCGAAGCGCAGGCGCTTGGGGCGGATGAGACGAAAACGGAAATCCTGCCGAACGGCGTGGAGTGGGAGAAGTTTGCCCCCGTGCGTCAAGCGCGGGAAGCTACAGTTTCGGGTCGTTCTGCTGGTTCTCACCAGCACTGGAACACGACGAGGAGTACACCGAAAAAGCCAGGGACCTGGTGGCTACACGTGGGCTTGAGTCCGTGGTGCGCTTCCGTGGTACGCAAAATATTCCACAGGAGCTGCACAAGTACGACGTTCTGCTGATGTCAAGCTTCAATGAGGGACAGCCCATCGTGGTGTTGGAGGCGATGTCTGCTGGCCTGCCAATCATTGGCACCGAGGTTGGCGGTATGGCGATGACTGTGAATCAGCCTGTGCAAGCCGGTGATAGATCCACTATCGGTGCGTGTGGTCGCCTCGTGGAACCAGGTGACGTTTCCGCACTTGCTGACGCGCTGACTGAGCTGATCGATTCTCCAGCCTTGTATTGCCTGTTCCACAACAATGGGTTTGAGCGTGTTCAGGCGGCGTTCCTGATGGAGACGGCCATGGGCCGCTATAACAGCGTGTATCGTGAGCTTGGGGCGGGGACCGTGCAGCCACAGGTGGAGAGGCGTCTTTGTATGCGCGACCGTCAGCAGGATCCGGTGGTGCCTGAGGTACTGCAGCGTCGTGGTGATCCGATCGAGGTGTATCCGGGGCGCAAGCGCAGCCTCTTGGGTGGGGGTTACTTTAAGAGTCGGCGTCCCGTGCATAAACGTGAATAGATTGTGCTGACCATTGCGAACAGTTAGTGTTTATTATTATGAAGCAACAAGTAGCGCCGGTGGGCGTCTGGGCGTCTTTTAAGTACGCTTTTTCTTCGGGGCCCCGCGCCACGCGTGAGATCATTGCTGGTCTGACGGTTGCGTTGGCGTTGATCCCGGAGGCGATTAGTTTCTCGGTACTCGCAGGTGTGGCCCCCGCGGTTGGCCTGTATTCTTCGGCTGTGATGGCCATTGTCATCGCATTTACTGGCGGTCGCCCAGCCATGATTACGGCGGCGACGGGTGCGATCGCACTGGTGATTGGCCCGGTCTCTCGCGAGTATGGCATGGAGTATCTCCTGGCCACAGTAATTTTGGGTGGTGTCATCCAAATTGTGTTGTCGTTGATGGGTGTGGCAAAGCTGATGCGCTTTATCCCGCGCAGTGTGATGACAGGCTTTGTCAACGCTTTGGGGATCACGATCTTTCTGGCACAGGTGCCGCACCTGATTGATGTTCCGTGGATGGTGTATGTGGTCGCTGGCGTTGGCTTGGCGATCATGATTTTCCTGCCAAAGCTCACCTCCGCAATTCCTGCACCGCTGGTGACGGTGGTGTTTTTGACGTTTGTGGTGTGGGCAATGGGAACAGAAGTACCAGATGTCTCCGACCAGGGTGAACTGCCGGACTCTCTGCCGGGCTGGATCATTCCTGATGTGCCGTACACCTGGGAAACACTGCGGATTATCTTTCCTTACGCGTTTTCCATGGCTGTTGTGGGCTTGATGGAGTCGTTGATGACAGCGAAGCTTGTCGACGACATCACTGACACCCACTCTGATAAGACCACTGAGGCACGTGGCCAGGGTATTGCTAATGTGCTGTCTGGCTTCTTCGGTGGCATGGGTGGCTGTGCGATGATCGGCCAGACCATGATTAACGTGAAAGAATCGCATGCGCGCACTCGTCTGTCCAGCTTGTCAGCGGGTGTGTTCCTGTTGGTGCTCATCGTCGGGCTTGGAGACTTGGTAGGGCTGATCCCGATGGGTGCGTTGGTAGCCATCATGGTGATGGTGTCTGTAGGCACGATTGATTGGCACTCGGTGAAGCCGTCGACGTTGCGGATGATGCCGAAGGAAGAAAACATTGTCATGTTCACCACGGTGATCGGTACCTTGCTGACAGAAAACCTGGCCATTGGCGTGGGTGCGGGCGTGATCGCTGCGATGGTGGCGTTTGCTACCCGCGTGGCGCACCTCGTGAGGATCGAGAAGGTGGATTCCGGCAAGTACAAGGTGCACGGCCAGCTGTTCTTCGCCTCGTCGAATGACATGGTGTACCAGTTTGATTACACCGATGAGGCGGACCGTGTGATCGTCGATATGCACGACGCGGACGTGTGGGATGCTTCCACCATCGCTGCGCTCGACGCTGTGCGGGAGAAATATGCCGAGCGCAACAAAACCGTCGAGTTTGTTGGCCTGAAAGGCAAAACAGCCAAGTGGGTGAACAACCTTTCGGGCAAGCTGGACGGCTAAACCTTGGCTTAGCGTCGCATCGCCTTCTTGGAGAGCCAATTGCCTAGGAACTGGGCCAGCTGCACGATGATCACGATCACGATCACCGCAGCAAAGGTGACTTGTGGTTCGAAGGAGCGGTAACCGTACACAATGGCGAAGTCGCCGATGCCGCCGCCGCCGATGTAGCCGGCCATCGCAGACATGTCGATTACGGCGATGAAGATGAAGGTGTAGCCCAAAATCAAAGGCCCTAGGGCTTCGCGCAGGATGACCGAGGTGATGATTTTCCAGGGGCCTGCACCCATGGAGCGCGCTGCTTCGATCACACCGGGGTCGATGGCCACCAGGTTTTGTTCGACTATGCGGGCCACGGTGAAGGTGGCGGCGAAACACATCACGAAGGTGGCGGCGTTAGTGCCAATGGAGGTGCCCACCACGTTCACGGTGATGGGGTAGAGCATGGCGATCATGATGATGAAGGGGATGGGCCGGAAGAAGTTCACCAGCACGTTGATGGTCCAGTAGATCACCTTGTTGCGCAGGATGCCCGACGGTCGGGTGGTGTACAGCAGCAGGCCGAGCAGCAGGCCGAAAAAGCCGCCGATGATCATGGTGATAATCACCATGTAGAGGGTTTCACCGATCGCGTCGATAAATGTGGGGCCCAACCGGTCCCAGTCGGCTTGGGCAAGGATCATTTCGTTCATCGCACAATCTCCTGGATGTCGGTGCTTTTCTGCAGGGTGGTGTAGAAGTTTTCTACTGCGGCGTTTGGGCCGCCAACACGCACCGTCATTTTGCCGAAGGAGTGTTCCTGCAGGGTGGTCACGCCGCCATGCACGATCGAGATCGACCCACCGTTGGCTTTGAGCGCGGAGGCGGCGTCGAAGAAGCCTGAATCCTCTGTCAGGTCGATGGTGAACAGGCGGCCACCGTCAGCCTGCAGGCTTGCGGTTTCTACTTGGTCGGGCGTGTTGCGTAACGACGAGGCGACAAACCGTTGCGCCACACGTGTTTGTGGGGCTGAGAATACCTCGTAGACGCTGCCGTATTCGACCACGCGGCCGTTTTCCATGACCGCAACCTTGTCGGCGATCGAGCGGATCACGTCCATCTCGTGGGTGATCACCACGATGGTGATGCCGAGTTCCTGGTTGACCTTGCGCAGCAGTGCGAGTACTTCTTGGGTGGTTTCAGGGTCCAAGGCGGAGGTGGCTTCGTCGGCAAGCAACAAAGTGGGGTTTGTGGCTAGCGCACGCGCGATGCCCACGCGCTGCTTTTGCCCACCGGAAAGCTGCTCGGGGTAGTTCTTGCCGCGATCGGCAAGCCCGACGAAGTCGAGCAGTTCGGACACGCGCTGTTTGCGCTCGGCTTTACGCTTGCCCGCACGTTTGAGCAGGTATTTAATATTGCCGGCCGCGGAGCGTGAGTTGAACAGGTTGAACTGTTGAAAGATCATGCCGATGTTACGGCGGAGGGTGCGTAGCTTGGGCTCGGCTTTACCCTTGCCCGCAAGTTTGAGCGGGTATTCAATATTGCCGGCCGCGGAGCGTGAGTTGAACAGGTTGAACTGTTGGAAGATCATGCCGATGTTACGGCGGAGGGTGCGTAGCTCGCGCTCGGACATGCTGACGACGTCTACTCCGTCGAGCAGTAACTCGCCGGAGGTGGGCGTGTCTAGCCCGTTGATCATGCGGACCAGGGTGGATTTACCGGCACCGGAGTAGCCGATTACGCCCAAGATTCGCCGGGCTCAACGGTGAGTGTTACCCCGTCGAGAGCTCGCACTCCTCCGTCGAAGACTTTGGTGATGTTACGGAATTCAATCCGCGTGCCGGTAGAAGCCACTACTTGTAGTCCTCCTCAAGGCGGGCCAGCACGTCGTTGAGTTCGCCCTTGTCGCGGGAGACTTCAACTGCGGTGCCTTCGGAGTCCTCTGCAACTGCCTCCATGACCTCGGGGGAGTGCCACAGCTCGACCAGCTTGTTCAGGGTGGGGTCATCGACATCTTCTGCACGCGATGCAAATACGTTGATATAAGGCTCGGCCTCAGTGGAGTTCGGGTCATCCTCGAACACTGCGTCTTCTGGGGAGATTCCGGCGCGGCCCAGCCAGGAGTTATTGATAATGGCTGGCTTGCCTTCACCGTAGACGGTTGGAGTCTGCGCAGCATCAATTGGGGCGACGGTGACCTTGGACGCTTCAGTGTCAATGTCTGCAGGGGTGGGGTCGAGTAGGCCTTCTTCCTTTAGGGTGACCAGGCCTGCCTGGACCAGCACGTTGATGGCGCGGCCCTGGTTGGATGGGTCGTTGGGGATTGCTACTTCTTCACCTTCGATGCCATCAAGTGAGTTGTGGTCTTTCCAGAACAGGGCTAGCGGGTAGATCTCGGTGGAGCCGACAACCTTCAGGTCTTGCCCGGCACCTACGTTGTATTCGGCGAGGTACTTGATGTGCTGGAACTTGTTGACATCGATCTCGCCCTGGGCCAGTGCCTCGTTAACTGGCGAGTAGTCAGAGAATTGTTCGATTTTTAGTTCAATGCCTTCTTCTGCAGCGAGGTCGGCGAAGACGGACCACGCCTTTTGGTCCGAGTCGGTGGTGCCGATGCTGATGACGGTGTTCTCGCCCTCAGCCTGAGTGGACGATTCGTTGCCGCACGCGACTAGGCCGGTTGCCGAGATTGCGAGTGCGGTGGTTGCTGCAAGAATTCGGTTCAAACGCATGAGGGAGTCTTCCTTTGTAGTTGGTGAAAAAACTATTGGGGCATAACCTAGCACTTAGTGGACCGCTTAGTCTACTTGACCCCTCGAGTCACTCCACATCCCATTATGGCACATATGTTCGAATGGTGCTAGGGTTGGGCTTGTGAGATTTGATTGCGGAGCACCCTTATCCTGGTCGCGGCTCGAACGTATTTTGTCGGGGCGTCCCACACCTACGCCAATCTCGGTGGAGCATTGTGTGCGTGACGACGAGGCTCCTGCCGGGTATTCCACAGTTCCTTTCGCTGAGCTTCATGGGCAATCAAGCTACAATTTCTTGAGCGGCGCTAGTGAACCGGAGCAATGCGTCGATCGGGCGGTGGAACTGGGGCTTGAGGCTATTTCCCTGCTGGATAGAGACGGTTTCTACGGGGCGGTGAAGACTGCAGAAGCGGCTGCCAGCCGTGGCCTGGCTACGGTATTTGGCGCGGAGCTGACGCTGGGGGACCGTGTCTTGGCGGTGTTGGCGCGCGGGCCGGACGGGTACAAAAACCTTTCGCACCTGATGGCGGATGCGCACATGGTCACCCGCGAGAAAAATGAGGTGGCCTACCCTCCTTTGGAGTTGATTGCAAAGCAGCTTGAAGGGCAGTGCTATGTGCTGGCAGACCACCAGTGGGCAGGCGATATCGATCACATGGTCGATATATTTGGGGTAGACCGAGTGGTTTTGGAATATCAAGTGACCATGACTCCCGAGGACGCTGATAATCACGCCCGTCTAGACGAGTTTCCCCACTTGAAGGGAATTGTGAGTGCTGTGCCTGGTGCCGCCACGCGAAACGGGGCTCGGTTGGCAGCGGCGAAGCGGGCCTTGGCGCGTCGTGAAGCTCTCGAACAGGCCCAGGGTTTTGTCCACCCGATGGGCGCGGGTTGGATGCGTTCGGGTGAGCAGATGGCACGCCTCGCACCTGGCCGGGCCCGTGAGATCGCTACCACAGTGGAGTTGGCGCGCGAGTGTGCTTTCACGCTGAACGTGGTGGCACCGAACTTGCCGGATGCGGGAACGATCGAGGACCTTGCCCGCCTGACGTGGCAGCGTGCCACGGTGCGTTATGCCTCGCGCCCGGCTGATGTGCAGCAAAAGGCGTGGGCACAGATCCGCTACGAGTTGGGCGTGATTGAAAAGCTGGGCTTTCCCGGATATTTCCTGATCGTGAATGATCTGGTGGATTTTTGTCGCGAGTCGAATATTTTGTGCCAGGGGCGTGGCTCGGCAGCAAATTCGGCGGTGTGCTTCGCCCTGGGCATCACAAATGTGGAGCCGGTCAGCGCCGGCCTGCTTTTTGAGCGTTTCCTCTCGCCGGGCCGGGATGGCCCTCCCGATATTGATATTGATATCGAGTCCGGTCGCCGTGAGGAGGTCATCCAGTATGTCTACGATAAGTACGGCCGGGATAACGCAGCTCAGGTGGCTAATATAGTCACCTATCGGCGCAAAGGAGCGCTGCGTGATGCGGCACGCGCTTTAGGCTATTCGCAGGGCACGATTGATGGTTGGGCAAAGGGCTTCAGTGATCCGCCCGATAGGGTCGCCGCGCTTGCCGACGAGTTCCTCGGCCAGCCACGTCACTTGGGCATTCACTCTGGCGGCATGGTGATCTGTGATCGCCCCATCGCAGACGTGGTGCCTACTGAGTGGGCGCGCATGGCAGGCCGCTCAGTGATCCAGTGGGACAAGGATGATTCTGCGTCTGCGGGTTTGGTGAAGTTTGATTTGCTGGGTCTGGGAATGCTGGAAGCCCTGCACCACATGATCGACTTGGTGTACGAGACTACCGGTAAGCGGGTGCAGCTGTGGGAGCTGGACCTGGCCGATGCCAACGTCTACGACATGCTGTGCCGTGCCGATGCCGTGGGTGTGTTCCAGGTGGAATCGCGCGCACAACTGTCCACCCTGCCACGGTTGAAGCCACGCACATTCTTTGACCTTGTGGTGGAAGTGGCCTTGATCCGCCCTGGCCCGATCCAGGGTGGCTCCGTGCACCCCTACCTTCGCCGACGCGACGGTAAGGAGGAGATCACCTACGATCATCCTGTGTTAGAGAAATCGCTGGGTAAGACCCTTGGTGTACCCCTGTTCCAGGAACAGTTGATGCAGGTCGCCGTGGACGCTGCCGGTTTTTCTGGTGCGGAAGCAGACGCTTTACGACGAGCCATGGGCTCCAAACGCTCGCCTGCCAAAATGGAGGCTCTGCGCACCCGCTTCTTCGACGGGTGCTGGGAAACCAACCAGATCGACGATGCCACAGCGCTGAAGTTGTGGAATAAGATTGTTGCCTTTGCGGCCTATGGTTTCCCGGAGTCGCATTCGCAGTCGTTTGCCTCGCTCGTGTATTTCTCGGCGTGGTTCAAGTACTACCACCCGGCCGAGTTCTGCGTTGGTTTGCTGCGGGCCCAGCCGATGGGGTTCTACTCGCCCCAGTCACTTGTCCAGGACGCGCGGCGCCATGGTGTCCGGGTCCTGCCCGTTAGTGTGAACGACAGTGGGGAAGAAGCGAAAGTGCTCGACCCGCGCACCATCCGGGTGGGCCTGAATGCGATAAGTGGTTTGGGCAATGCTGCGAAGCGAGTGGAACAATGCCAGCCATACACGGGTATTCCAGATCTTTCGCGGCGGGCACAGCTGTCAGTTGCGCAGGTAGAGGCGCTGGCTAAGGCGGGTGCGCTTGATTGTTTCGGGGTGGATCGTCGGCAAGCGCTGTGGCAAGCCGGCGTGGCTGAAAAGGAAGGGATGCTGCCGAATACTTCCGCCATTGAAGCCCCGGCTTTACCGGGGATGACGGCGCTTGAGCTACTCGCGGCGGACATAGCGCACACCGGGATCACACCCGAGACTCAACCGGTGGCCTATGTGCGGGATTTGCTGACCAAGCGCGGGGCGCTTAGCGCGGTCCAGCTCCGCGAGGCCGAAGATGGCTCGCGTATTCGGGTGGGCGGAATTATTACGCACCGCCAGCGCCCGCAAACTGCGAGCGGGGTGACCTTCCTGGGCATGGAGGATGAGACCGGGCTGATTAATGTGATGGTCTCGCCAGGTTTGTGGAAGCGTCACCGCGTGCTTGCACGCACCGCGAAAGCCCTTGTGGTTCGCGGTACCGTGCAGAACGCTACCGGGGCTGTGACGGTTGTTGCTGATAAGTTGGAGCCTCTTGAGCTTGGCGCGATGCTCTCGCGCGGATCACGCGATTTCCGGTGATCACACACACAAAAATCAGCGCGTAAAACACTGCCAAGGTCGCCGATGTTGCCAGGTCGAACACGTACGCGGCGATAAAACCAACCACCCCGCCAGCAGCGGCAATAACCAGGGTCATCGCGATTAGATAGGGGATGCGCTTGCAGATCAATGAAGCACTTGCTGCAGGTGCCACAATCAGTGACAGCACCAAGAGTGCGCCTGCCGCATGGAAAGCCGCCACCACGGTGACTGCCACTAAAAACATGAAAGTGGCTGCCAACATGCGGGTGGGAATGCCCACTACCTTGGCAAAGTCAGGATCAAACGTGGCTGCGGTTAACTGTCGTAACGTCAGCGCCAAAAACAGGACGTTGATCAATAGCACCAGCGCCATGACGTAGAAATAGCGGGGCCCAAAGTCATAGCTGCCGATAATCAAGCGGTCAAAGGCCGCTAAGTTGAGGTCGCCAACCAGCACTGTGTGGGTATCTAGGTGCATATTTGAAAAGCGGGCAGAAACAATGATCACACCGACTGCAAATAGGGCTGGGAAAAGCAGACCCTGGGACGCATCGCGTGTGATCAACCCGGTGGAGTAGAGCCATTCCGCACCCCACACCACCACAAGTCCTGCCACGGCGGCTCCGACGATCAGCCAGGGCGAGTCGAGGTTACCAGTAATGGTAAACCCCACAATGATACCCGGGAAGGCCGCGTGCCCGATGGCATCGACGAGCATCGAGTGTTTGCGCAGCACAACGAACACACCAGGAACCGCGCATGCCAGGGCAGTGATAATGGTGAGCATCAACGTGGCCATAAAAATACTCATGAGCGTGCCTTCTTCCGTGGCGAGAACACGATGGCGAGCAGTAAAATTACGGCCAGAACCACGGCGATGACAGGGCCGGTGGGCAGTGGCCCGAAGCTGATGGATAAATAAGAGCCAGCCGCGCTGGCGCTTGCCCCGATCAGGGCGGCGAGCAGCACCATGGTTCTCACGGAGCGTGAGAATTGGCGTGCTGCTGCCGCTGGTGTGATCACAAACGCCACCATCAGGACTAGGCCGACAGCCTTTAAGCCGATGACAGTGGCGATGACCAACGTGGTGAACATGAGCGTATCGACGACGGAACGGGAAAAGCCTTGGAGCTGCGATTGTTCAGGATCGAAACTGGCTGCCGTGAATTCTTTCCAAAACAGCAGCATGATAGCCAGTGCGAGCGCGCCTACTACCAGGCTGACCGTGATGTCATTGCGGGTCAGCGTCGAAGCGTTGCCAAATAAATAGTCCTGGACGCCTGCTTTGCCGGGGATGGGGCGGCGATCAATGTACTGCATCAGCAGCATGCCGGCGCCGAAGAACCCTGTGAGCACCACGGCCATGGAGGTATCCAGGGCGATGATGGAGTTGCGTTCAATCCAGTTCACTGCTGCGGTTGCCAACACGCCCACTACCACGGCACCGATGATTAGGCCCCCCATGGTGCGGCCTTGCAAGCCAATGGCAGACATGAAGAGAAAGGCCAGCAGGGTGCCGGGGAGAGCCGAGTGCGAGATCACATCGGCGATGAGGGACTGTTTACGCAGATAGGCGAACACTCCCAACGCTCCTGCGACCAGTCCGATTGCTGTGGTGCCAACAAACACCATGGTGTAGGTGTAGTTAGTGAAAAACTCGGACAGGCTCACATAACCACCCCTGTGGTGCCGTAGGCACGCTGGATATTGTCCTGCGTGAACACGTCTGCCACTGGGCCGGAGGCGACGGTTGTGCCCGAGGAGATCAAGGTGACCCAGTCACATAGGTTTGGGACCGTACTAAGGTCATGGTGCACGACGACGATAGTTTTGCCCTGCTCCCGAAGTGTATGGAAAACCTCGACGATGGCCTGCTGGGAGACGTGGTCGATCCCTTGGAAAGGTTCGTCCATGAAAAGGAGATCAGGTTCACCAGCGAGAGTGCGGGCCAAGAAAACGCGTTGGCGTTGCCCGCCGGAAAGCTCACCGATCTGGCGGTTAGCCAAGTCAGTAATGTTTACTGCTTCCATGGCGCGGGTGGCCTGTTCGTGTTCTTTCTTTCCAGGACGCCGTAACCAGCCGAGCTGGCCGTAGGTGCCCATCAGTACGACATCGGCGACGGTGATAGGAAAGTTCCAGTCCACCGATGAATGCTGGGGCATATAACCGACGCGCCTGCGTACCTTCGATAAAGGTTGGCCGAAGAAAAGCGTGCGTCCGGAGGAGCCGTCGATAAGCGACAACATGGCTTTAATGGTGGTGGATTTACCTGACCCGTTAGGGCCCACGATGCCCATCACGATGCCCTCGGGGATGTCGATATCAACATCATCGAGGGCTGTGACCTGGTTATATCGTACCGTTAGCCCGCGTGCTTCGACGATCACGGGAACGGTCACAGAGCTTCCGCCACGGCGGTTGCGTTGTGCTCGAGCACGCCCAGGTAGGTGTCCACGGGGGCTTCAGTGCCCAGCGAGTCTGCATAGAGCTCCTCAGAGGAAATTTCAACATTCCAGCCGCGGGACTCAACTGCTTCCTGCAGGGAAGTGATCGCCTGCGGGTTAGCCTGGTTGTCCTGGAAAATGACAGGAACCTTGTTGTCGGCGATGTAGTCAGCCAGTTCAGACAGCTCGGTTGCGGACAGGGCTGCCTCGGTGGAGACGAAGTCGGTCGCGCGGACCTCAAGGTCATAGGTCTCACCGAAGTAGTTGAAGGCATCATGGCCGGTGATCAAGATGCGTGGCTCATCGACCTCGTTAGCCATCAGGTCGGAGAGCTCTTCGTGCTTCGCCTGGATTTCGTCGTTGTAGGCCTTCGCGTTATCTTTATAGGTCTGCGCGTTGTCAGGGTCAATCTCACCGAGCTTGTCGCCGATGGCAGTGACTACTTGCTGCCATGCTTCGGGGCTGTTCCACACGTGGGGGTCTTTGAGTTCGTTGCCCTCGTCGTCAGTTTCGGGCCAGTCCAGCAGCAGGGATTCGTCGACTTCCTCGCCGACTGCCAGCTGCTTATCGCCAAAGGATTCCAGCTGGTCGATCATTTGCGCTTCAAGGTGCAGGCCGTTCCAGAGGACAGCGTCGGCGTTATTCATTGCCTCGGTGTCCTTGGTGGACGGCTGGTAGGTGTGTGGGTCACCACCAGGGCCGACCATGGTGATGATTTCGGCATCAGGGGCAATGTTTTCCACTGCGTCTGCGATGTAGCCGGTGGTGGCGTACACGGTGAGTTCGCCGTCGGTATTTTCGCTAGCGTTGTTTGTTTCTTCTGTGGAGCATGAGGCTACACCTAGGCCCAAGGCGATGGCCAGGCCCGCTGCAAGAATTCGCATGATAGCACTTTCGAGTTTGAAGTTTTTGGACAATAAGTTCACTTGAGTGAACAAGGTTTAACCTAACGTATGAACCGGCTGGTTGTCCAGTAAGATGTAGGCCATGCATATCCGCGATCTCCCTGAACGCAGCCAGGACTACGTCAAAACTATTTGGGACATCACCGAATACACCGGCGAACCAGCCACCCTCGGAGAAATCGCACGACGCTTAGAGCAGAAAACCCCCACCGCCTCCGAAGCCATCAAACGCCTCGGCACCCAAGGCATTGTCCACCACGAGCCCTATTCCGGCATTCGCCTCACCGACACCGGCACCCAGCTTGCTATCCAAATGGTGCGTCGCCACCGCCTCGTCGAAACATTCCTTGTCACGGTTCTCGGCTACTCCTGGGACGAAGTGCATGACGACGCTGATTTGCTCGAACATTCCGTCTCCGACACATTGTTGGAGCGGATCGACGCCCACTTAGGCCACCCCACGGTCGACCCACACGGCGACCCCATCCCGCGCGCTGATGGTTCACTTATCGACGATGACACCACCTCACTAGCACATGTGAAAGCAGGTACGTACCGCATCGCGCAGGTAGATGATGAGGACCCAGAACTGCTGCGCTACCTTGACTCCCATGGGTTGGTTCCCGGTGAAGTGATCGTCGTTAAGCACCCAGTCAGTGTTGGCTTGCTCACCGTCAACACCGAGGCCGGGGAGGAAGTCACCCTGGCGGAATCCTCGCTAGGCGCGATACGGGTCCGGCGATGAATGAAATCGACCAGATGAATCCGGTCTCGCCCAAACTTGTGTGGGTGAAATACCTGTCTAGCGCGATCTGGACGCTGATATTTCTTGTCGCTTTCATCGTCGTTTATGCCCGCTGGGGTGGGTACTGGTGGGTTGCTATCGCCATCACCGCCGTGATTGTCCTGTGGCAAGCGTGGATCATTCCTGCCCGTGTGAGGCTGCACCGCTGGCAAGAAACTAGCGATGAACTTTTGATCACTCGCGGCAAAATGTGGCATACCTTCACTGTGGTGCCGTATGGGCGCATCCAATTCGTCGACGTCAATGCAGGACCGATTATGCGCTCCTTCGGGTTGAAAAATGTGGTGCTCCACACCGCCTCGTCAACCTCCGATGCCACCGTGCAAGGGTTACCTGCCGACGCGGCTGATGAGCTACGTCGCCGCCTCACCACACGCGCCCGCGAGAAAATGAGCGGGCTGTGAGGACGGGGAACTATCGGCGCGTCCATCGGCTGACTCCTTTGCTGCGGTTTTGGACAGTGATCCTGGCTCTGCTTGCAGTTGCCGCAGCAAACCTCAACCAGGCGGTGGTGCGTCGCCTTTCCGAGGCTATCCGAGGCGAAGACGGCTCCTTCCTGCCACTGCTGATCGGTACTGGCGGTTTTGTAGGCGTGTGCGTGGCTGTTTTTCTGGTCTCCCAGATTTGGTGGGCCGCGACCGGGTTCCGCCTCGATGCCGAGGAAGTGCGCCTGAAGCGTGGCGTGATTTCCACCCAGCTGCGCACAGCACGTTATGACCGCATTCAGGCTGTCGACGTGGTAGAGCCACTCATCGCCCGCATTTTTCGTCTGGCGGCAGTGCGCATCGAAACAGCAGGCGGATCCTCCTCCGCTATTGAAATCGCCTACCTGCCCCGCGCGGAGGCCGAGACGCTGCGCCACGAACTGCTTGGCACTGCCCCCGTCGACACGTGCGATGCGGTTGCTCAGGCAGATTCGGATTACGTGATTGCGCCCATCCCGATCTGGCGGTCGCTGGTGGGCACAGCTCTTCGCTTATCGACGATGCTAGGTGTCGCCTGGGTGCTGTTTGCGCTGCTTGCGCCGATTTCTTTTGCCACTGCACTACCGCTCATTGTTGGGCTGGTGCCATCGGTGTGGGGAATGATTGATAAGTCGTGGCGTTTTAACGCGGTCCTTGATACGGATCAGGTACTCCACCTCGCATACGGCCTGGCCTCGAGGCGTAGACAAGCCGTGCCATTGGCAAGAATCCATGCCGTGGCGATCTCGCAGCCCGTGTTGTGGCGGCTGCTGGGGTGGTGGACTGTCTCTGTCTCCGTGGCTGGCTACGGGCGTGAGTCAAATAAGCAGTCCGGCACCACGCGTGTCCTGCCCGTCGGCTCGCGTGAGCAAGCAATGCATATTGCTTCGGTGGTGAGCGAATTGTCGCGGGTCGACCTAGAAGCGGTGGCTGCACCCGAAGAAGTTGTGCAACCAACGTATTGTTCGCCGCGTCGGGCTTTCTTGGTGTCTCCCTTGGACGCGCACCGCCAGGCCACCACCTTGTATCGCCAATTCGTTGTGGTCCAAAGTGGCTGGGTGTCGCGCCGGGTAGCTTTCATTAACTCCTCGCACATCCAGGAGCTGACGTTGCGCCGGGGGCCTATTCAAAACTTGGTGGGGCTGGCCACGGTGCGTTTTGATTTAGTTCCGGGTCCAGTAAAGATGGCTGGCCGCGACATGGATGCTGCGCAGGCGCGCGAGCTTGTTGACGTACTGCGCAACCGTGCGTTGCCCGAGCTCGAAGCACCTATGCTGAGCACGTAGCTGCTAAACAGTGGTTTAGAACGGTGGGGCATCGGCGTCCATCCCAGCAGGAATTTTCGGAGGTTTTCTGCGTGGGCCTGGTTTTCGTTTCGACTTCTGGATGATGTCGTTGAAAGTGACCAGCCAGTTAGCTTTCTTTGGGCTTAAGGGGCCGGTTGCTTCGTCGACTTCCCATGTGCCGTCTTTGTAAAGCCAGTAGACGTCACCGGAGTACCCATCGAGGAGGTAGCCGATGCTGCCATCTGTTTTCTTATTGTGATGGTGCCGGCACAAGCTGAGCAGGTTGTGCGGGCTGGTGGGTCCGCCAGCGGCGTGATCTACGCGGTGGTCTTTATCGGTGTACATTGCGGGACGAGTGCAGCCGGGGAAGCGACAGGTGCCGTCACGGCCTTCCACATACGCTTTGATCCGTGCAGTGGGGGTGTAGCTGTCGGTTTCTGCGTCGCGTGCGTCGGTGATATCACGAACGGTGGTGGCGAGGTCGGCTGCGCGGGTGGAGTCGGTCCGGTTCAGGTCGCCTACCCCGGGCATCCACACCGGAGCATGGGCGATATCGCCAGCCTGGTACAGGTTGAGTACTAGGCTGATCTCCGGCTTGTCGAGGATGAGGCGGGCGTGGGCTTCAGCGAAAGAGACATTGTTCTCGGTAGCGTACTTCCGGATCAGGGCCACTATTTTCGCGGTGGTGAGTGCGTCCCACGTGGCACTGGTGGTGAAAGTACCGTTAGCGTTTTCTTCTACCCAATGGCTGGGCGGGTCAAAGGCGCTGGTCTCTTCTGGATTGTCTGCGGCTTCCTGATTGTCTTCGGGATCGTCTTCCGGGGCAAGCTGGCGCAGCAGTTCGGTGACTTTTCCTTTCACGGTGCGCACGTTAGGCAGCGACTGGTTGGGCTTGGTGGGGTGGTATAGATCAACCAAGAGCTCGTCGACAAGCCCGCGTACGTGCTCATCGTCCCAGAATGTATCGCATGTGGTGGCCGTGATGATCTGGCGCAGGGTGTACATGTCCACGTGGCCTAACTCAACAACAATCTCACGAAATCCTGGCAGCCAGTCTAAGGTTTCCATGACCAAAAGATTGTCGTGGACCAATTTCTTACCAACGCCGATTTTTGCACGGAGGGAAGCTGTGAACTCCTCCCAATCATTCTCGGAAGCTGGTGTCGTGGACGTGAGGTAGATTTCCTCCCAGAGGTCAAACTCTGCCTGTCGGATAACGGTCTGCCTACGCGCCAGGGGGTCCTTTGAACTCACGCTGAAGTAAACATCAGGATTTTTCACAGTTGTAAACGTTTGCGTGGACAAAGCACACCCCCTCGTCGCCCATGAGTTGTTGTGAATTTCTGACCTGTTGTGAATCAGTCTAGCTATATCCTAGCTAAATTAGAAAGTATGTTCTAGTACTAGAATATAACAAATACATAACATCTCCTGTGAAAATGTACTTGTGCGGGAAATTAACCTGTAGAAAATATCTTCTAAATAAGGTTTGATACAGGCAGAAGAAGGTTTAAACACCGCCACCAAAACCAAGTTGGCGCCATGCCTCATACGTCGCCACCGCTGCCGAGTTAGACAGATTCATAGAACGCCGCCCCGGCAGCATCGGAATGCGCAGCTCCTGCGTGATACGCGGGTGGGCCAAGTGCTCGTCGGAAAGCCCTGTTGGCTCTGTGCCGAACAACAAAGCATCGCCGGGCCGGAACTCAACAGAGGTGTAAAAGTCAGACGCGCCCGTCGTAAAGGCGAAAATACGCGAGCTCGGAAGGGCAGCGAAACACGCATCAATGTCCGGGTGGACCACCACGTGGGCCAGATCATGATAATCAAGCCCGGAGCGGCGCAAATGCTTATCATCCAGCGAAAACCCGAGTGGTTCGACCAGGTGCAACGTGGCACCTGTCCCTGCACACATGCGGATTGCATTACCGGTATTGGGAGGAATGACAGGATTATCGAAGATGACATGCAGATCTGACACGGCTTCAGTCTAAGATAGGTGGCGTGACTGCAATGAAATTGGACGGCAAACTCTACCGCGACGAAATCTTCGCGGACCTCAAGGAACGCGTAGCGGCGCTGCGCGAGAAAGGCATCACGCCAGGCCTGGCCACGGTGCTGGTCGGCGATGATCCCGCCAGCCAGAACTACGTGCGCATGAAACACCAGGACTGCGAAAAACTGGGGATCAACTCTATACAGAAGCACCTTGCGGCAGACGCAACGCAGCAGGATGTGGAAGCGCTTATCGACGAACTCAACGCCGACAACTCCGTCACAGGCTATATCGTGCAGCTACCACTGCCGAAGCAGATCGACGAAAACGCCATTCTTGAGCGCATTGACCCCGACAAAGATGCCGACGGCCTCCATCCGGTGAACCTGGGCAAGCTGGTACTCAACGAGCCGGCACCGCTGCCATGCACCCCGAATGGTGCGATCCACCTGCTCAAGCGCTTCGGCGTGGAACTCGACGGGGCCAAGGTAGTTGTGATTGGCCGCGGCGTAACCGTGGGGCGCCCAATCGGTTTGCTGCTGACCCGTCGCAGTGAAAACTCCACCGTCACCCTGTGTCACACCGGCACCAAAGACCTGAAGACGGAAACGGTCAACGCAGACGTGATCATCGCCGCCGCCGGCGTGCCACTCATGCTCACCGCAGACATGGTCAAGCCAGGGGCAGCGGTGCTTGATGTGGGGGTCTCCCGCGTCGATGGTAAAACCACCGGCGACGTCCACCCCGACGTGTGGGACATAGCCGGTGCCGTATCGCCCAACCCTGGAGGCGTAGGCCCCCTAACACGCGCGTTTCTGGTGCGCAACGTGGTGGAACGGGCTGAACAGCATGCCAACGCTGGTTAACCCTCACGACCTCAAACAAAAACCATCGAAGCTACCCGCGTGGGTGCAATACGGCGGGATCGCACTGTTCGTTGTGGGCCTGGCCGTGGCCTCCGGCTTGGCGCTCACCGCACACTGGCGGCGCGCGTCATTCGTGCTGGGACTGACGATGATCTGGCTGGCCGTACTGCGCTTGACCTGCGACTCCCGCAAAATAGGCCTCGTTGCCGTGCGGTCGCGTAGGTTCGATACGCTGTTCACAACAGCGCTCGGGGCGGCAATGGTGTGGTTAGCGGTCTCCGTCGATTCGCTGGGCAGCTAAACCTTGGGCAGCTAAACTCGCGCCACTAAATGTTGAACAGCCCGCGCTTCTTGGCCAGCTCGTCCGGCGACGGCACTTGTTGCGTCAACGTCAAAAAATTGCGCAGAATCCGGTCCATCTGACGCGTTTCGACGAGGAAGGCATCATGCCCCACAGGTGAGACGATTTTCGCCATCGCCAGCAAATTACCAATGTTGCGCGAGAGATGTTCCTGCTGGTGGTACGGGTAGAGGATGTCTGTGTCCACCCCCACAATCATGGTTGGCACCATCGACGAGGCAAGCGCCCGATTTAACCCGCCTCGGTCGCGGCCAATATCGTGGCGGTTGAGCGCGTCTGTCAGCGTGACATAAGAGCCTGCGTCGAAACGCTCAACCAGTTTGTCACCTTGGTAGTCGAGGTAGCTCTGCACAGCAAAGCGCTGGTGTTCATCGCGGAACGGCCCAAGCGGATCCTCGCCTGCCTGTGGCATGGTGCCAAAGCGTTCGTCGAGTTCCTGCTCGCCGCGGTAGGTCAGGTGCGCTATACGACGAGCGGCCGCTAGCCCTGCGTTGGGGGAGGAACCTGTGGCATAGTAGTTGCCGCCATGCCAATCAGGGTCGCGCACAATCGCGGAAATCTGGGCGGTCTGGATGCCGATCTGCCACGCGCTCGACCGTGCCGACACAGCGATGACGCAGGCATAACTCACCGTTTCGGGGAATAACACGGTCCATTCCAGGGTGCGGGCGCCACCCATCGAGCCACCCAACACAGCGTGCACCTGGTGGATCCCCAACGCCTCGAGAAAAAAGTATTCTGCGTGGACCTGGTCGCGGATCGAAATAGCGGGAAAGCGCGAGCCCCACGCCAGGCCGTCCGGGTGAATGCTGGACGGGCCAGTAGAACCATTGCAGCCGCCGATCACGTTGGTGCAGATCACGCACCAATGATCAGTATCAAGTGCTTTGCCGGGCCCGATCAGGCCGTCCCACCATGTCGCGGCATCCGAGTCGCCGGTCAGGGCATGCTCGACCAGGAGCACATTGTTTTTGCCTTGGGGATCGCCACAGAATTCTCCCCAGCGCTGGTAAGCGATAGACACATCAGCGATGGTTGCACCGGCCTCGGTGGTGAAGTCCCCGATGCGCTGGTGGGCGAGGGTACCCTCGTCGGCAAGTGCAAACACGTCGCGTGATCCTTTCGCTTCTACTTAGATGGCAGCAAAACCGCGCTCGAGGTCGGCGATAATATCGTCGATATTCTCAATGCCTACAGACAAACGCACCGTGGCCTGGGAGATGCCCGCGCGCTGCAGCCCCGCCTCGTCGGATTGCGAGTGGGTGGTCGACGCTGGGTGCACCACCAGCGAGCGGACATCACCAATATTGGCCAGGTTCGAGTGCAGCGTGAGCGCATCGATGAATTTCCACGCGTTCGTGCGGTCATTCTGATCGCCAGTAATATTGAATGACAATACCGAGCCGGTGTACCGATAGCCCAAACGCTGCTTCGTCTCGAACCACGGCGAGGCCTCAAGACCCGCAAAATTCACCGACTCCACCTTGTCATGGCCCGCCAGGAACTCGGCGACCTGCTGCGCGTTTTCATTGTGCTTATCGACGCGCAACCCTAACGTATCCAGGCCTTGAAGAGTGAGCCACGCATTAAACGGGGAGATAGTGGCGCCTGTATCGCGGATCACGCCAGCGCGCGCCTTCAGCGAGAACGCAGGCGCACCGAGGTCAGCATACTTCAGGCCGTGGTAGGCAGGGTCAGGGTTGACGAAGTAGGGAAATACTGGCTCGCCATCGCGCTCCACGGTCCAGTCAAACTTGCCACCGTCGACGAGGATGCCACCCATCGCAGCACCGTTGCCGGTATAAAACTTGGTCAATGACGCAACGACAATGTCAGCGCCCAAGGTTAGAGGGCGTGCCAGCGCTGCGGTAGCGATGGTGTTGTCCACGATGAGGGGCACCTGGTTACGGTGTGCCACCTCCGCGACGGCAGGAATGTCGAGCACATCCGCGATCGGGTTGCCAAAAGTCTCGCCGAAAAACGCCTTCGTGTTGGGCTGGACGGCTGCCTGCCAGGACTCGGGATCGTCCGGATTGTCCACGAAGGTCACGTCGATGCCCATGCGCTTGAGAGTAACCTGGAATAGGGTTTCGGTGCCACCGTACAAGCGAGGGGAGGTAACAATGTGATCGCCAGCAGAGGCCAGGTTAATAATCGCCGCAGTTTCGGCGGCCTGTCCCGAAGAGAACGCCACAGCACCCACGCCACCTTCCAAAGTGGTCAGGCGGTTTTCAAGCGCCGTGGTAGTGGGATTATTCAGGCGGGTATAAATCGGGCCCGCATCCGACAGGTTAAAGCGGTTCTCCGCGTGCTGCGCATCATCAAACACGTAGGAGGTGGTCATGTAAATCGGCTGGTTGCGGGCACCATACTCCGCGTCCAGCTGCTGGCCCGCGTGAATAGCCTGAGTCTCAAATGCCCACTCAGACGCGTTGGAGTTGTCATACTTAGGCATCAAGGCCTCCTCATCGTTCGTGCGTGATTGCTGATAAAAGTCTAGAAAGCGAGAGCGGAACCGGAAACCTAAAAAACTATTCCCGCCGGTTAGCGTATGAATGTAATGAGACCAAGCTGTCTTGAATGCGGTCTAGAGAGGGTTTCGCCGATCTCGACTAATGTGTGAAACCATGGCTACAACTGAGCATCCCCGCCCCACTCACTCAATTGTTGCGGCGATGATACGAATAATCGTTATTTTCTTCGTTTTGAGCCTCTGGGCCCTCTTCATCGCCATCGGCTACGCCTACCGACGCGTCGACGGCACAGGGCTAATCGGCTGGATTCGCCTGCCCGAGGGGGTCGCACCGTTTGCAACCTTGAACCTGGACATGGCCGACGTCATCGCCTACGGCGCGCTATTCGTCGCCATCCTGCTGGCATCCACGGTCCAAATGTCATCCACAGTCAATGCGGCAGATGACATTGCTAATCGACGCCCAACCACCCCAGAAGAGGCCCGCAAACAACAAGAAGAACTCGGTGTGTACACAAACCAGGCAGAAATGGCCATGATCGTCAGCTTTGGCTCAGCGTTTGCTGTACTCGTACTCACAGCACTCTTTGGTACTCAGGAGCTAGCACTGGCCGCCACCGATGACTCCGCAGTAGACCAAAACGGTGTGGGCTGGGCAGGCTTCGGCGCCTCCCTACACGCCTTAGCTCACCCACGAGTGGTGTTCATGTACATCGTGAGTTTCCTGCTGTTTCTCAGCACCTATGCTTCTATGCCGTCGTGGAAGAACACGGGCATGTTTCGTCGTCAAGTGGAAGAAAACGCATGGGGCGCACGGGCCCAACTCCGGGTGATAGCCCGGGAGCACAACCTCGACAATGTGCGCCCCATCGCCAACCCGGCTGGCGCCACTGCAGCGACCCTGATGGGCTACGCCCTCTACGCCGTAGTGTTTGTGCTGGCGCTGAACCTAGCGCTAGTGGTTATCGCAGGCGGGCAGGGGTTTGACAACCTGCTGACGTGGGACCGCTGGCCCATGATGCTGATCCTGGCGGTGCTGGCCTTCATGATCTCCACTGCCGTCGGCACCGCCCTGCTGTACTACCACCACCTCAATTCACGCTCCAACGCCTTAGTGGTGGTCTCGCTAGTGCTGACCATCGCCGGCATCTTCTACATCGTGCTCGCGGAAGGAATTACCTGGGCGATCGCACTCGGCATCGTTGTGCTTGCTTACGCGGGCTGGTGGGCGTTCCTCTACTTCCGGGCGGTGGGCGTTCTTGATCAGAAAGACCCAGCCACCTGGGAATTTCTGATTAACCCGCCCAAGTTTATTGTGATGCGCCGCTACGAAGCCATCCGGGCCGCAGCTGATCGCGTCACAGACCTCGACGAGAGTTTCTTAGGCTTCGACAGTGACACCGTGAGCTAGGCGCTGGTAGCCAGGCACCTGCAAGTTCTTGTACACGTTGTCATAGAGGTTGCGGCCTTTGTGAGAAAGTACTTCGTCGTGGATCGGATAGGTGGTGTGCGCGCCAATGTGCTTAGCCCACTCGGCGGCGTACTCGGCTTTCACCCACGGGCAGGCGATGGGCATGAGCAAGGTTTCTACACCGTCGATGTGGATGAACTCGTCACCTGGGTGCAGGATCCCGTCAACGAAGTAGCCAATATTTTCCGGGCGGGGCAGATCCGGGTGGATCACCTCGTCGATCTCACCCACGCACTGGATTTCTTGACCTAATCTCCTGGCCTAGCACCGTGAGCGTGTCGTCGGACTTTACGACGATGCCAGCGCCAGAAAGATACGGGCGTTCACAGTACGGTTGAGACAAGAACTACTTCTTCGGCTGATCAATGGTTTTGTTGAAAGGTTCCGATGGGCGCATGACCTTGGTGGTTTTCTCGTCGTCAAGCAAATGGTAGTCGCCCAGGTCAGGAGTCAGGAGAAGTGGGACGTAGCTGATTGTCCGATCAAAGAATTCAAAATGGACCGGATAGCAGATAACCTTCAAGGGTGGGATCATGTGCCAGATTAACCACCACATAAGATTGGTGCATAAGCGTTAACATGCAGGTCAAATTGAGCTCCAAGGTAGTTTTGCTTACCTTTCCACCAACGATAGTTTCCGCGTCGATAAACTGTGCTCATGAAAAATTCCGAAAACGTTACTCGACGCATAATCTCAACTGTCATAGCCGTTGCCACGGTAGTGGTTGCGGGGGTAGGAACCATGCCCCAGGCTTCGGCAGATCCTCTTTCCACCTCTTCACTCGACACTTCCCAGGTTCAAGGGGCCGCCTTCAATGACCCGGACTGTAAGTCTGAGTTCAACCCTGTGATCTTCATCCACGGAACTTCCACCACAAATAAAGACTGGAAAAATGCCTCGAACTACCTCGCGGAACGCGGATACTGTACATGGGCTATCAACTATGGCGCTGAACCAGGACGCATCAGCTATGGGTGGGCGGATTTAGATCAATCCGCAGCGGAAATCGCGGCAGGGATCAACAATATCCTGGCACGTACAGGGGCAGAGAAAGTGAGCTTGATTGGGCATTCCCAAGGTGGGATGATGATCAAACGCTTCATTGAAGAACCGGGTGCCAATAACGATGCAAAAGTGGACCGTGTAGTTACCTTCGGAGCGAGTTTCGGCGGTACGGATGTCAATGGAATGCGTTGGCTACGGGGTCTTTTCAATTCGTGGCCGGAGTTTTGGAAATTGATGGCAGGTGCAGCCGCTTTCCAACAAGTAGTAGGAGATGCTGGAGAATCCTCCCAAATCGCCCGCGTAAAGTCTTTGCCTGACACTTCGCCAGGGATCATTTATACAGCAGTTTACTCTCCACGCGATACCACAGTTACAGATACAACATCTACCCACCCCGTTTATGGGAAAAACCTTCCAAGTACACTCCAGGGTGAGCCTGGCTGGGTGGTCAACGTCGACGCTGACCAAGAATGCGGGTACTCAGCTTTGCTAGCCCATGCCCAATTCCCCTACAGTGCGGAACCGATTCAGTTGATGGAATGGGGAATCACCCGTACACCAGAAATGACCACCCCGGTCTGTGGAACACAATCTTCAGATTCTTCGCCGACAGTATCATCCTCTCTTTAAGCAATGAAAGCCCGCCCAGCTGTGTCCGCCTTCCGGGGTACCGGATAACCATCGGGTTGACCAACACGGTGTGGGATGGACAGGGTTTTTCGTATCAATTCATGCCCTAGTTAACCCGAGGGTGGTGTTTATGTGCATTGTGAGTTTCCTGCACTTTCTCACCACCCACTCCTCGATGCCATCGTGGAAGAATACGCATGGGGAGCCCGGGCGCAACTCAAAATCATTGCCCGGGAGCATGACCTGGACAATGTGCGCCCCATCGCACACCCAGGTGGTGCCACCTTCGCAGCCGTGTTGGGCTACGCCCTCTACGCCGTAGTGTTTGTGCTGGCGCTGAACCTAGCGCTAGTGGTCATCGCAGGCGGGCAGGGGTTTGACAACCTGCTTACCGTGGAGCGCGGCTGATGCTGCCGATCCTGGCTGTCTTAGCCTTTATGACTACCACTGCCGTTGGAAACGCCCTGCTGTATTACCATCACCTCAACACGCGCTCGAATTTACTGGTGGTGGTCTCGCTAGTGCTGACCATCGCCGGCATCTTCTACATCGTGCTCGCGGAAGGAATTACCTGGGCGATCGCACTCGGCATCGTTGTGCTTGCTTACGCGGGCTGGTGGGCGTTCCTCTACTTCCGGGCGGTGGGCGTTCTTGATCAGAGAGACCCAGCCACCTGGGAATTTCTGATTAACCCGCCCAAGTTTATTGTGATGCGCCGCTACGAAGCCATCCGGGCCGCAGCTGATCGCGTCACAGACCTCGACGAGAGTTTCTTAGGCTTCGACAGTGACACCGTGAGCTAGGCGCTGGTAGCCAGGCACCTGCAAGTTCTTGTACACGTTGTCATAGAGGTTGCGGCCTTTGTGAGAAAGTACTTCGTCGTGGATCGGATAGGTGGTGTGCGCGCCAATGTGCTTAGCCCACTCGGCGGCGTACTCGGCTTTCACCCACGGGCAGGCGATGGGCATAAGCAAGGTTTCTACACCGTCGATATGGATGAACTCGTCTCCTGGGTGCAGGATCCCGTCAACGAAGTAGCCAATATTTTCCGGGCGGGGCAGATCCGGGTGGATCACCTCGTGGATCTTACCCACGCACCGAATCTCCTGGCCTAAGACGTTAATGGTATCGCCAGACTGAACAATGGTGCCCGTGCCCAGTTCATCAATGACGGCTTGAGGTCCCCACACCGGCAGGCCAGAATTCTTGATCTGGTCAACATCGCAGTGGTCAGGGTGAAGGTGGGTGATCAGGATGGCCTGTGCCTCGTCGAGACGCGGATTGTCCGTAAGGTTGCCGGGGTCGATCACAATGCGACCCTCCGGCACCTCAAGAGCAACGGTGGAATGTCCAAGAAGAGTCAATTTCATACGCACCAGCGTAGTGGTTTAATCGGGCGTTTTAAGCTAGTGCGCGAGAAGTATTACTTCTTTAGCTCATCGATGATCGTGTTGAAGGTCTCCGATGGGCGCATGACCTTGGTGGTTTTCTCGTCGTTAGGCAAGTAGTAGCCACCCAAGTCAGCAGGGGAGCCCTGCACCTCAAGCAGTTCCTTGTCGATAGCCTCAGCGTTAGCCTCGAGCTCCTCGGCGATTGGCTTGAAAGCCTCAGCCAGCTCCGCATCCTCGGTCTGGTTAGCCAGCTCGGTAGCCCAGAACTTCGCCAAGTAGAAGTGGGAACCGCGGTTGTCAATCTCGCCGACCTTGCGTGACGGGCTCTTGCCCTCGTTCAGCAAGGTCTCGGTCGCAGCATCAAGGGTGTCAGCCAAAACGCCAGCCTTCTTGTTGCCATTCTCATTCAGCTCGTGGCGGAAAGACTCAGCCAAAGCCAGGAACTCACCCAAGGAATCCCAGCGCAGGTGGTTTTCTTCCTGCACCTGCTGCACGTGCTTCGGAGCAGACCCGCCAGCGCCAGTCTCAAACAGACCACCGCCAGCCATCAAAGGCACAACAGACAGCATCTTCGCGGACGTGCCCAGCTCCAGGATTGGGAACAGGTCCGTGTTGTAGTCACGCAGCACGTTACCGGTCACCGAGATAGTGTCCTCCCCGCTTCGCATCCGGTCCACGGTGACCTTGGTTGCCTCAACAGGGCTCATGATGGAGATATCCAAGCCCTCTGTGTCGTGGTCTGCCAAGTACTTCTCCACCAGCTTGATCAGGTTAGCGTCGTGGCCACGCTCTGGATCCAGCCAGAAGATGGCCTTCATGCCGGACAGGCGAGCGCGGTTGACAGCGAGCTTGACCCAGTCCTGGATTGGGGCATCCTTGGTTTGGCAGGCGCGCCAGATGTCGCCCTTTTCAACGTCGTGCTCGATCAACACGTCGCCTGCGGAGTTCACCACCTGAACCGTGCCCGCTTCGGGCACCTTGAAAGTCTTGTCGTGGGAGCCGTACTCTTCAGCCTTCTGCGCCATCAGGCCAACATTCGGCACAGTCCCCATGGTGGTTGGGTCAAACGCGCCATTTTCCTTGCAGTCATCAATCACGGTCTGATACACACCAGCGTAGGAAGAATCTGGGATGACAGCCAGGGTATCCTGCTCAGCATCGTCAGCGTTCCACATATGCCCGGAGGTACGGATCATGGCAGGCATAGATGCGTCGATGATCACGTCAGATGGCACGTGTAGGTTAGTAATGCCCTTGTGGGAGTTCACCATCGCTAGGTCAGGGCCGTTCTTCAAGGCCTCGTCGAAAGCAGCCTTAATCTCAGCGCCATTGTCCAGGTCCTCCAAGCCGGTGTAGATGGCACCCAGGCCATTTTCACCGTCCAGGCCAGCCTCGATGAGCTGGTCGCCGTACTTATCGTAAACATCCTTGAAGAATGCGCGCACAACGTGGCCGAAGATGATCGGGTCAGACACCTTCATCATCGTGGCCTTCAGGTGAGCGGAGAAGAGAATGCCCTCGTCCTTCGCGCGCTTGACCTGCTCCAGCAGGAACTTATCCAAAGCCTTCGCAGACATGTAGGTTCCGTCAATGACCTCACCCTCGAGCACCTTCAGGTCATCTTTCAACACGGTGTCGTTGAGCTTGATTGTCAGGGTGTCATCCTTGTCCATGATGACGGACTTCTCATTGTGGCGAAAGTCCTCCGCATCCATGGTGGCAACGTTGGTCTTGGAATCAGCAGACCATGCGCCCATGGAGTGTGGGTTTTTCTTCACGAAGTTCTTCACAGCCTGTGGTGCACGACGGTCAGAGTTACCCTCGCGCAACACAGGGTTCACCGCGGAACCAGTGACTACTGCATACTCTTCCTTCGCATCCTCGTAATTCGGGACGTCGTATCCTGCGTCCTGCAACTCCTTGATCGCAGCCTTGAGCTGAACCAGAGATGCCGAGATATTCGGAAGTTTGATGATGTTCGCCTCTGGAGTCTTGGCCAGTTTGCCCAGGTTCGCCAGTGCGTCGTCAAGCTTCTGTTCGTCGGTCAAGCGGTCCGGGAACTGTGCGATGATGCGCCCCGCCAAAGAAATATCGCTGGTCTCCACATCAATACCAGCGTTCGAAGCGAACGCCTCAACAATTGGCTTGAACGAATACGTTGCAAGCAACGGTGCCTCGTCGGTGCGGGTCCAGATGATCTTAGACAATGTCACTCCTGTAGTTTTCTATGAGTTTTCTTCGACCAACCAGACTACCTTCTTCCAGCCTGCCCTGTGAGCGAATCACCCCCGGCATACCAAAGAGCACGGGAGCCGAACCGTAGGATTCCACTTCGAGTACAAGCGAGTACAAGACAGACATGTTGTAGGGGGGACTGGCTGGTGATGCGTGTGCGATCCCATGTCGTGTGTACAGGATAGGATAAGCAGCCATGAGTATGACCATCGCTAGTGTGAACGTTAACGGCATCCGCGCCGCCACCAAAGTGCGTAACGAGTCCAACCCAGGAATGCTGGCTTGGTTAGAAGAGACCCCGGCAGACGTGGTGCTCATGCAGGAAGTACGAGCTACCGAAGAACAAGCCGAAAAAGCACTCGCGCCCGCTATCGAAAAAGGCTGGCACCTGATAGCAGCACCAGCTGAAGCGAAAGGCCGAGCAGGAGTCGGCATCTTAAGCCGCCGGCCCCTCGAGGACGTAGAGATTGGCTTCGGCAACTTCTTGTCCGCCGGACGCTTCGTAGCCGGCACCGTTGACGGTGTGCGGGTGGCCAGCCTCTACCTCCCATCCGGCTCTGAAGGCACCGAAAAACAAGACGAAAAATACCGCTTCCTCGACGACTTTGAACCCATGCTTGGCCAGTGGGCCACGCAGCACCAGAGCATGGTGATCGGCGGTGATTGGAACATCTGCCACCGCGAACAAGACTTGAAGAACTTCAAAACCAACCAAAAGAAATCCGGCGTCCTACCCGATGAGCGCGCATTCATGGACTCCGTCTTCGGTTGCTTCCCCGATGAGCAAGCGCAAGACAAGCCCACAGCGGGGGAGTACTTCGGGGCAGTGGAGTACCAATCAACTATTCGTCGTGAAGCAAACCCTGCTCCACAGTGGTTCGATGTTGCACGACGCCTCCACCCCGATGACGCCCCATACACCTGGTGGACTTACCGCGGGCAGGCATTCAACAACAATGCAGGCTGGCGCATCGACTACCAAGCGGCAACGCAAGCAATGCTGGACCGTGCCGAAAAAACGTGGGTGGAAAAGGCCCCTACGGTTGAGCAGCGCTGGAGCGACCACGCGCCACTTTTGGTTACATACAAGTAAGCAACCAGCTAGAACACCGGGTAGAACACCAGGTAGAACACCAGGTAGGACATTAGGTAGGAGACTATGTGGGAATTTGACGCGCAGAATCTACTCACCATCTTGTTCGTGATTGGCATCACTGCCGAAGCGATGACGGCTGCCGTGTCAGCGGGACGGATAAAGATGGACTTATTCGGCGTGATCACCCTCGGTGCACTCACCGCGCTGGGTGGTGGCACCATCCGCGACATCTTGCTCAACGACTACCCGCTGACCTGGGTTGAACAACCGATCTACCTGGTTATCGTGATTCTGGCTGCCGTGATCACGGTGAAGATCGACTGGTTGATGTACCAGCTTCGTAAGTTCTTTCTTGTTGCGGACGCGATCGGGCTTGCTGCGTTTGTTGTGTTAGGCACGCAGGTCGCACTGAACCTCGGACACGGTTTCATCATCGCCGCTGTCGCCGCTGTGACCACGGGTGTATCAGGCGGGATCATGCGCGACATCCTTTCTGATCGCGTGCCGCTGGTGTTCCGCAAAGAGCTCTACGCCTCCGTCGCCGTGATGGGTACCGCCGTGTACATGCTGCTGCTGTGGATTGGTGTCCCTGAGTGGATCACAGCCCTGGCAACCGTGGTGTTTGTCCTGGCTGCGCGCCTGCTCTCTTTGAGATACAACTGGGCGCTACCCATCTTCGAATTCGACGAGGAGAGAGTCGCCGCATTAGACCCCAAGCATCAGCTGTCCACCTTCCTCTACTCCCGAGCGCGGCGGATGCCGGGCGCACGCCGCGTCTACCGGCAAGTCCGCAAAATCCAAGAGCAGCGGCCGACGCGGCGGAACCGAGGCAAGGACACGCGTGACGACGAAGCCAACTAAGCTAGGGCACTATGAGTACGAAGCAACGCGTCCTTTCCGGTATCCAACCCACCGCTGATTCCTACCACCTAGGCAACTACCTGGGGGCGCTGAAGCAGTGGATCGAGCTGCAAAATGACTATGACGCGTTCTACTTCATCCCTGACCTGCACGCCATCACTGTGGACCAGGACCCTGAAGAATTACGACACCGTACCGTTGCCGGTGCCGCGCAGCTGATCGCGCTGGGCATTGACCCGGCTAAGTCCACCCTGTTTGTTCAGTCGCACGTGCCACAGCACGCGGAACTAACCTGGGTGCTGCAATGTATGACCGGCTTCGGCGAGGCGTCGCGGATGACCCAGTTCAAGGACAAGAGCCAGAAGCAAGGGCAGGAGCGCACTTCGGTCGGCCTGTTTACCTATCCAGTTCTAATGGCCGCAGATATTTTGCTGTACAAGCCACAGTTGGTGCCCGTCGGCGAGGACCAGCGCCAGCACCTCGAACTGACCCGCACGCTGGCAGAGCGTTTCAACTCCCGCTACGGAAAAACCTTCGTGGTGCCAGAGGCGTTCATCCCAGAAGGCTCCGCGAAGATTCAGGACTTGCAGGAACCAACCGCGAAAATGAGCAAGTCTGGCGCTAACCCAAAGGGCATCATCAATCTGCTTGATGAACCTAAGACCTCAGCAAAGCGCATCAAGTCTGCGGTAACCGATAACGATGGCATCATCGCGTATGACCGTGACAACAAGCCAGGTGTGTCCAACCTGCTGGCCATCCAGGCTGCCCTGACAGGCAAGACTATTGATGACCTTGTCGCGGGCTACGAAGGTGTCGGCTACGGTGCGCTGAAGACGGATACCGCCGACGCGCTCGAGGCATTCACCACGCCACTGAAAGCGCGTTACGACGAGCTGATGGACGACCGGGCCCAGCTCGAAGACATTCTGGCCGCTGGCGCGAAGCGAGCTCGCGAGATTTCTGAGCCACTATTAGAAGACGTCTATGACAAGACTGGATTTCTGCGCCCCAAGCGCTAAACGCACCGGGGCTTCTGGTCCGACGTCACGCTGAAGGTCTTAGAGCCCACCCTCGCGACGGCCTGTGCGGCGACTGTTCTTCCCCGAAAGCACGATCGTGAAAATCAGACCAACAATGAAGATCACGGCGACAATCCAGATGAACCACGACCATGGAAGGCCATTGGAGTACCACTCCGGGTAGTTCGGGTACTTCGTGGACGCTTCCTGTGCGAGGAAGGCGACAGAATCAGCAAAAGACATGGTACGTGCAACCTTTCATATGTAGTCAAGGCAAAAAATATAATTATTACACGAGTCTAGTTGGAATTAGCCTAATCACCTTTCGTATAGCCCCTTCATGCACACTGTGAGCGAGGTGTCTACGATCGTGTGGGTAACGATATTTTTATAAGTTGAGGGAGACCATGGCCACCCGCACCAGCCCGAATCAGAGAAAGACCGACGATCACGGAATTGAACGCGTGCACAAAGACGACGAGGGGATCGTCGACAAGGTGCGCGATGAGGCCCCCGTTGTCGACCACCTCATGCGAATGCAGGACCGGTTCGGGGCTGAAGGTGGAAACCAATACTCGGCCGGTATCACCTACTTCTCCGTGATGTCTGTATTCCCGCTGGCCATGCTCTGTTTTGGTACCTTGGCGCTGTTTTTAGCGGGCAACCCCGACATTCTCGACAGAATTCAGAATCAAATCACCGACTCGCTCGACGGCGAACTCGGCAGCTTGGTCAACGGCATCATTGACCAAGCAATTGCGTCGCGCGGCGCGGTTTTAAGTATTGGTGCACTCACCGCCCTGTGGTCCGGCCTGGGTTGGATGAATCACCTACGCGCTGGCGTTGGCGCGATGTGGAACCTCGAGGCAAATGAGGGTGGCAACTTCTTCGTGAAGAAACTGCGTGACCTCGTCGCTCTGATCGGGCTTATCATCTCTCTCGGTTTTGCCTTCATTGTTACGGCAGTTGGTTCCTCGAGCTACACGACGACCCTTCTCGACCGTTTCTGGCCGGGCGACAATATTCCGGGGTTACGCTGGATCATCTTCGGTGTCGCCATCGTTTTGGGTATCCTCGCCAACTTCCTCGTGATGCTGTGGATCCAAAAGGTGCTACCCCGCACCTTCGTGCCGTGGAAGTCTGCTCTCAAGGGTGCTTTTCTCGGTGCAGTCATCTTCGAACTGATTAAGCAGTTTTCTACTGTGATCATCTCTTCTGCCACCTCCAACCCAGCCGGTGCAGCATTCGGCCCGATCATCGCACTGATGATTGTGCTCTACCTGATCTGGCGCGTGGTGCTGTACGTCGCAGCGTGGACTGCAACTACCGAAGAAGCCATGGAGCATGCGCCCGTGCACGCACCAGATTCCGCAGTGATCCGTGTGCGTTCTGATCTTCGCACGGGGCGTGGGCAGTCCGCCAGCAACAGCAGCCGTTCCTTCGGCATTGGTGCCATTGTCGGTGCCCTGATCGCAGGCCTTATCGCCGTTTTCGGCCGGAAGTAACAGCGACAAAAGCTAATACCACGGTGCCTGGAATCACCAAAGCTGGTGTCAGTGCGGTACTCAGCGCTGCGCTTGCGATGGGCGAAGTAGCTTTTATCAGCGTCAAGTTAAGTCTCGGTCTAGTGGCACCAAAATCGCGGTTTGGCGCTTATATCTTAGGGTAGCCTCGCATAAAAGAGGCTTTGAACTGCATGTTAGTTAGCACTGCCTTGGTTGTGGCGCTATCAACAAATGGGTAGATCTTGAGATATGACCGAAACAACAATCCCCTCCCAATCCAACACTGGCCTGAACGAAAAGCTCAACAAACTTCGCGCCGGAGTGATGGGGGCCAATGATGGCATCGTCTCAACAGCAGCGGTGGTCGTCGGTGTCGCCGGTGCAACGTCCGACGTCCGGGCTATTGCCACCGCAGGTATCGCCGCAGTCATCGGTGGTGCGGTTTCGATGGCTCTTGGTGAATATGTTTCTGTCTCTTCCCAGCGAGACACGGAGGAGGCGATCATCGTCCAAGAGCAGCAGCTGCACCACGAGGACCCGAAAGGCGAATTCGAAGTATTGGTGCAGGAATATGTGGCAAAAGGGATCTCTGAGGACACGGCCCGCCAAGTAGCAACTGAGGTGACCGCCCACGACGCACTCGAGGCACACCTCGATATACATTACGGAATAGACACCAGCGATATTGTCAGCCCATGGTCGGCTGCCATCGCATCATTTGTCGCATTCTTCTTGGGTGCACTGCTGCCACTAGCCGCGATCCTCTTTCCGCCAGAGAACTGGCGGGTGCCCGTGGCTTTCGTCGTCACGCTCTTAGCTCTCGCGACTACCGGCGTGATCTCAGCGAAATTGGGTGGAGCACGGCCAGGCCGAGCCGCGTTGCGCCTGGTTATCGGTGGTGCGCTGGCACTCGGATTTACCTTCCTGGTCGGCCTGCTGTTTGGCGAGACCGTGGTGTAACGTGCTGGTTTAGAACTTAGAGAAGCGCTTAATCAGCATGTCTTCCAGCTGGGTCCAATTCTCCGCTTTGTCATTGAACGGGGCGGACGGCACGTATCCAGCGGCCTCGGTTGAACCCAACATGTAGGCCAAGTAGTCCTGCATCCGGGGGTTGGCCAGCAGGAACGAGTTCAGGGAATCGTCGCCAGCCCAGTCCGCGGCATCAGCCATCACTTCATAAGCCTTGCCCATCTGGGTGGTATCCACAGAATCGATACCCTTGAGAATATCTGCCGCAATACCGTTGAATGAGTAAGCATTGTCCTTGTGCACCGTCAGTACCAGATCGCCGGCGTGCGCCGAACTCACCAAATCCTCCCAGGTGGACACACGAGCCAGATCATGATCATCGTTGTCCAGCATCCAGCGCAGCAGTTGCTTGTTGGTAGGGAAGGTGTACATTTCGGCGTACTTGCCGAGGAACACTGGTGCCCCATCAAGGTAGGTGCGCAGTGTGTACACGCTCTTGCCCTGGATGGTGATCTTCACCGGATCGATACCGGCAGCAGCCCACGCCGAGGTGTCGTACGGGTCGGTGGCAGCACGTTCGGCTTCAGCCTGCTGTTTGGCTTCCTCACGAGCTTTTTCGCGTGCCGACGATGCCTCCGTGATGCGCGTGGCAGCAGCGGAGACCGCCGCTGCATCCAGCTCGTCAGTGTTGACAATGCGAACCTGGGAGTCGATGCTTGCGAGCACCTTTTCCCAGTTAGTTAGCACGACGCGACCCACCGCCGACCATTCACCGAGGCCCTGCTCGCCGGTGTAGTGTTCCGAGCCACGGTTCACGTTGCCCAAGACCGAATGCGAGGCGAAGAAAATCACCGCATCCTCAGCACCAGACACCTGGGCCAAAGAGTTGGTGAGCTGGAAGATTCGGGCGATCTTCGACACGTGCTCGTGGCTTGGGCGGCCGGCCAGAAACTTGGGGGCACCAATGATGTCATATTCCTGCTTCTCATCGGGCACCACCCGGTCATCACCGATGGCGGTGAATTCAGCCCACTTAGGGTGGGACGACAACTCATGTGATTGAGTCATCTCGAGGTGCGTCAGCAGCTCCTCAGGCGAGTTAAATAGCAAGACCTTCTCGGTATCGCCGTAAAAGGCCTGCCATTCAGAACCATGTTCCTTCCAGGTCGGTGCCCACAGGGTGTAAAAGTCCCCTTCGGTCAGTGAAATCTTGACGGGGAGAATTGCGCGCGTGCTCATAGTCAACGACTTTACCGAATGCTACGCAGCCGGTCGCCAGAAGCCCTTGAAAGGCATCCCGATATTCTCCGTACGCAAGGGACTCACCTGCACTGGGTCGCCAGCTTCAATCATCTGGCCGTCGCCCGCATACATGGCCACGTGGCCATCCCACACCACAAGATCTCCTTCTTGGAGCTGATCGGCAGACACCTGTTGGCCCACAGTCTGATTCTCTGCGGTGCGGGGAATCTCCAGACCGGCCTGGGCATATGACCACGACGTGAGCCCCGAGCAGTCGAAACCACCAGGCTGGCTGCCACCCCACACGTAGGGAGTGCCCAGCTGACTTTTGGCGGCGGCAACGGCAGCTTTGCCCACCGCATTGTCGCCGGACTCGACGGGTGCCTGGTGTGTCTCTGCAGCAGACGCTAACTCGGCAGGAGCAGTAGAGGAGGCAGGCGGTGAATCTAGGGCCGGAGAATATGAGTTAATGTGCTGCTCAACTGGGATGGCAGCGCGCTGCTCCAACACCTCGGCTAGCGGGTCGAGTTCTCGCTCCCACCGTTGAACCCGTCCATAGGCTCGCCCGACACACTCCACGCCATACATTGCTAATTGCAGGGCAACTACCGGTGAGCTCAGCGCCGGCGCTTTAAGCATGGCCTCGCGGATGAACTCTTGAGCAAGGTTCCACAGATCCATGGCACACGCGCCGGTTAGCAGCAAGGCCTGGGCGGTGGTGGTTTCGATGGTGAAACCTTCGTCGGCAAGCTCACCTAAACGCCGGTAAAACCCGGACGGGTCGCCATCGGTCAGTTCGGCCACGGTGCCGACGGCCTTAAATGGAGGAACCTGGCTAATTGGTGGCGGCGCAGTGAAATGCTGCGGCATGTGTGACAGGATCGTTCGAACAGGACTAACCAGGTCAATCATGGCAAAGTCCTTTCAAAACTGGCTGCGGTGTCCGCATCAACTGCCACAGCGTCTTCGATCATCACTTCTGTGGATTCGGCAATCGACTCGGCCTCAGTGAAAAGTGCATCGGACGCGGCGTCGTAACGCGATATAGCGGCGCTTAAGGCGCGGCAAAAGCGGATGTCGGGCAGCACGAGTTCACCAACCGTGGTCAGTTGTGCGGCGTCGTGGCGCACGGCGGCGATCAGCGGGTGTAAAACGGCGGGATCTACTTCGAATGTGTGGTCTCCAATTTGTGTCATACCCAATTAGACTGTGAAAACCGGCCTTCGGTTCCGTCGGATCCGGAATTCGTTCTAGCATGGGGTCATGGACATTACTGTGGTTGATCACCCGCTCACTTCATCCCGGCTCACCATCATGCGCGACGAGCGCACTAACAATGCCGGATTCCGCTCCGCTCTCGCCGATCTTGGCAGCATGCTCATCTATGAGGCGTCGCGTGACCTCGAAGTGGAACACTTTGATTGCGTCACCCCCGTCGATACTGCCGAAGGCACACGGCTGAAGAACCCGCCGATTATCGTGCCCATTATCCGCGCAGGCCTGGGCATGATTGATCCCGCACTGTCCATGATCCCCGATGCCCAGGTGGGATTTATCGGCATGGCCCGCGACGAAAAAACCCTCGAACCTGTGCCGTACCTCGAAGCTCTTCCCGACGATCTCGCAGGCCAGCCCGTATTCCTGGTGGATCCGATGCTTGCCACGGGTGGCTCACTGATCCACGCGATCCAGCTGCTGGTGGACCGTGGGGCAGACGACATTACGTGCGTGTGCATGGTATCTGCACAACCGGGAGTGGACAAGCTGAGGGAATCTGGATTACCGATACGTTTAGTAACCGCTGTGATCGACCCGGGCCTGAATGAGGATGCATATATTGTTCCTGGCCTGGGCGATGCTGGCGACCGCCTGTACGGTCCGCGCAATATCGAGCTCTAATTCTTTCTTAGTTTCGGAGGTAAAGAAGACAAATCCCTAGCGGCCCCTTATGCTATGTTAAGGAAAAGCTCAACTAGAGCACAGGTAATACTCATTAAAGGGGGCCACGATGGCGGACGTCTTGCAGGACCATCACTGGGCGAGCTACGGATATAGCCTGTCTGAAAGGTTAAAGCGGTTGCGTGAGCGGCGGGGGATCACGCAACTGCATTTGGCGGAGCTTTCCGGCGTGTCCCGAACACTCATCTCCAACCTGGAGCGCAATCACTACAACAGTCAGCGCAGTGCGGACCCCACCCTTTCTACCCTCTACCGTTTAGCTCTTGGGCTTCAAGTTCCGCCTGCGGCGCTGCTACCCGCCGTGGATCGGGAAGTTGAGGAAGTGTGCCCCGACGATCTTGACGCGTGCGCTCATCTCCAATGGGCAGGAGAGGGCGACTAACCATACCGCTTGGTCTAGTTGTACACTCTCTTCCAATAACCATTTACCAACACAGTCGTGGTCACACACGGTAGGGAGTGAGACGCCAGTGGCTTCAAGTGGCATCGCAACGAACGTGAGAGACTGGTTTTACACCAACCGTGACACCGTCATCGCCTGGCGCCGCCATATCCACTCCCACCCCGAACTGTCTAACCAAGAGCACGACACCACCGACTTCATCGCGGCAGTGCTGGAGGAACACGGACTGACCCCAGTAAGGTTTCCCGGCACCGGCCTGTATGTAGACATCGGCCCTGAAGGCACAGATCGCTTGGCGTTTCGGGCAGACATCGATGCGCTTCCCATCCATGAGGTGACCGGGCTGGAGTTTGCGTCGACACGCCCCGGCATCTCACACGCGTGCGGCCATGACGTGCACACCACCGTCGCCCTGGCCCTCGCGTGCGCCTTATCGACGATCGACCTGCCTCACGGGGTGCGTGTGATCTTCCAACCGGCTGAGGAAATCATGACTGGGGGAGCTTCGGACGTGATCAAGTGGGGCGCACTCGACGAAGTAGGCTCAATTTTTGCGCTGCATGTTGAACCGAAACTGCGCGTGGGAAAGGTGGGTGTGCGAACCGGCGCGATCACCTCAGCCTCCGATGTCGTTGAAATTGAGGTGTTTGGTCCCGGCGGACACTCATCGCGCCCGCACCTGACCGCGGATGTGGTCTACGCACTCGGCGCGCTGATCACCCAGCTACCGGCGCTGCTCTCACGCCGCGTAGACCCGCGCACGGGCACCGTGCTTGTATTTGGCCAGGTTGAATCAGGCTACGCGCCGAATGCCATCCCACAGTCCGGCAAGATCCGCGGTACGCTGCGCACCTCGGACATCGGGACGTGGCGCACTACCGAGCCACTACTTCGTGAACTGGTTGAATCGATCGTGGCGCCCACCGGCTGCACCGTCGAAATCGACCACTTCCGCGGGGTTCCACCCGTGCTTAACGACGATGTGGCAACCGCTTTGCTTGCAGATGCCGGACGCGCTGTTGACCCCCAAGGGGTGGTAGACGCGCCGCAATCCTCCGGTGGCGAAGATTTCTCGTGGTACCTGGAACACGTTCCGGGCTCCATGGCACGCCTTGGCTGCTGGTCGGGCGAGGGAGAGCGCCAAGACTTACACCAAGGCAACCTGATTGTTGATGAGCGATCCATCGACGTAGGCGTGCAACTTTTCGGTTCGGTGGTAGAGCGCTTCAGTGAGAAGGTGCGCAAGCCGGGTGACTTCGACGGAGATTTTCTGCATTAAAGGTATTAAAGGTTAAGCTAGTCACGGTAACCACAATCGAAACAGGAGCTAGACACCCGTGCCAGTACAGCGAAAAAAGATCGCGATTATCGGTGGTGGACCCGCCGGCTACGAGGCAGCACTGACAGCCTCGAAGTATGACGCAGAAATCACCCTCATTGAGGCACAGGGGCTTGGTGGTTCCGGCGTTTTAAAAGATGTTGTGCCGTCGAAAAGCTTCATCTCAGGTGCCAACATTAAAACTGACTTGCGCCGAGCCGATGATATGGGCCTCAACCACGGTTTGGGCCAAGCCAACCTGTCCCTGACCGCGCTGAACAACCGCGTGATCGCGATGGCCTCCGAGCAGTCACGCGACATCCGGAACCAGATTGACCGCGCCGGGGTGGAGATCATCAACGGCTACGCTAGCTTCGATGACGACCAATCCGGTCACACCACCCACTCCGTTCGCATCAAGCACACAGGCGGCGAAGAGGAAGTACGCCAATTCGACATGGTGCTGCTGTGCACCGGCGCCTCCCCACGCGAGCTTGACGGCGCAAAGCCAGATGGGCGCCGCATCCTGACCTGGCAGCAGGTTTATGATGTGATTGAAATGCCCGAACATGTGGTGGTCGTCGGTTCTGGTGTAACCGGTGCCGAGTTCGTCTCCGCGTTTGCTGAGCTGGGTGTGAAAGTGACCATGGTGGCCTCCCGCGACCGCATTTTGCCTCACGACGACGCCGACGCAGCCGACGAGCTGGAAAGTGTACTGGCAGCCCGTGGCGTGGTATTAGAAAAGCACGCGCGCGTAAAAACAGTCACCAACACCGGTGATGGCGTGGTAGTCAAGACCGCAGACGGCCGGGAGATCACCGGCTCGCACTGCATCATGTCTATCGGCTCCATCCCGAATACCGCGGGGCTTAATCTTGAGGCCGCTGGCGTGGATGTGGAGGACTCTGGCCACATCGTGGTGGACCGTGTGTCGCGGACCAACGTGTCCGGCATTTACGCAGCAGGCGACTGCTCGAACCTGCATCCGCTGGCGTCTGTGGCGGCGATGCAGGGGCGCGTGGCAATCTACCACGCACTAGGAGAGGGCGTTGCCCCAATCCGTTTGAAGACCGTGGGCAACGCAGTGTTCACTCGCCCCGAGATCGCAGCGGTGGGTGTGACCGAACAGGAAATCCTCGACGGTGAGGTGGAAGCAGACATTGTGAAGATGGACTTGGCCACCAACCCACGGGCGCGTATGCGCTCGTTGAACAGTGGTTTTGTGAAGCTGTTCGCGCGCAAAGGATCCGGCCAGATCATCGGTGGCGTGATCGTGGCACCAACTGCCTCCGAGCTGATCCTGTCTGTGGCGATTGCGGTGGCCAACAACCTCACCGCGCTGCAGCTGGCGGACTCGATGGCTGTGTATCCGTCTCTGTCCGGCTCCATTACCGAGGCCGCGCGCCGCCTGGTAGGTAAGGGCGACTTGGACTAATCCCAGCTGATCGGGGATTAATCCTGTACCGTGCGGTAGGCCAGTTCCGTGGTGGCGTCCAAATCTACCGCGATTGGCCTGCCCTCATAGGGGAAGGCGCGCTGCGCGCAATCATCGCGCACGCAGGCTGCACACCCAGGCCCAATTGGCACGGCCGCGGTGGGGGAGAGGTTGAGCTGATCTGCGTACACCAGCCGGTGCGCCTGATCCAGATCGCAGCCCAGCCCCACCGCAAATTCTTTCGCCGGTGTGCCAAATGGTTGGACCGGCCCCTGCACCATTTTTGCAATCCATAAATAGCTGCGCCCATCCGGCATGCTGGCCACCTGGCGGGTGACACGGTTCGGGGTTTCAAAGGCGCGGTGCACCACCCACAGCGGGCACGAACCACCGGTCCGTGAAAAGTGAAACGAGCTCGAAGACTGCCGCTTCGAAATATTGCCCGCGCGATCGGTGCGGATAAAGAAGAACGGCACAGAGCGCGACCCCGGACGCTGCAACGTGGACAAGCGCTGGCACGTGGACTCAAAACTGGTACCAAAGTGGGCAGCCAACAGATCAATGTCATAGCGGGTTTCCTCCGCGCGGGCCAAAAATTTTCCGTACGGCATGGTCACAGCAGCGGCATAGTACTGGGCTAGCCCAAGGCGGGCGACCTTTCGCGCTGCATCAGTAGGCAAGTCGGCGGCCAGCTCGTCGATAAGCGCGGACTGGCCCAACAAGCCAATCTGCAAAGCCAACTCAAAACACAGCTGCGCCTCATTGATGCCGCCGCGCAGGTGCAACTCGCGCGTTTCCGGGTAGAAGATGCGTCGTTGGCGCTGGTCATGCTGATTGAAGCGCACCGTTACGCGATGCTGGTTGTCCAATGCGGTAGCCAGGCGCGTCAGCCTGATTTGGCGGGCACCGGCCCAGTCAGCCAGCTTTTCCGCAGCCAAGTCCAGCTCATTGAAGTAGTTGTTGGCATCGTAGAAAAAGTCGCGAACCAGCTGGTAGGGATTCGGGTCAGCGCGTGACGACGACAATCCCGTAATGTGATCTGCGATATCCGGGAAGCGGGCGGAGAAATCCGCAAGCTCATCGGTGGGGATCCCAGGCAAGACCTCGGCCAACTCATTAATCATGCGCAGATCATGCTCGCTGGAAAAATAGCTGGCTTGCACATCGAATGCGTCGGTGAGCTGCATGAGCACCGTCACTGTTAGGGGGCGTTGATCATTTTCCAGCTGATTGAGATAGCTGGTGGAAATACCAAGCTGGTTCGCCATTTCCACCTGGGTGAGCTCATGGTGGCGGCGCAGCGTGCGAATCCGTGCCCCCGCGTAGTGTTTGCTCACGTGCTAGCTCCTGTCCTAAATTGGCTGTGACCTGCAAGTTTTACAATTTACACAAATTTTACAAAGTCATGCCACACAAATATACACAGTTTGCAGTGACGTGAAACACATGTAGGTGCGTAAAGTGACGTGCATGATCAACCACGAAGTACGCACACATAAGTCCGCAGAAGAATTCCTCATCGAGCAACACCTCGCCTACAAAGTGGCCAAAGTCGCCGCCGACCCAGTCGAGGTGCCAGCTGATTCCGTCGACATGATCATCAACCGCATCATCGACAACGCAGCAGTTGCAGTGGCCTCTGTCCCACGCCGCCCCGTGACCACCGCCCGCGCAATGGCACTATCTCACCCTGTCGCCAGCGACGCTGGCGGCGCGAAAGTATTCGGTGTGGACGGCACCTACTCCGCCGAGTGGGCAGCATTTGCTAACGGCACCGCCGTGCGCGAACTCGACTTCCACGACACCTTCCTGGCAGCCGACTACTCCCACCCCGGAGACAACATCCCACCAATCCTGGCCGTGGCACAACACAAAGGCCTCGACGGCAAAGCCCTGATCCGTGGGATCGCCACCGGCTACGAAATCCAAGTCAACCTGGTTAAGGGCATCTGCCTCCACGAGTGGAAGATCGACCACGTGGCACACCTCGGCCCCTCCGCGGCAGCTGGCATCGGCACCATGCTGGGGTTGGATGTAGACACCATCTACCAGGCCGTCGGGCAAGCACTGCACACCACCACCGCAACACGCCAGTCCCGCAAAGGCCTGATCTCCTCCTGGAAGGCATCAGCCCCAGCATTCGCCGGCAAGATGGCCATCGAAGCCGTCGACCGTGCCATGCGTGGCGAAGGCGCACCAGCACCCATCTGGGAAGGCGAAGACGGCTTCATCGCCTGGATGCTGCACTCGCCTGAGCGCACCTACACCGTGCCACTGCCAGCCGAAGGTGAAGAAAAGCGCGCCATCCTAGAGACCTACACCAAAGAACACTCCGCCGAATACCAGGCACAGGCACCGATTGACCTGGCACGCCGCATGAAGGAGACCATCGCGGGCAAGGGCCTGTCCACCGGCGATATTGAATCCATCGTGCTGCACACCTCGCACCACACCCACTATGTGATCGGCACCGGCGCCAACGACCCACAGAAGATGGATCCCAAGGCCTCGCGTGAGACCCTCGACCACTCGATTATGTACATGTTTGCTGTAGCCTTAGAAGACGGCACCTGGCACCACGTGGACTCCTACACCCCAGAGCGCGCAGGACGGCCAGAAACCGTGGAGCTATGGCACAAAATCTCCACCGTGGAAGACCCAGAATGGACCCGCCGCTACCACTCCCACGACCCGGCCGAGAAAGCATTCGGCGCCCGCGCCGTGATCACCTTCACCGACGGCACCGTCATCGAAGACGAAATGGCAGTAGCTGATGCCCACCCACTCGGTGCCCGCCCCTTCGCCCGCGAACAGTACATCACCAAGTTCCGCACCCTGGCCAAGGGACTTGTGTCTGAAGAAGAGCAAAACCGCTTCCTCGATGCGGTGCAGAACCTGGAAAACCTCACCGACCTCAACGAGCTCAACGTTGTAGTCACCGATAAAGCTCTGGCAAGTGCACCTGAAATCCCAGGAGGCATCTTCTAGTGTTCAGCTCCGCAACAACCGCAACCGAGCGTCGGCAAGCACTGCGAGAATCGCTAAACTCAAGCGAAATCACCACACTGCCGGGCGCATTCAACCCGCTGACCGCGCGCCTGATCGAAGACATCGGCGGCTTCAACGGCGTCTACGTCTCCGGCGCGGTCCTAGCCAATGACCTGGGCCTTCCCGACATCGGCCTGACCACACTCACCGAAGTTGCCGGGCGGTCGCGCCACATCGCACGTGCTACCAACCTGCCCGTGCTTGTCGACGCAGACACCGGCTTCGGCGAACCCATGAGTGCCGCGCGCACCATCAGCGAATTCGAAGACGCAGGAATCGCAGGCTTCCACCTAGAAGACCAGGTCAACCCGAAGCGCTGCGGACACCTCGACGGCAAAGAAGTAGTCCCCCAAGATTTGATGGTGCGTCGCATCACCGCCGCCGTCAACGAGCGCCGCGACGACAACTTTGTGATCTGCGCGCGCACCGATGCCGCGGGTATCGAAGGCATAGATAATGCCATCGATCGTGCCAAAGCCTACGCCGATGCCGGCGCCGACCTCATCTTCACCGAAGCGCTGTATACCCCTGCCGACTTCGAAAAGTTCCGCGCCGCTGTTGATGTGCCACTGCTGGCCAATATGACAGAATTCGGCAAAACCGAACTGCTCAGCGCGAAAACACTGGAAGACATCGGCTATAACGCTGTGATCTGGCCCGTCTCCACCCTGCGCGTGGCCATGGGAGCCACCGAAGAATTCCTCCGCGACGTGGCCGCCACCGGCACCAACGCTGAATGGTTGGACCGCATGCAGCACCGCGCCCGGCTCTATGAACTGGTGCGCTACGAAGACTACAACGCCTTTGACCAGCAAGTATTCACCTACTCCCTCGATACCTACAAGTCCACCTTTGAAAGCTAAGCCCCGAAAACTCCGAAAGGAACCATCATGACCGAGCAAGACATCCGCAAAGGCCTCGTCGGCGTTGTCGCAGACTACACCGCAGTATCCAAAGTCAACCCAGAAACCAACTCGCTGCTCTACCGCGGCTACCCAGTCCAAGAACTGGCCGAACACTGCACCTTCGAAGAAGTCGCCTACCTGCTGTGGCGCGGCGAACTGCCAACAGAAGAAGACATGCTGGAATTCCGCAAAGGCTGCTGGGACAACCGCGACCTCGACCAAGGCACCATCGACATGATCATGTCCATGCCCATTGACTGCCACCCCATGGACGTGCTGCGTGGCGCAGTGGCCTACCTAGGCACCCAGGACCCAGACCACTTCACCAAAGACACCGATCACATCAAGAAGATTGCCCGTTCCCTGCTGGCCAAGCTGCCCACCATCGTGGCACTTGATATTCGCCGCCGCCGGGGCGAGGGCTACATTCAGCCGGACCCAAACCGCTCATTTACCGAGAACTTCCTCTGGATGGTCTTCGGCGACGGCCCCGACTCCCCGGTCAACAAGCCGGGCGATGTCGAATGCTTCGAAAAATCCATGATCCTCTACGCGGAGCATTCCTTCAACGCCTCGACCTTCACCGCGCGTGTGATCACTTCCACATTGTCTGACCCATGGTCCGCCATCACCGGAGCTATCGGCGCGCTGAAAGGACCATTACACGGCGGGGCGAATGAGGCGGTCATGCACAACATGATCGAGGTTGATGATCCAGCCCGCGCCGAGCAGTGGTGCAAGGACAAGCTGGCCAACAAGGAACTGGTGATGGGCTTTGGCCACCGCGTGTACAAGAAGGGCGACTCGCGCGTGCCGACGATGGAAGCCGCCTTTAAAAAGCTCGCTTCTGAGCACGAAGGCTCCGACAAGTGGGTTGAGATGTACGACATCATGGCCAAAACCATGTACGACAACACCTCCATTAAGATCCGGCCGAACCTGGATTTCCCGGCAGGGCCTGCCTACTACATCATGGGCTTTGACATCCCGTTTTTCACCCCGCTGTTTGTGATGAGCCGCATCACCGGCTGGACCGCCCACATTATCGAGCAGTTTGAGAACAACTCTCTGATCCGCCCATTGTCTGCCTACAACGGGCCGGGCGAGCGCCACCACCCGAAGGCTGCGCAGTAGTTTTTGGGGCTGGCGCGGCCTGGCTGGGGCTGAGTTCGTATTCCTCGGTTCGCATTTTAGGTTTTAATTAATCCGGAAAATTTGCTTGACCAGTAGAAACGTTTTTGAAAACGGTTGCTAGATTCCTAGAATTCGAACTCAGGAATACGAACTCACTTAATAGCGGGTGTGGAAAAGGCGAAAGCCACCAAGCGACCGCTATCGAGGGGCCACATTTCAAAAATTCACGGCTTTGCTTCGACGTATATGCGGTCTGCTCAGAGGAGATACTCAGAGGGAATACACTGTGATCCCATGGGAGGATACTTTGTTGCTCAGCAGCACCACGCCGAAGCCCGCACCGCGTGCGGTTGCGCAGCTCACCCAGTTAGCCGCCGGGAAGTTCTGCGTGCAGGGCTTGTCCTACCACTTTTAGGCGCAGCTGCAGCCCTCACGTCCTGCGCATCGTCGCTCCGCCCGGATGTTGAGCCGGAAACTGTGATGCCTTCGGGGAATTCTCGTCCCAAAACTCATCCCACATCCGAGGTGGTGCCAGAGACGCTCGTCGAAAAGCCTGCGCGGGCGGAGCGTGCAGCGCAGGTCGCGGAAAAATACCGTGGTGCCACACCACATGCGTGGGGCACGCACCTGCCGGGAATCGTGGAGCGTGTGAGCACGGCCCCGAAGAGGCTTGCACTCACGTTCGACGCTTGTGGGGGCACGCACGGATCGCTTGTCGACGAAGCCCTGCTGACCACCTTGCAACAAGAACAAGTGCCGGCAACGCTCTTTTTGAACAAGCGATGGATTGATGCCAACCCGCAACGTGCCCAAGAGTTGGCGAGTGATTCGCTTTTTCAGATCGAAAACCACGGCTCGTGGCACAAGCCGCTTTCGGTGCATGGCCGGTCAGCCTACGGAGTTGTCGGCACAGCGAATGTTGACGAGGTCGTGGAAGAAATCGAACACAATCGGAGCTTCATGCAGGAGTTCCTGGGGGTGGAATCGAACTGGTTTCGCTCGGGTACTGCCCATTATGACGACATCGCCGTGAGGATCGCCCAGGAGCTGGGCGTAAGTATTGCTGGCTTTAACGTCAACGGTGATGCCGGCGCGACGCTGACTGCTCCCGCAGTTTCCAACAACCTGCTAGGTAGCGTCCCAGGCTCGATTGTGTTATTGCACATGAACCAACCAAGCAGCGGCACAGCAGAGGGAGTGGGCATGGCTCTGCCACAGCTGCGCGCGGCCGGATACGAGTTTGTGACGCTAGGTCCGGCAGTCCCGGCGACATTGTGAGGCCAAAAAGGTCACTAGGAGTCTGTGGCCAGGAAAGAATCTGCTTCGGCGATCGGAAACATCCCTGTGAAACAGAACCCGCAATCCCCTAAGGCACCCCTGATTTTCCTGGACTACTTTCCGCGCACCCAGTTCACCGCGTTGGCGAAGATGTCCTGTTCGCCGATGCCGGGGATGTTGCGCATCAAGCCATCACGGAATCGCTCCGGGTGGCCCATCTTGCCCAAGATCCGGCCATCAGCCGAGACGATCCCTTCGATCGCATAGGAGGAACCGTTCGGGTTATCAGGAGCCACCATGGTTGGCTCGCCCTGCGCATCCACGTACTGGAATGCGACCTGGCCGGCGTCGAAAAGTGCGCGTGCCTCGGCCTCGGACACCACAAAGCGACCCTCACCGTGCGACACCGGCATCAGGTGCTGCTGCCCAGGCTCAAACGAGCTCAGCCACGGGGAGGCCACGGATGCAACACGGGTGGACGCGATGCGGGAAACGTGGCGCAGCTGACGGTTGTGAGCTAAAGTCGGGGAGTCCTCGGTGAGCTTTGCGGGATCACCATAAGGGAGGAAACCGGACTTGACCAGCGCCTGGAACCCGTTGCAGATACCCAGCACCAAGCCTTCACGATTCACAAACGCCTTCACAGCTTCGGCGACCTCTGGCGAGCGCAAAAACGCAGCGATAAATTTGGCGGAGCCGTCCGGCTCATCACCTAGCGAGAAACCGCCAGAGAACGCCAGGATCTCCGCCTGGTCCAGCTTCGCGATGAACGCCTGCGTATCCTCGGCCAACATCTCCGGAGTGAGGTTGCGGATCAAGTGGAACTCAGTAGTCGCACCGGCGGCCTCGAAGGCTTCGGCCATGTCATACTCCGAGTTCGTGCCAGGAAAGACAGGGAGCAAGACGTGCGGAGTTTCCACCACGGTGCTGCGGGCGGCAACGGGCACGTCGCCGGTTGTGGTGGTGGCGAAGTCGGGGAGTGCCTCATCGGCCTCAGCGCCGTTGAAGTCCTCGTTCAGTGGGAAGACCTCGCGGTACTCGGACTCCAAAGCTGCAAGGGCCTGCTCAAGGGTGAAGGACTCGGACCCGAACGTGAACTCGCCAGTGGTGTTCGTACTACCGATTTTGGTGCCCGGGGCTGCAGCGCCTGCGGGAACGGCGAGGATGATTGATCCTATCGAAACACCGTGAACCGAGCTTGCGAGGTTCACGCTTGCGAGGTTCACGCCGAGCTCGTTGCCCACCGCCATGTTCACTAGGGCATGTCCCAGCCCGGCCTCGGTGACAATCGACGCAGCGGCAGCTGTTTGGCAGCCGATAACAGAAGAGAAGTTGTCCACCAGCTGCTCGTAGTTCGGCTCGCCGGATGCCAGCGGAGTGTGCTCGATTAGGTACAGATCGAACTCACCGTGAGGGATCGCGGCGGGACGCACATCAGCCACATCCATCACACCAACAGCAAAAGTCACCAAAGTGGGTGGAACGTGCAGGTCATCGCCGTAGGTGCCGCTCATGGAGTCCTTGCCACCGATCGCGGCAACCTGGAACTTGTCCTGCGCCTCCAGCAACCCCAGCAACGCCTGGGTGACTTCGCCCCACAGCTCAGGGTTCTGGTCCAAACGCTGGAAATACTCCTGCACGCTCAACCACGCATCACGCGGGTTGGCACCCACAGCAGCCAGCCGCGACAGCGCCTCCACCACGGAATAAGCACCCATGAGGAAGGGGGATTCGTCGGCAAGCATCGGTGAATAGCCGTACGCCATGACCGATGCGGTGCTGGTGCCGCCGGGGACGGGCAGGGTTTGCACGCTGGCGATTTCGTCGGTTTTCTGTGTGCGGCCGCCGTAGGGCATGAGCACGGTGGAACGCCCCACGGTGGCGTCGAACTGCTCGATCATGCCCTCCTGAGAACCGTAGCGGCGCAGCGCGTCAAGCACAGTGGCCGGGCGTGGTGCCGGTGTGGAATCGGCGGGCACAAGGCGGACGTTTTGGGCGCGGTCGGCACCGTTGGTGTCGATGAACTCGCGCGTCATGTCCAGCACAACCTCGCCGTTCATGAACATGCGCAACCGGCCGGTGTCAGTGATTTCGGCCAGGACGACAGCCTCGAGGTTTTCCTCAGCGGCAGCAGCAATGAAGGCCTGGGCATCGCCGGGCTTAACGACGACCGCCATGCGCTCCTGCGACTCCGAAATAGCGATCTCGCGGGCGTTGAGGCCGGCGTACTTCAAGGGGACCCGGTCGAGGTAGATATCGATGGAATCCGCAAGCTCACCGACTGCTACCGAGACACCACCGGCACCGAAGTCATTACAACGCACAATCATCTGCGCTACCTCAGGCATGCGGAACAGGCGCTGGATCTTGCGCTCATTGACCGGATTGCCTTTCTGTACCTCCGCACCGGAACGTGCCACGGAATCCTCGTCGTGAGCCTTCGATGAACCTGTTGCACCACCTACACCATCGCGGCCGGTGCGGCCACCAAGGATAATTACCTGGTCGCCGGGCTGCGGATCCAAGCGTTTCACGTTCTCTAACGGGGCTGCAGCTACAACCGCGCCAAGTTCCATGCGCTTGGCCACATAACCAGGGTGGTTGAACTCGCGCACCCCCGTGGTGGCCAGGCCAATCTGGTTGCCATACGACGAATAGCCCTGCGCCGCGCGGGTAGAAATATCAGCCTGCGGTAACTTGCCCGGCAAGGTCTCCGAGCGTGGGGTGTTGATATCACCCGAGCCAGACAAGCGCATCGCCTGATACACCCAGGAGCGGCCCGACAGGGGATCGCGAATCGCGCCACCCAGGCAAGTCGATGCCCCACCAAACGGCTCGATCTCAGTGGGGTGGTTGTGGGTCTCGTTTTTAAACATGAGCAGCCAGGGGGATTCCTCGCTGCGCTTGTCATCCCGAACGTGCACAAAGACCGAACACGCGTTGATTTCCTCAGAGACTTCCTGGTCATCCATCACACCGGTGCGGCGCAGTTCGCGGCCCATGATGGTGCCCATGTCCATGAGTGTGCGCGGCTTGTGGGTGCGCCCGTTGGCCTCGCGTAGTTCGTCGTAGCGGTCCAAGGCGCGCTGCAACTGCTCACCAAACTTCGGTTCGGCTACCTCAATTGAGGTCAACTCAGTATTAAACGTGGTGTGGCGGCAGTGGTCAGACCAGTAGGTATCCAAGGTGGACAGCTCCACCTGGGTAGGGGTGCGGCCCTCAGACTGGAAGTAGTCCTGCACCACTTTCAGGTCTGCCAGGCTCATGGCCATACCGTTATCGGCCAGCAGTTGCTCAAGGGCTTCGTCGTTAAGCTCCAAAAAGTCTGGGTACGTGCGCAGCGGCTCTACCTCACCCAGCTCAGGCTCACGCAGGATGCTCATGTCCTTCTCGCCGGCCTCGACCGGGTTGATCAGGAACTCGCGGAGGGCGCGCATGTCGGCTTCACCTTCGAAAACATAAAGCTCAGCGGAATAAATGGTGGCGGTGGTCGTAGGCTCGAGCAGCCGCAGAGCTTGCTCGGCCGCGTCGGCGCGCTGGTCATACTGGCCAGGCAAGGGTTCCACGGCGAGAAAGGAACGACCCTCGCTGGCAAGCAAACCCTCGAGTTGAGCAGGGCTCAAGATCTCGTCGACACGCTCATCAGCTACCACGGAGCGGCGCAACGCATCAAGATCCGCCTGGGTGGCACCGAAAACATCATAGAGGTTGACCACCGCAACGGAGTCCAGTGCGACCCCCTCAAGGTTGTTCAAGGCCGCAAGCGTTGCGGCTTCTTCATTGCGGAAATCCGGCGTGCGGCGAACTGCCAAACGAGCGTCCATGCGCTGGTAAGCCTTTCAATCAAATCAGTTGAAGGAAACAACTGTGGGAAACAACTGTCAGCTCAACAGTCTAGGCTATCGGCACCGTAGAGTTGCGCCCACAAAAGTGATTTAACCCTATATAGGGCCGTCAATGGGAGCTACTTCACCCCGGGTCACCGGCTGCCCGCTAGACTTTAACAAGGATGTATTTTGCAGGGAAAGGACACCCACACAGTGAAGACGACAGTGGACAACAATTTGCCATCTTTTAAGAAAATCCTTGTGGCTAACCGTGGCGAGATCGCTGTGCGTGCCTTCCGCGCAGCTTTTGAAACCGGTGCTCAGACGGTTGCGGTGTATCCCATTGAAGACCGAAACTCGTTCCACCGCCCGTTTGCGGATGAAGCGATCAAGATCGGTGTCGAAGGCCAGCCGGTGAAGGCCTACCTGGACATCGATGAGGTGCTGCGCGCGGCCAAGAAGACTGGCGCAGATGCGGTTTACCCAGGCTACGGCTTCATGTCTGAGCGTGCGGACTTAGCACGTGCGTGCAAGGACAACGGGATTAAGTTCATTGGCCCAACCGCCGAAACCCTGGACCTGACCGGTGATAAGGCCGCTGCTGTACGGGCCGCCGAAGAAGCGGGCCTGCCAATCCTGCGTGACTCCGAGCCGTCTACTGACCCGAAGCAGCTAGCCGAGTGGGCGAAGGATTTTCAGTTCCCTGTGTTTGTTAAGGCCGTTGCCGGCGGTGGTGGCCGCGGCATGCGGTTCATTGAGAAGCTGGAAGACGTGGAAAAGCTGGCCACCGAAGCATCACGTGAGGCGGAGGCCGCATTCGGCGACGCGCACGTGTACGTCGAGCAAGCTGTGATCAACCCGCAGCATATTGAGGTGCAGATCCTGGCTGACTCTCAAGGCAACGTAATCCACCTGTATGAGCGTGACTGTTCCCTGCAGCGCCGCCACCAGAAGGTTGTAGAGATTGCGCCGGCTCAGCATATCGACGAACAACTGCGCGACCAGATCTGCGCCGACGCAGTGAAGTTCTGCGAGCACATCAACTACGAGGGTGCTGGCACTGTCGAGTTCCTCGTCGATGAACAAGGCAATCACGTGTTCATTGAAATGAACCCGCGCGTGCAGGTGGAGCACACCGTCACAGAGGAAGTGACCGGTGTGGACATTGTGAAGTCCCAGATGCACATCGCTGCCGGTGCCTCGCTGGAAGACCTGGGGCTGCGCCAGGAGAATATCACTTTGAATGGTGCCGCTTTGCAGTGCCGTATTACTACCGAAGATCCGAACAACGGGTTCCGCCCAGACTCCGGCGTGATCACCGGCTACCGCTCTCCGGGTGGGGCTGGCGTGCGCCTGGACGGATCGGTGACTGTAGGTACTGAGATCACCCCGAACTTCGACTCCCTGCTGGTGAAGATGACGTGCCGTGGTGCTGACTTCGAGCAGGCAGTGGCCCGTGCCCAGCGCGCATTGAACGAGTTTACTGTCTCGGGCGTATCGACGAACATTGGTTTCCTGCGCGCCCTGCTGGCGGAGGCTGATTTCCAAACCAAACGCATTTCCACCGGTTTTATTGGTGATCATATTCACCTTTTGGAGGCGCCGCCGGCACTGGATAAGTCCAGCCGGATCCTGAACTACCTGGCAGAAGTCACGGTGAATAAACCGAACGGTGAGCGGCCCACATCCGTGCGCGCACCGGAGAAGCTGCCGAAGTGGGACTATGATTCCATTCCACGCGGCTCCCGCGATGACCTACTAGAGCTGGGTCCGAAGAGCTTTGCGGAGAAGTTGCGCAACCAAACCGCGCTGGCTGTCACCGAGACCACGTTCCGTGATGCGCACCAGTCCCTGCTGGCAACGCGGCTGCGCACCAAGACCTTGTTCGCGGGTGCTAAGCACGTGGGTTACCTCACTCCAGAATTGCTTTCTATTGAGGCGTGGGGTGGGGCAACCTATGACGTCGGCATGCGCTTTTTGCACGAAAGCCCGTGGGAGCGCCTTGATGTCTTGCGCGAGGCGGTGCCGAACGTGAACATTCAGATGCTGCTGCGTGGCCGCAACACCGTGGGCTACACCCCGTACCCAGAAACTGTGACTAGGGCGTTCGTGGCCGAGGCGGCCAGCTCCGGCATCGATATTTTCCGGATCTTCGATGCGCTTAACGACGTTTCCCAGATGCGGCCTGCCATTGACGCAGTGCTGGAAACCAACACCACTGTGGCCGAGGTGGCCATGGCGTACTCGGGCAACCTGATGGACCCGAACGAGGATCTCTACACGCTGGACTACTACCTGAAGCTGGCCGAGGAGATCGTTGAGTCTGGTGCCCATATCTTGGCGATCAAGGACATGGCTGGCTTGCTGCGCCCAGAGGCTGCGCGCCGGTTGGTGGCTGCTCTGCGCAAGGAATTTGAGCTGCCGGTGCACGTGCACACCCATGACACCGCCGGTGGCCAGCTGGCTACCTACCTGGCTGCAGCGGAAGCTGGTGCCGATGCCGTCGACGTAGCATCAGCCCCGCTGGCGGGCACCACCTCTCAGCCGTCCATGTCCGCGCTGGTGGCTGCGTTTGCTCACACTGAGCGTGACACCGGTATTTCGCTCAAGGCCGTCAGTGACCTTGAACCATATTGGGAGACTGTGCGCCAGATCTACTCGCCGTTTGAGTCCGGCATCCCTGGGCCAACAGGGCGTGTGTACCACCACGAGATCCCCGGTGGCCAGCTGTCCAACCTGCGTACCCAGGCAAAAGCACTCGGGTTGGGGGACCGCTTCGAGCTGATCGAAGATGCCTACGCGGCCGTTAATGAGATGCTGGGCAGGCCAACGAAGGTAACCCCATCGTCGAAGGTGGTGGGTGACCTTGCCCTGCACTTGGTGGGGGCAAACGTGGATCCGCAGGACTTTGCGACAGACCCGCAGAAGTACGACATCCCGGATTCCGTGATCGGGTTTTTACGTGGTGAGCTGGGTACCCCTCCCGGAGGTTGGCCCGAACTACGGGAGAAGGCTCTTGCAGGACGCGCCGATGGCGGACAGCGCGTGGTTGATGTGCCCGAGGACTTGGGCCGGGACCTCACTAGCGACGACCACACCGTGCGCCGCGCGGCGTTGGACCAGCTCCTCTTCCCGAAGCAGTACGAAGAATTCCAGGAACACCGCCGCACCTATGGGTACACGGATGCGTTGAGTGATCGGCTTTTCTTCTATGGTTTGAAGGAAGGCCACGAAGAGCTTGTAGTGTACGGTGACCCAGGTAGTGACACCCCACCGTTGGTGGTGCGTCTCGACGCTGTCAGTGAGCCTGACGAGAAGGGGATGCGCCAGGTCGTGCTTACCGTCAATGGTCAGATTCGCCCCATCAAAGTCCGCGATGCCAACGCTGAATCGACCGTGGCCGAGGTGGAAAAGGCGGATCCATCCAACGAAGGCCATGTAGCAGCACCATTTGCCGGTGCCGTCACCCCATCGGTGGAGGAGGGCCAGGAGGTCAAGGCTGGCGACGCGGTGGCCACCATTGAGGCCATGAAGATGGAAGCAACTATCTCCGCCACAAAGGATGGCACCATTCAGCGCCTCGCATTTACACAGCCCACTGCTGTGGAAGGTGGGGACCTAGTGGTGGTGATTGCCTAAGACTGCCTAAGACTCAACAGCCCTCCACCAAAGTCCCTACGGTTGATAGAGGTGGTGGATTCGAAGCCGACGCGAGTGTGGCCCCCAGGGGCCTTCCTCGCAGCCATAGCTCTCCAAATCAAGGCTTACGTCACGTAAGTTAATCCAGGAGGGCATCATCGCCAAGGAGTTCTTCCATAACGGCGTATTCGAGCAACCTACGACCAATCGTGGTGAGACGTTTTTCTCCAGCTTGGAACGGATTTTCCACCTCCAAGCCGAGTAGGCTGCGAAGCTCAGCGGTTTCTTGCAATAAGTCGAGGCGTCCGGGGAGCCCAACATCTGCCAGAATGGTGAGGTTGAGTTGGTCAGTTGGCACCCCTAATAGCGATGCCGCCTTCGCGCGCCCAAGGAGCACTGCAAGTGCATCGTTAAGCTGTGCTGTTCTCTCTTTATCGCTGCGTGATGGAAACAGCTGGTCAGAGATCCAGATAGCTAAGTGGCCTGCATCTTCTCGGGCGTTCATTCCGAGCTTAGAAAGCACGAAGGTGTTTCCTTTGCGATTAACTGTCCCGACCCGTTCGAGAAGCTTAAGTATCGGTAGCGGCGCGTTGTCCAAGTCGTCGAGGTGTGGACGAAGCATCCGTTCGGCGAAATCCTCTCGCTGGTCAAAGGTGTCGTCGTTCTCGATAACGCTGATATCGAGCATATGTGAGACCCCACTAAATAGGGTTGCAAACACCGGGCTTTCCTCACTTATTGCTTGCACGCTTTCGGCGAAAACACGCTTTTTGAAGGCGAGACGATCGGGGCTGTTTCTGTGCTCCCGCACGTAGGAAAGGCTAGCGTTCAATCTCACCATCGCAGATAGCAAAGCTCGACCATCGTCAGTCAGTTCACCGCCGTTGAGCATCCCGGCCGCGCGCAGCAACGCCCACGTAGGGGCGCGTAATCCCTCGCTACTAGGCGCGTGCTCCGGTTGGAAGTAGAGGTCGATGACTCTTTGTGGTACGCCCGCTGTTCGTGCGAGTTCCGCAGCAAGTGCTAGCAGCGTCTCGTCGCGGTCCTTCTCAATCATGATCCAACCACTGATGCGTGCTAGATCATCGTCAAACCAGGCTTGACCTTCGTCGGTTAGCACGATCTGATTTACGTTTCGCTCGACTGTTCCCTTAGCTTCAAGCCAGGTGTGTATGTGCAGTAGCGTGGAGCGCTGGCTTTTGCTCGTGCTTGCCGACGCTTCCTGCAGCCCCACTGCCTCAAGCAATGCAGGGATCTGCTCTGGTTGTATCTCACCACTGTCGGTCAATTCGAGCGGATGGTCTTCGACGTAGGAGAGGTAGGCAAGTGGCGCCTCCATCAGTCGTCTCAACAGGGCGGATTCGAACTCGGAATCAGTTGGCTCGAGGTGCGCGAGATCGATGAGCCGTAATGCGCCCAGAGTTGCGTTTACCTCGTCGCCTAGAGGTTCGATGGTGTAAAAACCGGCAGTGCCAATATCGTGCACAGCATCTGCGATGTGGTTTTCATCAACTTCTCTGATATCGAGGTTGTGTGCAGCTTTCAAGATCTTTTTGCGTCGCAGTGTGAGATGCTCACCGGCTTCGCGGGCAACCAATACCTCTTGGAGTTCGCGGTGCTTTTCTGGGCCCCCAAAACCCTCCTCGACCTGAAGCGGTGGGGTGTGCATCAGGGCGAATGCGCCGGCAATCGCTTCCTCACGGCGTACAACGAGGATAGTGATGGTCCACTCGGTGCCGTAAGTGAGAGTGGCGGTGTCGTGCTCGTCGAAAAGTGTGCGGACGTCGATTGCCCACATCTCGGGTGGGGCGGAGGTGCGAAAGCGCGAATTGCTGATCTCCCAGTTGGCCTCGCCGGTGAAGCCGTACATTTCCAAAACAGCCTGTGCGAACCCAAGCAGGGCTGTATCTTCGTTGACCTGCACTATCGCCGTCGAGTTAGGGATATCCTCAATAGTTAGTTGGAGAACTAGGCTGTCCATTTTGCTCCCGCCCGGTAGAAAAGCATTTTCGTCCAAGAGTACGCGATCTCGCGACACTGCGCTTGAAGCGTGAGACACTGCGCTTGAAGCGTGGGACACTACGCCACGGCGAAAACGCGACCACGCTCATTCACGTTGACCAGATCGGGGCGGGTGATGGTGGTCGCTGTGAACAGGCGCACATGAGAGGTTCAACATGAGAGGTTCAAGCGCATCGCACCGTCGATCCCAGGCACGTCAACGAACCCGTATTTCTCATAAACATGGCGAGCACGCGGGTTGTCCGGGGCCACACTCAACGCAAGGGCAGGTGCGCCCTGGGAGCGCGCCAGGGCCACTGCTTCGTCGATAAGCGTGCGTGAAAGGCCGTTGCCGGCGTATCGGCTCTCAACAGCGATGGCAAGCTCAGGGATCTCGGGGCCCAAGTTAGCCCAGCCCGCCGCGTTGTCGGACTCCCAATAACGCAACCACACACCACCGGCGGGAATATTGAACAGATCCCAGGCAATGAAGCCGCCGTCGCGGGCGGGATCCCAATCATCGACATAACCAGGGAAGTCACGCGCATGATACTCGCTGACCGCTTTTGTCTCGTCGCCAAACACGTCGGTGAGGAAGAACAAGCGCGCGATATAAGTGCGGTCAAAATCAGAAGCGGGGCGAACAGAAAAATCCATACGCCCCAGGCTACCCCGAGTGGTGAGACTACTTAATCTCCATCAACACGGCGGCCTTATTTACCTGGCCACCAGCCTCAACAGCAAGTCCGGTGACGGTCCCAGCCTTATGTGCCTTCACCGGGTTCTCCATCTTCATCGCCTCAAGTACAACCACAACATCGCCCTCGGCGACCTCCTGGCCCTCCTCAACATTGACCTTGATCACGGTGCCCTGCATCGGGGCAGCTACCGCGTCACCGGACGCGGCAGCCTTGCCACCACCGGCACCACCGCGGCGCTTACGCTTCTTCTTCGGCGCAGCCCCTGCACCAGCAAAAGCCAGCGACGCAGGAAGCGCAACCTCGATGCGGCGGCCAGCAACCTCGACGACGAACTTCTTATTCGGCTCGTTCTCATCCTCTTCAGGCAGGTCATCAGGGTCAACATACGGCTCGATGGTGTTATCCCACTCTTCTTCGATCCACTTGGTGTAAACCTCAAAACCATTGCCATCGCCAACAAAAGCTGGGTGCTTGACCATCTCCTTATGGAACGGGATCACAGTAGGCAAACCTTCAACAACGAACTCGTCCAGTGCGCGGGCGGAACGCTCAAGCGCCTGCTGGCGATCCTCACCAGTGACAATCAGCTTGGCCACCATCGAGTCGAACTGGCCGGAAATAGCAGCACCAGAGCGCATCCCGGAATCAACGCGCACACCAGGACCCGCCGGCTCCTTATACTCAGTCACAGTGCCAGGGGCAGGCATGAAGTTAGACCCAGCATCCTCACCATTGATGCGGAACTCGAAAGAGTGGCCGCGCGGCTCCGGGTCTTCGGTGAAGCGCAGCTTCTCGCCCTCAGCGATGCGGAACTGCTCTCGCACCAGATCATATCCGGTGGTTTCCTCAGTCACGGGGTGCTCCACCTGCAGGCGCGTGTTTACCTCCAGGAAGGAAACCAAGCCATCAGCGGCGACCAAATACTCGACGGTGCCGGCACCGTAGTAGCCGGCCTCCTTGCAGATGCGCTTCGCAGACTCATGGATAGTGGTGCGCTGTTCATCAGTTAGGAATGGGGCAGGGGCTTCCTCCACCAGCTTCTGGAAGCGGCGCTGCAAAGAACAATCACGGGTACCCATCACAACCACGTTGCCGTGCTGGTCCGCCAACACCTGCGCCTCCACGTGGCGCGCCTTATCCAAGTAGCGTTCCACGAAGCACTCGCCACGGCCAAACGCCGCGGTGGCCTCACGCGTAGCAGAGTCAAACAGCTCCGGGATTTCCTCGCGGGTGTAGGCGACCTTCATGCCACGACCGCCACCACCGTAGGCAGCCTTGATCGCGATAGGCAGGCCATGTTCGTCAGCAAACGCTACAACCTCGTCAGCATTAGCCACGGGATCCTTAGTGCCCGGCGCCATCGGCGCGTCAGCTTTCTCCGCGATGTGGCGTGCGGTGACCTTGTCACCCAGGGCTGCGATGGACTCAGGGGAAGGGCCAATCCAGATCAGGCCAGCATCTATAACACGGCGGGCGAACTCGTCGTTTTCTGCCAAAAAGCCGTAGCCTGGGTGCACAGCATCGGCGCCGGACTTCTCGGCAGCGTCCAAGATCTTATCCATGTCCAGGTAAGACTCTGCGGGTGTAAAGCCTCCCAGGGCGAAGGCTTCGTCGGCAAGCTCGACGAATACCGAATCCGCGTCTGGTTCCGCGTACACCGCGACAGAGCCGATACCGGCGTCCTTGGCGGCGCGGAAAATGCGCACGGCGATTTCGCCGCGGTTGGCTACCAAGACCTTCGTGATCTTCTTGTCAGTTGCCACTTAAATAGTCCTCCTGATGTGAACGCTTAATACGCACCATTGTTACACATCAAACGTGAGTAATCCGTCATGTTGTGATGGTTCAAGGTTACTTTTAATCTTTTGGTAGGGGAAATCACCGATTGTATCGGCACTTTCCACCTCCCTGTTACTCAGGTGCGCCCCTTAAATCTCCGGCGTGTCGCCAGTGGCAATAGGCATGCGCACCATGTTGCCCCACTCGACCCAACCGCCGTCATAATTCAACACCTGCTCAAAACCCAGGATGTACTTCAGCACAAACCACGAGTGTGCACTGCGATCACCGAGGTGGCAGTACACCACCGTCTTCTGCTTCGGGTCCAGATCCTTGTACGCCTCCGCAATCTCCTCATAGGACTTGAAGCGAGCATTCGGGTACACCGCATCACCCCACGCGATATTCACCGCGCCAGGGATATGGCCAGTACGCAGCGCGCCAGGGAAACTATCCGAGCCATTAATCTTGGTCTCGCCCGTGTACTCGTTCGGGCTACGCACATCCACAAGTGCATGATCGCTTGACGACGATCGCGTGCCCGCCTGAATGTCGTCGACAAGCGCGCGGATCTGCGTATCATTGCGCTCCACCACCGGATAGTCAGTGGTGGGAAGATCAGGCACCGCAAAGGAGGTGTCGCGCTCCTCACCCATCCAGGCGTCGCGGCCACCGTCGAGCAGGCGCACATCGGGGTGGCCGAACAGCTCAAAAACCCAGAAAGTATAGGACGCCCACCAGTTGGACTGATCCCCGTAGATCACTACAGTGTCATCGCGCGAAATGCCACGATCGCTCATCAACTTGGCAAAAGCCTCCCCGTCGATGAAATCACGGGTGACAGGATCATTGAGGTCCTTCAACCAATCGATGCGCACCGCGCCGGGAATGTGGCCGATATCATACAGGAAAGCGTCTTCATCCGACTCGACAACGCGCAGGCCAGGAGTACCAAGACGTGCGGACAGCCATGATGCGGAAACCACGCGTTCAGGATGTGCGAATTTCTCATACGCCGGATTTGTATCAAACTCGATAGCCATAAAATTACTCCTCAAGGGGTACCTGCTGGAAACTTTGATAGATCCTTTAGTTCACTGGGCAACATTACCCGCTCTTTGTGATTTACGGGCGTGCCGACGTCCACGTGTGACCGAGTTCAAGCATGTGGCGTTGGTAACTAAAACCTCTTCTAGTCAAGCACCAATCCATAACGGGCAATAAAATCCAATCAAGAAGCGATCAATTAAAAGGTAAATTTGAGTAGGTTGGTCGCCGCAACCGATTAAATACCACGAGGAAAGGACCCCGGTGAAAAAAGCAATCGTCGTATTCGAGGTAGAAGGCGGCTCCGACAAGGGAGACGACGGCCACCGCAAGGACACCATGCCCATTGTCAACGCGATCAAGGACAACGGCTGGCACTCCGAAGTCATCTACTACCACCCAGATCAAGCGGAAGAGATCTTCAAGACCGTCTCCGAAAACTTTGACGCATACATCTCCCGTGTCAACCCAGGCAACATCCCAGGTGGTGAGAAAGGCTACTTCGACTTGTTGACCAAGCTGTCGAACGCAGGCCTCGTCGGCATGTCCACCCCGGCTGACATGATGGCGTACGGTGCGAAAGACGCGCTGGTCAAGCTCACCGACACCTCACTGGTTCCGGACGACACCGCCGCATACTACGACGTTGAGGACTTCAAAAACACCTTCCCAACCGCATTGTCACACGGCGAGCGTGTGCTCAAACAGAACCGCGGCTCCACCGGCTCCGGTATCTGGCGTGTGCGCTTGGCAGACAAGGACCTCGCTGAGTCCGTCGAGCCTGGCACCGCACTGTCGCTAGACACCGCATTGAAGTGCACCGAGGCGGTGGACAATCAGACCCACGACTACACCCTTGGCGAGTTCATGGATTTTTGTGAACAGTACATTATTGGTGACAACGGCATGCTGGTTGACATGCGGTTTATGCCACGCATCGTCGAAGGCGAGATCCGCATCCTTTTGGTAGGCGATGACCCTGTCTTCATCGTGCACAAGAAGCCAGCTGAAGGCGGCGATAACTTCTCCGCAACACTATTTTCTGGCGCGAAGTATTCCTACGACAAGCCCGAGTCCTGGCCGGAGCTGATGGACATGTTCGCAAAGGCTCGCCCAGTGATCGCCGAGAAGCTTTCCGACGATGAAGTGGTGCCACTGATCTGGACCGCAGACTTCATGCTCGACGATGCTGAAGACGGCGGCGACACCTACGTTCTCGGCGAGATCAACTGCTCCTGTGTGGGTTTCACCTCTGAGCTGGATATGGGCATCCAGGAAAAGGTTGCCGCAGAGGCAATCTCTCGCGTTGAGGCAGCGAACGCTTAACGACGTTTCGCTTAACGACGCACACCCTGCTGAACCTTTTTCGGCAGCCCCTAGCGGGCAGCCCATAGGTCAGTTAAGCTGCTGGGTGGTTTTGTCCGTTTTCACAATGAGAGAAGGATTCCACAAGGATGACGACACCACATGACCCCACCAACCGCGACGAGAATAGCCAGGACGGTGGCCAAGACCGCAATCAGGACGGCCATCAGGACGGCCAGAGCTACTCTAGCTACAGCGGTTCGAACTATGGCGACTCTGCTAACGCGCAGGACGGCTACGGTCAGCCAAGTTTTGGGCAGCCAGGCTATGGGCAGTCAGGTTTTGGCCAGCCAAGCTATGGGCAGCCTAGCTATGGCCAGTCAGGTTTTGGCCAGCCAGGCTATGGGCAGTCAGGTTTTGGCCAGCCAAGCTATGGCCAGCCCGACCAGAACCAGCAGTACGGTGCAGGTCAGTATGATGCGGGCCAGTATGATGCGGGCCAGTATGACGCAGGAAACACCGCCACCAACTACGCTGGTGGCGGCAGAGGCAGCGCTCTAGCTGGAGAGGGAAAAGGCCTGTTCAGTGCACTGTTCGACTTCTCGTTCCAGCACTTTGTCACCATCAAATTCGTGAAGATAATCTACATTATCTTCATCATCATGCACGCCTTTTTCTGGCTATTCATGATTCTTGCTGGTTTGGCAGGCTTCGCCGAAAGCTTCGGGCTTGGTCTCCTCGGCCTGTTGGGTGGCATCATCTTCGGCGGTATCCTCTTCATCATCGGCGTGATCGGCGCGCGTGTGGCCCTAGAGTTCTATGTCTCCATGGTCCGCACCGCGCAAAACACCGGCGAACTCGTCGAACAGAACAAGAAGCTTTAAAGGCTAAGAAGCTTTAAAGCCTTGAAGAGTAGGGCAGCTCTAGCTTCCTAGCAACTGCTCTACCGAAGCAGGGTCAGCGTCGGAAAGCATGCCGCGGCAGCGGTCATACTCGGCGTCGTCGCCGATTGTCTTGCTGGCCAACGCCAACATTGCGATCGCACGCAGCACACCCTGGTTCGGCTCATGAGAAAAAGGCACCGGGCCCCACCCCTTCCACCCATTCGCGCGCAAGCGATCAAGGGAGCGGTGGTACCCGGTGCGCGCGTATGCGTAGGCGATCAGGGTGTCGCCGTCATCCAGTTCCTTTTCGGCACGAGCAGCCCACACGCTCGGCGAATCAGGATGCGCATAGGCCGTGTCGTCGGCAAGCAGGTCTTTACCGGTAGCGGGATCCTCAGGCAGGTGAAGTGGGGCAGGGGCGAGCATGTCATTAATTTCCATGTGCCCAGGGTACCTGCGATCGCTGAGCGGGGGGCTTGTCAGACCGGCGACATACTGTACCGGCGACAGATGTGGTCGACAAATGCCGGTTTGGTTCAGGTGGATAGGGGATTTGTCGACTGAATGTGACGCCCCGGTCAGCTGCGGCCAGCCCCGGCAGGCTACAGCAGGCTATGGCCGAGGGTCTGGGTCGGTTGTCCGCAGGACCTGCCGCTGCACAATCTCCAGCGGACCGCGCTTGAAAAACAACAACCACACCGGCGCGAACACCAGCGGGACCAGCAGGTTCACCCAGGACCACTCCACCCACGCAAGATTCATGCCGCGCGAGGAAAGCCAGCCCAAAAACACGATGTGGGCGGTGTACACCGAAAGCGGCATGCGCCCCACCGCGCGCAATGGGTACACAAGAATGTTGAACGGGCGCCACAGACACACCAGCACGCACACGCCAATGACCAGCAGCGCCGTGCCAATACTGCCGATCAGTTCCGCCACCGACCCCGAATGCGGCACATAAACCCAAAGCCAACCGGCATCATCAACAGGGGTAACACCCGTAGCGCTGCGCAACAACGCGGTGAACTCCTCAAGTTCCACGCCACGGGCAGCCTGCTTATCGACGAACCCACTGCGCGACAAAAACACCGAAGACAGCCACAACCCCGCCGCAGCCAGCACACCACCGATACCGATCAGCCCGTCCCAGGCGGTGCGCCATTTCACCAGAGCATTACCCGTAGCCATCCCGGCAACAAACACCGGCGCGAATGTAAGCACTGGAAAACCACCTGTGACAAGCAAGAGCTCGAGAGCGCGGGAGGGGTCGTCGATAAGCATGGGCCAGGTGGGCACGGCACCCTCGCCGGGCTGGAGATGGGTGCGCCACAGCATCGACAACCACGGAAAGAGCAAAGCGCCGGTGGCGGCGAGTACGGCCTGCAGCCAGCCGGGCGCGCGGAACAGCAGGGGAGCCACCAGCAGATAGAGCGCGCCGTAGGTGGTGAGGATAACAATCGGGCCGGTATTTGCAGTGGTGATCGTCAGACCCAGCGCCACCAGGAGCAGCCCGCGCACCACAAATTGCGTAAGCGAAGCGCCGACAGTGCGGGTGCGCGACATCAAGATCACCGACACTCCCGCCAGCACCGTAAACAAGATCGTGGAGCGGCCTTGAAACAGCCGGTAGAACCAGTTGTCTGGGTCCTGGTGGTAGAAGCTGTGCATCACAAACATGCCAAAGATGGCAATGGCGCGGGCAAGATCAAGGCCGTCTACACGTTCCTGGCGCACGACCTGCTAGCTCCAGAAGTCAGAGGCGTTGAGCCCAAACGAATACACCATGCGGCGCAACAGTGGCAGGGAAATCCCGATCACGCTGGTGGGATCGCCCTCGATCCCGTCAATGAACCAGCTGCCCAATGACTCCAACGTAAAAGCACCCGCACAGCCCAGCGGCTCGCCGGACGCCGCGTAGGCCTCAATATCAGCGTCGGAAACATTGCCGAAGTGCACCGCGGTAGACACGGTCTCCACCTTCCACTGCCCCCGATAGCACACGGCATGCCCGGTGAGCAGCTGCGCAGTCTTGCCACGCTGCGCTTTCCACCGCTCAATGGTGCGCTGAACAGTAAGAGGCTTGCCCACCAAGTGCCCATCCAGCAGCAGCATCGAATCACACCCCACAACTACATCGTCGGGGAATTCGGGCACAATCACCTCGGCTTTCCCCTGAGCCAGGGCAGCAACCTTGGTGGCGGGTTCTTCGTCGATAAGCGACGCAAGCAGGCCGTCTTCATCAATGTCCGCAGGCCGGACCACGGGGGTGACACCGCCTGATTCGAGGATCATGCGGCGCGACGGGGACTGCGAGGCAAGCACAAGACGCGGAGACATGTGTTAAATCCTAGCGGGTAGAATCTAGACTCACGCTTTTCGACGACCCCTGCCGCGCAAAGGAGCTGGAATGCTAAGTGTTGGACTGTTTGGGGCTTTTCTCGCCGGGGTGCTCAGCCTGATTAGTCCGTGTTCGGCGCTGCTGGTGCCCGCCTTCTTCGCCTACGCATTTGCCAGCACCCGGCAACTATTGGGGAAAACCCTGGTGTTTTTCCTAGGGCTGGCGGTGGTGCTGGTGCCGATCGGCACTGGGCTGGGCGGCCTGGGAGCGCTGGCGGTGAACCACCGCGACACCCTGATTACCGTGGGTGGGGTAGTGATGATCCTGCTGGGCATCTACGCCTTCTTCGGAGGTGGGTTCCGGCTACCAGGGGCTGCGGGCATGCAGGCGCGGCTAAGTGGCGCCGGAACCCTGGGCATATTTGCTTTAGGCGCGGTGTACGGGTTTGCCGGGTTTTGTGCCGGGCCATTGCTGGGAGCGGTGCTGACTACGGCAGCCGTGAGTGGCTCTGCATTTTATGGGGCTGCGATCATGGCGGTGTATGCGCTGGGCATGGCGGTGCCGCTGTTCGTGATGGCAGCGCTGTGGGACAGGTGTGATGTGGGCAACATGGCCTGGTTGCGCGGACGTGAGGTGAGTTTTGGGCCGGTGCGCACCAACTCTGTGCAGATGATCTCCGGTGCCATGTTTGTGGTGGTAGGCCTGATTTTCCTGCTCACACACGGCACGGGAGCTTTGAGCAGCTGGTTGGATGCAGACACCCGTAACTCCATCGAGCTGTGGGCGCTGGATGTGGCAGGCTCTGTGAATGATGGCCTGGTGTGGCTGCTACTCGGTGTCCTGGCCGTGGTGGGGGTTGTGTGGTGGGGCAGTAAGAGAGCTAGCAAGTCCGGTCGATGAATCTTCTCAAAACGGCCCGAAAATCGGGTTTATGGCAAGATTCATCGACCGCAGCGGGGCTTAGCAAAAAAGGCTTAGTAAAAAGTCACCGAGCTGAAAGCAGCCGGGTTGTACAGGGTTTGGTTGGTCAGGCGCGATTCTGGGGTGCCCCACAGGTTGCGTTCTGTCTCAGTTGTTGCCTTGGTGGCTTCTACATACAGGGACGTGAGCACGGCGGTCAGCGCCGCCAGCTCGTCGTCGCTGGGGTTGCCCTTGAGCACCTTAAACATTGGGCTAGTCATCGGTGAATTCTCCTTTGATCCTTACAGCGGAATATTACCGTGCTTCTTCGGGCGGGGGTGCAGCACCTTACGTTCCAGCAGGCGCAGGCCCTCAGTGACCTGGGTGCGGGTAGCACTCGGCTCAATGACCGCATCAATCAGCCCGCGCTCCGCGGCCACATACGGGTTGGTATTGGCTTCAGCGTATTCTTCCACATTCGTGGCTAATTTTTCAGCAGCCGTGGGGGCGTCGGCAAGCGCGATCTGCGCCGTAGGCCACGCAAACGCAAAGTCAGCGCCCAAGTCCTTGGAGCCCATGAGCACGTAGCTTGCGCCGAGTGCTTTGCGCGTGACCACAGTGATCGTGCCTACCTGGGCTTCAGCGTACGCATACGCCAGAGCCGCAGCGCGCGTAACGACGCCCGCGTGTTCCTCTTCTTGTGATGGCACAAAGCCGGGGGAGTCCACAAACTTCACGATGGGAAGGTTGAACGCATCACACATCCGGATAAACCGCGCCGCTTTGTCTGCTGCGGCGGCGGTGAGGCAACCCGCCAGGCTCTGCGGCTGGTTGGCCACAATACCCACCGCGCGGCCGGAGATGTGCGCGAAGCCGGTGACAATATTGTCGGCGAAATCGGGTTTAAGCTCCAGCAGATCGCCATCGGTGACCTGCTTGATGATCTCGCGTACGTCATAGGTGGCCTCATCGTTGTCTGGCATGAACGTGTTTAGCGCGGTGGTGTCCACGTTGTCTGGCGCCTCGGCAATCGGGGCGTCTGCGCGGTTGTTCACCGGCAGGAAGCTGATGACTTCGCGGGCCTGGGCGATCGCGTGCTTATCAGTAGGTGCCACCAGGGACACCAGTCCGGTGGTGTGCGCGTGCACATCTGAGCCACCCAGTTCTTCCGCTGTTGTCGGCTTGCCAGCTACCTTCCCCACGATCTCTGCTTCAGCCAGGTGCACGTTTGCACCCTCAACCATGATGGTGAGATCCGCCAGTGGCACCTGGAGCGCTGCAATAGAGGAAGTAGCGCCCGCAACAACTGCGATCTGCGGAATCAAACCGCTCGCCTCCGTGGCCGCACGCAGCAGCTTCGCGTACATGGCGGCGGTGACCACGCCTTCCTGGAAGCGTGGGCCTGAAGAGTCATAAATGCCTACCAGTGGCACACCTGTTTTGGTAGCCAGCTCATAAATCTTGAGCATCTTCTCGGCGTAGACCTCGCCGAGCTGGCCGTCAAAAATGGTGGGGTCTTGGGAGAACACGCACACGCGGCGCCCGTCGATCTGCCCATAACCAGTGACAACTCCGTCAGTCAGGGGCTGTTGGCGGTCCATGTCGTACTCTTCGACCCGGTGCTTTGCTAGGGCATCGGTTTCGGTAAAGGTGTTTTCGTCGAGAAGCTCCTGCACCCGCTCGCGGGCCGTCTGGTTGCCTGCGGCGTGGGTGGATTCAATAACGTCGCTGCCCAGCGGGGCCTGCGCCTGCTCCAGGCGGGTACGCAGATCTGCTAGTTTGCCAGCGGTAGTTTTCAAATCGGGTTGAGAAGCAGTCATAATCTCACAGTCTAAGTCGTGCACGGTGGTTCATGTGTGATCGGGGCACGTGTGCCTGCATGAGTATCGCCCTCGGTGGTGGTTTCGTTTCACGTGGGCGGTTCACGTGCTGGGAGGTGGCTGCGTTCGGAGACCGCGAAAACAGGCTTTTCTGGAGGGTTCCTAAGGAGGAAAAGTGCTTTCAGGGTCTTGCTTTCCTTAATTCCCTGGACGAGCATCTGGACCCCGACTTCGCAGAAGAGGAGCTTATCGACGCTTCTATCCTTTTCGATGACTACAGCGGATGAGAAACCGACGACACTGAAGCGACCACCTACCAAGGCTCAGGTTGCAGCGGCACAACTAATCGTCAAGAGAAAATGTGAGGCGAGAGGGACCATCGAAAATCCTCCTCAGATGAGGGAGCTTGCGGCGATGTCAGTCGACGATGTTGCTTTTGACGCGTAAATTGAAATTGGCCTAGGCTTTCAACTTCCACGTGGCGCCGGGGGATCATTTTCTGTGAAGGTTTCCTGAAAGCGCTGTGTTGAAGAAGTTTTTCACCCCCTTGTATGGCGGTTTCAAGCACTAGAATTAGCATCATGTTAAGCGATGCAGATATCAGTAACCACTGGTCAGGACGAGCAGCCGAGTACCATGAGCACCATCTGACCAAAGTGCGTTTCCCGCACTATCGTGAGGCGTGGACAAAGGTGCTCATTCAGGCGCTTCCACCACCGCCTGCGCGCATTCTTGATGCAGGAACAGGCCCTGGATATGTTGCGGAGTTATGTTCTGACATCGGTTATGAGGTCGTCGGCATTGATATTGCCCCCGGCATGCTGGAACTTGCGCGGAAAAATTATCCACACCTCGAATTCATTGAGACCAACGTGGTTAACCCACAGGTGGAGGGAGTTTTTGATGCGGTTGTGGCACGCTACGTCCTGTGGACTCTAACAGATCCGCAGCGCGCGTTAACACGCTGGATGGAACTGATTCCTGCCGGTGGTCTGATCGTGGCTATTGATGCAAATTGGCACCCTGGCGGCCAGCAAACTGAGGATCAACGCTATAACGCTGATGATTTGGCAGCGTTACCACTTGCTACCGCGACCAGTCCCGAGCCATACGTGGAGCTATTTACTCGTGTCGGCCTGGAAAACGTGACATGTACCGAGCTGACAGAGATTGGGAAGCTGAACGAGATACATAAAGTTCCTGTCGGCCAGCACACCATCCCACAGTATGTTTTCATCGGGAGAAAGCCAAAATAAACTTTCCACCGTATTCAGATCACGGCTACAGTCCATCGGTCACAGACCCACCCAAATCTGAACGGCCTGCACAAAAGTGTGAAATATCTGAGATCTTTTCTGCGGTCGGTGTGGTTGTTCGTCGTCAAGCACCTGTCACAAATACCCATCACGCCGTAAGCGCCGAAAGCGGGAATGTCACCGTGCTATCACCCAGGTTTGCTGTGGGGCCCGTGCCCGTAATCACCGCAGCAAAAGTTGGTGCGGGCCGGTCGATCTGCGCGATCGCTTTCTGCAGCCGCTCATTGCCTGCCGTGATTTGCCCACCGCCAAGCTTGACCTCAATGGCCGCCCATGTGTTGTTTGGCAGATCGATCACTGCGTCGATTTCGTGCCCGTTAGAGTCTCGGTAGTGGGATACTTTCCCGCCTAGCGCCTGCGCGTATACGCTCAGATCATGAATCACCGCTGACTCAAAGAGGAACCCGAGTGTTTCTGGGTCGCGCTGTAACCTATCGGTGTCCGCCCCGAGTAGCCGGGCCCCTAAGCTTGGGTCTGCCAGGTGATATTTCGCGGATTTACGCAGCGCAGCCTTGGAACGTAGAGCGGTGGCCAGAGCGGGTTGCTTATCGACGACAAACACCCGCTCCAGAAGACCGAGGAAGTGACTGATTGTTTCTGGGGCTGGAGTGGGCAGCGTTGTTCCCATGTCTTTGCGCAAAGTCGCAATACTTACTTCTGTTGCTGTGTTGCGTGCCAGGGAACTCAGTAACGTCCGTAGGACAATGGGTTCGTGTCGAATCTCTGCAAGTCTGTGAACATCAATTTCAACGACATCATCAATATAACCGTCCAAGAGTGCGTTAGCACCGTCGGTTGGCATGGTGATCAGTCCCGGGAATCCTGGTTGAAGGAGCAGGCTGATTACCTGGTTGAGGGTTAGTTCCGCCGGGTGGACACTGACTGTGGGGTCGTCGAAAAGTTCTTGCAGTGACAGTTTTGGGTCGAGGTCAGCCTTTTCGGTCCATGTCATGGTCCGTTGGCGGATTCTTGCGAATCGCCCAGCTCCGGAGTGGCGTCGAATATCGTCGTCCGGTACCGCAGAACCAGTCAGGATGAAACGCCCCGGCCCCTGTGCGAAGTCGACTTCGCGGCGCACGATATTCCAGAGTTGTGGGTAGAGCTGCCACTCGTCGAGCAGCCGAGGAGCGGGGCCGTTGATGAGTTGTTGGATATCAATATCGGCAATTGTGGCTGTGGCGGGATCATCGAAAAACACCATCGAGTTGGAGAGCTGCATCCCGGTTCGGGTCTTGCCACACGCTCGGGGACCTTCAATGACCACAGCCCCTACTGATTCCAGTAGGGAAGTCAGTTGCTGATCGATAACCCGTGGACGATACGGCGTTGAGGGTTCTCTTATCGAATCCATGTGGGCCAGTGTATTTGCTAAAAGCGCAGTACACAAGCTCTACACCGTGATTTGTGGCGACCCTACACCGTGATTTGTGGCGACCCTACACCGTGATTTGTGGAATCTGTGGACAGGAGAGTGTGATCAGCCGGGTCTGCTGCAACAGGTTGATGCCCACCTAACCGATCCTGATTGCTGGGCCTTAATTGTTCGGTCCCATTTGCCCAGAATAAAGTATCCAGAATGAAGTATTAAGACCGTGAGGTCTGCCCCACCAGTAACATTGTGGCGGTTTTTGTGACAGAAGCGACTAACCTCAAGGTCTACATACTTCATTTTGCGGCGTCTGCTGCGGCGTCTGCTGCAGCGTCTACTGTGGCACGTGCAGCATCAAGGCCAAGAAAACAGAGCGACTTCGTCAAAAACTTAGCGGTATCGTCGGAAGTATGCCCCTACTTACAGATGCATCCTGGCTTCACTCCCGCCTCTCCGACGTCACGCTCATTGATGCCACTACTATCTTCGACCCCGCAGAACCTGACAACCGGGTTCAGGCGCGCAAGAGCCGCGACGCTTACGAGGCTGGACATATTCCCGGCGCGGTTCACGCTGACCTCATGTACGCGCTTGCCCGCCAGGATACGCACCTGCATTGCATGGCCCTAGACTCTGTCGATTTCCAGAGCGAGGCCCGCAAGCTGGGTATCTCTGACGATTCCCACATCGTCATCTATGACCAAGGCACCATGATGTGGGCTACCCGCCTGTGGTGGAACCTGCGGCTGGAGGGACATAGTAACGTCAGTGTCTTCGACGGTGGTTTGCCAGCCTGGCGCGAGAGGGGCTACCCGGTCGAAACCGGCACGGTTACGGCAGTGCCCGGAGATTTCACTGCTTGCCGACGCCCCGAGCTCTACGCCACTGTCGATGATGTCGCCGCCGCCATTGATGACCCGTCTACAATATTGATCAATGCCTTGGACCGCGATAGCTACATTAAGGCACACATCCCTGGTTCCGTTAACGTTCCCTGTGCAGAAGCGGTTGATGCTGCGGCCTTTGAGGCTGTTGGCGCGCTTGATGAGGGCAAGCGCGTAATTACTTATTGTGGCGGTGGCATCGCCGCTACTTTCGATGCCTTCCAGCTTGCTCGCCTGGGCCGCGATGATGTCCGGGTCTATGACGGTTCTATGACTGACTGGACTTCTGATCCCTCCCGGCCCTTAGAGCATGGCACCGATTAGTTTTAGCTGGCTGTGCGCTTGATTTCGGTATTCCACTCGCGGTGGAAGAACTCCTCTTCGCCTTCCCAACAGGTGATGATCGATGTGACGTAGAACTTTGAGGCATCGCAGGTGATACGCGTGGTGGCCTCCAGCGAGGTCTTCCAGCCCATGTCAGGTCGCGCCAGGCCCACCTTCCAGATGGATTCGGTGCGGGCGGTGGTGGGATCATCATCCTGGATCCAGTAGCGTTCGATGGTGTCTTCGTCGTAATGCAAACCATCAGGGTAGATCCGTGTGCCGCCGTAGGACGGGTCCACCTCCAGCAGGGTTTCGGACTTCACCGCGTCGGTGGACACCACACGCTCGGGCCTTCGCACACCGCCACGGCCGTGCTCGGGGTACTGCACGTCCACAGGTTCGGGCTGGACGGGCCCGTCGAAAACAACTTTCTGATCCAGCTCCGTCACACCAGCAGTGCGAACAGGCACCTCAATGTGGGAACCGGACGGCGATACCTCGATGGGGTTGTCGGTGCCCTGCGGCCAGATCCAGGGCCAATACGCGGTGGACAGGGCCACGCGCAGCACATGGCCGGCCGGAACTTTATAGCCGATGCCGGTCATGGGGAAGGACACGTCCACCCACTGGCCAGCAGGCATATCGACGACCCTGTCGCGGCCTTCACTTTAGTTCTGCTGGGTGGTAAATCTTCGGGGCGAAGGGTGGTAAATCTTCGGGGCGAAGGGTGGTAAATCTTCGATGTGAAGGGTGGTAAATCTTCGTTTTATCGTTGTAGCGCTAAAATGATGGGCCATGAGGATTGTTAAGCGGGAGCTTCTCCGGCATAGCGTTAGTTTGGCGCGTGAGATTCTGGCAGATAGCCCGCTGCTAGTAGTACAGGGCGCACGGCAGGTGGGAAAATCTACTTTACTGCGGCAAGCGTTTTTGCCGGAGGAGGCCGTGTTTACAACTATGGACGATAGCTCAGCTGCCACGTTGGCAAAGGCGGATCCACGTGGCTTTGTGGAGCAATCTCCTGAGAAGACACTCGTCATCGATGAGGCACAGCGTGTGCCGGAACTAGCCCTTGCTTTGAAAGCGAGTATTGATGCGGATCGTCGGCCGGGGCGTTTTGCCGTCACTGGATCTGCTGACCTTTTGCGGTCACCGGGGGTGTCAGATTCGCTAGCAGGCCGGGCTGAGAGTCTACATCTCGGCCCGTTGAGTCAGGGTGAAATTCAGGAGCGGACGCAGCCGGAGGACTGGGTGAGCTGGATGCTTGACGGTGCACCAGACCTTGCTGGTATTAAAGGCAACCCTGACACAGTTCGTGAGGCGGTTATCCGGGGAGGCTACCCGGAACCGTTAAAGCGTTCTACTCCTGCGCGTATTGATTCATGGTTCGATTCTTACGTCAATAACCTGCTTGTTTATGATGCGGGGCATATCTTTGCTGGATCCAGTTTGCATCTTCACTTGGATAAGTTGCTTCATCTTGTTGCGGCGCAGGGCCATGCGGAACTTGTCAAGGCTAAGTTTGCCCGTTCCTTGGGACTAGCGGAATCGACGCTGAGCCAGCACCTCGAGCTGTTGAAAACCATGTATCTCACTCACGAATTGGTTGGCTGGGGTCTGGGTTTTTCGGGGCGTGTGACGCGTAGACCTAAGTTGAGCTTGCATGACACTGGGCTTGCTAGTTCACTGACAGGGTTGACTGTTGAAAAGTCTAGGCTAGTTGGGGGCATGGAGTATTTCGGCGCTCTCCTTGAGGGCTTCGTTGCTGGGGAGCTTTTCAAACAGCGATCTTGGTCGCAATCCCGCTATCGCCTCTACCATTTCCGCGAGCGAGACACGGAAATAGATATTGTTGTGGAGCTTCGCGACGGCAGGCTGATCCTTGTGGAGGTGAAGTCTGCCCGTGACGTCAATGCGAAGGCTTGGGCGCATCTTTCTACTGTGAGAAAGCGCCTAGGACGGGGCCGGGTAGCTGCAGCCGTGGTGCTCTACATGGGGGAGCACGCTGCAGCCGTCAATCTTGAAGGCGGCCCAGTTCACCTTCTCCCGGTTAATAGCTTGTGGGCTCATCCGTAGACACCAGCCTAGGTCCTGCTTAGGGGTGGGGCCTAGATTTCTCGCTTCTGCGCAAGACCCAGAGTAGGTGGTGTGGTTGTTTCGCCACGGAGCCATGCCATGACTTCGGTGCGGTTTACGTTGGTAAAAGGTACCATACCGATACCGAATGTTCGAAGCGGTGCGGGTTCATTGTCGACGGTGCGTTGGAGATCCCCGGTAGCTAGCAGCATTGGGTCGCCCACTGCTGGTAAGGAGACTTCGTGAGCATATGCCCAGCGAATGCCTCCAGGGCCTGAGAAGTAGATTTCTTCGCGTCCCCTCCATACTTGAGTGTGGTGAACATAGCCGGGGCCAGCTATGACATGCACTCGTGAATGCGGAAACCGCAATAATATAGCGCTAGTGAATATGGTTGCTAGTATTGCGTACACAATGAACCTAGGCGAGATTGCAATCGAATACATTATCGTAGCGCCGATTGTAAGCCCTGATACCTTCATCAAGATAATCAGCGGTGGGGTTCGCTCCCACACTAGAAAGTTTCCTTCCCATCGCGCAGTAGGAAAAAGAAACCCCAGGCGCGGTACAGGCCGGTTGACATATAGGTGAATAAGCCCAGGGATTACAGCGAGAACCAAACTAATGTGAAGCAAGATGAGCGCTACCTTACGGCTGGGGGAGGGGTTGATCGTCAAGCTGATCCATGTGAAAAACACAATAGATATCCCAATTACGATCATCGTGAGAGTCACAACGATGATTGAGAGCCTACGCACACGCGGGTATTCCCAGTGTTCCATCCTTATTGCTCCTTGACGTAGTTCTTGTGGTGCAGGTAGTCCCATCGGCCGTAGCGGTTACGTTCTAGTAAGTACTCGACTGACTCATTGACAGCGCCCGAGAAGAATCCACCAAACGCTGCTCCCAATGCGCCACCTGTCGTGCCACCAGTTGCAGTCCCTCCTGGGCCGCCTAATGAACCGAGAGCGGCACCGCCTAATACGCCTGCACCCATTCCGATGGCTGGGGCTGTTGCACCTGCTAAAGAGGAAATAATCGCGATATCAACATCTTCACCATTACGGATATCATTGACTGTTGTTGCTACGTCTAAGGAAACTCCCACTGGGAAAAAGATTCGAGATGCTATCTGGCCTGATTCGGCAATGAACTTGTCAGGCGATGAGGTAAGTGAATGGAAATAGTTTTCAGTCGTTTGAGTAAACGTTGACCACGCCCCATTAGCAAGATCACTTTCAAGTGAGATGAACCTATCAGCATCACCTAGTTCTGCCTGTTCAATCTCAGTGGCGATGTGGCATCCAGCGTTGCCGAGTTTCTTCACTTTTGCTGTAGTTCATTGAGTGCTGTGTGCCATAAACCCTCAAAGGCATTAAATGCCTTCTCCAGGTGGAAACCTTGCCGCGCGTCGCACCCAACAAGCCCGTTGAACCCTTCGATCCCGTCGGCCATTGATTCTGCAATATTGTTAATGGAGGACCCTGCTGCATCCAGGTCATCGGTGTTGACTTTTAATTTTCCCTGCTTTTCGTTTTCTTTGGCTTCGGGTTGACCAGCATGCCCTTGGTAAACATCAAAGTCTGGTTCGGGTAGTGCGGTGATCTCCCCAGTCGCTATCCGGGCTGCTTCATCAAGACTGTTTAGCTGGTCGTGGGCAGACTGTATACATGTGTTCCATTCTCCGAGGGTTGCGTGATAGGTCTCACTGGCTGTCTTATAAGAATTGAAGGCTACCTGCTGGGTACTAGCGGAAGGTGCGTTGAGAACTGTTCGAGCAGCCGAATTATTCGCGGACGCAGCAGATTCTAATCTGTCGTGGATAGCGTCTGCTTCATCGCGGAGATGAGTCAGATCGTCGGTCACGCCTTCGAATTCGTGGGCGTAGGTTTGAATAGCAGCGATTGCTGTGTCTAGGATCTCTCGTGCCTGTGCTAATAACCCTGGGTAGTATTCACAAACGAAGGTGCGATAGAGCCTGCCCATCTCGCCTTCGAACGTTTCTAGTGCCACCGGGTGTAAATTGTCTTCGGATGTGGACAAGGTGTCGCTAGAATCACGTTTACGGCCGAGCTCACGAAAAACGGTAGCTGGATTGCCCCCTGGGTGAAAGAAGTCACGATCAAAGCGCGGAACGTCGTTGATAATTTCCACATTAAACATAAGCCCCCCAAAGTTCAGTGTTCTCTCAGGCTAGCGTAGACGAAGAAATTTGTCAGCAGAAGTGAGTCAGCAGGATGTTGCGTCGTGGAATTTAGCTTCAGGAATCCGATTGAATTCTTCTCTAAACACTTGCCCTGTTTTCAGCCCGTGCGCTCGCGAGACTGTTGTGGTGGCAGGCAGCATTGATTGTTGTGATAATGGCTGATCCCTGATGAAGAAGTACCTCTCGAACTGCTAAGGGATCAATGGGGATCACCAGGACAAACCCCGAATCAGAACCCGTGAAAAGTACACATTTTTCCCCTTAAACCTCTGGTTAGAAAAACGAAGACCAGCCCTGGACTCCCGCCAAGGCGGGCAGCGGAACTGGTCGTGTCGTCTCGAAGGTACCTATTCGGGACGAGCTGTACAAGGCAACTTCACGCTCATCTTGACATGAGGTACTCCATGCCTAGCGTAGGCGTGGAATTATGTCAGCAGTGATCCTAAGGACATGCATCAGCCGATGTGTCTGGTCACACCCAATACACCAGTCTTGACACTTGGTTTCTTCCTCACGCAAGACAGCCACCTTTGACGGGACTGCCTCAGCCAGGATATCGAAGTACGCTCTTACTTCCTGATCCGCCTGCTTGTCGTAAGTGCTGGTAGCCGTGATAAATCCTGCTGGGTATATCATGCCCTCTCACAAACCCAGCCCGCTCCAGCTTTTGAGACCTGATCGGGCATCAGAGTGGCAAATCTTCGTTTAGCGGTTTGAACTGTAACAGCGGTGGCCACTATAGCATTTCAGTCACGCTGCGGAGCACCCGTTCTTAGCTTTAGCCGGTGCATTCGCTTAACGACGACCACTTGGTGCTCGCAATGAGAATTATTCGTGGTGGTAGGGCAGAATAGCGAGCATATGAACATCTTTATTGCTAACAATCTCGACGGGTTGGGGTTTTCTGACGGTAGGATTGCGTCAATGGTGGCCGACGCTGAAGCTGGTGCGGGATCCCCGGATCGGCTAGACCATCCGGTGGCAGAGTTTTTTCTAACAAGTTCTTTCTAGCACTTCCGCAGGAGACCCGCGCTGCAATTGTCGCTAAGGACAAAGAACGTGGAAAGTCCATCACTGAGGTGCTGATCGACGCCGTCACAACCATTTCGCGGCGTAGCCTTGGAAATGTGGTCGCCCAACGGCTCTGGCTCGGCCAGCTCTTATTTGTCAACCTCTCGACGGTGTCCAATCTCGATCGCCAATACAATAGCCTGGTTGTCGTTGATTTCGCACAGAATGCGGTAGTTCCCGACACGGTATCGCCAGCTTCCTGCACGGTCGCCAGAGAGCACTTTACCGTGTTCGCGTGGGTTCGTGCTGTCAGAAACGTATTTGCGCAGCCATGCGAGGATGATGCGTCGGACGCCCGGGTCCAATTTTGAGAGTTGTTTGTCTGCCCGCTTGGTGAATCTCAAGCTATACCGAGTCATAGGTACTTAGCTTCAATTTCTTCTAAAGTAAGCGTTTCAGAGTCTGCTTCGTATTCGCGTTTTGCTTTGTCCCAGATTGTAAGGTCGAGTTCGTCTTCGATTTTTCCAGCGCAGCGCGCCGCACGAACTCGCCTACTGAAACGTTCATCGTCGTGGCGTAGTCAGCGATCAGTTTCTTATCTTCATCATCGATGCGGATGGACAGAGTTGATGATGGCATGGTTTCTTCTCCTTTTTCTGTAACACAATGTAGTGCATCTAGCGGGTGTAGGAAAAGGGCCAAACCTTACCTGTCTGCTCCGCATCCAGGAATAGGTGCCCTTGGTCATCGGTGGCTACTTCGGTCGTGGTTGGCGTGCCGCGCTTCGGGGAGGGCCCGTCGACTCCTTTGCCCGTACACACGACGAATGCTCCCGCTTCAGCTTCGAGCTCGCGGATTTCCACATTAGCTGGGTACGTTGCCTGGTCTCGTCGCTCCATCTGTTCGCGCGTGCGTCGGAATCCAAGGGGCTTCGTGTGTCAAAACAGTACGTGTGCACATTCGTGTATCAGGGTTTGAAATTCCGTCGCCGGCTAGTCCTGCACCGAGTGCCCCTGACATCGGGTTGATGCCGATGTAGCAGGCATGTTTAAGGAACTTATCGACGAATGGCTGTCGGCACGGTCGCTAGGTGGAAGAGATGCCTATGGACAAAATGAGCGATCAAGACCAGTATCTTCGGCTCTGGGGACAGAGAGGTCGACGTCGAGAAACTTGACAATCCTCAAAGCGGTGAGCCCGCAGTTGCGATGCCTCCGCAAGCCAAGGACGCGGAGGGCTACGGCTTCACTCTGCATCGGGTTGAGCCATGTCCTCGTCGTAAAGCGAAGATGCCCTGCAGCCTCGGCCACAGGGCATAATGTGAGTCCCTTCTCGTTAACAGCTTCTTGTTATAGACTCCGTAGCTGGAAACTAGCGCTGAATGTAGTAGAGCTGCTTGTTAACAAACTCATCCATCCCCAATGGGCCTAACTCACGGCCGAAACCTGAGCGCTTCACACCGCCAAACGGCAGTCCAGCACCCTCGCCGGCGGGTGTATTAACGTTGGTCATCCCCACATGGAGCCTCTCCGCAACAGCGCGGGCACGGTCCTCGTCACTGGAGAACACCGCACCACCGAGGCCGAACTGGCTATCGTTGGCCAACTCGATAGCCTCCTTGTCGGAGCTCACCTTGTATGCCACGATGACTGGGCCGAAAAACTCCTTATAATAGACATCGGAGCCTTGCGGAATGCCGGTAACCACGGCTGGGGAGAGGTAGGCGCCGCTATCAGCTAATTCACCACCTACATGAATGGTCGCGCCCGCGGACTCAGCACGGTCCAGTTGCTGGCGCAGATTCTCAGCCGCCTCCCTGGAGGAAAGTGGAGAGTAGGTGGTTAGGCCGTCTGCCTCCGCAGGGGTGCCCGGTTTCATCTCGCCTGCCAAGTTAATCAGCTGTTCTATGAACGCGTCGTAGATATCATCCATGATGATCAGACGTTTGTTAGAGTTGCACGCTTGGCCGGTGTTGTACATACGCGTCTGAAACGCAGTCTTAGCGGCATCGGCGACATTATCGGAGTCCAGAACGATATAAGGGTCCGAGCCACCAAGCTCAAGAACAGACTTCTTCAAGTGCTGACCAGCGAGAGCACCGATGATAGCTCCGGCGCGCTCCGATCCAGTTAGTGAGACACCCTGGACACGAGGATCGGCGATGATGGTAGCCACCTGGTCGTGGTTGGCGAAGATATTGGTGTACACTCCTGCGGGAACACCGGCGTGGTCCATAATTTCCTGGACAGCAAGGGCAGAACGGGGGCAAATCTCGGCATCCTTGAGTAGTACAGTATTGCCAAGCACCAAGTTCGGGCCAACAAAACGGGCGATCTGATAGTAGGGAAAGTTCCACGGCATGACACCGAGAAGGGGACCGATGGGTAAACGGCGCAGTTTTGCGATGGCCCCGTCGCTAGTAGGGATGGTCTGCTCACTGGAAAACTCAGGACCGTTAGTGGCGTAGTAGTCAATGATTTGTGCCGCGAACTCCACCTCTTCGACCCCTTCGGATAAAGGCTTGCCCATTTCCTCAGCGGCGATGCCGGCCAACTCTTCCTTGCGCTTATCAAACAGTGCTGCTACTTTGTGCATGATCGCGCTGCGCTTCTCCATTGGAAAAGAGGACCAGGACGTGTAGGCGCGAGTGGCTGCGTCAATAGCTGACTGAATCTCTGCATCAGTGGCGCTGTCATAGGATGCAACGATCTCGTTGGTAACTGGATTTTGAATGCGGTATTGGTTGCTCATGAGTAGAGTTCCTTTTCTTTAGAAGTGAATGTTGTGGACTCTTCGCGGCGTAGTGTTTCGCCGCGGAAGAACGCTGGATGCCGTAAGCGGGTGAAAAGCATGAGGATGACGCCGATGCCGAGAATGCCGAGCCCAAGAACGAACACTGTCCCGACCCCAAAGAGTGAAGTTCCTGAGCCGTACTCGGGATTCATAGAGTCAATGGCGGTGATGACAAACATTAAAAGCAGGAATCCGCCGCCGAGGGCCGGGAACATAAACTTGTAGACGATGTTGTGTGCACTGCTGAAGAGTTCCTTGCGGAAGAACCAAATGCAGGCCACGGCTGTGATGCCGTAGTAGAAACAGATCATCAAACCGAGGGTGGCAATCGTGTCCCACAGGGCATTCTCCGAGAGCAGGCGGGTTACTGTGTAAAAAGCGCCGGCCGCGATCGCGGAGACGAATGTTGCGGTCGATGGTGTTTTAAACTGCGGACTAATCTTCGAGAACATCGGAGGAAGCGCCCGGTAGTGTCCCATTGCTAGTAAGGTACGGGCAGGTCCGACCATCGTTGACTGTAGTGAAGCGAAGGAGCTGGCTAGCACCGCTAAGTAGATCAAGATGGATGCTTTACCCATTACTGGATAGGACAAGGCCGCGAAGATTGATTCTTGATTGTCCGAGTTGCTCGCACCCAAACCGGTATCACCTGTTCCCGCCCATGATAGAACTGCCAGCGCTGTAAAAATATAGAGAACGATGATGATAAGAACTGTCAGGGTGGCTGCTCTGCCGGGAGTCTTTCCGGGATCTTTTGTCTCCTCGTTCATCGTGAGTGTGACATCCCACCCCCAAAACATGAAGATAGACAGGGAGATTCCCGCAGCGATCAACGTAGGGCTACCAATACTGAGCGGATTGAACCAATTAACTTGAATCGGCTCAAAGTCAAAGCCGTGCCCATTGTATGCCTGCCGGAGGGCCGCAATGTCAAAGGCAACGATCGCCACAATTTGGATCGCAACGAGAATGTACTGGAGTTTCTCCGTTGTTTCCAAACCTCTATAGGACACCCAGGCAGCGACCGCAATGAAGATGAGCGTCACTGGGATGTTCACCGTGAGATTATTGGTCAGGTCTGCGATTTCAGGGCGTTCTGTTAGCTGCCCAATAGTCAGGAAGAAGAAATCTACCGCTACTGCAGCAAGGTTAGACATAACAAGGATGGTGGCCACTATCAGGCCCCAGCCACCCATCCATCCGACCCATGGTCCGAAGGCCTGTGTAGCCCACGTAAAAGAGGTACCGGAGTCAGGAATTCTGTTGTTGAGCTCACGGTAGGCAAACGCGACTAGGAGCATCGGGATGAATCCCAGAAGGAGTACTGCGGGAACGTATGTTCCGACTGCGGAGATGGTCGGGCCTAGCCCCGATGTCAGCGTATAAGTCGGTGCTATGCAGCTGATGCCGATGACTACTGCGCCAAAGAGTCCAACGCGATTTGTTGCGAGACCTTTCCTCGATTGTGTGGGGGTGACTCCGTTATCCATCAGGATCACCTTTTTCGTAAGTGCGGACGTATCCGCTAGGGATGACGACCAAAGGAACCGGGATGTGGCGCAAGATTTTGGTCGTGGTGCTGCCGATGAATAGTCGACCTTTCACTGCAAGGCGGGAAGACCCAACCACCGCGATGTCGTTTTCATGCCACTCGATACCTGAGATGGCGTCCTCCACAGTTTTGCCGGTGGCGGCAACGGCGGTGGCCTCACCACGCCGAATCATGTCCATGGCAAGAGTAGTACTGACCGGCCCCGCGAACTCCTTGAGTGCTCTTTCTACCGTTTCCGGGCGTTGCTTGGTGCGGGATTCTGAGTCAACATACAAGGAAATCAGACGCAGCGGGATGCCACGCCGAGAAGCTCGATCGACGGAGTGGCGCACGAGGTTGTTCGCACCGGGTTGTGGCCCAAAGAAACTCGTCATCCGGGCGATTGGGCCTTCATCCGAATAGTTCTTCGGGGCCAAAACGACTGGCCTATTGGCTGAGTGCAACAGTGCGTTGGCGCAAGAACCCATCTCGAATCGAGGGAAGATGCTTCCACGTCGACCGCCGATGATGATGAGGTCACAGTCCAACTCGTCAGCAGAGGATAGGAGGCCATTTTCCTCGGAATCGCCAGGGTAGAGGCGGGTAGTCGCGTGAATATCCGGTGGAACCATCTGGGCAGCCTCATCCAGCCAAGTGGCCAACTGTCGTTCAAGGATTGAGCCGTAACCTCGTTGGTGTGGGTAGACACCTCCGAAGACGTTGTCCTCGGGTATAATCATGACAATCTCAAGGGAAACGTCTCTCCCGCGGGCTAACGCGATGCCTAATCGAAGCGCGTCCTCGCCTACGTCGGTGGCAGTATAGCCAACAAGAAGTTTGCCTGAGGCAGGCCATGTCATGAAACCGTTATCGTCCAATGTCATGATCGGTTCCCTCAGCCGACTTGGTTAGCTATTTGGTTGGCTACGATTTCTCCCATGCGGACTGCGCCGTCCACATGTTGGTAGCCGTGACCGGCGATATCTGAACACGAGTAGTAGATCGGGCCGGTGGGTTCATTTTGCAGGTGGCCCCAGCGCGATAGCCCGCCGAGATCGTAGCTGGTTGCATAAGCACCACGTGTCCATTCTTCAGCCGCCATATCAGACAGATAGAAGGCGATTGGTTCTAGTGTCTTCGGCCCAAGGTAGATCGCCATCGCCTGGAGTATGCGCTGCTTGCGCTCCTCGGTTGGCAACGCCCACATTTCCTCTGCGTAGATATCAGAAATGAAGCCAACTAGGGTGCCGTAGGAGTCTTCATGGTTGGTGTTGTCGTAGACCTCCTGGACCAGGCGGCCACCACCAAAGCCGGTGCCGGACAGGCCGTCCTCCCTCCAGAACGGACTGTCATACACAGCATGGACCTTGATCACAAGGCCCATGGAGATGTGTTGGTGTGCAACGTGTTGCTCGCGAGGCAGCGGCGGGCTGAAACTAATCCGAGAATACAAGTTCGGTGGTACCGCAAGAACGGCGAACGAAGCGTTGACTACCGCCGCATCCGAGGATACGGTGACGGTGCCAGGTGCACCATTGTGTAGGACTCCGTTGCGGACATCCGCAGGGATGTTGTTGGTTACGTCTGCTGTGGACTGATCAGGTGAAGCCCATTGGATGGAACGAACCGGCGAGGAGAGGATCACATCGTCTCCTAGCTCGTCGGCCATGATTAAGGAGACTGATTGCATTCCTCCTACAACACGCTTGTCTAAGATGAAGTCTTCATCGACCAGGTTAGAAAACGATCCTGCCGACGCAGCCATGAGGCCCGCCTGCAATGCTGAGAACGTATGCGCAGGCTTGGTCAGCATTCCGGAGGCCACATAAATGGAAACGTTATCGATCGCTTCGGTGTTGTCGGACAGATCCTCAAGCCATGATCTGAAAGAGACGCGATCCAACTCTGCAGCCTGCGGGTGGTCCCACGGGTGTTGAGGGTCAATCTCTGCGGCAAGGTTGTCCAGCTTTTCGATCAACTGATCCATTTCCGCGACGGTCTGATCATTGGTGGGGAAAACATCGCCCTCGTACTCGTGGCGCTCACCGGAAGGGTCTACGTATACGCTCTTGCCGTCGCGGTAGCGCGAAAAAGTCTCAAGACCAAGTTCATCAATGAGGTCGATGAGGCGGGTTTGATCGGGGGAGATCCATTGGCCACCGATCTCGATAAAGTGCTTGTTTCCAGCTTCGTCGACGACGTTGCCATTCCAGGTGCGGCCCCCCACACGATCGCGAGCTTCGAGGACCGCAACGCTAAGGCCCCTTTTCTTGAGAGTGCGCGCGGTCATGAGTCCAGAGGGGCCGGCGCCTACGACGACAACATCGCGGTCAAGCGTCGTAATGCTTTCTTGTGTCATGTCTTTAACCCTTTCGACTATTTTCTGGTGAAGTGGGAGGGGGTAACGTGCGATAACTCTACAAAATGAATGCAATTCATTTTGTGTTACCCGACACATTACAGTTCGATTGTGGCGTTAGCTAGAGGATGGAGAAAAGTGATATCTAAAAGAGGGCGTGGCAGGCCGACCAAAAAAGTTGTGGAAAGGGAAAATATTGCGCAGGTAGCGCTAGATATTGTGTCGTCTCAGGGCTACGAAGCCCTCACAATGTCACGGCTGGCAGAAAAAATTGGGGTATCGCCAAGCGCGCTCTATAACCATGTGGGCGGTAAAACGGACCTCTATGCTCTGGTCCAGGATCTGGTGATGTCAGAAATCGACGTCGAGCCACTGCGACGGGCACTTGCCGACGAGATCACAGCTACCGAAGCAATGTCGCAATGGGCTCGCTCCTACCGCGATGTTTTGGCCCATCACGCGCCGATTCTTCCCCACATCGCCACGATGCCCATTGCTCAATCTCCGGCGACTGCAGAGCAATACAGCATGGTTGTGGCAGTGCTGCTTTGTGGCGGACTTGATCAGCGCCGTGCGATTCCATTCCTGATTGCCCTAGAATCGTTCATCTTTGGGTCTGCCCTGGATGTTAACGCTCCGGCCGACATCTTCGCTGTTCCCGATCGTGCCGACGATGATCCACTCAAAAGGGCAGTTGCTAGCTTTGCCTCGGCAACTGAACACGTTGAAGGGGTGGTCAACCCCTATGCTGAAGAGCCGTTCCTTCGGGGCCTCGAAGCCCTGCTCGGAGTAATGTCTGCGGGTTAAAGCCGGCCGAGGGCAGTCATTGCAACTGTCCATTGAGATTTAACGATAGGGTCACGAATGTCCGAGCCTAGCACGGTGTTGATAGCAGTTAATCGGGAGCGCATAGTGTGTCTGTGAATGTTTAACTCGTCGGCGGCCGCAGCAATATTTCCGTCGTGTCGGAGGAAGGAGACAAGGTGGGTTGCCAATCCGGCTTCGTCGAGCTGGGTTACCTGGGCGTTGACGTGTGAAGTGAGCAGGTCTCGGAATGACGTGCCCGTTACCCATGAGTCGGCCGTTTCCTGGGGCGAAATGACGCTTCCGGCGCGCGCAGAACGTGCAACGTCCAAGATGAATTCGGCGAGTGACGGCGTGATGTCTGAGAGGGGGCAGGATCGGCTGATAGCGGCTCTGACCTGGCGTTGCGGTACAACTTCTGCGTCCGGCGGTGTCAAAACAAGTGCTTCTGTGTCAGAGGCGCGCAACGTAGGATAGGGCATCTTGGCGAGCGACTCCTCCAATGCCACTGGGCTTGTAGCTTCGATTCCGCACACTCGAACATGTGCACTGTTCAGAAAGGACTCCAGCTCGCGGAGCGCTAGTGGAAGGGCGAGGTCGGGTGCTATCACATTAGCCACGGCTAGATTGCCGTCAGTGCTGTCAGTCTTGTAAGAGAGAACATCGCACAGTTCAGCGGCATAAGTGAGCACTGCGCGGTCGAAGGTGGAAAAGCTGCTTGGCGCGGCGGCAGCGACCACATTGCCAACGGCGGTGCGTGTCGTAATTGTTGCCAGATGTAATGAGACCTTAGCGAAAGATGTGTTGGGGAGCAGCGCGTCGGCAAGCGTCTGGTGGAGGCCGTGCGGATCTTCCATAGCCACGATGTCTCCAGAGGGATCCGCTACAGCAATCGAACAATTCAGGTGAGAGGAGGCTTCTGCCACAAGTCCGGGAAGGCCGGACGATGCTGCTTCGGCGGCCAGCGTTGAGTGGAGCTTATTAAGCCGGGTGCGTGAGCGATTACGCCGACGTTCCCGCTCGTCAAAGGCTGTGGACTGAATGGAGACGAAGGGAACGTGCAGTGGGACCTCAAAGAGACCAAGGCCTAGTGCGCGGCACGAGGATATGAGCGTGGCAGGGACCTTGTCAACAGCTACCTCGGTGCCAAACCCGATGCCGATAGTTCCAGCATTATGAAGCCGGTGAACGTAGTCCTCAATGGTAGTGGGGCTTCCGGTCCATGTGATGCCTGTGGTGAGCACGATAGAACCAGGAAGGATGTAGGGGCTTGGGTCCATCATCTCGGTGGGGTGAATAGCGGTGAAACCGGCGGTCGTGTGCACCACGCTGCGCAGTTCAAGGGCGCTTTGAGCGAAAAGCCACTCGAAGGGAAGAAGTGTGTCAATGACCGGAGGCATGTACTGAGTGTATGACATCGGGAAGAAAAATTAGACAGCCTGACTATGTTGTGGCACAAGTAAGTATCCCTAGCATGAGGCCAATCACATTTGATTGTTTGATGAGAAGGAGCTACCCATGAAGGACCTCAACTACCGCCTTGACCAGACCCGCAAGATTGCCGCTGCGCCGGGGCCGAACAGTGAGAAGCTAACCAGTCGTCGTGAAGCAGCTGTTGCCCGAGCGCTGCAGCCGGGCCTGCCAGGGTTCGTTGTTGATGCCGACGGTGGCGTACTTGTCGATGCTGACGGAAACTCGTGGGTTGATTTTGCCTCCGGCATCGCAGTGACCTCGGTGGGAGCGTCCAACCCGGTGGTTGCCGAAGCAGTAGCGGAGGCTGCACGCCACTTCACTCACACCAGCTTCATGGTTCCCCATATGAGTCATACGTAGAGGTTGCGGAGAAGTTGAACCAGCTCACCCCAGGCGACCACGAGAAGAAATCGGTGCTACTGAATTCTGGAGCGGAAGCAGTGGAGAACGCAGTGAAGATTGCCCGCGCGCATACTGGACGCAACGCTGTCGTCGTTTTCGATTACGCCTACCACGGACGCACCAACCTGACCATGGCGATGACAGCGAAGAATAAGCCGTACAAGACGGGCTTTGGCCCGTTCGCCGGCGATATTTACCGTGCTCCGATGTCCTACCCTCTGCGTGATGGTTTGTCTGGGGCGCAAGCTGCGGCACGTGCTATCAAGCAGATTGAAGCTGAGGTCGGTGCCGAGAATCTGGCGTGTGTGGTCATTGAGCCAATCCAGGGCGAGGGTGGGTTCATCATCCCAGCTGAAGGGTTCCTTTCTGCGCTTTCGCAGTGGTGCACCGACAATGGGGTGGTGTTCGTTGCCGACGAAATCCAGGCCGGGTTCTGCCGCACCGGTTCCTGGTTTGCGTCCGACGCCGAAGGCATTATCCCAGACTTGGTGACCACCGCGAAAGGTATCGCCGGCGGCATGCCGTTGTCTGCGGTCACCGGACGTATAGAGATCATGGACGCCCCCGTCGTAGGTGGTCTGGGTGGCACCTACGGAGGCAATCCCGTTGCATGTGCTGCTGCGCTGGCAGCGATCAGCGAGATGGAAAACCATGACCTTGCAGGACGCGCACTCGAGATCGAAGGCATCATTCGCGAGGTATTGGAACCTCTTGTCGATGAGCTGGACACCGTTGCGGAGGTTCGTGGCCGCGGAGCCATGATCGCCCTTGAGCTTGTCGACGTTCAGGGTGCCCCCAACGCTGATCTCACTGGACGTATCGCAGCAGCATGCAAGAAGGAGGGCGTGCTCATCCTTACTTGTGGTATGGACAGCAACGTCATCCGTTTGCTGCCATCGCTGGTTATCGGGGAGGACCTGCTTCGTGATGGCTTGAATGTCCTCGCAACCGCCATTCGCAATGAATCTGCAGCCTAGAAAACAGAGAGTAGGAGCGTTATGACTACTGTTGACACCACCCTGCCAACGATTACCACCAACGTTCGTGTTGGATACAGCGGGCATCCCGCCACAGGTAACGCAGTATTCGAGGTGCTAGATCCCGCCACCGAGCGCAAGCTTATCGATGTCGCTGATGCCACTTCTGATGACTGGATGGCTGCCTTAGCCCTTGCAGACAAGGCGTGGCCAGAGTGGGCTGCTTTTGCTACTCGCACAAGGTCCGAGATTCTCTACGACATCTTTATCGCTGTACGTGAGCGAGAAGAGGACTTTGCGCGCACAATAACTTTGGAAATGGGCAAGCCAATCGCAGAAGCTCGGGGCGAGGTGGCTTACGGTAACGAGTACTTCCGCTGGTTCGCAGAAGAGGCTGTGCGTATCAATGGACGTTTCAGCCAGGCACCTAAAGGAAACGGCCACATTCACACCACCTACCAGTCTGTTGGACCCGTTTTGGCCATCACACCGTGGAACTTTCCGCTGGCGATGGCAACACGCAAGATTGCACCTGCGCTAGCGGCTGGCTGTCCGATCATTGTAAAGCCAGCCGCAGAAACCCCGCTCACCTTGCTTTTGCTCGGTGATGTGATCTCTGAAGTCTTGCAAAAGCATGATGCCCCTGACGGCGTTTTCTCGATCATTCCAACGACTGACGCCTCAGGCCTGTCCGGCGAACTCATGGCAGACGCACGACTCCGCAAGGTCACGTTTACCGGTTCGACACCGGTGGGCTCCATATTGGTGAAGCAGTCCGCACGGCACTTGCAGCGGACCTCTATGGAGCTCGGAGGAAACGCGCCGTTCGTCATTGCTGCTGATGCGGACCTCGACCTAGTAATTGAGGGTGCGAAGGCTGCGAAGATGCGTAACGGCGGGGAGGCGTGTATCGCGGCAAACCGATTCCTAGTTCATGAAGATATTGCCAAGGCATTTGAACAGCGACTGACTACCGCAATGAAAGGATTCATCACTGGGCACGGACTTGAGGAAGGCACCACCCTCGGCCCCATCATTACGGCGAAGCAGCGTGATCGCATTGCTGAGCTTGTCGACGAGGCTGTGTCTCAAGGCGCTACCGTGAAGTGCGGTGGCAAGATCCCCGATACCCCAGGATACTTCTACCCAGCGACTGTACTGACGAATGTGCCCGCTGACGCTCGGATTGTCCAAGAGGAGATCTTCGGGCCCATTGCTACTGTGACTTCGTTTAGTGATCTGGACGAGGCCATCCGCCTTGCCAATGACACCCCATTCGGCCTGGCTGCTTACGGTTACTCGGACAACATTCACACAGCACAACGTCTGGCTGCAGAGTTGAACGCCGGAATGGTGGGTATAAACCGTGGCGCAATATCCGATCCAGCAGCGCCCTTTGGCGGAATTAAGGCCTCCGGCTTCGGACGTGAGGGCGGAATCGAAGGCATCGAAGAATATTTGGACACCAAATACATCGCCTGGCAGTAAAGGACTCAGTGCCATGATGAAAAAAGGACTTCAACGATGAATACAGAAATATCTCGTGCTACGCGGAATGTGAACGCTAATCAAGAGCACAAGGACCACCGAATTACCTTGCTGCAGGGTGTGGCAATTATCTTCGGTACTAATATTGGTGCTGGAATTCTGAGCATTCCGTATGCATCGAAAGATGGCGGTTTCCTTACGTTATGTTTAGCCCTAATCATTGCCGGATCGCTTACGTCATTCTCGATGCTTTATGTGGCAGAAGTAGCGCTCCGCACAGAAGAACCGTTTCAACTCTCGGGTCTAGCGGAAAAATACCTCGGTGAATTAGGTAGATGGCTGGTTTTTGTCGCGATAATTGTGAACGGGTTTGGAGCCTTGATTGCTTACGCATCGGGCTCCGGCAATTTGTTGGATAGTCTATTCCAGATACCACCAACAATCGGTACTCTGATCTTTTTCGCTGTAGGGTGCACCATTATGTGGATGGGGCTGCAAGCGACCGGTGCTGCTGAGAGTGCTATCACTATCGGCATGGCTCTCATCATCGGAATCCTATGCGGGTGGACATTCTTTGGGCCAGGAATCAAAATTAATAATTTGCTAGTGTTCAATCCCGCCTATCTAATTCCCATAATGAACCTAGCGGTGTTCACCTTCCTCGCTCAGTATGTAGTTCCAGAGCTGGCCAGGGGATTGCGCCAAGACAATCCTCGAGCGATACCTAAAGCAATCGTCGTGGGGATGTGCCTCACTGGATTCATACTGGCCTTGGTTCCATTCGCTGCACTTGGGCTTTTGGGTATCGAGGTGACGGAGGTCATTACCATTGCGTGGGGAAATGAACTAGGGCCAGTTGCCTACTACCTTGCTAATGTCTTCGCACTGTTCGCCATCCTAACGTCGTTTATTGCTATCGGGTTTACGACGATGCGCAATATCCTGGACATCTTCCACTGGCCAGAGTTTGGATGGCAGCGGGTCGTTGCGGTGTCCTGTACGGGTTTGATCCCTTTGCTGATTTTCTTTGCAGGCCTCAATAGCTTTGTTGATGCCTTAACATACGCAGGCGGCTTCGCGGGTGCGATCGTGTCGATTGTCCCTGTCTTTTTGTTGAGGGTTGCGCGTAAAAGGGGTGATCGTCAACCTGAATGGCAAGCGACTTGGCAGGCAAGCTCAGTCATCCAGGTTTTGATCGTCGTGGTGTACTCCTGTGCCTTTGTTTTCTCAGTTCTCTCAGTTCTAGGATTCGAACTCTAAACGAGGTCAGTACGATAATTGGAAATGCGTGATGATTGGAAAACAGAAACAGGGGAGTTATAAGAGTTTTGGGCCTCCGGCTGCGTTTCCGTATTTACCAAGTAAAAAATTAGTTTATTGTATTCATAGTATTTTATATGGGGGTTAGCTTCTACGTGAGCTCAGCCGCTACTCATGACACACCATCCTGATGCTTTAACAGAACCGACCGTGGCAGGTTCGGGTTCGCTGCAGACGCGATGAAAATGTCGCGCATGGCCGATGATTATGAATCGAGCAATGCTCATGCGTAATCAGAAGGGATCGTCGCACGTGGTGTATACCGGCACGAGGGTACTATCGCCGGCAGGTAGGGTACTTCTAACTACGTTCATCCATCTCGGGTGTGGCGTACCCCGGCCGCCAGGTTGCGCAGAATGCGCACAAGTACCCCCGGTATCGGCACCCACGAGGTGAGATAGGGCGTATCGACGACCAAACTACGTTGACGCAGGTATTCACGCCCCAATCCCTCGCGAGGTATCCGAGGCGCAATACGAGAAGGTTGCAGCTGAGGTCGAACCTTCCGGTGTCGCGGCGGTGAAGGAGAAATTGATCGAAGATAACTCGCCCTCTACGTGCTCCCTCGAAGAAGTATTCTCACTGAGTGAAAGGCCAGTCCCTATTGAGCAGTGATGGTGAGCAAAACTCATTCGTTGGGGGCGCTTGTTAGGAACGGGGGTTTTGAAGTGGTGTGGTGATGGTTGTGAAGCACCGCAGTGACGGTTGTGATGTGGGGGTAGTTGTCACTGCGGTGGCGGGGGTGGGCCTTACTGTGGTATGCGCATGTTTGGCCCGTCGAGGTTGATGATTTCAGCGTTGCCGATTATTCGGTTCATCAGTGATTCGGCGACGACTTTGTCGGGGATGGATTCATACCAGTGTTCGGGTGTGAACTGGGATGTGATCAGGGTTGATCCTTTGTGTTCTCTGGCTGCGATGATGTTAAACAAGGCGTTGGCGGTGTCTTTTGATATGGGTGTGGTCAGAAAATCATCAAGCACCAGAAGGTCGGTGGCTGTGAGTTTATCGGTCAGTTCTAGGCGTTTCGGGTCGGTGTGTTCTAGGACTGCTAGGTGTGCTGCTAGATCGTCGGTGCGGTAGAACAGTGCGGTGTGTTCTTTGCGGCATACCGCATTGAGCAGGGCGAGGGCGAGGTAGGTTTTACCGACTGAGGATTTACCTAAGATCACGACGTTGGTGGTGTTGGTGATCCATTGACATGAGGCTAGTCGTGTTATTGACTCACGGTTGAGGCTGCGGTCTGGGTGGTAGGTGATTTCTTCTACGCAGGCAGCGGGGTTTGGCGACTGTGACTGCTTGAGTAGTTTGGCGATTTTGCGTTCCTGCCGGGCCGCAACCTCTTTATCGATGGCGTAGGCAATCTTTTTGCTAAACGTCCAGTCGTCAAAGGCAGGATCGTTAGCGATCTCGATGACTGCTTCACCGAAGGCTGTCATGCGTAGCTTGGTAAAGGTTGGTAGCCAGGTGTGATCGATATGAGTTGGTGTATCACTCATGGTTAGTGTCCTGCTTTCTTTTCATCGTCGGAGTCTTTTGTGACATCAGAGTCTGTGACATCAGAGTCTGTGGCATCACGGTCTGTGGTATCAAGGCTTGGGGATTGAGTATCTGGGCTTTTACTGTCTGTACCCTGATTGTCTTGTGCTGTGGTGTGTGGATGATCAGCATCGGCCGGTTCAGTGAGACTGTCTTGGTTGTTTGTGGGCTGACTGGTCAGTTTGTTCAAGCGGAATTGCTCACTGCCACCGATCAGTCCGCTGCGGCGCGGGTGTGTTGGGGGTTGTTGATCACCACGCGGGTCAGGTGGTGATGATGGTCGGGTGGTGCGGCGTTGGTCTTGCTCGGCACGGATTGCGGCCATCATTGTTTTGACTGCGTTGTAGGAGACTGCTCGTGCTGATGTGCCGGCGGTCAGTCTGCGGCAGGCTTCTTCCAGGATCGGTTTGTTATCTCCTTTACCCAGCCCCAGAATGTTGCGTGCTGGCTGGTACGCCTGGGCGGTGATGACTGTGGCAGCAAATAACGCTTCGATCGCGTTACGGGTATTCGGCCCAACTCTTCTGGCTTGGGCCAGAAAGTAGTCTTTTGTCCAGAGGTTGCCTGGGATTTCTAGTCCTGGAGGGCCATGCCGGTCAGCGTCAGTGGAATACACCCCGCGTTTGTGTTGGACCTGGTGGCAGGCAACAACCTCACCATCGACCATCACAGCTAGTTCTTGACCGCGGATACGGACATCAACCGTTGACCCGATCAAGGTATACGGTACTGAGTAATGACAGGTAGCAACCGTGATATGCCAGTTCGGGGCTACTTTTGATTTACGCCACTGCACAGGAACATACGGCTCGGCAGGCAAGGGGGTAAGAAACTGTTGTTCTTCAGCCTCAAAGATCTCTGTGCGACAGACCTGTTGATCACGAAACGGCACCCGATTATTGACCGCATCAACCTGGGTAAGGATCGCGGCATTGAGATCATCCAACAGTGTGAACTGCCGATCAGCCAGTGCCCCGATGACCCAGTTGGTCACGACCTTGACTGCTGCTTCGACACTGGCTTTATGCTTCGGTGATACCGGGGCGGTGGCATAAGCAGCTGTGCCATAATGAGCCAGGAAATCCTCATAGGAGGTGTTGATCTGACGTTTTCCTGAAGAACCAGCAATCACCGTGGTGGCTGTGGCCACGTTATCAGCAAACCACGACTTCAGTAACCCCTCCGAAATACTCAAACGCTAGCCGGTGAGCCTCATGCCAGTTCTCTTGCCGCTGATTGACACACGCTGTGGCAAAGATCATCCCCGAGTAGGGTAAACACGCCACAAATACACTGACTTTCTGGTGTTTACCAACGATCGGATCAACCAGCACCATCTTCGTGCCAGCCCAATCAACCTGCATACTGACCCCAGGCGAATGAATCACCCTCGCTGTAAGACCTCGCGCACCGACTTCCCCAGCAACGATCTGGCGGAAACGCTCATAGGAATAAAACTTCAACCCCTTAAGCCAACGGCTGATCGGTATACCTGGCCCACAGCACATTCAACGCCGTCTTTTTACGTCCCGTACGCTGAGCAAGCACCTGATCAAGATCAATCGGCACATACTGATCCGACACCGATTTCCGGCCATCACCAACAACCCCCGCAATCTGCTCATCACTGACCTGACCAAGCTGATCAACCGTCGTGATCCCCAGTTCACGTACAGCCTTTGACGCCTTCGATACCGTTGCCGAAGCAACCCCCGTTGAGGCAGAAATAAAACGATACGACTTGCCCTCAACAACAAGACGCATCACCAAACGATAGTCAACCATCGTTGACTCCTTTCTAGTACCCGCACAACCGAATTGTCATGCGGTACTAGAAAGACTGACACCTACCCCCACACCCCGCTTCACAAACCCCACCAACACACTTCACGAACCCCACCACACCACTTCAAAACCCCGTTCGGAACAGGCGCTCGTGCGGTGTTAATCGCGCTAAGTTTTGCCGTGATGGGTGGTGGGATATTCGCCGTGCAGTAAGGTCTGGTGCAAGTGCCTCCGGAGATTCAGGCACTGCTGCTTTAAGAGGGTTTAGCCAGGCCGCAAGGCGGGGTCAGGCTGCGCTGCTCAGCCAGGTTGCGGTGCGGGTGCAAACGAACACCCTATGCAAAGCTGTCTAGTGGACTGCCCGGATGAAAGCATCCAGAATTTCGCGGTAGTTGCCCCACAGGTTGATAGTGGCGAAACGAATCGGGTGGCCCTGGATTGTGACGGTCTCGCATATCTCGCGGCCGTGCGCTGGGTGGAGGAGGACACCACGAGTAGTTGGCCCGAACTCAGGGTTGTTCTGTTGGCTCATCACGTAGGAGTAGATTTGATAAATGTACTGGGAGCGCAGCCGTTTGGCGTGGTACTGGGTGGCGGCGAAGATGTTGTTAAACTTCGTATCCACGATGATCGGTGATGTGTCCGGAGGGCGCAGAATTATGTCGGTTTTCATCCCGGGTAGGAAAGCGTCGACCTCGGTGTTGGAATCGGACCGGTCCCATTTCAGCCGTCGCCCACCTATAACGTCCCACGTGGGCAGCGCTTTGCGGTATGCACCGAGAGCTGCTTTCTCGAATAATGAGCGGAGGAAATGGACGTCTATGTCCGGGCTGGGGGCGTAGCCAGACTCCCCGCCAGGCGCGGGTAGCGCCAAATCGTAGAGGAGGCGCGCTGCGAAAATCATGTCGCGGTCCACAATCATATTGCGGTTCAGATGCAACGTTGCAGATACTCGGCGGTCCGGCACCTGAGACTGAATACCGAGCGAACCGAGGTAGTCCGCTAGCCTGGTGCAGCGCGGATCTGCCGTGGGGAAAGTACTAGCGCGGATCAGTGCTGACCGCACTAGCCGGTTAGTGGGTGTGTCGGTGGTCAGTGCTTCGAATTCGCAGCGAACGGTGCCCCTAGAAAGCAGTTGGTCACGGTACGTTGTGTAGAGATCGATTTTTCCTCTCACACGTTTAAGATCAGCAGTGTGTCGTTGAAACTGCCTGCTCAGTCCGTTTCCCAGCCGACCTGTTAGGGCATCACATAGGATGCGCGACACGATGAAAACTACGTCATCGCCCACTTTCTCGTGGCCTGAAGAAACCAGGTTGCTATGCCGATAGAGATCGGAGGCAAGCAGCTGCAGTAACCATAGGTTGCGGACGGGGATCGAGGTGGTCAAAGCGTACTCTCCAGTGACGCTTTAACCTCCGCGACTTTCCGCGGCTGGTCGAACCAGTATTCTTCGACTAAGGGCAGGATCTCGGTAGTAACAACGTCGCGCAACCACGCTTTAGTTTCATCCGCAGAGTCAGATTCGCTGGCCTTACGACGTGGTACAAGATAGCTATGCCCAATGCGATAATGTGGGCCCAAAAGCGAATCCTGCCCAATGTCCTCGTTTAGTTGGCAAAGCGCTTCGGCGAACTGGCTGAGCACATCGCGGTTGTAGCCCTCCTGAACGGTGTACTCCAGCCATAGGTCACCTATCTGTGGCTGAAGGTTTTCAAAGGCGAAACGTCGCCTGAACGCCATATCAACCATGGCCAGGGACCGGTCAGCTAAGTTCATCGTGCCGATGATATGCAGGTTGGGGGGAAGATAGAATCTCTCGTTGTCACGCGGATAAATCAGTCGCATGGCGTGCGCCTGCGAGCGCTTCGTGTTCTCCATCAGTGTGAGTATCTCACCGAAAATCTGTGCGGGGTTGCCCCGGTTGATTTCCTCAATGACGATCACATAGCGCCTGTCAGGATCGGCGAGCGCTTTCTTCGCAAAGGCGAGGAACGGCCCGTCGATAAGCTCCAAGCTGCCTGACGAGGAGGGCCGGTAGCCGCGCACAAAGTCCTCGTAGCTCATCGAAGGGTGGAACTGCATGATGAGCACAGAGTCTGGGTCTTTTTCTCCGATGAATGCCCACGCTAAACGACGAGCAAGCCACGTCTTTCCCGTTCCCGGTGGCCCCTGGAGGATGATATTCTTCTTTGCTTCCAAGCGGCGCAGCATGGCATCAAGGCTCTCCTCCGGCAGGAAGCATCCGTCTTCTACAATCTGGCTGACATCGTAGGAGGCATCAATATCGTCGACGGTGGAGTCCTCCTCGACCATGCCAGTAGTGGGCGGTTTGAGAATGTACGCTTGATGCGAGATCTCAGCTATCGACGATGGACTATTCGGATCCTGCTTCAACCACTGAGCTACTGCCTGTACGTTAGCGAGGTATTCATCACCGACTAACGCGTTTTTTAACACCAGATTCTGTGGGGCAGGGAAGTGATTACGTAAGTATCTGACGTTCTGCTGGTCAAAAGCCAAGAATGTCTGCGGGCGGATATAAAACAACCCCATCGTTAGCCGAACCGTAGTGTTGCGTCGCGCTACATCAAATGCTGTAACCAGCCGTTCTTGCATTTCGGCAGAATCGTCTTCGGCGAACCCGATGGCGGCTGCTGCTAGATCCCACAATGCCTCCACATTGCTGTCAGCCCCATCACCGGAGAAATGCATGAACCATGAGGCCAAGTTAGTGAGCAACGGGAGCCCATCAAATCCGGTTGGTGCCGGAGCCTGGAGCTGAAACACCTTCTTATATGCCTGCGCTATGGACAATCGATTTTTGGTAGTTATCTCGCGATTAAGCGGGCTCATGGCGGTAAACGGGTCTATATCGCGCAGCCGCCCGTCGCTTCCGTGGGCATCAATCTTGGGAGTGAGATAGTCAAACAGCCTTGGGGTTCCACACTTACGTGCGCACTCATCAATTTTGCCTAATAACGCATTGCGGTCAGCGCGGAAAGTCAGAATCGTGTCAGCGAGTTCCTCATAGAAGGCAATCCAATCAAATACTGGGGGCCGCGTAGCACTATCTGCACCGTTGAAAATATCCAGGATCTCTTCTTTTCCATTGTCCACCTTGAATAATGTGAGGGCGGAGCCCAGGGTGTTTAGCGTGGATTGGGAAAAGCTTGACCTTGGCAGTTTCGTGTGCTTCCACTTCACTGGGAGAAAATGAGGATGGGAGGCCACGTTGTTGAGATACCGATAGGTGCCACTTACTGTGCCGATGCTGATTGTGGAGTCGGAGCGCTCCGGCACGACAACAAGGTCGCCTACCTGCACTACCTGGGAAAAGCGGTAGAGCACCCCTATTTCCTGGGCTTTCGTTCCACTACTTTTGTCTGGGAATTTTCGGTCATATTCCTGGCGCAGTGTGTCAGGGGTGGGAAACTGGGTAAGATCGGCGTCGAAGTCGTAACTGATCCGAACACCCTGTTCGGCGATGGGATCAATGTTTGGCTGGTCATTGTGGACTCCCCAAACAGTAATGCTCATGATTGCTTTCTCCTTTAACCTTTTCCATTAAAGAACACTAGCAAAAGCATGAGTAACAGTTGAAAAAGTGACTACTGAACTAGGTGGTTGTGTACCTAGCCTTGCCGTTAACCGGTTAGAATCATGTCATCTCCCAGCACTGTCGCAGTGCTTTTCGCCGCGAGTAATGAAAGGTCCCATGAGCGTGAACCTACCGAGTGATCAGCCCAATACCACTACCGATGAACCAATTGAGATCCAGTACCGTGAGACCTTGCTGCCTGCCTACTTTGGTGATTTTGGTGGCCAGTATGTGCCGGATCCGTTGTTTCCTGTGTTGGATGAGTTGGAGAAGGCGTTGGTAGAAGCCCTCGAGGACCGGGAATTCCTTGCTGAGCTGGCACGCCTGCAAGCGAAGTTCCTGGGTCGACCCACCCCGGTCTATGAGTGCGCTAATTTGCCGCGTGTGGGCAGTTCGCGGATTTTCTTGAAACGTGAGGATCTCGCCCATGGTGGCGCACACAAGGGGAACCAGGTGTTGGCGCAGGCTTTGTTGGCGAAGCGTTTGGGTAAAAATCGCCTGATCGCGGAGACTGGCGCTGGCCAGCATGGCACGGCTACCGCGATGGTGGCGGCGCTGATGGATATGGAGTGCGTGGTCTACATGGGGGCGCAGGATGTGGCCCGACAGCAGCCGAATGTGCGTCGGATGCGCCTGATGGGCGCCACCGTGGTGCCGGTGACTAATGAGGCCGGCGGATCCATGTCTAATGCGATTGATATTGCGTTAAAGGATTGGGTAGATAACCTTTCTACCACGCACTATGTACTGGGTTCGGCGTGTGGCCCGCACCCGTTTCCCACGTTGGTAAAACAGTTCCAGGCGGTGATTTCGCGTGAATCACGCCAGCAGATGCTTGAAGATACCGGCCGCCTTCCTGATGCCGTGATTGCAGCTGTCGGCGGTGGCTCTAATGCGATCGGTGCGTTTGCTGAGTATCTAGAGGACCAATCAGGCAACTCCGAGGTGAAACTAATTGGTGTGGAGCCGGCCGGGGAGGGCTTGGATACCGACAAACATGGTGCTGCCTTGAACCATGGCAAGATTGGCTTGCTGCACGGTTCGCGGTCTTACGTTGTTACTGGCCAGGACGGGCAGCGTTTGCCGGAGTCCTTCTCTGTGTCTGCTGGTCTGGATTACCCAGGTGTGGGCCCGGAGCACGCGTACCTGCGCGAGATCGGGCGTGCCGAATATGTTGCCGTCACCGATGAGGACGCTTTGCAGGCTTTCCGGTTGCTGTCGCGCTATGAGGGCATCATCCCCGCGCTTGAGTCTTCCCATGCGTTGGCCTATGCGCTGAAGCTTGCCGAAGTCGCCGAGGCTGAAGGCCAAAAGCTGAACTTGCTGGTCAACCTGTCCGGCCGTGGTGATAAGGACCTAGACTACGTGTACAACATCTTGGGTGATGCGTTGTTCGACGATCCTGAGCAGGCCCCCGTTGCCGACATCCACGTTAGTGAGGTTGTGTCTTCCATGACTAGCTCGTCGAATGAGCGCGAAGCCGGCCACACCGTTGCTCACAAGTAGTTCGCTTGACGACGATCTAAGTGGCTTTTGGCGGCGGCATGACGAGGGAGGAAATACCTTTCGATTTAATCGTGGTGATAGGGCTGAATTATCGACAAGGTAGAGCGTCCGCATGGTGTGTCAGCGCTGAGCCTCTTTGGTGACGGTTGGATCATCAAGATCAACGGCCACTCCAGAGCGCAGCATGTCAATGTATTCTTTTGCTTCGTGCGGAGGACTACACCCAGAGCCGGTACGCGAAAAGGCCACACTGTTGGCCAGGGTCTTTAGTAGTCGGTGAGACGGTACCCGCTTGGGGTTGACATGCGAGAGTAGTGGATTTATCCACGGGACGGGGTACCCGCGCTTTATCGGTAGGCGGAAGGAAGAATTCTTGCCGCTTCTCCCAGCCGCTGGCCGAGGGTTATGATGCCGAAACCTACCAGCATGTTGCCGCTGACATCGGCCACCGCACTACTGCCGCCGGCGGCCCAGAGAATCATCGCGCCTGTCATGAGTAGCGCTGAGGGTAAAAACCCTTTATAGATGGGCATCCACACAAACCAGATCAGTAGGCCCAGGGCCACTAGCAGCAGGATACTGGTGATCACTGACGTGTCTTCCGGCTGCGCCCAGATGGCTACCGAGCAGGCGCCAACAACCAGCAGCACCACCAGTGCTGTAAGCCGCAGGTTCAGCGGAGGGGTCTCTTTGGTTTCTTCAGTGTGGCGGGAGTCTTTGGAGCGCGTCATTGCTTTAGATTAGCCCATGGGTTCTGTCGCTTCAGATCTGTCGCTTCTGTGAGCTATTGCGATTCTCTGATCTTGCCTGGGCCCGGAGATTTGGTTGTAGCTTAGAAGTGGATCAATGGTTTTCTAGGTGTGGGCAGTAAAATACTTTCCCCATCACTTCTGCTGTGACGCGCAGATCGGCCAAGCATGCAATCAGGGGCCTTCTCTGTATCTGCCACGTTTTTCGATGTCGCGCCGAGAATGATTGGCGGCGGGTGGATCCTACATGCTTATCGAGCGGTCTAATTAGCTTGTCTAGCTGCAGGACAGATGCTCTCTCCGGAATTTCGCTGAGGGTGTTAGAGCCGACGCTGTTTAAAGAGGCAATGCCCTCGTGTGGCGGGGAGCAGATAGGTGTAGCCGTAAGTGTGGGTTTTCAAAGCACGCTCACCTCACTCAGCGTCTTGGAAGAGCTAGCCTTGATCGCAGTGGGTTACATCGTCGGTGCTTGGCACGCCACGTTTCGGGGTAGTCGCTGGGTTGCGCCCCGATCGGATGGCCTTGCGCATGGGGATGAACTCCTAATTTCCCAGTAGCTGCGTGATCACGTTCGCCGCTTGAGTGACTCTGGCCAGCGACATCTCCGGGCGCCACGTCGACCTGCTGTCGAGCGCATCGCCAATGTATCCGTCTAAGGATTTCGCGGAGAGGTCAGGTCTGATTGCTAACCGAACACTCCTTTAGCGCTAGGCTCTACGCTTCGATTCTGTGTTAGTCTCTGATCCATAAACTAGCGACATCGACAGGCAGCTCGCCCGACACGGCAGTCCTAAAGGCCTCCCGTCGCACGATTTTTCGTGCTTGGAGGCTGAGCGTGACTCTTTTGAGGATGACAGGCGATGAACTGTTCTCTTCTTGCGTGGATGCAGACTCCTTGGTAACTAAAATGGTTCGGCAGATGGCTAATGATCTCCACTATGTTGCAGGAGAATCTGAACAACGATCGTGGGCAAGTAGCATTCCGTTAATTGCGGCAGATATCAAAGCAGCAGGTCTAGAAAACGTTGACGTGCTCTTGGAATACTCGCTGCCACTGACTTCTCATCGGGCAGATCTTGTGCTGGCTGGGAGTAACCCGGATACTGGTGATCCTTCATTCGTTATTCTTGAATTGAAGCAGTGGTCTCAAGCTTCTCTTTTTGAGGAGGATCCTAACCTTGTACTTGTTCCTGGATTACCTACGCCGCGCACCCACCCACTGAGACAAGTCGATGGTTACCGTGAGTATCTGTTGAATTTCCTGGGAGTGCTCGAAGGTCGCGACGCTTGGGTTTCCGGGGTTGCGTACCTTCACAACGTTCTTAATCAGAATGACGTCGAGGAGATCTTGGCCCCTGATTTCGAATCGAATTCCAGGATTTTTCTTGGAAGTAGCCGCAGGGAATTAAGAGATTTTCTGCGTGAAAAGCTGAGTCCACAGAGAAGCACAGGCACGGCTGATTTGTTATTGGGATCGAGTGTGAAGCCTGCGCAGAAGCTCATGACGGTTGCTGCCGATGAGGTTCGCAGGCGCGAACAGTTCACGCTTCTAGACAATCAGCAAGCTGCCGTCGATTTAGTGCACCATGAGGTGCATAGGGCTGCCCATTCGAATCAGAAGAGGATCGTCATCGTTTCAGGTGGACCGGGAACAGGGAAATCTGTCATTGCGCTCAGCCTGCTCGGAGAGCTTGCTCGCGAGGGCCATGGTGTTCTGCATGCCACTGGGTCGAGGTCCTTCACTCAAACCTTGCGTAAGGTCGCAGGCCACCGCAGCAAGTCGGTACAAAGCTTATTCAAATATTTTAACAACTTCACGCAGGCAGAGCCTAGCAGCGTGGATGTTCTTGTTGCGGACGAGGCGCACCGCATTCGCGAATCTTCCAACCATCGTTTCACACGGGCGGATCTGCGTAGCGATCGTCGACAAATTGATGAGCTTGTTTCGGTAGCTCGCGTTCCAGTCTTTTTGCTTGACCAAAACCAGGTCGTACGCCAGGGGGAAATGGGGTCTGTCGAAGAAATTCAGAGTTACGCCGATAGCAAAGGCTTGGACACCGTTGTGGTGGAGCTAGGGGAGCAGTTCCGGTGTGGCGGTTCGCAAGCCTACATTGATTGGGCAGAGCAGATTCTCGGACTCGCCGACGCTGACCCGAGGTCTGCAGTGCTACCGGCGAACGACGACTTCATCGTCGAGGTAGTTGATTCACCTTGGACGTTGGAATCTCAACTCCGTGACAAGCTCAATGAAGGCTACTCTGCACGAATGGTAGCTGGCTTCTGCTGGCCATGGTCCGATGCTGACAGGAAGAACAAGACCCTATATCCCGATGTGCAGATCGGCGATTGGAAACGTCCCTGGAATTCGAGAGAGGATCGTCGCTTGGGAGACGCACCGCCCTCAGCCCTGTGGGCTACCGCTGAAGGTGGCTTTGGTCAGGTCGGTTGCGTGTATACCGCGCAGGGTTTCGAGTTCGATTGGGTCGGGGTCATTCTTGGGCCAGACTTGGTGTGGCGCGATGGCCAATTCGTCTCAGTGCGACAAAATAATAAGGATCCTCACTTTCGGAGCACGAAGAAGATTTCTGATGAGGAATTCGATGGACTTCTTCGCCACATTTATAAGGTTCTACTGACTCGCGGGATGATTGGAACTTTGATCTATTCTCCGGACGAGGAAACGAGAGGAGCTTTACGACGATTACTTGCGTAAACCGCCAACAACAAATTTCATAGCTTCGGGCCCGTCGGACTTCCCCCAAAAATCAAGGACACGTCCTCACCCCGTTTAAAGATTGTGAGGAACCATGGGAGTCGGCTCTTTTTTCATGACCAAAGTCAACTACGGTGAGGCTTTCGAGGCCGAGCTAAAAGCATATTTGGATGCGCTTGATGACGATATTAAGGTCGCCTCGATTACACATCTGTTGGATTATCCGACGGTGTACGTCGTCACGAGCAAGTCGGGCACCGGAAAGAATGACGGCCATCTTGTCTACGTCGGTGAGACCACGAACATTTTGAAGCGCACGTGGCAGCACATCAAACAAGACCCAGAAAAGCGCGAGGATTGGAAAGCCTTTCTAGAGACCCCCGGAACCGAACTGTATGTGATTGGCCACGAGTATTTCAATAAGTCGTTGACTCTAGACATCGAGAATCGCTTCATGCTCTTCCTCCAAGCTTGTAGTTCCGTTAAGCGCCTAAACAACAGGCGTACTAATGAACAGAATCAGTACTTTACCTCTGAATCGCTCGACGAAATATTCACCGATATATGGAACGAATTGCACTTCCGTGAACCTAACTTGTTTGAATCACCGGAGGAGATCAAAGCTTCCGCGGTTTATAAGGCGTCTCCTTTTCACAAGCTAACCGACGAGCAGCTTCAGGCGAAAGATCGCATCCTCGAGTCTGTTAACACTGCTTTGAAAACGGACGAGCACGGGCATCAGCTGATTCTCGTCCACGGTGCGGCGGGGTCGGGTAAAACGGTTCTGATCAGCAGTATCTTCACGGAATTGTTGCTAGGTGCGAATGAGGAAAACGAGCGGTTCCGTGAACTCAATAGTGAGTTGGACGAGTCCACCCCCGCTGTCGACGGTTACCTAGTGTCGGCACACGATGAACAGCGCATTGTTTATGAGGACATCGCCAAAAAGTCCGGAATTTACGATGGCGAACCTCCTCGCGTTTTGAAGCCTACGACGTTCATTAACCAATTTAAGTCTCGAGCCGCAGCTGAAGTCGTACTTATTGATGAAGCGCACCTTTTGCTCACTCAATCAAATCAGGGCTATTCGGGAGGAACGAACCAGTTGAAGGACATTATCAAGCGGGCAAAGGTCGTCATTGCTGTTTTTGATCAACACCAGATCTTGGAAACTACCCAGTATTGGGAGAAACCGATTGAGGAAGAACTTGCTGAGTACATCAAGCTCGAACCGATCACGTTGACCAATCAGATGAGGATTAAGGCGGATACCAGCACCGTTAATTGGATTCGAACGATTATCGACGAAAGTATCATCCTTCCATTCTCTGAGGATTCCAGTGGATATGCCGTTCGAATCTTCGATAGCCCACACGCATTGCACGACGCGATTAAGAAGAAAGCCGATCAGGAGGAGACGTCGCTCTCGCGATTAATCGCAACCTACGATTGGGATTATCGGGGGAATCGGGTGAACGACGAGAGTGCCGATGGACTATGGAAAGTCGACATCGCTCATCCAGAGGGCAGGTTTGTGATGCCCTGGAATCGTGAGATCAAACAAGACCGCGCGCTAATGCGGCGGAACCAAGGAAAATCCTGGCCGGAGCAAGAACAGACGATTAACGAAGTAGGCTCAACGTATACGATTCAAGGCTTTGACCTGAACTACGCCGGCGTGATCCTGGGGCCATCCGTGGTTTACCGCGACGGACGAGTAACTATTGACCCGTCGAAGTCGTCGTATACAAAAGCCACCCGGCAACGCACCTTGTCAGATGGCTCCAAAAAGTCATTTGCAGGTGAATTCCTCAGCAATCAGCTTAATGTCCTTCTCACCCGCGGGGTCAATGGTTTGTATATTTACGCTGTTGACGAAGACCTCCGCGAGGCATTACATGAAGCGACTGCTCGCATCGAGTAAACGCTGGCTTCGCACACGCTGGGCGGACCCAAAATTACAACTTTGGGTTGACGTTACCAAGCAAGTGGTCTCTGAAAGAGGTTGATGGAAAGTGTACTCAAGTCTTCTTCAGTTGCAACACTCGCGGGTTCATGGCGGACTGGTGAGAGATTTTCTTGCTAACTACGTAGCGGTTCGACCGTGGCCATTGCGATGGACACAAATTTACCTTCCGTTTCCCTAGGTCATGCAGCTAATGTAAATGTCAGTGGATATGTGTGAGAGTGTGAGGGAGGTGGATCCCGTGGAATGGCTCAGCGACTTCGCGCATCGCTTGCTTAGTGAGCTCACCAAAGCTGGAACTTACGTTTCCGCGAAGGAGCTTTCCGAATTGCTCGGCGCCTCACCGAAGACTATTTACCGCACCGTCCGCGAGATCAATGAAACCTCATCGGTGGGGGAAGTGGTTTCGTCTCGCCGGGGCGTCGGATACCGAGTTGAGGCCGCGGATGTCTTCTCAAGCGTGCGGGAACCCGCGGTACTGACTCCGGTCGCCAGGAGGAGAGAAATTCTTGCTGTCCTCCTCCGGGCAGCACCAGATCGGCTGGATTTTGAATTGCTCAGTACTCGCTTTTTCATCTCTGAGTCCTTACTTCGGGCGGATCTGAGGTCCACAGGCAAGAAGATTATGGACTTCGGACTTTCGCTTCGACGCGAGCATTGGAAGATCTGGGTAGAAGGAACTGAGGTCAATATCCGCCAGGCATTGAGCTCATTAGTTGATTCCACCGCGGTGGAAACGATGTACGTAGATCCGGGCTTCGTGGAGAACAGGTTTGAAGAATCCGACTTAGCCTTCGCGCGCCAGCAGGTGGAAGTGGTTGAGCAGCGGTTGGGTACCACGCTACTGAACCCTTACGACATTAATTTAGCTTCGCACATTTATGTCAGGGTCACGAGGTCTCGTCGACACGAAAACGCCGTGACACCTTCGATCAATCTCGCAGAAAACTCCCGTGACGAGAAGGCTTGGCAGGTAGCGCTGTATATCGTCGAGAACGCGCAGCGATACTTGGGCGTCGGTGCGCTTGCTGAAGAGATTCCATACATTTACGCCCACCTAGTCTCCTCGCGTAAGGAGCATGCAGCTACGGAAGTGGTCACGGCAGACGACAGTGCAGTGGTGGCGGCAAACACGCTTGCCGATTCAATGACTCACACGACTGGCATCGATTTCTCACCGCTACTGCTACGCAACGACTTGGCCCGCCACGTGCGGCCTCTGCTCAACCGTTTGCGATACGGCATCGCCATCTCGAACCCGGTAGTTGCCCAGGCACGGGCGGAGTATCTGGATATTTTCGAAGCGTTGGAGCACTGTGTGCAGGGTGTTTCCGCACTGAGCTTTCCGAGGATGAGATCGGCTTTCTCGCGCTTTACTTTGCTCGGGAAGTCGAGAGCCTATCTCGTCCGGTGCGAGTCTTGGTGGGTTGTTCTACAGATATCGGCACCTCTGAGCTGTTACGGGTGAAGATTGAAAAGTTCTTCCCTGAAGTACGCATCGTCGGGTTGGAATCTATGCACACCGTCACCGAGGGCTATATCCGTGACAATCACATCGAGTTGGTTATCAGCACGATCCGAGGTTTGGAGCTGCACTCTGTACCTGTGGTGGTTGTCGATGCCATGTTGACAGAAAGGAGCCAGGACAGTGTCCGTAACGCTTTACGACGCTTCTAACTGGGCAACCCTCATCGAATCAGATGAGCCAGATCTCCGTGCACGGGTGGTTAATGAGTTTCTGTTTGCGCACCCAACTGCAGCCACGCCGCAGCGTGTTTCCCAACTCATGGATGAGCGTGACTTTCTCGGAAGCGCCGAAATAGAACCAGGCATTTGGCTACCACACGTCGTGATCCCGGAGTGGGACTCTGTTTACGCCGTTCTGGCTCGTGCGCCAGATGAAGGGGGCTATCGGGCGTGGGTTTGTCTCTTTGTGGGCAAGTACGCCCCAGCAGACCAGCGCTTACTAATCACAAACCTTGTGCACCTGTGTGCCCAAGAGGAAGTGCTCGCCAGCTTACGTACGGACCCACCCGATACGCTATTCGAGCTGTTAACCAAGAAAACTGCGCAACTGACCACATACCTGACTAATCCCTCAAACAATGGAGGAGCGATGTCCACTCTTAATGAATTACTGCTTCCCGGCGCAGTAAACCTTCACGCACCGGCGACTGATTGGCGCGAGGCCATCACTATAGCCGGTACATTGCTAGAAAATGGCGGAGCCATCACCAGCGAGTACACCGAAGCAATGATCGAGAGCGTTGAAACTACCGGTCCATACATCGTGGTGGCACCGGGTTTCGCGTTTGCTCACGCGCGCCCATCAGAGGCCGTGAAAAAGACCGCAATCTCCTGGGTTTACCTTGACGAACCAGTCGAGTTTGGCCATAAAAAGAATGACCCAGTTAACTTGGTCGTTGCGTTGGCAGCAGTTGATAGCTCCTCCCATACCTCGGCAATGAAGGAACTGGCAACGCTGTTGGCTGACTCCGAACGACGAGTTCGTGTTGAATCAGCCGATACTGAGGAAGAACTGCGTGAGGCCCTGACCGAGGAGCTGTCTACCCGTGGTGCGGGATCCTCTGCGGTAGGCACACACACCGCTGCCGCTTCCGCTTCCGAGCAGGCACGGTCCACCGATGAGAATGCCGTGCCCAGCAAGAACAAGATTCTGACAGTGTGTGGCAATGGGTTGGGAACATCGTTGTTCCTGAAGAACTCACTCGATAAGGTTCTGGTCACCTGGGGCTGGGATCAATACTTAGATGTCGAGGCGACCGACACCATTTCCGCAAAGGGACGGGCCAAGGAGGCAGATTTCCTCCTGACTTCCGGCGAGATTGCAGCCACCCTTGGTGATGTAGGAGTGCCCGTTTACGTTATTGAAGACTTCACTGATCTATCAGAAATTGACGACGCGCTTCGCGAGCTCTACGCAATTTAGAAGGGTTGCACTACATGGATATCTTCAGAGCCATCATCGACTTCCTCGTTAATGAAATTCTCTCCGTACCGGCGTTTCTGGTGGGTCTCATCACAGCTGTCGGTCTTATCGCCCTTGGAAAAGGCATTGGTCAAGTTATCGGCGGTGCCATTAAGACTGTCTTGGGTTTCCTGCTCATCACCGCAGGTGCAGGCCTCGTCACCACCTCTCTGGAACCGCTTGGCAACATGATTGCTGGCGCTACTGGTGCACAAGGCGTGGTTCCAACCAACGAAGCAATCGCTGGCATCGCACAAGATCAATTCGGTGGACAAGTCGCCTGGGTCATGATTCTAGGCTTCGCCGTTTCGCTTTTGCTCGCACGATTTACTCCGCTCAGTTACGTCTTCCTCACTGGACACCACGTCATGTTCATGGCGACAATGCTCGTGATCGTTTTGGCTACTGCAAACTACAACGCGTGGATCGTTGTCGGCCTGGGTTCGGCCCTACTGGGGATCTTGATGGTCTCACTGCCTGCGATTGCTCACCCGTGGACTCGAAGAATCACCGGTGATGACTCGATCGCTATCGGCCACTTCGGTACCGCTGGTTACGTGGCGGCGGGTGCTGTCGGCAAGTTGGTCGGTGGTAAGGGTGAAAAGATGAGCAAGTCTACTGAGGAGCTTAATCTTCCCGAAGGGCTGCGCTTCCTACGCGACTCTATGGTGTCGACCGCGCTGTCCATGGCGCTGATGTATATTATTATTGCACTGCTTTACGTCGCGCGTGCTGGAACCGAAGAGGCCTTCACCTCCTTTGAAGGCGGCGCTGTCAACATGGGGGACTTCCTGATGCAGGCATTTACCCAGGGGCTGCAGTTCGGTGTTGCCGTCGCGATCATTCTTTTTGGTGTGCGCACCATCCTGGGTGAGCTAGTGCCGGCTTTCCAGGGTATCGCTGCCAAGGTCGTTCCAGGTGCCATCCCCGCACTGGACGCCCCAATTGTGTTCCCTTACGCGCAGAACGCTGTGCTTATCGGCTTCATCTCGTCCTTCGTTGGTGGCCTTGTGGGGTTGGCAGTTCTGTCTATGTGGCTCAACCCCGCTTTTGGGTTGGTGTTGATCCTACCGGGTCTGGTACCGCACTTCTTCACCGGTGGTGCAGCAGGTGTTTATGGTAATGCAACAGGTGGACGCCGCGGTGCCGTTCTTGGCGCATTCGCCAACGGTTTAATCATTACCTTCTTGTCGGCGTTGTTCATGGAGGTGCTCGGCACCTTCGGTTCTGCGAATACTACGTTCGGCGACGCGGACTTTGGCTGGTACGGAATCCTCATCGGATACGCCAGCCGTGCCCAAGGTGTGATCGGTATTGTCTTGATTGCCTTCGTCGGCCTGGCTGTACTGGCCCTCGCATGGTGGTGCCAGAAGAAGCTGGTTGACCAGCCATGGGATCCAACCCCGTATCGCCAGAATCCGAAGGGGACTGTTGCTTCGGGAATTTCTAACCCTGATAAGCCTACAGTGGGTAAGGGCCTGGTAAAGGCGTACCCGAAGGTTGAACCACCAGTTGGTGCACCGCTTCCGCCGGCGAAGCCTGAATTTTAAGAAAAGACCGTAGATAAGCCACCGACCCTTCGTTTATCGCGCAACAGGGTCGGCGGTTTGTCTATTTTTGTACCTCGACGCAGGCAGTGAGAATTCCGGATAGCAATATTGCTAGAGGTTACACTTCCAAAAAATCCTGGAAAATTTCTCAATGAGAATATATATCCAAGTGTATTTACTGTTTAGAACCCTGGGTCCTTGTACTCGATAAATTCTACACCCCGGCCGCGCCTTATCCCGAAGGGGAATCCGCAGGCAACGTCCGTCGTTGTAGATCCGATGGGACGGCAGCAAGTATGAAATCTTTGTGTGAGGGTTCAGCGCGGTAGGTGGAGAGTAGAACATCTTCGAGTAGCGGAGCAAGTTGACTGCCGGTTCGGGAATCGGAGGGTAATGGGGCCTCGCCCCACCTAGGACTCCGTATTCGCCGGATTTGATTCGGAGACCGGTGTAGTTAGTTCCTGGATCTTGGATGGAGCGCGTAGGAACTAACTGTGGAGTTGTTGGGTGAGTTCTCGCTTGGTGCGTCGGAAGGAGATGATTCTGGTGACGGTGATAAACCTCGCGAGCTGTCGGGAAATGAAGGTTTTGGTGAGACTAGGCCTGAGAGCGTTAAGGACGGATTGTCGGTAGGAAGTGCAATTGCGGTACCGTTGGTCCTCATCGCTGCCGTAATGGGTGGTGGAGTTTTCGCAGTGCAAAACGGACTGGTGCAGTTGTCTCCTCAGTTTTAGACGCTGCTGCCATAGCGTGAGGGCTCGAAAGTCAACCGAAGTGCCAAGTGAACAGAGGGTTAGTCACACCTGGGGATCGGACTGCGTTGAAGCATCGAGGCCAGGAGGATCAACTTTGACATCGTGCGGCGTAATAATGATTGGCTGCGCGCCGGGACCAACCGGTGCCGATTTCACGCAGATTGGTGCTTCTGTAGACGGTTTGAGCCACACGAAATACGAAAAAAGGTAAGCAATCTTGAAACGCAATAAATGCCGTGTCTCGGTAGGGCCATAGACTAAATAGCGGTGCTGATTCGTGGACAGCACAATCCATTTAATGTGAATGAGGCCGGAAGAATTCGTTTCAAGGAGGAAGGATATATGGGAGTTAGTTAGCTCGTGGTCGAGGATCTTGAGATAAATTCTTTCCTTGATCCGATGCTTAGTCTGGCAGGGGATTGTCTCTAGGGTTCCCCGAAGAGGTGTAAGTATCAAGAACGGCTCGCCGTCGATTGAGTAGTAGATTTTTCCATCTTTTTGAGGTTTGTAGCGGGCTAAGATTTGATACTGGCGGTCGATCGCCAGCGGCACGGTCGCGATAGTTCCTGTAGTAACCAGAAACCACACGAGTGATAAGGACAAATGTACTAGCGAAGTTTTCTCCGGAAGCAGCCATCCTACTGAGGTAAGTAAACTTGACAGGAAGAATAACTTAATGGTCAATTTTAGTTCTTTATCGGAACCAGCAATCACGCGTTTTCGTGTTCGGTTCCTTTGTATGATGAAGCCCCACGTGGCTGCGGCAAGCGCTAGGAATACGACAACGCTGACGTTCCACCAAAACAAAGGTTTTGGTTCAACGCTGGACTCGAGGCCTATCTCGAAAATGGGGCCATATGCCAAGATAAAAGAAAGAAGGACCGCCGATACATAAGGGAACCAACGTGTTTTTGACGGGATGCCGCGTGTGCTGTTCTTAACGCGGGCGTTATGCCAAAGCACGTGTTCAAGGGTAGAACCCTTGGCCTGCTTTGGAGTGAACGCCAATATCCAAATGAATATTAACATGACGCTACTGAACCAAAAGGCAAGATCGGAAAAGCCCCAGAAGACTGAGGGATTTTGGGTTTGACTAAGGCGGAGAGCGTTTCTCGTTATTAGTATGAGCGTGATTATCCCAAAGAAGCCGACGGTTTTTCCTACGGTTGGGCGATGCTGACCTGGAACGCAGGTGTGCGCGAGTAAACCAGCAATCATGAAAGTGGCCACGAAGGCAACAAACTTCCACCACTGATGGGAGATAGGTTGTAGAGGTTCCTCGAGGATTTCGAGCCTGAAGAAATCCACCATTGGGAATCCACTGAGAAAAGATGCTGCCAGTGACAGTGCAATCCATGTTAATATCTGTGCTACTAATCCGAACCTTTTCGACCACCAATCTGTCGGTTCGGTGACGCGTGGTGCCGGAGGCGGGGAATCGCTAAGTTGTTCAGACTTCATGGACATAGCTTTATGCTCATACCGAATCTAGTCAAGGCACGCTAAAAGGGAGGCTAGACCTTGGATCAGGCCTACCCTGCTGAATCGCAGTGGACAGGGGGATCGTCGTCAAGCGTGTTGGGAGCACGTTTCCACCTTGTCTCTAGGTTTTGGGATAGAGGTCTAGTTGCGCGAGCAGGGTGTGTACCTTGATCGGTCGGCGGGGCGGTGCTCCATCGCTGACTGGTCTCTGTCACAGCGACAGGAGGCAATTAGGGTGGGGCTGACGGAGTAGTATCAAGGCCATGCTGCGCAATGATTCTATGGTCTCGGTTCTCTATTCAGCGGGCAAAGTCTTTGACAATCTTCGGTCAGGCAGGCTCGCTACCGAGGCATTCCTGCGCAGCGGTAAGACCTGCGGAATTGCTTCTCGGGCGGATCTGCAACTCCTTGAAGATCTCAAAGATGCAGGACATATTGTTGCCCAGGCGAAGCGAGCTGGGCTCCACCCCAGCGCGGAATTGGTGTGTGCGATCAATGCTGCGATGACACGTTCTGTGGCTCTTCACCCCGGTGAACTTCGAACGTTAGAACAAAATAGTGGTGTCCGTACCTCCTATGGTGACCCCATCGGCCACCGGCGTTAAGTATGGAAGGGTTGCGTGGGATCGTCGATAAGTATCGAGAGTTTCAAGACCGTGAAGGGGCCACGCGATTGTTTGTTGAGCTTGCAAAGGCACAGCCCTTTGAAGACGGGAACAAGCGCACAGCGTTGCTGGCGGCAATTGTTGTCCTACCCGGCGATGAAACGCTGGTAGTTCCCTACGATTCTGCTGGTCCGGGCGATAGCGAAGCCACATTTCATGACCTGCTGACGCGCGCTTATATCTTCGATGAAATCGAGCCGGTTGTGCATTTTATGTGCGAGTGGTCAGCGGGTCGTCGATAAGCGAACACCACGCTCGACTAGCCGTGAACCGTAAGGAGGTCGCTCGGTAGGCACTTTAGGGCGGTGCAAAGCGCCACGATGGTGGAATACAGGATGGCCTTCGCGTGATTGATCTGTGTTGGTCATGCCGTGCTCGTGGACAAGCCTGCCCAAAATAGCAGGTGACGCAACGAGGTGCCATTCACACTAGCTACTCTCCTTTTTGCTTAATGCTTACAACGTGGTGTCAGACAAAACCTAACCCTTTGGGCCGGTGCACGAAGCCATGAGTTAACTATAGAAATTGATTTGCTTCGGAAACTTGCTAGAAGCCGTGTTGTGACTTGTTTTTGAGTGCTCACTTTGTGGGTTTTTTGTCCTGGCTGTGGCGGTAATTAGTGCGGGGTGGTCGTAAAAGTATCATAGTTGTGGGCGCCAGTTCATCGTGCTCGGGGGAGATTCATGATTCGCAGAGGATGCGTCGTTGTTGCAGCTGTGTTGTCTTTGGGGTGTTAACGTCGTCATGTTCTGTTGCTGATTCAGGACTGGCGCCTGGCGGTGGTGTTTCGCCTGTTACCACCACTGTGGCGGAGGAGGGGTCTCCTGCAGGGGAACCGGAGTCGTTGAGAGATGCTTCAGGTGGGGTGTCTGATCCTGAGGCTGGTTTTCCGGCGGGAGCTGTTGATGCTTTCCATTTTGATTCGGGGACGTTGCAGCTTGGTCTTTTTGATCCGCTGGAGGTGTATCCGGATGTTTTTGATCCGTGCCAGGAGATTACGGCGGAGGAATTCGCTGAATCGGGGTACACAACCGACGGGATAACCACGCCTCTAGCTAACGGATCTGCGTTATCATGCACCTTGCTTGCTGAAGAGAACATCGGAAATCTAGACATTCTGCTTGCAGGAAACCTCGTTGATCGTGATGACCTTCTAGAACAAGCGACAATTCTTTCGGATGATGTCTCAGACGTGGTGCCGGAATGTTCTTATTCGTTGTTGAAGACTTAACGGACAGTAACTGTAGTGCAGCTGTGTCGACGGAGAGGGGGCACCTCGTTGCGTTCTCAATCGATGGGGTGTACTCGGTTGATCAAGATGAGCATTGTAAAAACGCAAAAAACACTTTAGAAAGATTAGCGAAGGGGTAGAAATGACTAGCGGGGGAAAGAAGCTCAATATTGTTCCGTCGGATGTAGCTGCTGCTATTGCCAAGCTTTTAATCCCAGCGCGAAGCCTGGTCATGCACGGTAGAAATTTTTCGATGTTAAGGTCGCTTACCTTTACTACCGTGTCTGGTTTGCGGGAGATGGGGGACTCACACGATGGGGTGTTGAGTGATCATGGTAGACAGTCGCAGAAGGCGTTTGCGGACCGGTTTGGCAATATTGCCGCTCAGTTGCGTCAGAACGTGGCGGAGATTGTGGATACGGAGACTGAACCGTTTCTTATTACCGCGCCGTTTGTTGGCATCCCGGGTACTTTGGAATCAACACCCGAAGACGTGCTGGGCGTACACTAACCAGGCGCTCATTGCTCTGCTATCCACCATATTTGCCTGCGGGATCGTCATTTGCTGGCCTGTATCTGGTGATCGGTGCTGGGGTCGTCGTAAAGCAAAAGGTGCCTGTGCTGTGCCTACCCGCGCCGTGCCAGTGACAAACCTAACAGTATGTATATACAAATTCGCGTATACAGGGGTGTATGACCACATTCAATCTTGAAAACCCGAACAACGGCAAGACGGAGGAGCAATTCGACCGGATTAAGGACTCGGACCGTGACACCATCTTGGACCGCTCAACCGAGACTTTTAATCAGTGGCGCGCAACCTCCATTGAGGAGCGCGCGGCCGTGCTAGCGAAAACTGCTGAACTGTACGAAGAGAACAAGACCGAGTTGGCGCAGCACATCGGCCGCGAGATGGGCAAGCTCACCCGCTGGGCTGAGGGTGAGCTGGACACTGTCACACAGATTTACCGCTGGTACGCCGAGCACGCTCACGACGTGCTTGCCGATACGGAGCTGCCAGCACAGGGCGCGCAACGCACTTTCGTTGCCAAGGAACCACTGGGCCCCATTCTGGGTATCATGCCCTGGAACTTTCCTTACTACCAGGTAGCGCGCTGGGCAGCGCCAAACCTGCTATTGGGTAATACGCTGGTGCTCAAGCACGCCTCAATTTGTCCATTGTCCTCACAGGCCTGCCAGGATCTTTTCGAAGAAGCCGGCCTGCCTGCGGGTGCCTTCATTAACGTTTATGCCTCAGGCTCCCAAATGGACGCCTTTGTTGCCGACCCACGCATCACCGGAGTTTCGCTCACTGGGTCCGAGGCCGCCGGCGCCGCCGTAGCCAAGACCGCCGGCGAGAACTACAAGAAGACCTTGCTCGAGATCGGCGGCAACGACCCCTTCCTGCTTATCGACGACACCAACCTGGAATGGGTCCTGGAACAATTCACCTTGATCCGCATGTACAACACCGGGCAGGCCTGCAACGCACCGAAACGCTTGATTGTGCTGGAAGACTACTATGACAGGACCGTGGAGTTCTTAACCAAGCGGATCGGTGAAATGAAGGTAGGCCCTACGACGATGAGGATGCAGAGGTTGGCCCGCTGTCCTCGGTGGGTGCGCGTGACGAGATTGTCGAGCGACTTGAATTAGCTGCCGCAAGTGGCGAAGCGAAGATTGCGGTGGGTGGCAAGAAGATCGACAGCGAGGGTGCCTACATGGAGCCAGCACTGCTCACCGAGGTGGATCGTTCCTCCGACGTGGGCTGCAATGAGATCTTCGGCCCAGTAGCAATTGTGTACAAAGCCAAGGACGTGGCGGAGGCTATCGAAATAGCCAACGATTCCGACTACGGCCTCTCTGGTTCTGTTTGGACCACCGACCTAGACAAGGGCCGCGAGGTGGCCCACCAGCTAGATGTGGGCATGGCCTTTGTTAATGAGTCCTCGGCCACTGGTGCCGGCCTGCCTTTCGGTGGCATTGGCCGCTCCGGCTACGGCCGCGAGCTGGAACGCTGGGGTGTTGGAGAGTTTGTCAACGAGAAGCTCTACCGGTTCTCCGGCCAGTCCACACCAGGTCTGTCCCCAGTGATCTGACCTGTGGTAATAGCGGGTACTTTAGGGATTTGGTGCCTGCATGTTCATCGCACGAGATCTAGGTGGCCTAGGTATCCTAGGTGACCAAGTGCTGTAACTCACGCAGTGGTTTCCCATCGTGAGCGTCACCGATCCGCGCTAAAGCGGAAAATCTACGTTGCTGCGCGAACTGTACAGTGATTTGCCGTACCTCAACTTGGAAGATCCCACTCTAAACAAACCTGGCAGTCGACGCCCACGAATTCTTTTCGGCACTCCAGGTGGAGTCTGGCCGCACGCGCACAAGGAATTGACCAAATAGTGGAAGATACCCCTCACAGGCACGCCACTTTCGCCGGCTTCCCCGGAGTTTCACTTACTTGATTCGCACACGCGCTGTGATTCGCACACGCGCCGTGTTTTGCCACTGTGGTGCGTGCGCGTCTCAGGCCCGTTAGGATAATAAAAGTGGCATTGGGCAATGAAATCAGGCACTTGGTTGATCCGGGCGTTTATACACGTGGGCGGGACTTGTTTGAGCGTGGACAGGCGACTGTGACGGATGCGAGGCGCTATCAAACCCATGTTAATATCACGTCTACCTGCGTGGGGTCTCGCGGGGATGAGTACCGGCAGAATAACAATCTGTATTTTATTGACGGTCGTCTTGACATGTTCACTTCTTATTGCACCTGCCCGTACGGGTGGCAGTGCAAACATGCGGTGGCCGCAGTGTTGACGTACTTCGATCAGGATGGGATGGGCGGGAAGGCCTCCGCGTTAGTTTCTCAGTGGCGGGTGGAGTTGACGCGTCTGTTTGGTGAGCCACAGCCTGACCCTGGTTCGCTTAACGACGACGGCCTTGACCTGACTTTCGTTTTTACCTACACCCCGGCAGAAGAACAGCAGACTAGAAGTTTTTACTATGGCTATGCGCGCGACTGGTTGAAGTTTCGGCCGGCGCGCCCGGCGAAGCGGCCCACGCAGGCGAAGCCATGGTCATTCAATGATGTCACTTTGAAGCGTTTTGAGAATTGTACTGAAGCCAAGGGTCTGCGACCTTCTCATGTGAATGCTGTGCGTAAGTTGTTGGAGGAAAGCTTCTACTTTAATGGCAATGATGGTTTTTCCTTCCTACGCAATGTTGGGGCGGATGTGCTTGATGCGCTGCGTGCCTGCCATGCTGCTGGGATTGCGTTTGTGGAGGAGGCCACCCAGCTGCCTCTTGTGACGCACTTTAGTGGTGCCCGCGCCACGATTAGCGTTGTGGAAAATGGTGATGGCCTGCAGGTTTCTTCTACGGTGGTGTTGCCGGATGCGGTGGTGGTGCCGACGATGACGTTTGGCTTGCCCAGTGTGGGGTGCGCGTGGCGTGATGCTCAAGGTGTGCTCAATCTGGCTTTTTTCGATGAGCCTGCCACTGCTGAGTGGGATAATCTACAGCACCGTAACCTGGTGATTGAGATTCCGGAGGAGGATCGGGAAGAGTTCGAAGACCAGTACCTTGATCACATCACGGCTGGTACTGGGTGGGTCAGTCCGGATTCTTCTTTCACTCCGGGCGAGCCCGCCCCGCCGGTGTTGCGTGCCACGATCACTGCTGAATCGTGGGCTTCGCGCCCGCCGGTTGCCCGTGTGAGTTTCGCTTTTGCTTATGGTCGGCGGTTGTTTTCGCTTTCCGACGATCACTCTGCTCGCCGTAACCATGATGCTGAGGCGCAGCTGCTTGAGAACCTGGGGTTTGAGCCTGTCGATCGCGAATATCATGGGGTGGATGTTTTCGCATTGCTCAGCGTTGAGGTACCTCGCTGGCAGGCTGCTGGTGTGGAGGTGGTGTTCGACGAGCTGGCTCGCGAACTATCTGAAATGCGCGAGGCCACCGAGGTGCAGGTTGCACTGGAGGCTGGTTCGAAGGACCGGGACTGGTTCTCTTTGCAGGCCACGGTGTGCGTGGAGGGGGTGGATGTGGCGATGTCTGCTCTGATTGAGGCCCTGAACCGTCCTGATAAGCTGCTGTTTTTAGACAATGGTATCTACGTAGTGGTTGATGACCCGGACTACCAAGCTTTTGCTGATTTGCTGGAGGAGGCCCGCGCGCTGACTGATCCTCGGCGTGCTACTGCTGGTGTCCCGGGCGGGCGTACTACCTGGTGGGATGAGCTTGAGAGTTTAGACGCGATCGATTTTACTCCGGATGAGTGGCTGGCTAAGGCACTGTCGGCAGCACGAGCCCCGCAGGACCCTGTGAGCGTGCCGGATTCCCTCAACGCTACGTTGCGCACGTACCAGGAGGTGGGTTTCCGCTGGTTGGCAGGGCTTGCGCGCCGTGGCTTAGGTGGAGTGCTTGCCGACGATATGGGTTTGGGTAAAACTCTTCAGGTTCTCACCATGATTTTGGCTGTGCCAGTGCAGAAGCCATGGTTGGTGGTGGCACCAACATCTGTGGTGGGTAATTGGATGGCTGAGGCTGAAAAGTTTGCCCCGTCTTTGAATGTGGCGGTGATTACTGCGACGGCGAAAAAGACCGGCCTATCTCCAGCAGAAGCTGCGGCCGGGGCGAATATTGTGGTGACATCCTATGCTTTGCTGCGTTTAGAAGCCGATGATTATGCTGCTTGTGAGTGGGCTGGGGTTGTTCTGGATGAGGCTCAGAACGTGAAAAATCCTACCTCGAAGGCGTTTCAGGCGGTGCGTAACTTGCATGCGCCGCGAGTGTTCGCGATTACTGGTACTCCGATTGAAAACTCACTGTCGGATGCCTGGTCAATGTTTTCTTTGACTAATCCTGGGTTGCTTGGTGGGGTGAAGCAGTTCCGCGAATATTTTGAAAAGCCTGTGCTTGCTGGTGACCAGTCGAAGATGGATGCCTTGCGTAAGCGTGTAGCACCGTTTTTGCTGCGTCGTCGAAAAGCGGACGTAGCGCTGGATTTACCGCCAATTCAGCAGCAGATCGTGCCTGTGAAGCTGGAGCCTAGTCACCGTAAACTGTATGACCTGCACTTGGCTAGGGAGCGCCAACGTGTGATGGGTCTGTTGGCTGAAGATCCTGAAGGCAGCAAGGTAGAAGTGTTGGCCGCACTGACCAGACTGCGCCAACTGGCAATTGACCCTACTTTGGTGGAGCCTGAATCGAAGGCGGCACCGTCGAAGCTGAACGCTTTTCTTGAATTGGTGGGTAACATTATCGCCGAAGGTCACCGTGTGCTGGTATTTAGCCAGTTCACCAGCTACCTGCGCAAAGTGCAGCAAGTGCTGGCTGAGCAGCAAATCAGTGCGAGCTACTTGGATGGAACCACTCGCGACCGTGCCACGGTGATCAAAGATTTTACTGATGGTCATGATCCAGTGTTTTTGATCAGTTTGAAGGCCGGGGGAGTAGGCCTGAATCTGACAGCGGCAGATTATGTGATCTTGTTGGATCCGTGGTGGAATCCGGCTGCAGAGCAGCAGGCTATTGACCGTGCACATCGCATCGGCCAGACCCTGCCTGTGACGGTGTTTCGGCTGGTGTCATCAGACACGATTGAAGACAAGGTGGTGGCCTTGCAGGAAAGTAAACGTGAGTTGATGGGGGCATTTCTGGACCCGGATGCAGCAACAGGTCAAACAGGCGGGGTAGAACTCGACGAAGAAACCCTGAAGCACTTGTTTAGTGGTGACTAGTCGAGCCAGCCCAGAGCCAGGCCCGGATCGGCTGCCCGAGTCCGCTGCCGTGCTGGGCGACGGCCATGCCGCGGAGAACGAAGAAGGCTGCAGTCATCGTCATGTACAAGGCGAGGAACAGCAGGGTGGCCAACAGTACCTCGTAGGAATCCAGCCGTGCCTACTGCTGGGCAACACCGAAGTGCTCGGCGATGTTGTCCTCGGCCATGTCTTCGATGAGCAGACCGAAGCCGGTGGCCACAAGGCCAAGGTTGACCCCGATAGCTTGTTGGTGAGGCCCTGCGTGAACTGCTTCTGGTGCGCATACTGGCTTACCGCGAGGGCAAAGCTGATCGCCACCGCGATGAGGCTGCCCCAGGTGACCACGGTGGGGTCCAGGGGTGGGGCGACTTCGCTACGGACGGCGCGGGTGAACATGAGTGCGAACAGTTCGACGCATGGATAGACGAGAAGCACGAGGGTGACGCCGATGGTGAACCAGCGCTGGTTAGAGTTCATGGTGGGCCTCCTTTGCGGTGGAGCTGCTGTGCTGTGTGCGGTGTATCGAATATCGATATATCGATGATCGGTATAGCACGGGGTGTGGGCGGGGGCTGGGGGCCTGTGGGTGGGGGATTTGGTGCTCGGGAAAAACCGGTGGCCCATCACCGGTTTTTCTCAAGTGTGGAGCTGATCCCACACCAACACCATCATTTCGCGCTCATCGTGACATGAGGCACTACGGGGCCTGTCGAGGAAAGGCCTGTAACCTGGCAGATAAGCATTATTGGAGGCAATCATGACTTCTTCTGGGACTTCTGCCCGCGTGATCACGTTTGCAAGCGGGCTGGACAGCAAGGTGTTGGACCAAGCCCGCGACGTGGCCAGCCTGCCGTTTATTTACCCGCACGTGGCGCTGATGCCGGATGCGCATTTCGGCCTGGGCTCGGCCGTGGGCACCGTGTTTGGCACCCAAGGCGCGGTGATCCCGGCAGCCGTGGGCGTGGACATCGGCTGCGGCATGATCGGCGTACGCACACAGTTTGTGGCGGCTGACCTTGCTGCGCGGGACCTAACTCGGCTTCGCGGCAGGCTCGAGCGCGTCATCCCTCTATCGCCCGGCAACTACAACAAGCGCGTGGCGCGCGAGTCCGCCGACCAGCGCGTGCGTGAGTTACAAGAGCTTGCCGACGATACCGGCGTGGATCTCTCCCACTCACCGAAATGGAAGGTGCAGCTGGGCTCGCTTGGTGGCGGCAACCACTTCATCGAACTGTGCCTGGATGAGCAGGATCGGGTGTGGATGTTTCTCCACTCCGGTTCCCGCGGTGTGGGCAACAAGATCGCACAAAAACACATCAAGGTTGCGCGCGCCGAATGCGCGGGGTTGGACCTGCCCAACAACGACGTGGCGTTTCTTACTGAAGGAACCGCGACGTTTGGGCAGTATTTGTGCGAATTGCAGTGGGCGCAGCGCTTCGCGTGGCTCAACCGCGAGGAAATGATGGACCGGTTTTCCGATGAGCTCAGTGCCCTGATGGGTGCCGCGGTAGTGGAGGACCAACGGATCAACTGTCACCACAACTACACCGTGCAGGAAGAACACTATGGTGAAACGGTGTGGTTGACGCGCAAGGGTGCGATCCTTGCCGCCGACGGCGTACCAGCCTTGATTCCAGGGTCGATGGGAACGGTGTCTTATGTGGTGGAAGGCAAAGGCAATGTGGAGGCGTTGAGAAGCGCACCGCACGGGGCGGGGCGCAGGTTTTCACGCACCGAAGCAAAGAAACGCTTTACCGCCGCCGACCTGGATCAGCGGATGGAAGGTATTGTGTACCGGCCGGGCAAGGAATGGGTCGATGAGATCCCCGATGCCTACAAAGACATTGACCAGGTCATGGACGATGCCCGTGAGCTGGTCACTGTGAAGCACAAGCTACGCCAGGTGCTCAACGTGAAAGGGACGTAGCGCAGCTCGCGGAGTTGAGGTGGTCGGCGAGCTGATCAGGGATTAACGTGTAATCCTGTTCGTTGTGAAAGATCAAGTTGAACAGTTCTTGGTTGGGCTGAGGCATTGGGGGCCTTTCCGGGTAGGGGATTAACTTTGAGGTTAAACCGGAAAATCTGGTGCGCAAGAAGGTGCGAACACAATGCCCGAAACCTGTGGAAAACAACATTTTTATTCACAGGCTTCGCGCTCTCCCAGCGCACTCGCTGCTAATGCAGTATGGTCACCCGGTTCGCCACCAACTGTTTAGCTGTGCGATAGGTGCAGAAGAAATCGTCGAAAAGCTATTCGCCAAAGCCAAAGCGCGTCTGACTGTCCTGCTGCGCAACAGGCTCACGTGTATCCCATTCAGTGGGGGCTTGGGGCCATCGCATTTCACCCGAAAAATTTGTAGAGATAAAAAGTAATCGCATATAGATGAAACATTATTTTTCGGATGTTACCGCTGTGGGGTACGTCGATATCTAGGCGATAACAGTGTTGTAATGCGGGCCAGAACCTCGTTAAAGTTACTAATTCCCATTTTCTTTAAAATGTGTCTCCCCACACTCGATTTCACCCTATTATTGCCGCATTAATTAGGGCATTTAACCAATATGGTGCAGGTAGGAGGGTGAAAATTTCTGGAAGTGCAGGGGGCCGTCAGGGGTCTGGAGCGCGCGTTTCGCCTCCGAAGGCACTCAATACATTCGTCCAGAGTGAAAACTAATGACAAAGCGTTGGTTTTGGGCAAGAATGCTAGGGGGTATCAACAAAATATGTAAATACATTGGGAGGTTTACCGAGAATTTAGGGAAGTACAATGTCACGTCAGGTGATGCACTTACTGCCGCGCTGGTTATTCGTTGGGCTGATGGTCCTGGTGACTATTGCAGTCATCCAACTCGCCCCGGCAGAAGAAAACAATCAGAAAAACACAATTGGATGGATCGGGCTTGCACTTTCGGCTGTAGCGGTCGCAAGCGCGCTGCTTGTCCTTCGCGTGAACAAAGAACACGTTGAGAAAGCCAACCTTTTTCGCTTCATGGTGGTGATCTCTCCTACGGTGTTGCTGATGGCAGCGTTCGCTGTGGCCTACAGCCGAATCTCGGACATGCAGCTGGCGGGCATGAACACCGTCTACCTCTTGTTGGCTGTATCGGTGACGGTGCCGTGGATCTCCTCGGTTGCGTCACGCCCGCTGTACTGGCCACTGTTCGGAATCAGCCGCGAGGACGACGGTTTTCGCGACGAGATCTACCGCTCATTCTCAAAAAACTGGCGGCTAGTCCTTGTATGGTCGCTGGTAGCGGTGGCCGTAAGCGCCGCCGCATTCGGTATCGCACAGGCCACAACGTGGCAAGCCACCGCAATCTACGCCCTCGGAGTATTTGGCAATATCGTCTTCGCGCAGCTGCTTGTGTCTGCCCAGGAAGCCCAACGCTACGGTGTAGTCCTAGCGGCCTGGGTTATCTATGCGGCAATCATCGCGATCGTTCCACAGTGGTGGCTGCTGGCACCGTTCGTAGGCAGTGTCCCCGCCCTGGTGCTGTTAGGAAAGCACCTGGTGCGGTTCACAGACCCGGCCGACGTCACAGCCCGCGGGATTGTCGTCGACATGTCCACCGGCTTCACCATTGGCGCTGTGCTGTGGGCGGACAAACTCGAGGACGCCACCCGCGGCCTGTCTGTGCCCGTTTCTAAGTCCATCACTGACACGCTGATCCCTACCTCTATCGCCATGGTGTCGATCGGGTTGCTGCTGCCATTCATTGTCAACGGTTACTCCCAGTACTGGCTGGTCCTGCTGATCATGCCCCTGGTGGCCTTGACTTTGATGATCTGCAACCACCACCTCGAGCAAGTCAGTCAAACACGCGTCGCCACAGCACTCAATCTGGCCGCCACGCTTGCCTGCACCAGCCTTGCCATCCTACCCATCAACACCGCATACCTGGTGATCATCGCCGTGTACCTCGTTCTTATTGCTATCTCTTTGCGGCTGCGCGCGTGGACGATCAACGACGCCCCCTACCGCCTGTTTTCGAAAGAAGCTGTTTCCCTATGACCTCCCAACCAACCGGGCAACCCTGACGATGACCTACGCCCCTTATCGCCGACTCCCCGGCGATACCACCCAGCTTCCGCACGTTGACGTCGCCCTCGTCATGGAATCTACCTACCCGTACCTCAAAGGCGGGCTGTCCGGCGTGGTCCACGACATCATTCTTAACCACCCCCACCTAACTTTCGGCATCATCTTCACCACCTGGGACTCTTCGATTGAGTTGTCCCCGCAGTATGCCGTGCCTTCAAACGTGAAGTGGGTCGATGTGATCTACCTTTCATTCGAGGAAAATAAGGAGCAGTTTGTGGAGGCGGTCCTCACAGGGCAGCATCCGGAACGGGCCGCGTGGGCCCTTGCATCGGCGCTGCACAATCTGGACGCCATGTGGGAGCTTTACGACGACTACATCAACCCACTCACCCGAACCGACTCGGTGTGGTCCGCCTTGACCTCACGCACCTTAATGAAGGCAATGTGCAAAAATATCCGCAGGCCACCCTGCATTCACTCTTGTGGAGTGTGCGGGACTTCTTCTCCTTGGCATGGGCACTCACAGACCGGGTCCACCCGTCGGCGCGCGTCTACCACGCACACACCACCGGGTATGCGTCGTTAATTGCGTCATGTGCCGCGCAGCAAAACAATGGGGCATTCTTGCTGACGGAACACAACCTGTACGTGCGCGATACCATCAATACGCTGCTGGAACGCAACCTGAGCCAGATTGTCACCCGCGATACTTACAAAGAAATCGATGATCCAGTCAAGCGGATGTGGACAATCTGGTGGACAGAAATGGGTGCCATGTTCTACCCATCAGCGGGTGCGATCACGTATCTCTACGACCGTGCCATCGTGGAAGCCCAAGATTTGGGTGGGATCCCGGAAAAATCTATCGTGCTGCCCAACGGCATGGATTGGGACAAGTTTGCGCACACTCGCGCGTCACGCGAAGGCATCATCGAGCTGATCGACACCATGGCCAACTTGCGTGGACAAGGCTACACCAATGTGATCATGGAGGTGTGTGGCCCCATCGAGCACATCCCGGATTACTACCAGGAATGCCTCCAGCACACGCGCGACCTCGGGCTGGAAGACACCGTCATTTTCCGTGGCACTGTTAACCTTGTCGACGAGTTGGAGCGTTACGACGGCCTGGTGCTGTCCTCCTTTAACGAAGGCCAACCCATCGTGGTGCTCGAGGCAATGAGCGCGGGCCTTCCTGTGATCGCCACCAATGTGGGAGGCCTAGAATACATGGTGACCCAGCCCGTCGGTGCTGACGGGCAGGTTGGGCCGTGTGGGGCACTCGTACCGTCCGGAGATCCCGCGGCGTTGGCCTACGAGATCGCCCGGCTTGTGGATAACCCTGAGCTGTATATGCAGTGGCACCGCAACGGTTATGAACGCATCCATTCCGAGTTTCTGATGGAGAACATTATGGACCGCTATGCCGACCTCTACGTAGAACTAGGCCAGGCACTAGGCCGTTTCCGTGCCGTGGTCCTGCAACCTTGGGAGTGTGAGGCCGCTTCGCGGTTGAAAGAAGCAGACCCACTGTGCACGGTGTTGGCGTATCAGTGTTTGTCGTCGATACGCGACTATGAACCCGGCCCCATCTACACCTCTGGTATCACCCCGCAACGCGCCCGCGAGTTAGGAACCTGCGCTGCGGTCCCCGAGTGGGAGGGATACCCTGGACACCGCCAGCAACAGGTGTGGAACCCGCTGTACCAGCAGGAATGGGTGCGCAATGTGGTCGGGTGGGTGGCCCGCTCACCATTCGACGGCGTGATGGCCGACAATGACGTATTCGCCGACTACTACGGCACCGGAATCGCCCCTAAGGTTCCTCCGTGAAGCGCTGACCACGTTGATCGTGGCGGCTGGTACAGAACTGAACAAGCACGGCAAGCTGCTGATCCCCAATATTGCGGAGTCTCGGCGCCAACCTGGGCGGTGGGCGCACCACGCAAGTTTCGGCGGTGGATTTGAGGAAGTGTGGCTGGGCTGGGGGACAGCACCTTCACAGTGGCTGACCCAGCCGCGTGATATCCAGTCTCAAGCCGAAACACTGCGCCACCCTGGTCTCACTATTGCGCGCACCGCCGGACGGGACAACTTGGCGTTCGCGCTTGCCGCCGCGTGGATCTTCGCACCCGACGCCGATGTTGCGGTCACTGCCACCGAGCACGATGGATATTCGGAGCTGCCGGCGCTTGACAGTGTGTGTACCGAAGGCACTTCCACGAACTCGCGCCCCTTAGCGTCACACTTAGCGTCACACTTAGCATCACACTCGGAAGGTTTGCTTTTCTCCGACCTGGGATTTCCCACCTCGGAGGTGCTGCACGTCCCGGTTAAAGCACGTGATCCCACCCAGGGCGCGGGCGCGTACTGCCGGGAGTTTCAAAACGGGCGCCTCGTGGTTAATCTCAGCCCTGAACCTGTCGAGGTGTTCGGGCGCGAGATCGCATTCCTTGGAGTGCTGCACGAATCCTAAACGCGGAGGCCGTCAGCCTTCGAGAGGGATGCTTTAGAAAGTTACAGAGAGAAGCTAGGGAGAATCTAGGGAGAAGCTAGGGAGAAGCTACTGTGGAATTAGCCCTCCATAAAGCCCGGAAGGCTAATTCGGGACTATAGTAAATCTAGGAACTAAACCAATCATTGGGCCCATCACTTATAAGGGGCATGCTGGTGCTTATGGAGTAAGGTATCTTGATGTCCTTTAAATTTCTAAGGAGAACTATGAAAGAGCGCACTCGTAGCGTCATTATCATTCTGATGGTGGGAATCATGGTCGGCGCTGGCGGGCTACTGCAGGTCGATCTTCAACACACACGCTCAGTGGCATCGAGCAGCGAGGCGGCACAGCCAACCCAGACTCAGGAGACACCGATCTTTGAACCTGCGACGCGCAAAGCGACGAGGGACACCCCACACTCGTGGACCCTATATAGCCCGAAGTATGTATGGGCAAGAGTAGGGCAAACAACCACAACACCCCCGATCCTGGTCCCTAAGGGTAATAGGCCGTACAAAATGAAACGAGTTAATGCGTGCCAGGTTGGGGGTCGTTTCGACAAAACCCCGGATACCCCAGAATGGGTCAGCGTCGATCCCTGCACCGGAGCATTGACACTCACTCCACCCGTATCTACCAAACCTACGAGCCAAAAAATTCCCGTGCACTTCGTCGCTGAGAACGGGAAGAAGAAGCTGGTGTACGTTTGTGTCACCTTGTGCCCGGCCGTTTCCGCTGCTTTCCCTTGGCCCAGTGGGATCACGGTTGCCCCTGGTGACACGGTGCGGGTCGAGGCGATAGCCCCTGTGCCTTACGGATATTCGCTTATCGACGATTCTCAGTACCCCAGCGAAGCTGTAATTGAGAACGATGGGACACTTAGGGTTACGGCTCATGAGGATCTATCAGATGGTGACTCCATCCGTTTCACAGTGTTTAATGGGGCCAAAAGACCTGTCGATGACTATGTCGTAGGTGTTGTCGAGCCGATTGATGTGGCCAAGTGTGTGGCCTCGGTTATCGGGACGATTGTGCCACTTATTGCTCTGGTTCCGGTATCTCTGGGGCATCAGCTGAAAATCCCAGGTTTAACGCCTATTGTTGACCAGCTTCACATGCGGATCATGCGTGCAGGAGAAGACGCCGAACACCAGCTTGGACTGATTGACCCCCATTTAGGCGAAATGATGGTGGACATCAATGCGACCTTGCGGCACGTCAGCCCTCATGCGGCTAAAGGGACGGCGCAGCTACTTCTCGTTGGGGCTGCAGCCGTTGGGGCTAGTGCTGCCGTCGACAACTGCATTCCGGGAGGGGAATCATCAATGGGGCTGGACAATGTCGAACTTGATTCTTTGTCCTCTCAGTCGTCGACCTCCTCTCAATAGTCGAACTCTTAGCGCCGGAAGGATTTGCCTTCACCTTGATCCCGGTGTTCGGCGCAGCCTGACCAGCGAAGCGGTTTTCGGGCTTATTTACTCTGATCCCCATCGTCTTGACGGTGTTGAGGTGATCGGGGTTGATGAACACCGCTGGTCACATAACCGACGCAAACACAAAGGTGGTGACGTCACTGTCATCGTGGACATGATCGGCCACCGTGACTGAGGCGGGGAGATCACTGCTCCCTTTTGCTCGATGTTATCCCCGGCCGTAGCGCTGAGGCATGAAAGATGTGGCTGTTTCAGCAGCCTCAGGACTTCCTTGACCGTGTCAAGGTCATCTCGATGGATGGTTTCCGAGGCTACGCCACCGCAACCAATGAGATCATCGCGTAGGCAACCCACGTGATGGACTCCTTCCACGATGTGCGCCTAGCTGGAGAGAAGGTCACGCAGTGCCGTACACGACTGCAGCAGGAAACCACGGGCGCCGGGGTCGGGCCCACGACCCGTTATACCGTCACCGTAAGACTTTGTTGACTACCGAGTATTACCTGACTGATCGGCAACGAGAAGCTCTGGATAACTTCTTTGAACACGATCAGGACTACGCCTCATTCCAGGAGACATGGTTGTATTACCAGCAAGTGATTGACTGCTACCGCGACACCGATACGAGCGATGCCAGTACCAAATTTTTCGATATAGCCGAGGCGGAAAAATACGTTGGCCACAATCAGGTTGCGGGAAAGCGAAAGGCGACAGCCCAAATATTCGTCGGGTTGGATGGCGAAAGGGTATACGAAAACCCTCGGAAGAAACCGGTGGCAGATCGCCGGTTTATTCCGAGGGCTGGGTAGATCAGGGGTGCTCGTTGTGCGCGGCGGTTGTTCGAAAGCATGCTTCCATGATTTTAAAGAGCACGCGGGTTGCGTGTGCTGTGATTTCAGTGGCGAAGCTTCGGTGGGCCTCCCTGCGTCGATCGCAGCAATCGATATGCGACGATAGGGGAGATCGTCGCGATCATAATCTCGTCAAAGGCCAGCGTCTCTAGGTTTATACTTCCTGGCTGGGCCAAAGTACCTCGCGGGCCAACAAAGCAACCGTAGGGTTAGATAGTGCTTCCGGTTGTAAATCCGCCCTGTAATGGTCTACGTACTCTGGTGGCTGGCACAGCTGAAGCAGCAAGTCATAATTTGAATCCTCACGTATTGATGCCGGTGTCCTTACACCACTAGCTGTGGTCACTGACCAGCCCTCCTCCGTGGTGTAGCTTTGCACAGCCATGCGATAGTCGATCAGATCGCCAAAAGGTTGGTAGTCCGGCAAATCATCGAAACTAAAATAGGCCCTCAGCCTAGGGTGTGGAGGTGCGCTGTCTTTGCCCGCCAGCAATACAGTACATCCCAGGCCGATGCAGAATTTCGTGAATTCGCTAATACTTTCGGCAAGAATCAAACTAGTAAGCAGGCGCCCGGCCTGCCGCAGTGCATCATTTTTAGTTGCGCCACCGGTAAGCTGACCGTCCACGATTGGCCAAGTGTTCAGCAGCTCGCGGGCCTTCGGAGTGGCACGAAGCTCTGACCGGTAAGGGCGAACAAGCTTCGCGCGGCGCAGGGAATCATGAAGCCTAGCTACCATCAGGATATTAGCTTCCGTAGGCCGGGTGCTCTCACCGAAAAAACGGGGTAAGCCGAGCACTTCAATAACAGTTCTCATTGACGCCACGTTGAGGCTTCCCGTTTTGGTCAGAGCTAGTGGGGAATCGTCGACAAGCGAAAGAAACGTAATGTACGGGTGGAAAATCTTGTCAATCAAGGCGATGTCAGCCACCTCATCATCATAAGGCAGCGCTTTCGAAGCAGGCGGTGTCACCGAGAAGCTACGCCCAGGCCCAGCCGAACGCGCAAGGATGCCAAGACGCAGTGCGGCAGCCTCAATCACTAAAAAGGTAGGCGAATGGGCTGACAGCTGGTTAATCAAATCAGCTAAAACCGCACCTATTGGGCGACCAAAATACGCCGTGTACTGGGGATGATCCGTAGAACTGATCAGAGCGAACCACTGTTGCTGGGCAGAAAGATCAAAACCATCAGGGTCAAAATCGTGGGGCAACCAGTCGATGAGATCGTCGTGATCGGAGCCCTGTAGGCCGGCTGCGCCGCCATTGCGCCACGCGGCCGCAACCTCGTTATAGCGGCCAATACCGCCGATATCGTCAGGAGGGCAGACACCCTCACCCGCAACCAGCGCAGGAATATTCGACGCTAGATCCGTCGGATCAGCAAGCCGGGCTAGGGTATGCGACCAGTGGTCCCCATAGTCATAAAGAAACTCCACCTGGGTCCCCTCACTAGGCAAGAGCTCTTCCACGGTCACATTCTCGTAAGCAATCCCATCCCCAGTCTCCAAGACCGCCTCCTTGGGCTGGTAGGCCGGGCCAGAAAAAACTGTATTACCAGGAGTGCTAAACGCGTGCAGGTGGCTATTATTCCACCCCATCGCATAGACCAGGAGATTTCCAAGATCCGGCAGCAGGGTATCGCGATGAACATGTAACTCGCGCGTGATCTGAGGGGTGGCCTCATCCAGGCTAATCCGCAGTGCGATCACCTCACCGGGCTTCAACTTCTTCGTATTTTTTCCTTTACACTTCGATTGGGCCTTCATGCCTTGCAAGCCTAGTCCGTGTGACCTGTTTGTGGGGGTTGGCCATGGGGGCGTTCATTGACCTAGACGCTGATGTGTTAGCCAACCTTCAAAACTTTGGCCTGGGTATCTTCGTCTACGTGCTGGGGCTGAGCGCTGGCGAAACCTTCGTCCACGGATCCGCAAGCAATTTATTCTCATGGGTGCAGCCGTCGTCTCGGTCATCATCGGCAGAGTGACGGCGCTGGCCTGCGGTGGGCTCATCGGGATGTCACGGGAAGTGACCGTCGGCGTGTTCTCTGGAGCGACCACATCCACCCCTTCCTTGGCTGTGGCGACTCAACAAACAGGCTCTGAGCTTCCAGCAGTGGGCTACTCCCTGGCCTATCCCATGGGGGATATCGTGGCCATCCTCCTGTTAACTTATGCTTTTCGGCAGAAGTGGTCGGCGAAGCATGAAGATTTTGCGGCACGAGTCGGTGAAGTACTGCCCGCGTGATGAGGATCCGTCGGGGTGCAGTTTACTCTTGGTACTGCTCTCGGCCCACTGATCGTCGGCCTTACATTGGGGACCATTCAGCGCACCGGCAGTATCGCGTGGAAGCTACCAGAGTCCATTAATACGGCCTTCCAACAGCTTGGGTTGATGATGTTTTTGGCTGCTGTCGGACTGTCCTCCGGCACCGCGTTTGTGGAAACAGCATTGTCTACTAAAGGGCTGATTTCTATGTATGTTGGTGCAGTAATCGTGGTAATTGTCTACGGGTCTTTCTTCCTGATGATGCGCCTGGCTGGCAAGAGTGTGAGCCGTTTCATCGGTGGGGCTGTCGGCATCTTGGGCGGCGCTGGTGTCGTGGAGTTCGCAGTGGGAAATTCGTCTGATTCGCGTATCGTGGCCCGATACACCGCAACATTTGCAGCAGCGCTGATAACAAAAATTCTGATCATCGACGAGGCATAGCATGCGCCGGAACTGTTCTCGGTGTTGTAACTCGAATCGGACGAAAGGGCTACGCCGGGCCAGTATGTTGTCTCCGGGTCGCAGAATTTCCTGCTGATGGAGAATATCTCCCAAAGCTTGGCCGGACGAGTAGGGGTCACTCACTTGTTACCGTTATCATTTGCGGAGGTGGGCGGCGCAGTTCCCGAGATTGCCGTGGAGCACTTCATGGTGCGGGGTGGCTACCCGCGCCTCTATCAGGTTGATATGCCATACGAGGTGTACCACCAGAACGACATACGTACCTATCGTGAACGAGACGTGACGCAGCTGCTCAAAGTGCAAAACATTGCTGCGTTCCGTCAGCTTCTGGGGCTTCTGGCGCTTAACACGAGCAATGTGATCAACTACACCGGCTTGGCTCGTGACCTTGGATTCCTCAGCCATCTTCTGCGCATTCGTGACACATCGGACTTGGTCGGCTCAGTACATGTCGCAGCAGTGATGGAAAATCTTGTTGTCGCAGAGCCCGCAAAACATGACGTCCATCAAGGCGTATCACCAGAGCTTTTCTTCTACCGCGATGACAGCACGATTGAAATTGACCTTCTTGATCTCACAGACACGCCTCGTGTGATCACAGTGAAAGCTTCTGCCACGTATCGTCCCCATCAGGCACGTCACTTGGCCACGATCGGGCCAACCCTTGGGATTGAACCGGACCAACGGTGGGTTGTGTATCGGAGGACCCATACCCAGCGCGGCACAGAGCACCGAGTAGTACCCGTCGCTGCTTACCTGCTCTTTGGTAACTGACCTAGCCCCTTTTCTTTCCGTCACCAGAGCTGGGCTCTGCTTTCCTACGAGAGCCCAGCAAATCCCCTTTTGCGCATAGACCAAGCTGTCTGCTAGGGTCGGTTGTTGGATCATGAAGATCAGCCGAATGCCCTTCGGCAGGCTGACTGGCAACCGCGCAACGCGCACGGTGCCCCCGAAGGAAGATCCGTCCCCGCGAGGCAACCGCCCGGGGGAAAGAGCGATGTCCAAGGAGATTTCAATGCAGGATAATTCTGCATCCATGTCCAACCACCCTTCCCGAATGCGCAGTGAGAACACCATCGGGGACAGTGCGCACAGTCGGCGCAGGTCGAAGCGCTGCGGTCACTTCCTCGACGGGCACGACATCCACCATATCCGCGCCCTACGTTCGGTACGCGAAGGCACAACCTGGGAGGAAGCCACCAATATTCGCCTGGTCGACGGCATCATCGAATTCGACGTGGGCGGGCAGACCAAACGCGGCTGGAACCATGACGACAACGACGTGGCGTGGTTGATCGCCACAGGCTTTCCCGCGACGTGGTCAGAAGAGTTCAAACTGCTGCGCTTCACCCACAACAACAGCGGGTACCTGCTGGGAGTGGGGAGAACAGCAGACCCGGAAGGCTGCACCAGTGACCGATCCGACGGCGGGCTCATTGATAGCAGCGCCGGAAACCTCACAGAGCTGGTGTACGGGCTGATCGAAGCCGCCGAGCGCAGCCAGGCGCATAAGGAGCGCGAAGCCCTCGCCATGGAGCTGCTTGCTGGAATAGACCGAGAGGAGTGATCGTCGTTAAGCACGCGTAACGACGATCACAGCTGCAGCTCTATGCACTCATGCCCGGTAGCGTCTGCAACACCCTGGTGGGTCACAGCGCCACGGTAGACGTTCACGCCGTGTTTCAGGCCGGGAAACTTTTCGGTGGCGCCGTGCAAACCGAGCTGGGCAATCGCGAGACCATACGCCATGGTGGCGTTGTTCAGCGCGATCGTGGAAGTTTGCGGCACCGCGCCGGGCATATTCGCCACGCAGTACATGACAACGCCGTCTTCAATGAAGGTAGGTTGATCGTGGGTGGTAGGCCGCGACATTTCAGTGGAACCGCCCTGGTCAATAGCTACGTCCACGATCACGGAACCCTTCTTCATCAAGGGTAGGTGCTCGCGCCGGATCAACTGTGGGGCCTTCGCGCCGGGAATCAGCACGCAGGAGATAACCAGATCTGCACGCTGCAGCCAGGTTTCAATCGTGGCGGGGGTGGACTGGATCACCTGCAGTGATGTTTGGAACATGCTGCTTAGCTCAAGGATGCGTTCCGGGTTAGATTCCAGGATGGTCACCCGGGCATCGGTGCCCACCGCCATTTGTGCTGCCTGCGTCCCTACAGCGCCACCACCGATGATCACGATCTCCGAGGCCTCCGTGCCCGGCACACCACCCAGCAGTTTTCCGGCGCCGCCATTAGTGGCTTTCAAACAGTTCGCGCCTTCTTGGATGGAGAGCCGTCCGGCCACGTACGACATTGGTGCCAGCAGCGGTAGGTCCTTGCCACTGGGGCCCACCACGGTTTCATAGGCGATGGCGGTGACGTTGGCGTCGATAAGCGCCTGCGTTAGCTCAGCGTTGGCGGCCAGATGGAGGTAGGTAAACAGGATCAGGTCCTCGCGGAAGTACTGAAACTCCTCGCGCACCGGCTCCTTGACCTTGACCATCATTTCGCAGCGCTGCCACACCTCAGCGGCGTTGTCGACGATCTGCGCTCCCATGGCCTCATAGTCAGTATCGGGGAAGAGGGAATTCTTGCCCGCGCCGGATTCGACCAGCACGGTGTGGCCGTCATCCACGTAGCAACGCACCGCATCCGGGGTCAGTCCTACGCGCGACTCGTTGCTTTTTAGCTCGCGGACAGTACCGATGATCATGGCTGTGAAACCTTTCCGTAGGAGATGCTAGTCATACTAATGGATGGGGAGGTTCAGTCTGCTAAAAACTAGCGTGGATCCCACGGATTAATAAGGGTTAATGGGAATTCCTCGAAGTCTTTCGTATTGTGGGTGGCCAGCACCGTGTTGTGGGCGATGCACGTGGCGGCAATCATCGCGTCAAGGGTGGCGACGGGCCTACCTCGGCTCGTGGTAATTGAACCGTAGATTTCGGCTGACCGTGCATCGAACACGAGAACAGGAAGTTTGGACAGATTATCGCGCAGGACTGCTTCGATCCTCCTGCGACGGTTACCGGCGGGCAAACTACGGACACCTCGCGATAGTTCGGCGAGACAGATACTCGGAATGACAAGCGTGTCAGGTGGTTGTTCAAACACCCAGTTCACGACTTTGGGTTCAGGCTCCGGTTTGGTCAGTTCGGAGATGACATTGGTGTCTACTGCGATGATCATTCGGAAAAATCCACCCGTGGTGGAATAACCTGGCGAGGTTCGAGTGGGATTTCGGTGGCGATGTCACGCGTTGCCCAAAACAGGTCCACCAGCGGATTAGTCTGCGGCGTGACGTGTTTCTCTAGGATCGAGCGTACCTCAGCTTCCATGGATTGGCCGTTACTCTTTGCCTGAGCTTTTAGGGCTTTGTGCAGTTCGTTGCTTATGCCCCGTACAGTAATATTTGGCATTGCTAGCACCTCCTAAGGGTATGCTAGCAATGGTTAGGTCGTGGGAAAAGCCGTATCGTGGCTGGTAAGCATTCGTGGAGGAAAGCTTGACTTCTACCGAGGTAGTAGCTTTCGCCTCGCATCTCGATGATAAAGTCCTCGACCAGGCGCGTGACATCGCCAGCCTGCCCTTCATCTACCTGTATGTGGTGTTGATGCCCGGTGCACACTTTGGGTTGGGCTCAGCCGTAGGCACCGTCTTTGGCACACAGGGTGCGATCATCCCTGCCGCAGTGGGCGTGGACATTGGGTGTGGCATGATCGGCGTGCGTACCCAGTTCAGCGCCGAGGCTCTTCGTGAGCGCGAATTAGTACAGCTGCGCAACGCGCTGGAGCGTGTGATTCCGCTTTCGCCTGGCAACTACAACAAGAAAGTCTCGCGCGAGACAGCGGACCGTCGTGTGCGCGAATTGAGCGCGCTTGCCGACGAACACGGCGTGGATCTGAGCCACTCGCCAAAGTGGAAAGTGCAGCTGGGCTCCTTGGGCGGTGGAAACCACTTCATTGAGCTGTGCCTGGACGAGCAACAGCGGGTGTGGATGTTTCTGCACTCAGGCTCCCGCGGGGTGGGAAATAAGATTGCCCAAAAGCACATCAAAATTGCGCGGGCTGAGACCGCCGACCTCGACCTGCCGAATAGAGACGTGGCTTTTCTTACTGAGGGCACCGCAACCTTCGATCAGTACATTCGGGACCTGAACTGGGCGCAACGCTTCGCGTGGCTGAACCGCGAAGAGGTGATGGACCGGTTTGCCGACCAACTAGGCAAGCTGATGTGCGAGCCGGTGGTGGAGGAGCAGCGTATCAACTGCCACCATAACTACACGGCGCAGGAGGAACACTTCGGTAAGACGGTGTGGCTCACCCGTAAAGGTGCCATCTTCGCTGGCGAGGGTGTTCAGGCGCTGATCCCAGGCTCAATGGGTACCGCCTCCTACGTGGTAGAAGGCAAAGGCAATCCACAAGCACTGATGAGCGCACCCCACGGTGCAGGGCGCAGATTTTCACGCACCGAGGCGAAGAAGCGGTTTACCTCCGCTGACCTGGATAAGCGCATGGAAGGCATCGTGTACCGGCCCGGTAAAGAATGGGTCGACGAAATCCCGGACGCTTACAAAAACATCGACCAGGTGATGGAAGACGCCAGTGATCTAGTCACTGTCAAACACAAACTACGGCAAGTACTCAACGTGAAAGGCACGTAGGGGTCACACAGCCCGGGGTGCCATAACGGGATTTTGGTTTTCGCCTTGATCACAACGTTCGAAAGCGGAAGAAATAAAGGGAATTGGGGTAGACATCGATACTTCAAGCATGGTTGCATGAAGGCGTTACATTCATTCAGGATTGGCGGGGAACCAAGCAACATTGTCTCGCGTGGTGCGAGGAGAGCGTGAAGCAAGCCTCGAAGAACTTGCCAACTTGAGTGGGGCAACCGGTTTGCCGTTGTCCTACTTTCTTCGCAGTGATTCACTTCCTGAATCCACGTCGGTGGCAGCTCGAGCCACCTACGGCGCCTCCATGAAGACACTGCAGACCGTCATTTGGATTCGTATGGGATTTAGCGGAGGGCGCAATCGTGTCAACGCTTGAGGAGCAAGCGAGGGAAGCGACTACAGCAATTCATCAAGAATACGGATCAGCTTCGGCGACATTTATCGCCGGGAAGAGCCTTTGAAAAGCCATTGTGGATTCGACCTCGAATCTATCCATCGCCATAGTCGATCGGAGGCGATCAGTTGGAGAGCAAGAGCGACAACTGGGATTACTAGTAAAAGTGGATGCGATTCGGCGAGACAATTAATTGCCATTTGGGGGAGAGGGCAGAGAATCACGAAAAGAAGAGCCCATACTGGGAGCCTGATCAATTTAAAATACCGTAACGTGAAATCCCGGTAGGACAGTGTATTAAGGTTTTTTCTGAGAACCCTTTCAACGGTTGCTCCATCCATCCGGAGGAAAAGAGCTCCTGCAAACGTGAGAATGTGCGAGGAATAATAGACAAGCAGGATATATGTCCAGACTCCGTTGGCAACCAAAGAATCGGAGACACGCGGAAGATAGAATCCCACATACGGTAGGGAAATCGAAAGTAGGCCAGAGAAATACTGGTAGATGGTGTTGACCCGTCGCCGCTTTTCAGCGTCAGACCATCCCAGTGCTCCGACGAAAACTAAGACAGAACTTAGAAGAGCAGATACGAGTAGCAGCGCGACTCCAGGCCAGAAGGGGAGCGAGAGCGTTTGGGGTCTGGACAATCTTGGAAAGTACTCTATGAGAGAGGAGACGAATTCTAATTCGGTGCCTTCGAGCAAACTCCTTACGCGAGCAAAGAAAAATACGACAGCATAAATGAAGGCAAGTTGCCCCACTGCCAGCATTGCGAGGCGAATAGGGCCTGTTCCAGTAATAATATCTGCAAAGACGGCAGGCCGTGATTGTGCTTCTACCGAATTCCATTTTCTCCGCATCCAGAGAAAGTAAAGGATGAAAAGAATGAGAAGGAAAACTAGCGTAATGATTAACGCTAAGGTCGCAGTGAGGAAGCCGTGACTGTAGATCAAGGAAAGAACAAACAATACAGTCAGGTGGGTGACCACCGTGATAGGTACGGTAGACCCCAGGCTTGACCATCTGAGTTTAAACACAGTGTCGCTCTCCTTGATTATCGTTTTAAGGCTTGACCTACGATCGGCGCGGTCGGTCCACTCTGGGCGTCTTGACATATGTTGACTATATAAACCCTGTTTTGGACCCCTCCAAAGTCATCATCGCCGTTTCTCAGAAGCAGTAAATGCTGGGCCTGAAGGTTGGAGCTCGCAAAATAGTTGTGTTGAAAACCACCTCTTGACCGATTTGTGTTTCGGGTTATAGTGTTGAAGCAAAGGTAGAGTGCAAACGTTTGCAGCAATCGATTGCATAGCGTGGAGCAGTAAGAATGGAGCAACCAATGGCACGGCCAACATTGAAGGATGTCGCCCAAAACGCGGGAGTCTCTGTGTCTACTGCCTCGCGCGCGCTAGCGGGCAATCCGGCAATTGCGTGTGCGACGCGACAGAAAGTCCGTAAGGTGGCCGACGAGCTCGGCTATATGCCCAATGTGCAAGCGCGAGCCCTCAAGACTTCAAGGACTGACACGATCGGCGTTGTCGTCCCTAGCTTGATCAACTACTACTTCGCATCGATGGTGACTGCGATTCAACAGGAAGCTCGCATCAGCGGGATATCAACGTTGATTATCAACACTGATGAAGATCCAGAAGTTATGCACGATGCACTGAGGGGCCTGAGCGAGAGAGGGGTCGATGGAATCATTTGCGTTCCTCATGAACAAGAAGCAGATACGATAAAGAACCTTGTTGATCACGGCCTGCCAGTGGTTCTAATCGATCGTGAACTCGAAGGCAGTGGCCTGCCCACGTTCACTTCAGATGCTGCGGGTGGTATACGTGCTGCAGTGGCGGAACTAGTGCGTATCGACGCTTTGCCGATCGGTTATCTGTCTGGCCCGATGACTACGTCGACCGGACGCAATCGGTTGGCGGCGTTTCAAGCAGCCTGCGATGATGCGGGGATTGCACCCCAACTCATCTTTCAGGGCGGATACGAACAAGAACTCGGCCGACAGGGTGCCCAATCACTGCTCGAGCAAGGGGCGAAAAGTCTTTTAGCTGGGGACTCAATGATGACTATCGGTGTGATTGAGGCGTGTCACCGCGCGAAGAAAGTCATCGGTGAAGATGTCGCCGTGGTGGGTTTCGATACTCACCCCGTATTCGAATTGCAACCACGCCCCATCACGGTCATTGACCAGCACGTCGATGACATGGCGAGGCAAGCATTCACAGCGCTTACTGGCTGGATCAAAGGAGAGGCTCCAGATGAACTGCACGTGTTCACCGAAACGAATCTCATAAACAGACAATCCACACAACCACTCACCCCGGGAGGTGAACGATGAACGGACAAGATCCGCAACCAATCCTAGAAATGCGCAATGTGAGCAAATCCTTTGGGCCTGTTTCAGTAATTAAAGACGTCTCTGTGGCAGTTCAGCCCGGAAAGGTGCAAGCTCTTCTTGGCGAAAACGGCGCAGGAAAATCTACCATTATCAAAATGATGGCTGGTGTCCACCGGCCAGATTCAGGCGAAATTATCGTCGATGGTGCACCCGTTACGTTCGCATCGACCAAGGAGGCCGAAGCCAAAGGCATTGCCACAATTTACCAAGAACTGAACTTGGTCCCCACGTTGTCAGTGGCCGAAAACATCATGCTTGGCCGAACCCCAAACTCTGGTGGGCTGGTCAACTTCAGACAACTGACGGCCGAGGCACAAGAAGCGCTCGATTTCATTGGTCTCAAGGTTGACCTTGATACGCCCGTCAGCGAACTCGGTCTCGCCCGCCAACAGCTCGTCGAAATCGCAAAAGCATTGTCGATGAAGGCTCGCGTGCTAATCCTCGATGAGCCCACAGCGGCCCTAACAGGCAAAGAAATCGACCAACTTTTCACCGTTATTGATGACCTAAAACAACGCGGAGTGGGAATGGTATTTATTTCCCACCACCTTGATGAAATCGCGCGCATCGCAGACTCGGTAAGCGTCCTCCGCGATGGTGAGTTTATCGCAGAAGTCCCAGCAGATACTTCTGAAGATGAATTTGTCCGTCTCATGGTCGGGCGTGACATCGAAGACCAGTACCCGCGTATTGCTGACACACCAGGAAAACCTGTTCTCGAAGTTGCTGACCTTTCAAGCGAAGGCAAATTCGATGACATTACTTTTACCGTGCACACGGGCGAAGTCGTTGGCATCGCAGGCCTAGTTGGCGCAGGACGCACAGAAGTCATCAGGGCTATCGCAGGAGCTGATCACTACGACTCAGGAACTGTGAGAGTAAACGGAAAGGAACTACCCAACGGCAATGTCTCCGCCGCGATCAGCGAAGGAGTCGGACACGTGCCTGAAGACCGCAAGAACCAAGGATTGATCCTTGATGCCAGTGTAGGAGACAACATTGGCTTAGCGACTCTGCACTCGAGTGCCACAGCCGGATTAGCTGACCGGTCAGGCCAACGTAAACGGGCAAACGAAGTCGCTGAACAGTTGCGCGTGCGTATGTCCGGGATTGATCAACACGTCCGTAATCTCTCCGGCGGTAACCAACAAAAGGCGGTGTTCGGCAGGTGGGTGATGGCCGACTCGCAAGTCCTGCTTCTTGACGAGCCAACCCGAGGCGTTGACGTTGGCGCAAAGGTCGAAATCTACAACATCATCAATGACATCACAGCCAATGGCGGCGCAGTCCTCATGGCATCCTCGGACCTGCCTGAGGTACTTGGCATGTCTGACCGAATCCTGGTCATGTCTGGTGGTCACATTGCAGGAGAACTTCCTCCTACCGCGACCCAAGACGAAGTGATGAAGCTTGCTGTTTCTCAGGTCGAAGACGCCGTCGATGAATATCCGCCTTCAACAGAACACTCAGAAAAGGAGTAACGGCGCCATGACAACTCACACTGGAACAAAACAATCACCGGCGCGCAGCGTTGGCAACTGGATGATGAACAATGGAGCCCTTGTTGGCCTCATCATCTTGGTCGTAGCGCTTGCAGTAGCAACCCCTGCATTTCTGTCAACCGACAACCTTATCAACATTGGCGTCCAAGCCGCGACCGTGGCAATCATCGCCTTTGGCATGACATTTGTCATCGTCACTGGCGGGATTGACCTATCGGTTGGTGCCGTCGCGGCTTTAGGCGGAATGGTCACTGCATACATGTGGGCAGAGGTCGGTTTCCCCGGATGGCTCACACTCGTCCTCGGTCTAGCAACCGGCTTGCTCGCGGGCTGCATCGCTGGCCTTTCAATCGCCTACGGTAAATTACCCGCGTTTATCGCAACTCTGGCGATGATGTCAATTACCCGTGGTCTGACACTGGTTATCTCAGAGGGATCCCCAGCTCCTTCTCCAGAGGCAGTCAACTGGATGGGGGCAGATCTAGGCTTCCTTCCAGTACCGATCATCATGATGGCTCTGGCCGGGTTCGTGTGCTGGTTTATCCTGTCGCGAACAGTCTTAGGGCGCTCGATGTACGCGATTGGCGGAAATATGGAAGCTGCTCGCCTGTCTGGTCTACCAGTGAGAAGAATCCTCATTAGCGTGTACGCGCTTTCGGGTATTTTTGCAGCGTGGGCAGGACTTGTGATGACGGCTCGTTTGTCATCGGCCCAGCCTAACGCGGGTACTGGATACGAACTGGATGCTATCGCGGCTGTCGTTATTGGTGGTGCATCGTTGTCCGGCGGTCGCGGTGGTGCTTGGGGCACCTTGGTCGGCGCCTTATTGCTGGCAGTGATTCGCAACGGTCTCAATCTGCTGAACGTCTCCTCATTCTGGCAGCAAATCGTAATCGGTATCGTCATCGCGGCCGCCGTCGGATTCGACGTCATCCGCAACAAGACAGTTTCGCAGTAAGGGATGAGACCAATGATGAGAAAAACTATTGCCGTACTTACATTGCTAGCAGCGGCCGTATCGATTGCATCATGTGGACGGGATCTTGAAGAAAGCCAGTCCATTACTCTGGCGTTATCGACGCAGACTAATCCATTCTTCGTCCAGGTCCGAGACGGGGCCCGAGATCGGGCAGAAGAACTGGGAATTGAGCTGAACGTCCAAGATGCAGGTGACGATGCCCTACGGCAAGCAGACCAGCTGGGGAATGCAACCGCGATGAAACCAGGCGTGGTCTTGGTCAATCCCGTCGACTCAGATGCAGTAGCAAATTCGGTAGAAATGCTGAACCAAGCGGACATTCCAGTCATCGCTCTCGACCGCACTTCAAACGGCGGTGAGCTGGCCTCTTTCGTCGCTAGTGACAATATCTCGGGCGGAAAGCAAGCGGCCGATGCTTTGGCAGAAGCGATCGGTGGAGCAGGCAAGATCATTATCTTGCAGGGCGTTCCCGGATCATCCTCGTCGCGTGATCGTGGGCAAGGTTTCAGGGACCAAATTGCTACCTACCCCAATATCGAGGTGGTTGCTCAACAAACCGCAGGATTTGACCGGACGAAAGGGCTGGATGTTGCAACCAACTTGCTGCAGGCACACCCCGATGTGGTGGGGATCTTCGCCGAGAATGACGAGATGGCACTGGGTGCGATCGAAGCAACCGGTGGGCGCGCAGGTGACCAGATTCAGATCATCGGATTCGACGGAACCCTCGAAGGGATCGAAGCTGTCGCAACGGGCACCATGACCGCCACGATCGCACAACAGCCTCGTGAACTCGGCTCCGAGGCGGTGAACCAGGCAGCGCTAATCCTCAACGGTGAAGACGTTGCCGATGTCGTCCCAGTCGAAGTGGTTACCGTTAACCAAGACAACGTGGGTGATTTCCGGTGAGTGCGAAGAAGATTGTCGTTGTAGGCTCAATTAACGCGGACTTGACGACGAGAGTGGCCCGCCACCCACATCCCGGCGAAACTCTCATAGGGGCTGGTGGCCATTTTTCCGCGGGTGGTAAGGGCGCTAACCAGGCTGTCGCAGCCGCCCTCTTGGGAGCTAATGTCACCCTGGTCGGAGCAACGGGGGATGACCTTCAAGCTCAAGCGGCACTGCAACACTTCGACCGGGCCGGTATTGACCAAAGCCACATTACTGTTGTGGATGAACCAACAGGGCTTGCCGTAATTACGGTATCGGATGATGGGGAGAACACGATCATCGTGATCCCCGGTGCCAATGGAACTATAACCAAGGAGCGCGTCGAGAAGAACCGTGATGTTATCGCCAACGCCGAAATCGTGCTTCTGCAAGGAGAAATACCTTCCTCCGGATTCAATGCCGCAGTCGATATGGCCACTGGCCGAGTGGTGGTTAACCTCGCCCCGGTGGTTCCAGTCGGGCGGGAGCAACTTCTTCAGGCTGATCCACTGCTAGCGAATGAACACGAAGCTGCGCTAGTACTGGAGCAGCTCGGAGAACAGGTGACTACTAATGATCCTCATGAACTTGCATCCTCCCTTGTCGCCCACGGATTCCGGTCTGTGGTTCTCACCTTGGGTGCAGCGGGAGCGCTTGTTGCTACGCCAGAACACCTCATTGATATTCCTACTCCAACGGTTCAAGCAGTTGACACTACTGGCGCAGGTGATGCTTTTGCGGGAGCCTTGGTGGCACAACTAGCTGAGGGGGAAAACCTCGTCGACGCAGCACATTTTGCGGCACGCGTTGGTGCAGCAGCCACACTCCGTCCTGGGGCGCAAGATTCGTACCCATCTGATATCTCTGAGCTGCCAGAGGTAAACAACGAGGCAAACAATGACGCGTAAGAGATGAATCCTCAGATGGCAGCATCTGCATTCGTCGTAAAGCGAAATCCTGTAGTTTTAACCCTATGGCAACAAAGCTAAAAGACCACTACAACGCGGATTATGCTGGCTTCATCGCAGATAAGATCGCTGCGGTGGAGCTGGGATTCAACCGTTCGGGTTTCTTCGATGCTGTTGTGCCCACTCTCGAAACTCTTGAGTGTAGTGCGCTGTGTTGGTGATGGCTGGTGAATTCACCAGCCGCTAATCGTGCCAGTTAATTGCGCCCCTAGCATTGTTTTCTTTTCCCATACTATTGGTGATATGTCACCATCTCCCGCGAAGCGGGACAAGGACCCATCTGATAGCAAGTAAAACCACAAGCAAGTAAATAAAAACACTCTGGAAGGAAAACATTGGTTGCACAACAGCCAAACCATAAGGGAACAATCGGAACAATTGTTGAACATGGCGTGCCTGATAACGTAGACATTATCGTTATCGGTTCTGGTGGTGCGGGCCTGACCGCAGCGCTCACCGCAGCCCAAAAGGGCGCCCAGGTACTTGTTGTCGAGTCGCTGGACATTGTGGGTGGCGCAACAGGTGTCTCGGCCGGCGCGGCGTGGATTCCCGCCCACGGATTCTCCACCGACGCTTTAGGGGTAGAAGACTCGATCGAACAAGGCCGGACCTACTTTATGGGCGAGGGCCGCGACAAGATCCTCGACCCAGAAATCATAGACACTGTATTAAACGAGGGCCCGAAGGTAGCCCGCTATGTTGAAAACAACACCAAGTTCGGCTGGATCCCGGCGATCTGGCCGGACTACCGCTCCGATATTCCTGGGGCATCCGTTGGTCGCGCACTGTTCCCCGGGCCCTACAACGCGGAAGGCCTCGGGGAGGCGGCACAGTATGTTCGGCCGGCCTTAACCAGTGGCATGGCGAAGAACCCAATGCCGTTTTGGCTGCTCGCAGGGCTGAAAACTGATTCAGCGTGGATCGCAGGCCCAGCCTTGGTGGGTGCCCTGCTCGAAGCCAACTTGGTAGCAGGTGTGAACGTGCGGGTTGAAACTCCAGCAGAGAGCCTGGTCGTTGAGAACGGGCGGGTGACCGGCTTGGTCGTCTCATCGAACGGCAAGGAGCACACCATCCGGGCGCATAACGGGGTGATTATCGCCTCCGGCGGTTTTGAAACTTCCGACGAGTTAACCACCAAGTACATGAACGCGCCGATGGGAACCCACGTTTCCCCACGCGGCCATCGTGGCATCGCGGTGCAGCTTGCTGAAGAGATCGATGCTGAACTAACCGCCATGGAGCATGCGTGGTGGATGCCAGGAGTTCAACTTCCGGGTGAAACCCTCGAGGGTAAACCATTCGCGCGGCTGCTGCTGGGCGAACGCTCCCTGCCACACTCCATCATGGTCAACCGCGACGGCGTGCGCTTTACCAATGAGGCTGCGGCCTATGACCAGATGGGTGGAGCGATGCGGGTGTGGGACGAAGAACGTGGCGAGATGGTCAATGACCCGGCCTATTTCATTTTCGACCAGAACTTCTGGGACAAGTTTGGCCTCTTCGGTTCCACCCCAGGTGGTGAGGTTCCCGAGTACGTGATCCAGGCGGATTCGCTGACTGAGCTGGCAGAAAAGACTGGCATTAACGCCGAGAACCTGTTGAGCACTGTGGACAAGTTTAACCCGGAGGCAGCCAAGGGTCGCGACCCATGGTTTGGCCGGGGCGAAACCCTCTTTGACCGCTACTTTGGTGATTTCTACCCGATGCTCGGCGCTGCCTCACCAGCCAAGCGGTTCCCAGGCGTCACCCAGCAAGCGCAGTGGCTGTTTGCCAAACTGATCGGCCCGATTGTCAATATGGGCGCCAAGCAGGCAGCGCAGAAGAACGACTCCGAGGGGCTGCGCAAGATGATCGTGGGCCCATTGTCTAAGATTATGCGCCCAGTGCTGAAGGCCCCGCAGTCGTCCACTCTCGGCCCAATCGAGCGTCGCCCGTTATACGCGGTGAAAGCGGAATCATCAGCCTTAGGTACCGTGGGTGGGCCTGTTACCGACTCCCAAGGGCGCGTGAAAAACAAGTCCGGCCAGGTCGTGGCAGGCCTGTACTCGGCAGGTAACGCCGGTGGTGCAGCCACCCAGGGCTTCTACGGCGGTGCCGGTGGCACGATTGCCTTGGGTTGATCTTCGGACACCTCGCAGGCAAGACCGCAGCAGACACCCCGCTAAACTAACACCCCGCTAGACTAGCGCCGAAGTCTGGCAGGGCAGTGGGCAATCGATGGGTTGCCAGCCAGGGGAGAGGTCAAAGCCTAGGTCGCTGGCAAAGACCAGCCGGGTGCCTGTATAGATGCGCGAATTGTGGGCGTCGATGTCGAAGACGTGTGCACCGCGGTAATGGTTGCGTTTTTCGCCAGGAGCGCCGTAGGGGCCACACCCAGTAGAAGGGCTAAAGCCCAGCTCAATGCCGTATTAATTACCGGTGTACTAGTTCAGGTGGTCGTGTCCGCGGTAAATCCCACGTACGTCGCCACGTTCCTGGCACGCAGCGTAGATTCTCGAGTTTATAGCGCCAACGGTGGCAACCTCGTGCTTTTCGCCGGTGATAAAGAAAGTGTCAATCGCGTTGCGGTGTTTCGCCTCAGTTGTCGCACCTGGCCCGCCGTTCCACATATCCTCATGCTCATAGGTAGGGATGTGGGAAAACATCAGGCTGGGGATGAGGCGTCCGTGACGCTGTTCAGCAGGCAAGGAAGTCTCCCGGTACTACTGGATCTGGCTGGGACGCAGATAATCATAAGCGGGCAGCATCCGGGTTGACTGGCCGTAGACACGCGCCGGAACATAAGCCCCTGAACCCATGCACACCGTCGATCGGGGCCGGATTAACATTGCGCGGATACTGGCGGACAAAATCAAGCATTTCGGGCCTGCGCATCCCGGTGCCAGCGATGTCATTGGAATCTTCCTCATGATTCCCAAAAGTCACCGCCCATGAAGTTCCCCGAGATTCCATCGGTTGGACCACAGTGTTAATCGCCTGGCGCACCTCGCGGGCGGTATTCGGGCCACCGTCGATGATATCGCCGTTGATGACTAACAGTTGGGGCAGCTCGCGATCAAGGACTGCTTCCATGAACTGTAAAGTGCGCCGATCAGTGAGGTGGTCATCTTGGGTGTCGTTGAACTGGACAATCCGGAATGTGCCTTCATCAGTGCACGCCAAAGTCGGTGCCGACAGAAGATCAGAAGGATGAAATGCATGCTGTGGTGCGTTCATGGCCAGTAGTGTAAACGCAAATGCCGAATCCGGCAGGGCAGCGTCGCTGATCGTCGGCACGCACCCGCGCAGTCCACAAAGCAGGATCGCCGAGAGTTCAACTTGTATTGACCTCAATGTTATCTAAAAGTTAGCTCAGGACCCTAGAGTGACAGGCCGGGCAGCACCGACGACTCAACTTGACCCAAGTGAGCACATTGCCCGCCCGCTGTTTCCCTCTACCGATTTCAAAGGACCTTTCAATGCGCCAACACAACCGTGGCCTGCGCGTGTGCGCGGCCATTACCGCCACTGCACTGGCAGCAACCACAGTTCTACCTGCACATGCCGACGAAAAATCCGGCCCCAAGAACATCATCTACATGATCGGCGACGGCATGGGCTACAACCATGTTGCCGCCGTCAACCTCTACGAAAGTGGCCAAACCCGCTACCAACTTGATGGCCCCGCAGACCCTGAGCAGCTCACAGAACTGCCGGGCGACGCCGTGCAAGCCTACGAACACTTCGACCTGGTAGGCATGGCAACCTTCCAGAAAGATAACCACTACGATCCGATTGCCGCATGGAGCGACCACGATTGGGTAAAGAAGAATTACACTGACTCGGCCGCAGCAGGCACCGCGATGGCTACCGGCGTCAAGGTAGACAACGGCACCCTGGCAGTCGACCCGGCAGGCAACCCACTAGAAAACGCCTCCGAACGCGCAAAGGACCACGATAAGGCAGCAGGTGTTGTCTCATCGGTGCCGTTTTCGCACGCCACCCCTGCCGCGTGGGCCGCCCACAACGTCTCCCGCAACGACTACCACGCAATCGCTGCTGAAATGCTCGCAGGCGATCTTGACGTGATCATGGGAGCCGGCCACCCCTTCTACGACGCAGACAACAATAAAGTCGCAGAGCCTGACTACAAGTACATTTCCGAAGAGACATACAACGACGTCATGGAAGGCGACAAGTGGAACGTGGTTGTTGACCAAGCTGAATTTGCATCTCTGGCAGCCGGCGTAGTCGAAGAAGACAAACAGTACTTTGGTCTTGCGCCAGTTGCTTCCACCCTGCAGCACGACCGTTCGGGTACACCCGACGAACTGTACGTCGACCCATTCAACGATGTAGTCGACCTGGGCACCATGACCAAGGGTGCACTTAACGTGCTTGGGCAAGACGACGACGGGTTCCACCTCATGGTCGAAGGTGGTGCCATCGACTGGGCAGGCCATGCCAACACCATCGGCCGTGACATTGAGGAAACCATCGACTTCAACGAGGCCGTTGAAGTGGCCATCCAGTGGGTCGAAGAACACTCCTCCTGGGAGGAAACACTGCTAGTAGTTACCGCAGACCACGAAACCGGCTACCTGTCCGGCCCGGAAGACCAGCCAGGGTTCACCCCAATGGCCGGTGAGAAAGGCCAAGCCCCAGCACACGGATACTATTCCGGCGACCACACCAACCACCTAGTCCCGTTCTACTTCAAGGGTGCCGGTGCGGAAGATATCAAGGCAGCAGCTACAGGCAGCGACCCAGTACGGGGCGCATATATCGACAACACCACGCTGGCTAAGCTCACCATGGACAACTGGTGGACTAAGGCTAAGCAGGACGACGACGGATCTTCTAAGGATGAAGGCTCCTCTAAGGATGAAGGCTCTACTGACATTCACGCCGGATCTTCAGAATTCGGAGTCCTAGGCAAGATTATCGCCGTGATTCGTTCCTTCTTTGCCAGCCTGGGGCTGGGCCAGTTCGCGTCACAGTTGTCTTCGCTGTCCTCCTAAGACAGTCGCAGAGCAACGGCCCACGGTCGCGAACTGCAACCGCGTACTGCAACCGCGTATACCCGCTCATGAAATAGACAAACCCCGTGCCCAACAGTCAAAGTTGGGCACGGGGGCTTCGTCGTTAAGCGCGACCGGGGATCGCCCTAATGTAGCGAAGCTAGAGCGGGATGTTGCCGTGCTTGCGCGCCGGGCGGGTAACGTTCTTGTCTGCGTAGAGGCGCAGGTTGCGCGCAATGACGCCACGGGTCTCGGATGGCAGGATGACAGCGTCGATCAGGCCACGCTCGGCAGCCAGGTACGGGTTGAGCATGAAGTCCTCATACTCGCGCTCGAAGCTCTTGGCCAGCTCTTCAACATCGAGGCCCTTCTCGCGGGCCTCGGCGAGTTCCTTGCGGTAGATGAAGCCAACGGCACCAGCTGCACCCATCACCGCGATCTGGGCGGTCGGCCACGCCAAGTTCACGTCCGCGCCCAGGCCCTTAGACCCCATGACACAGTACGCGCCACCATAGGCCTTGCGCATGGTCACGGTGATCTTCGGTACGGTGGCCTCGCCGTAGGCGTAGAGCAGTTTCGCGCCACGACGCAGAATGCCACCGTACTCCTGGCCGGCACCAGGAAGGAAACCGGGGACGTCGACAAGCATGACGATCGGGATATTGAAGGCGTCGCAGGTGCGTACGAAGCGGGCGGCCTTCTCGGACGAATCAATATCCAAGCAGCCAGCGTACACACTCGGCTGGTTAGCCACGAAGCCGACGGACTGGCCCTCGATGCGGCCAAACGCGATAACAACGTTTTCGGCGCGTTGTTCCATAATCTCGAGGTACTCGCCGTCATCGGTGAGCTTCTCGATGACCTCACGCACATCATAAGGCTGGGTGGGGGAGTCTGGGATGATCTCGTCGAGTGCAAGGTCGTCGGCGGTGATGTTCTCGTCGACGCTGCCCTCGTCCTTGGAGTGCTGTTCAAGCGGGGCGGTGGTGCGGTTATTCGACGGCAGGAAGCTGACCAAGTCAGCGACGTAGTCGAGCGCGTCCTCGTCGTTTTGTGCGACGTAGTGGCAGTTACCGGCGGTGGTCATGTGCGTCATCGCGCCACCGAGCTCTTCTTGTGTGATTTCCTCGCCGGTGACGGTCTTGATCACATCGGGGCCGGTGACGAACATTTTAGACTTCTGGTCAACCATCACCACAAAGTCAGTCAGGGCAGGAGAATAGGCGTTGCCACCTGCGCATGCCCCCATGATCACGGAGATCTGTGGTACAACACCGGAGGCCTTGATGTTTTGGTAGAAGGTTTGGGCAATCCAATCCAGCGAGACCGCGCCGTCTTGGATGCGCGCGCCGGCACCTTCGTAGAGGCCGATCAGCGGGCGGCCGGTAGTGATGGCAAGTTCCATGATCTTGACCATTTTCTCGCCGTACACCTCGCCGAGTGCCCCACCGAAGACGGTGCCGTCTTGGGAGAAGATGCACACTTCGCGGCCGTCGATGGTGCCCCAGCCGGTGACAATGCCGTCGGTGACAGGCCGTTTGGCCTGCATGCCGAAGTCGTGGGTGCGGTGACGCGCCAGCTGGTCCGTTTCGACGAACGAGCCTTCGTCGAGGAGGTAGTCGAGGCGCTCACGTGCGGTGAGCTTGCCTTTGTCGTGGACTTTCTCAATGGCTTTCGCGCCCATGGGCCGCTGAGCTTCGGCGCGGCGCTTTTTCAGGTCCGCGATTTTGCCGGCCGTGGTGGAAGTGTCGGCAATGTTCTCGAGATCCGTGAAACTTGAGGAAACTGTCATGTTTTGAAACCTTAGACAACTGGCCAGCGTTTTTCCACCACCGAAACTCTGTGTTCTCTGTCACGTTCACTGTTTGTGCAGGTGAAAGTAGTTTTCCCTGTGGAACTGAATTTCGTGGTGCCGCGAGCGTACTCTGTGACCATGACACTTCTCGATATCGGCCAGCTTCGCAGAAACGTTACGGGGTACAAAACTATCCAATACGTGACGACGACCGGCTCCACCAACGCCGACCTCCTCAAAAGCGGCGAACCCGGTGCCGTGTTAATCGCCGGAACCCAAACCGCCGGCCGCGGCCGACTCGGACGCCAATGGGCCTCGCCTGAAGGATCATCCATCGCGTTGTCAGTGCTTATCGACGATCCACCTGTCGAACGCCTCGGCTTGCTACCACTAGCCATGGGGCTGGCCGCCACTGACACCATAGAGGGCACGCACCTGAAATGGCCCAACGACGTCCTAGTGGGGGACAAGAAGCTCGCCGGAATCCTGGCCCAGGCCGATTTCAGCGGCGAAGCGAGAGAAGCGAGCGCTGCCGAAGCGGGTGCGGGAAGCGCCACCGCTCCGCGCGTAGTCATCGGCATCGGCATCAACGTCAACCTCACCGGCGACCAGCTGCCTGTGCCACACGCCACATCATTGACGCTGGCAGGCTTCCACGAGCAAGCTAGCGACCCCACCGCTATGGTAGAGAAGCTATTGGTGGCGTTCGAGCGTCGTCAAGCGCAATGGAAAGCCGGGGACATGCAGTTACTGGACGACTACCGCAAAGCCTGCGTCACGATCGGCCAAGACGTCCGCCTTGAAACACCCGCCGGTCAGGTCAAGGGGCGTGCCGACGGGGTAACCGATCGCGGCGAAATCATCGTCGAAGGCACCGCATACTCCGCAGGCGACGTCACACACCTGCGCGCTCAATTACGCCCACATTCCGGTGCCGCCAAGTCGCTAAATCCAAAGAGAGCCCACACACGACGGACGTGACATCCGGGCAGTCAGACTTTATGAGAGCTACCGGGCGGCGCTCGACAAGTATGCTCCACGCGCAAACCTCCGCAAGCAGCCATAACGCGGTGATCAGCCCGACCGTTGTTGCCGTAGCTTCTGCTCGCTAAGTCTTGCCTGTTCGTCGCCACGCGTGGCCTGGAAACCAGTGTTGGTAAGATGCCCCACATGGCACGGTTTCAACTAGGCAGAGGCGAATACGCGCGCGCAGACATGTGCGCCCCGCTGAGCACCCTAGTGTTCCCGTTTCTTGAATTGCTGCTGATCACCGGGGTGGCGTGGATCGTCATCGGGTTTATGGACCAGCCAGAATCGATCGTCGATACGCGACTGCGCAACGCCGTCGTGGGCGTGTGGGCACTGCTAGGCCTGTGGCGATTTGTGCTGCCGCTGATCCGGTCGCGCAGGCAACGCTTCGTGGTCACCAACAAACGCATCCTGGCTAGGTCCGGTGAGCTGCGCCCGCGCGTGGACTCGATCCCGCTGCACCAAATTCACTCCGTGCGACGCCACAAAGGTGGCATCAACGTGGCAGTCTACGGTTTTGACCGCCCCGTCTACTTCCCACACGTCGGCCGAGCCAAACGCGTCGAGGAAATCCTGCGCCGCACGCCCCGGCCGACACCGGGGCCTCGGCCGGGACTAGGATCGCGCCCACTGCCGTACCGGTAGGCAAAAATCTAGAGCTTGCACCTCTAGGGCGGTCATGAACACAGCAGCGAGTGCGAGCTGAGTGATTTCTTCCTTCCTTGCTGCCTTAAGGGGCACGAAAATTCTGTGCAAAAACTGTGAAGCCTACTTGATGGTTGCTGTTTCAAACTTGGGGGATACGCTAATGCTCAGTGTAAAAGACTGGGAAAGCGAGAAACCTAGCAATGGCGGAAGATCGGCAGCCTGAGGCGAACGTGTACTATCGGAAAGTCGGTAGAGAGCGGAGCGTTCGCCGAACTAGTTTTTGCTAGCGGGGACAAGGCCCGTATCGACTGGGAGGACAGCGGCGATGACCCCCAATACTCTGGGAATTCACCATGGATAGGGCACAGAGTCCTTCAATCTTCGCTGCTAGATTTTGTCACTCGTACCCGAGCTCATCGTGATAAGGCAGCTTATGAGTATGTGCGGAATTGGGAAGATATCACGATCTCCATTAAGGATATTGACGAGCACACCCTCCAGTTGGAATCAAGTGAAAGCAAAGACAAGAAATCAAAGCAAGTGGCCAGAAAGCTGCAGAAGACTGCAAAGCAAGCAGAAAAAACACTACTTGACATCGCTAAGCTCTTAGAATGCGGAGTGGAGGCCGATACTAACCGCCAAATCGGTTGGTGCTCTGGTTGCCTATCAAAGTCGGCACATACTAGTTTTGCGGTGCCAGCGTCATGGAGCAAAGCGTCCAGATGTGCAGAGTGTGACGCATTCACAATTGGATGCGCAGTACCTGGCTGCAAAAATTTTGCGAACCGCGGTTTCAAGAAGCGAGTTTTCGCCGTCTTCTGCTCCGAGCACAGCCACGAGATAGCGGACTTTGAAAAGAGCCACGAAACAATTGCCGAGCCGAGTGATTGGGAAGACCTGCGAGATTTTAAAAAGGTGAACGTGCCGCGAAATATAGTCAGAGCAGGCACCACTGTCGCTGTTGCTGGTGGCTCGTCTTTCTTGGTAGCTGGTGCCGCCCCAGCTATCGGGGGTGCTCTCGGCAGCCTAAAAGGATTATCCGGGGCAGCAGCGACCAACCACGGGCTTGCTCTGCTCGGCGGTGGGGCAAAGGCAGCAGGGGGTTTAGGTATGGCTGGGGGCCACATCGTCGTATCAACGCTAGGAACAACAATTACCGGTGCGACCGGGCTACGCGTCGTTAATGCGTATGTGAACGAAGACAAATCGTTCGGGGTGGAGAAGAAACGCGACGGCACAGGTGTCCCCGTCATCTTTGCAAGCGGTTTCACCACAGACAAGAAAGACAACTGGTGCGACTGGGAAAGGCTCATCGATACGTGTTACCCTAACTCGCCGGTTTACCAGGTTACCTGGGGCGCTAGTTCTGCATTGTTGCTTGGTATCAGTGGAACAAAAAATATCGCCCGAAAGGTCCTAAAAGAAGGTTCTACCCGTTTGGCCAAGAGGGCAAGCAAGCTGGCTAATCAACAGTTAGGGCCCCTCGCAGCGGTCGGAGCGACGGCGGCTGCAATAGCCAATCCGTGGCACACAAGCCAGCATCGCGCATTCCGGGCAGGATCCGCGCTGGCTGCCATCCTGGAGAAAACTAGATTCGATGACGGGTTCGTATTGATTGGGCATAGTCTTGGTGGGGCGCTCATGGCCAAGGCCACAGAAGAACTAGGAAAACTAGGTAAAGATTCCGCTTTGAGAACAGTGCACCTACTCGCCCCCGCTTTTCCGGCCTCTCGCGATGTGCTGCCGCTTGTCGCCGGTGTTTCAGGATCGGTTTTCAACTACCGGTCTCGTAATGATCACGCATTAAAAACCTTGTATCGCGTGGCGAATATCCGTCAAGCCGCTGGCCATTTGGGCTTCTTTGCTACGGACAAGAAGCTGGTTGAAATTGATTGCACGGATACGGTGAGCGACCATTCCGCCTACTTTCACTCAAGGTTCACATTGGCTGAGGATGTGGGACCAGTGTGATGAGCCAGCGAGAAGTGCAGGGAGTGTCAGCTCTTAAGTCGCTACCTTGACGGCCTCACAGGGAGCGCCTGGCGATCGGCCTACTACGATCAGACTACGATAAGCCCCATGACTATCGTGACTGTGATTGGCGACGGCCAGCTCGCCCGCATGATGCAAACCGAAGCGATCGAACTGGGCATCCACCTGCGCCTGCTGGCCGGGGCGAAGGACTCCTCGGCAGCCCAGGTTATCCCGGATACGGTGATCGGCGACTACACCAACATCTACGACCTGAAAGCCGTGGCCGAGGGCGTGGTTACGTTTGATCATGAGCACGTTCCCACCCAGCACCTGCACACGCTTATCGACGATGGCGTGGCCGTTCACCCCGGCCCCGACGCTTTGGTACACGCCCAAGACAAACTGGTGATGCGCACGAAGCTGCGTGAAATCGGCGCACCGGTGCCCGAGTTTATGGCCGTGGAATCAGCCGAGCAAGCGGTCCAGTTCTGGGACACCGTCGATGGTCAGGTGTGCCTCAAGGCCACCCGCGGCGGCTACGACGGCCACGGTGTGTGGTTCCCGGGCAGCAGGCAGGAGTGCGAGTCGCTCGTCGTTAAGCTTTTGGGCGAGGGCGTGCCGTTGATGGCGGAGCGCAAAGTCGCGTTCACGCGTGAACTGTCGGCCATGGTGGCGCGCACCCCGAGCGGGCAAACGCGCACGTGGTCCGTGATCGAATCCATCCAGCGCGACGGAATCTGTGTCGAAGCGATCGCACCCGCGCAGGGCCTGTCGGACAAGCTCGGCACCTACTGCCAGGAGCTGGCCACGCGCATCGCCTGCGAGCTTGGCGTGACCGGCGTGATGGCTGTCGAGCTTTTTGAGCTTAACGACGACACCGGCCACCCCACTGTGAGCGTCAACGAGCTAGCGATGCGGCCGCACAACACCGGACACTGGACCCAAGACGGCTGCCTCACCAGCCAGTTTGAGCAACACCTGCGGGCGGTGGCAGACCTGCCGCTCGGCTCTGTCGACCGTACCGCACCGGTGACTGTGATGGCCAATGTGCTCGGTGGTGAGACGGACCCGGAGATGCCGATGGGCCAACGCGTCGCCGAGGTCATGCGGCGCCACCCTCAGGCGATCATCCACTTGTACGGCAAGTCGTGGCGCGCCGGCCGCAAGATTGGGCACGTCAACGTGCGCGGCCACGATGTGAATTCCGCACGGGAGATCGCCCAGGCTGCTGCACACTTCCTTGTTACCGCGCGGTGGCGTTAGCGCACAGGATTTGTAAGCTACGGTTGCACGCGACGGTCGTGTGCCGCGCTAGGATAAAACCCATGCAACCACTTGTTGGCCTGATCATGGGCTCCGATTCAGACTGGGACACCGTCGCACCCGCAGCCGAGGTATTAGCCGAGTTCGGCGTGCCCTTCGAGGTGGGCGTGCTGTCCGCGCACCGCACTCCCGAACGCATGTTGGCATATGCGCAGTCCGCGCACGCGCAGGGCCTGAAGGTGATTATCGCGTGTGCTGGCGGGGCGGCACATTTGCCTGGCATGGTCGCTGCGGCCACCCCGTTGCCGGTGATCGGCATCCCACGCGCACTGAAAGACCTCGACGGGTTGGATTCGCTGCTGTCGATCGTGCAGATGCCGGCCGGTGTACCCGTGGCCACCGTCAGCATCGGCGGGGCGAAAAACGCGGGACTGCTCGCCGTGCGCATGCTTGGTACTGGCGATGACCGACTCGCCCAGCTCATGGCCGACTACCAGAAGCGCATGGCCGACGAGGTTGAAGCCAAAGATCAGGCACTGCGCGACCGGCTCATGGGTGACAATGAGTGAGCATGAGTGACAATGAGTGAACAAGTCGACCCACACTGTGGTGGCTGACCCGATCGTGGTGCTCGGCGCCCGCGTGCATACCGATCGCCCTGGGAAGCTCCTCGAGCGCAGGCTTGCCGTGGCCGCCCGGCTGTACGCGGCGTCGGCACGCACCATCATTGTTTCTGGGCGCGGGGAGGCCTCCGTGATGGCGGACTGGTTGCTCGCCCACGGCGTGGACCCCGCCGATATTGTGCAGGACAACGCGGCAACCAGCACCAACGAGAACCTGGAGAATTCGCGTGCGCTGGCTCCGCACGCGGGAGTGTTGCATGTGGTCACCAGTAACTTCCATGCGCTGCGCACCCGCGTGTGGGCATGGCACCTGCGCATCCCGGTGCGCATTCACCAGGCCAGTACGCCTGCGGAGGCGCGCGCCTTTAATTACGTGCGCGAGATTGTCGCTTTGCCGCACTCGATCGTGCGGGTAGTGTGGCGGCGAATCAAGGCCTGTTTCGACGCGCGTTGTCGGCGCGCTTAACGACGACTCCGTGGTGGGCGTTGCTTGCTATGCCTTCTGCATCGCCTTCCCCATGGCCTTCTTCATGGCCCGTACCGCGCGCAGCGCCCCACCTTTCGCCGCCCGGTGCTGGTTCAGGCGTGGACGGCCACCGAAGGCGGGCACCCAATAATCAAGCCCGTCGATCTTTTCGATGTGGCCGTACTTGGGTTTGTTGCGGTCATCGTCGTTGCGCCCGTTGTGGAAGCCACACAGTTTCGTGCTGTTTCCCAACGTGGTGGGCCCGCCGTGCTTGTGGGCTTCGATGTGGTGATTTTGGCAGTCGTCGGCACCTATGTTGCAGCCGATACCGGCACAGACCGGGGTTAGTAGCGCCTGGATTTGGCTTTCTTTGCGGTTGAGGTGGCGTTTGGGGTCGCGGGCGTCGCGCGCACCGTCAACGTCGCGGAATCGGTACAACTCGACAGGTTCCCCGGAGTATTCGTCGATAAGCAACACCAGCCCGAGGCGCGACAGATGTTGGCGTGCCACGTCTTTGCCGTTGAGGACGGTGCCGTTGGTCAGCGAAAGCTCGACTTCGCCGCCCGAGATGCGGCGCCAAGACTCCACCGAGTCGCCGACCGGAATGATTAGCGCCGGGGTGATCTCGGGGCCGTCGAGGCCTTCAGAAGACGTCGCGGCGCGCAGGATCGCCTCGGCAGCGTGCATGTTTTCTACCCCCTCTGCACTATCGAGGGCCGCTTTGACTAGGTGGGACGGGGCGCGCAAGGTGAGGTCGGTCAGGTCAGAGTCCGGTACCGCCCGGTGCGACACTCGCTGTTTTGGTTCTGCTTGTGGGGCAGCCCCGTACTCCTGCTGCAATTCAGCTGCTCGGTCTTCCAGTGCGCGCGTATTTGGCCACACCTGGCACAGCTCGATGCGCATGTCCCAGTGGTGTTTCGCGGGCACGCGACCGACAAGCCGTTCAATGTCACCGAGTGTTGCTAATGTGTGGCCTGCTGCTTCGGCGGCCGCCCGCGCTGTTTCTTGCTTGTGCGGGGCGGACTTTGCGCGGAAGTATATCTGAGCATAGCGGTCTAGTTGTTTCGCTGTTTTGGAATCCAGGCCCAGCGCGTATAACTCTTTGAGGCTGCATGATGCTGCCTCTGCGAGTACGCCCATAATGCCTGTCCAGGCGGAAGCGAATGTCTCTAAAGTGTTCATGGCTGCAACGCTAAAGCGGTTCACGAGCGCCCGCGTGGCATGTTTTGCAGATGTCCGAAATCTGTGGAAAACAACAAAGTTATCCACAGAAAAACAGTGACGCACGCAACAACGGTTGCGAGTCGCATAAACCCGTGTAAAATCCGCGCCTCGCTTCGGGCTGCGTTAGGAAAACTTGCGGGCGGTAACCTTTTCCGTTTCGGCGATGGTGTCGAGCCGGTCGGCGGACGCCATGCCGGCCACAACCACGACGGACCCGCCCGCGGCCAGTGGCGCTAGCACTTTCGTCTGGAAGTCGCTTGTCGACGACCAGTTGGTGACCAGCCAGCGCTCGGGGCCGACTGAGTCCTCGGCAAACTCGCTCAGGTCGCAGGACTCGCCAAAGTAGTGGTCGCCGTAGAACCGCACTGTCGGACCAAAATCGACGGTACCGAAGGGGAGCTGGCCACCAGACTCTTCGACGCCACGCCCGAATGGGTCGTTGGATACTACGACGACGTCGTCGGCGTCTGGCCAGCGTTCAAACCCGTCAACAGTGGTGAATACGAGCTCGGGGGAGTCGTCGTCAAGCGTGCCCGAAAGCCTAGTGAAAACTGGCGTCAACGCCGCCGCGAAGGTCCCGATCCCGATCACGGCTGCCTGCCAGCTGACCGGCATGTCGATGATGATGGTGGTGTCGGCGGTGGCGTCGAACTCGTCGACCAGCATGTTGGCGATCTTGTTGGCCCAATTGTCTAAGGTGACACCCGAGAATTCTTGGCGGGCGCCGGTGGCTTCGTCGTAGACGGTCAGGCGGGGGCTGGCGGGGTCGCTATGCACGAGGGGTTGGAGCATGCTCATGCGCCCCATCCTAGGCAATCCTGATAACCAATTGAGTAGGCGACGGAACCGAAGCGGGTTTCGAAACTCTGATCCGGGTTATCTGTGCAGTGACGCAACGCTGGAGCCAGCGACAGCCGGAGACGTGCGCGCGGATGTCGCCGTGGGCCAGCTTAAACAGGGCCGAGCTGAAACAAGGCCGAGTTGAAACGGTGTGGCTAGTGCAACCTAGTTCAACCTAGTGCAATCTAGTTCACGCAGCGCGGGCCGTCGCCGCCAGCGGTGATTTCGGGTGCTGCCTCAGTCTGACCGAAGTCGGCGCCCGGGGTGCCCACGGGCGCGGATGGGGCAGTGATTTCGCCGAGATCATCGGTGGCCACGGACTGCGGGCCCATGTAATCATCGTGCGTGACGACGATCAGCGAGTCCGGATCAAGGCCCTGATTCGAGGTGATGGGCAGCCCTCCGAGGCGACCGGCTAGCTCAATGGCAGCGGGGTTGGCAGGATCCAGTGCGACTACCTGGCTGAAGGTGTAGATCCCTTCCATTGCGTTGGTGACCTCAGCGACCGTGATGCCCTGCTCCTCGAGGAGCGCTCCGACGCCGCCTGCCTGGCCTGAGGTGTGGCCGGCATTGAGGACGTGGACGGAGTATCCGTTGAAGAGCGCATCGGGTGCGGGGACTTCGCTGCCAGCAGCAGGGTCTTCAGGCTGGTCCTCGGGTGCGAGCAGCTCGTCCATGAAGTTGTGGACTTCGGCGACATCAACGGTGACGATGGACTCCCCATGGTCACCGATGCCGTCAATGGAGGTCACAGGGATGGTGGTGAAGGTGACATTGCCGCCTGCCAGGTTGGCAAGCTCACTGGCAAAGCTTAAGATGTCCCAGTCTTGATCGATCACCACGGAACGTTCCACAGCGTTGCCGAGCTCGTTGAGCTTGGCCGGATTAGTGAGCACCCCGGCGCTTAAGACCTTGTTTACTAGGGAAGCCATGTACGCCTGTTGGCGCACAATGCGGTCCAGGTCGCCGCGTGGCAGACCGTGGCGCTGCCGCACGAAAGCCAACGCCTGGGTGCCGTTCAAAGTGGACTCGCCAGCAGGAAAGTGGGCGCCGGAGAATTCGTCAGCAACAGGCGCGTTCAAACACACCTCGACGCCACCGATCGCGTCGGTCAGTAACACGAAGCCCAGTAAACCCACCTCGGCGTAGTGGTCAACCTCCACGCCGGTGAGATCTGCCACAGCGTTGATCAGGCCCTGTTGGCCCTCCGCGGCGATACGCTCCTCCAACTTCTTGTCCTCGGTGACGCCACTTCCGATAAGTTCCGCGCGCTTAGCGGCGGCATACTCGGCGTACACACCATTGATTTTGAGGTTGCCAAAATCTTCGGTGTGGACATAAGTGTCGCGCGGGATTGACACAGCAGTTGCTTTGGAGCCGTCGTTAGGCACGCGGATCACCATGAGCGTGTCAGTATTGCGCTCACCGTCAGCTTCACCGGCGTTCAGTCGGGCGAGTTCTTCGTCGGAAAGCGGATTGCCCTGCGCATCCGTGCGCGAGTCGGACCCAACAAGCAAAATATCGGTTGCGCCGTCCTCGTGTTTTCCCTTCGCGTCGGTGCCACCGCCCAGCGAGAGTTCTGAGGCGGAGATTTCGCTGCCGAGCCTGCCGACGGTAGACCAGCCGATCGCCGACACCGCCACAACGAGCACCGCAAGCACCGCAAGCAGCACCTTCACCACGACGGGGCCAGACTGGGTGATATCCCGCTGAGCAGACGGAGCAGCCTGAATATCGCGAATCTGCCTGTACGACTGGCTCACGTGCCTCACTCACCTTCAGGATTCTCGGGTGGATTATGGGTTTAGGGGAGATCGGCCCAAATTATACGACACGCGTACACCAAATGGTGATCCGTAGCCTCAAGAATGCCGGCCGGGTGGGTAAGCTAAGTCCATTGTGTCTGAACTACAAGCAGCCCCCATCGCAGTCGTCTCGGTGACGTATTCACCCGGACGACACCTGCGCGCATTCCTGGAGTCCCTCCCGCAGGCGACGCGAAGCACCGGCAGGGGTACCTATGTGGTGTTGGCGGACAATGGTTCCACCGACGGGGTACCGCAGCAGGCCTCGCGTGACGACGATCGCGTCGAATTCTTGCCGACCGGCGGCAATATCGGCTACGGTGCCGCCATTAATGCGGCCGCGAACTGGCTCGTCGATAAGCGGCGTGCCGGCGAAATTAACCCCGACTACTTCATCATCTCCAACCCGGATGTGGAATTCTTACCGGACGCCATCGACGAGTTAACCGCCTGCCTTGACCGCCGACCGCGGGCCGGGGCGGCCGGGCCGCGCATCGAGGAAGCAGACGGATCGGTGTACCCGTCGGCGCGGGCCGTTCCCACGCTTGTCACAGGTATCGGGCATGCCCTTTTCGGCGATATTTGGCCCACCAACCCGTTTTCGCGCGCCTACCGCGATGACGGCAATATGAATGATGAACGTGTTGCTGGGTGGCTGTCGGGTGCGTGCCTTGCCGTGCGCTGGGACGCGTTCGATGAGGTGGGCGGGTTCGACGAGCGCTACTTTATGTATCTCGAAGACATCGATTTCGGTGACCGGTTGGCGCGCGCAGGCTGGGATAACGTGTTTTGCCCCGCAGCGCGCATCATGCACGACCAAGGCCACGCTGCCAACAAGCACTCGCGTGTGACGGTGCCCGCGCACCACAATTCTGCGTTCCGGTTCCAGGCGGACCGGCACCCCAACTGGTGGCAGGCGCCGCTGCGGGCGCTGCTGTGGGCTGGGCTGAAAGTACGCGGTGTGGTTGCCGGGGTGAAGGCGCGCCGGGCAGCACGAATTGATGCGTGTGAAGAATAAGACAACACAAAAAGCATAAAAGTGAGAGGTTGAGTACACCATGGCGGATCCTTCATCGACAGACGCGGTGATCCTCGTCGGCGGCCGCGGCACGAGGCTGCGTCCCCTAACCGTGAATACGCCGAAACCGATGTTGCCCACGGCGGGCTTTCCGTTCTTGGCGCACCTTTTGGCGCGAATTAAAGAGGCCGGGATGACCCATGTGGTGTTGTCGACGTCTTTTAAGGCCGAGGTGTTTGAAGATCACTTTGGTGATGGCGCGGACTTTGGTTTAGAGATCGAGTATGTCGTGGAGGAGGAGGCGCTGGGCACTGGCGGCGGGATCCGCAATGTGTACGACAAGCTTCGCCACGACACCGTGATGGTGTTTAACGGCGATGTTCTTTCCGGTGCGAATCTTGGTGAGATTTTGCACACTCACACTGCGAAGGACGCGGATGTGACGTTGCATTTGGTGCGCGTTGCGGATCCGCGCGCGTTTGGCTGCGTGCCTACCGACGCCGACGGCAATGTGCTGGCCTTTTTGGAGAAGACGGAGGACCCGCCGACCGATCAGATTAACGCGGGTTGCTATGTGTTTAAGCGTGAGGTGATCGAGCGGATTCCTGCTGGGCGTGTGGTGAGCGTGGAGCGCGAGACTTTCCCGAATTTGCTGGAAAGTGGTGCCACGATGGTGGGGCATGTGGATACGTCGTATTGGCGTGATATGGGCCGGCCGGATGACTTTGTGCAGGGTTCTTCGGATTTGGTGCGTGGTATTGCGTATTCGCCGTTGTTGGCGGGCAGGACGGGAGAGAGTTTTGTGGATAGGTCTGCGGGGATTGCTGGGGGAGTGATCCTGGTTGGTGGCACGGCGGTTGGGCGTGGCGTGGAGGTTGGTGCGGGTTCGCGTATCGACGATTCGGTGCTTTTCGACGGTGTGACTGTTGAGCCGGGGGCTGTGGTGAGGAATTCGATTATTGCGGCGGGGGCGACCATTGGTGCGAACGCGCGGATTGCTGATTGTGTGATCGGTGAGGGTGCTTCTATTGGTGCTCGTTGTGAGTTGCTTGGTGGGATGCGTGTGTGGCCGGGTGTGGAGATTCCTGATTCTGGGGTGCGTTTTTCTTCGGATGCGTGAGCGACACGCCGTAATCTTCATCTACTAGTTGTCGCGACGTTGCAATACCACTATATGTAGTGCCCCCGGAGGTTACCCCCGAAGCTGAGAGCTTGTTAACTGTGTGACTGGAGTGGCGATCCACCTGGGAATTTCCTTAGAAGCCGACCCTAACCCGCTTTTGGGGTTGACGCTATTTGTGGCCCTCGTGTTGAATCGCAGCTGTGTAACTAACAGCCCACCACGTGGCAAGAAGGCGCGTATGGTGGGCTGCATGGTCGAAGTGAAAGACACGGCGATCAATAAACCATTGGAGAAAGGGACCAGGCGTGGAAGACATGGCTCATAACGCTGTTCTCCGTGGCGGAGTCGCAGGCGAAATGACTTTTGATGAGTTGTTCAGCTCTGTGGAACAAGAATGGCAGGATCAGGCGCTGTGCGCGCAAACAGACCCTGAGGCCTTCTTCCCCGAAAAGGGTGGCTCCACACGGGAGGCGAAACGCATTTGCCAAGCTTGCGCTGTGCGAGACGAATGTCTCGAGTATGCCCTCGAGAATGACGAACGTTTTGGAATTTGGGGCGGACTGTCAGATCGTGAGCGCCGCCGTTTGAAGAAGCAGATCGGCTAGCGTCTGCAGTCCGCGTCGCAGACGGTTGCTGCTGCGGGCAGTTAGTACTCAAATCCGGAGTCAATATCCTCGGGAGACACATTTAGATAGTTGGCAATCAAAGCGGTCAGAATCCAAGTGAGGAGTTCTGCTCGCTCATATGCGTTTGTGCACCGCTGCTCTACTGGGGCGCGGAAAATAACTATTCTTGCGCGGGTGGGTAGGCCCTGTGAGTCCACACCTGCCTGCAGAATGCGGCCAAGAGGGACAGGGCCATCGGCGACGATGTCGTCGGGAAGCACTGTCATATCAGCCCGCAGGCGCATCCGGGGCACGGTGTCTACAGCTAGGTCGACGCCGGCTAGTTGGTCGAAATAAGCGTTCTGGAGTGGGGCGTATGCTTCGAGCACCGCTTGGTCGAAGCGTAATGAACGCGTGCGGTAGCGCGGAACCGCCACGGGCAGGAGGGGACCACGCAGCCCGCGGTCATGACGATCATGTCTGACCCGAAGATGAAGCGGACCTTCCGGAACTCCGGGCGCGCTGGGCCCGGCGGGAGGATGATTGGCGCTCATGTGTCCTTATCTTAGGGCGGTAGAGTCGCTGGATGACAGCGAAACACGCCAGACTGGTTCACAAAACTCAAGTTGGGGTTTAGACTTGAGAACTGTGAGTAAATTTCGTCGTTGTTGCCGGACCGGGTGTGGCAAGCCAGCTGTCGCCACACTCACGTACGCCTATTCCGAATCGACCGCCGTTGTGGGCCCGCTGGCCCCGGTGGCGGAACCGCATTCCTGGGATCTCTGCGAGTCCCACGCCAGCCGGATCACGGCACCTTTAGGGTGGGAGATGCTGCGCGTTGATCAGATTGATATCGATGAAGACGATGAGGATATCACCGCACTGGCCGAAGCTGTTCGCGAAGCTGGGCGCGTGACCACCGGTTTGGTGGAACCTGGCGAAGACCCCATCGAGTACTCCGGCCAGCATGACTACACCGACCCCGACACCTCGCGGCATCCTGTGTACCGCACCAAGCGCATGGAGCAGTACAAGCAGGCACGGCGTTCTCACCTGTGTGTGGTGCCTGACCCGGAGCCTGCAGAACCAGGCGAGGCCTGCGCCCACGGCGAGGGAGAGCAGCCGAACGAGTAAACGGAAGGTAAACTAGCCTGTTGATTTATTCACTACTCCCATAGACAGGTGTGTCCGCATGCGCTCTAGCGAATCCGTCTCCCAAGTGATTAAGGCCTATGATGTCCGTGGTGTCGTCGGGGAAAGCATCGATGCTGACTTTGTTCGTGACACTGGCGCGGCATTCGCCCACATTCTGCGTGGCGAGGGCGAAAAAACGATCGCGGTCGGATATGACATGCGCCCGTCCTCCCCGGAGCTTGCCACAGCGTTTGCTGAGGGCGCGACCTCCCAGGGGCTCAACGTCCTCAACTTAGGCCTGACCTCTACCGATGAGCTGTATTACGCCGCCGGCACCTTTGACTGCGCCGGTGCCATGTTTACCGCCAGCCACAACCCGGCGCAGTACAACGGCATCAAATTGTGCCGCGCCGGTGCTACACCTGTGAGCCAAGACTCTGGTCTCGCCGAGATCTCGCAGATGCTTGCCGACGAACACCCTGCTTATGCTGAGTACTCGGGCCCGGAAGGGGTCGTCGACAAGCTAGACGTGCTCAACGATTACGCAGCATTCCTCCGCGGGTTGGTGCCCGTCGACGGACATGGTGTGACTGTTGCAGTCGATGCCGCAAACGGCATGGCGGGGCTCACAGTGCCGGCCACTTTATATGACTTTGATGTGCGTGACCTGTATTTTGAGCTCGACGGCACGTTCCCTAACCATGAGGCGAACCCGCTGGATCCAAAGAACTTGGTGGATTTGCAGAAATTCACTGTGGAGCAGGGGGCGCACATTGGTTTGGCTTTCGATGGGGACGCGGACCGTTGTTTTGTGGTGGATGAAAAGGGGGCGCCGGTGAGCCCGTCGGCGATCACGGCGCTGGTCGCTAAGCGGTACTTGCGTGGTGCGAAGCCGGGTGCGCCGATCATTCATAACCTGATTACCTCGCGCGCTGTGCCGGAGATCATTGCCGAAAACGGTGGTACTCCTGTGCGTACGCGGGTGGGCCACTCTTATATTAAGGCTGAGATGGCGCGCACCGGTGCGCTGTTCGGCGGCGAGCATTCCGCCCATTACTATTTCACCGAGTTTTTCAACGCGGACTCTGGCCTGTTGGCCGCTTTGCATGTGTTGGCTGCGCTGGCGGAGTTCGACGGCCCGTTGTCTGAGCTCATGGCGCGGTATGAGCGCTACGTTGCCTCTGGGGAGATTAATTCCACCGTCGCTGACCAGCAAGCAGCCACCCAGGCTGTGTTGGGCGCGTTCGCTTCGCGTATCGACGAGGTGGACCGCCTTGATGGGGTGACGGTTTCTCTGCAGGATACAAAAGCTTGGTTCAACGTGCGCGCCTCTAATACTGAGCCGTTGTTGCGCCTCAATGTGGAAGCTGAAACGCGGGAGGAAGTTGACACGTTATCGGCAGAAATCCTTGGTGTTATTCGCAGCGAGCATGTTTAATGTGGGATGCGATGAACACCGAGAAGAACACCGAGAAGAACACCGAGAAGAACACTTCCAGCAACACTAATTACTATGAGGGCGCTTGCGATTATGACCGTGAGACTGTCCGGTTTTTCGATGTCGCCCACGAAGGTGCCCAGCTGCGGGCAGTCGCGGCGGTCGCGGGTCTGGCCGATCTGTATGGGATGCGGCCGCGCAGCGTCGTAGTCGTTGGAACTGATCAGATTGCACGCGCCGCTGCCCGCTGTGTTGTGCAGCTGCGGTCACCGCTGCGGGTTCCGGTTCTTGTGGTGGACAGCCTTCCTTCGTATGTGGGTGCCCTCGATGTTGTGGTGATGGTTGGCGATGTAGCCGACAACGACGACTATTCCCGAGATCTCATTTCCGCAGGCCAGCGCGGGGCGACGGTGGTTTTTGCTGGGCCTTCGCAGGGCCCGCTTATCGACGACACTCCGTCTGCAGCGCTGGTTATTCCGGCGCTTCCTACCGCGGTGGGGGCCTCGCCGGCACGCACGATCGGCGTGGTGTCGACGGTTCTCGATGTGCTGGAACAACCTACACCGATTGTGGTGCAGAAGCTTGAGGATCTTGCCGACGAGATCGATGAGGAACTTACTAATGTGTCACCTGAGCGGGATGCTACGGTCAACCCCGCTCGCCAATTGCGTGAATTTGTTGCGGGTTCTCGCATCCTGCACACTGGGCTGAACCGCCATGGCAGGGCCGTCGCGGAGTTTGTGGCCACCTTGTGGTCGGTGCGTGGTGTGCCAAGTGGTTATTGTCATCCCGATGAAACACCCCGCGCGTTGGAACAACCACCGGCCGCTGGCGACATTTTCCATGACCCATTCCTGGATGGGCCGAGCGGGCTGGTACCGTTGAAAACCATTGTTTGGGCCCATGGCGATGCCCCTTGGCCGCATGCACGCCCAGAACACAGCTTGGCGACGCGGCTGGGGGACACTGCTGAGGCTTATCGGCTGATTGCCCGAGCATTTGCTACCACGGCGCTCGACGACTAACACGCGCCATTGTGAGGAACATAGATCGGAAAACTAATCCATGGAGATACTAACGGGTGCACTGCGCAATTACCCGTGGGGTTCGCGCACTATGCTGGCTGACTTGCGTGGACTTCCTTCACCGACGCCCACCGCAGAAGCAGAGCTGTGGTACGGTGCGCACCCCGGCGACCCTTCGCGGATCGGCCAGCGCACGCTGGATGAGATTATCGCCGCCGATCCGGTGGGGCAGTTGGGTGGGCGTGTCGTCGATAAGTTCGGTGAAGAACTTCCATTCCTGTTGAAGCTGCTGGCTGCGGATGAGCCGCTGAGCCTCCAGGCGCATCCGTCGCTGGAGCAGGCGCGCGAAGGTTTCGCCTCCGAGAATCAGCAGCGTATCCCGTTGGGTGACGGCAACCGGAACTATAAAGATCCGAATCACAAGCCTGAGCTTATCGTTGCACTTTCTGAGTTTGATGCGCTCGCTGGTTTTCGCCCCTTACACCAGACACGTGAACTGTTCGGCGTGCTGGAATGTGGGCCGCTGGACCGGTATCTCACCATGATCGATCCGGAGCACGAGGAAGCCAGCCTGCGCGCCCTGTTCACGACATGGATCACGATCCCGCGCACTGTACGTATTTCGCTTATCGACGACGCCAAGGACGCCTGCCAGAAGATCACGGACCGCGACGATTGGATTGGGCAGGTAGCGCGCACGTTCATTCAGTTGACGCACCAGTACCCCGATGATGTGGGTGCGTTGGCGGCCTTGCTGCTTAACCATGTGACGCTGCAGCCAGGCGAGGCGATCCACCTGCGTGCCGGCCAGCTTCATGCCTACCTGCACGGGTTGGGCGTGGAGATTATGGCCAGCTCCGATAACGTGCTTCGTGGCGGGTTAACTAGCAAGTATGTAGACGTGCCGGAGTTGGTGCGCATCTTGGACTTTTCGACGCTGGCCTCACCTCAGGTGGACACAGCCGAATCGCAGGGGGTGACCGAGTACCCGGTGAGTGTGGACGATTTCATTTTGTCGCGCCATCAGCTGGGGGACGCCGGACTGACTGTGGATACTGACGGCCCGGCCATCGTGTTGTGTACCGCCGGGGTGGCTACGTGCGGAGAGGTGGAGTTGACACCGGGTGCTGCTGCATGGATTCCCGCGAGCGATCCTGTGCACTCCTTTACTGGCAAGGCCGACACCGAGGTGTTTTATGCCCGAGTCTGACGTGCCAGGTTTGCTTTGATTTTCTGCCAGAAGGGCAGATGCTTTCCGGACGATGCGGAACTGCTGGGGTGGGGGTTAGGGCTTTCCTGATGGACGGGCGCTGGGGCAGGCCGTTCTGCTGGGTCATCGTCGGTTTCTGGCACGAAGTGTTGATCTTCAGGTAGCGCCGGCTCCGTTGGGGCAGGGCTTACCTGCTCGGTAGGCGCTGCAGGCACTGCGGGTGCCGCGGGCGCTGTAGGAACTGCGGGTGCAGCAGGCTCGGCGGGCGCAGCAGGCGCAGCGGGCGCCTGTCCTGGTTCAGGAACTACGGTTGGCTCGGCTGGTTCACCTTGTGGCACGGCTGTTGCAGGGCTTTCTTGGCGCTCAGGGCCTCGGGGCCCGCGAGAGTCGGCCACAGCGTCGTCATTAAGCGCAGGTGAGGCGGACGGTTCAGGTTGCGCACCGGGGGAGGCCTCGGCACCGGCTATGGGCACAACGTTGGTGGGCCGATAGACCACAGTGGGGGCGACGCGACCTTGTGGGGCGTCGACAACTGCGTTTGGGGGTAGAAACGGGTCCTGGGGCCGGGGTTGCGCGGCCTGTGGGCGCGGTGCAGTGTCTTCAGCCGTAGGGATCAGTCCGCTGGGGGTGGCCGTGCGGTCAGGCTCGGCAAGATGAGTGACCTCGGTGGAGGACACAGCTTCCTCATTGTCGGCTGGGGTGGACCATCCTGCATCAAATACTTGTGAACTTGAACCCGCCAGTGCTCCAATGTTGCCGGGGCCTCCGGGGTTTCCGGTGATCCAGATGAGCCATCCGACGAGGCCAGCCACGAGAAGGCCAGCAATGGTGAAGATCACGACTCGCGTGTTCTGGTCCTTCATGATCCGACTTCCTTTACGAGGTGTGTGCGGTGCAGAGTGAGAGTTACTGCATACCGTAACAAACAGGTAACAACGTAGCAGAGAAGTAAGACATTTCTATGGAGGACACCATTCAACTACACACCTTTGAGGGGATCCAGGCCTTCAAAGACCATTAACTGGGCTGAAACTAGATAAAAACTAGATAAAAACTAGATAAAAATGCGACGAACTGGGGCGTGCAGTGGACAAAGCTATGCCAAAGCAAGTAGGTATTAACTTTGGGAGCCGGTTTTCGGACTCACTAGTGACTATTATTTGAGGAGCACATAATGAGCACGTGGGATGCTGAGATCTTTGCGGAAGACATCAACGTAGAGTTTCTCGATGAACTTGCAGAGCTTGACGACGCTGACATCATCGAATCCGTCAACGATGCCTGCCTGCTGGCAGCCAACCAGGACAACCCAACCGAGGACGAACTGCTCAACGGGCAGGCAGCTGCGACGATCGCAGCAATCTGGGCTGGCGCGCCGTTTACCGCAGGCGAGGTTGCCGAGGAATATCCGTTCATTCGGTCGCTGATGGGCGAGGGCTCGGAAGCACTGGCGGAGGCAGCCGTGACCGTACTGGAAAATGTGGACACGGAGTACGACATTGACCAGTTCCTCGAAGCGCTGGCTTAAAACTCTGGCGTAAACCTGACTGCCAGTCGCTGGTGAGCCGGCGGTGAGGCAAGGTTAGCCCGTGGTTAGCTTGAGCGCCGTCCCAAGGTGAATCTCCCGGAGTTAAATTTTCGGGCTAGAGTGGTGGTGTTTCAAATAACGCTTTTCTATCCACTACTTTGTCAAGGAGTTTTACCCATATGGCTCATGCAGCAGGCGCACAGAAGATCGATTACAAGATTGCGGATATCAACCTCTACGAGGTTGGTCGCAAGCAGATCGACCTGGCAGAACACGAGATGCCGGGCCTGATGGCCCTGCGCCGTGAGTATGCTGACGAACAGCCACTAAAGGGCGCACGTATCTCTGGCTCGATCCACATGACTACGCAGACTGCGGTACTCATCGAGACGCTCACCGAGCTGGGAGCAGAGGTGCGCTGGTCTTCCTGCAATATTTTCTCTACTGAGGATCCAGCAGCGGCGGCGGTCGTCGTCGGAAAGCACGGTACTCCAGACAACCCGCAGGGTGTGCCAGTGTTTGCATGGAAGGGTGAGACCCTTGAGGAGTATTGGGACTGCGTCAACGAGATCTTCAGCTGGGGCGAGGGTGTTTACCCAAACATGATCCTCGACGACGGTGGCGACGCTACCTCGGCCGTTATTAAGGGTATGGAGTTTGAAAAGGCGGGCGCTGTGCCATCGCCACAGGACGGCGACTCCGAAGAGCAGGTTGTTTTCTACGCCATGCTGAAGCGCACCCTTGAGGAGGGTGGTAACAAGTGGACCAAGACCGCAGAGTCCGTCAAGGGTGTCACGGAGGAGACCACTACGGGTGTGCACCGCCTGTACCACTTCGCTAAGGAGGGCACCCTGCCATTCCCAGCGATGAACGTCAATGACGCGGTGACCAAGTCCAAGTTTGATAACCGTTACGGCACTCGTCACTCCGTCATTGATGGCCTGAACCGCGGCACAGATATGTTGATCGCCGGCAAGAAGGCCCTGGTGTGTGGTTACGGTGATGTGGGCAAGGGCGTGGCTGAAGCACTCGACGGCCAGGGCGCGATTGTCGCTGTAACCGAGGTCGATCCGATCAATGCGCTGCAGGCCTTGATGGATGGCTTCGATGTGGTAGTTACCGAGGATGCGATCGCCGAGGCCGACATTGTGATTACCGCGACCGGCAACAAAGGCATCATTACTTTCGAGCACATGCAGCAGATGAAGGACCACGCTGTGCTGGGCAACATCGGCCACTTTGATAATGAGATCGACATGGCGTCGCTGATCCATCGCGACGATGTGTCGCGCACAAATATCAAGCCGCAGGTAGACTTGTTCACTTTGCCCAGTGGTAACTCGATCATTGTGCTGTCGGAAGGCCGCCTGCTCAACCTGGGTAATGCGACCGGCCACCCATCGTTTGTGATGTCGAATTCGTTCGCGGACCAGACCATCGCGCAGATCGAGCTGTTCCAAAACGCGGACAACTACGATAACGAGGTTTACCGCCTGCCGAAGATTCTGGATGAGAAGGTCGCACGCGTCCACGTCGAAGCGCTCGGCGGTAACTTGACTGAGCTGACTAAGGAGCAAGCCGAGTACATCGGTGTCGATGTGGCTGGCCCATACAAGCCGGAACACTACCGCTACTAGTTGCGCAACTGACTCATGATCATCGCGATTGAAGGAATCGACGGCGCAGGCAAAAATACTCTCATGCGGGCCCTGCGCACCGATCTTGCGCAGGACTTCGCTGAGGTGGACACCCTGTCGTTTCCGCGTTACGACGATTCCATCCACGCCCAACTTGCCCACGAAGCACTGCACGGGCGCATGGGCGATCTCACCGCTTCTGCCTACGCCATGGCAACGTTGTTTGCTCTGGATCGCGCCGGGGCGAAGGATCGGCTGGACGCGTTCGCGCGTGGCGACGATCGCGTGTTGCTTTTAGACCGCTATGTTGCGTCGAATGCTGCTTACACGGCGGCTCGCACCGGTGACTACGGGGTGATCGACTGGGTGGGGCAGTTGGAATACGGCCGCCTCGAGCTGCCACAACCACAGCTGCAGATCCTGCTGTCCACCGCCCCGGAGGAAGCGTCGAAACGCGCGCGGAAGCGGGAGGCGACGGATGTAACGCGCACGCGCGACAGTTACGAGCGCGACAGTGATCTGCAGCAGGCAACGTATGAGGCATACGTGTACCTTGCGGAAAGTAAATGGGCGGGTCAATGGGTGCACTCTGACGCTGTGGACGCTATTCTGCAAGAGATCCGAAAACTATAAAACGGGCTGAACACCTCAGAAGGAGCCGGCATGTCCAACAAGATTCTTGTCGTCGATGATGATCCAGCGATCTCCGAGATGCTTTCGATTGTCCTCGAGGCCGAGGGCTTGGACCCCATCGTGGTCAATGATGGCAACGAGGCGGTGCCGGCGTTTCGTGAGCATGATCCAGACCTGATCCTTCTAGACCTCATGCTGCCCGGTATGAATGGTGTGGATATCTGTAAGGCGATCCGCGCGGAATCCTCTGTGCCGATTGTGATGCTCACCGCGAAGACCGACACGGTGGACGTGGTCCTCGGCCTGGAGTCTGGGGCGGATGACTACATCACTAAACCGTTTAAACCGAAAGAGCTGGTCGCCCGTATTCGCGCGCGCCTGCGCCGAACCGACGAGGAACCATCGGAGATCATTGAGGTGGGTGACCTGACCATCGACGTGCCACAGCACATGGTCAAGCGTGGCGATGAAGAAATTGCACTCACCCCGCTCGAATTTGACCTGCTGCTGGAAATGGCGCGCAAGCCGAAGCAGGTGCACACTCGCGAAGAACTGTTGGAGTCGGTGTGGGGCTACCGCCACGCTTCCGATACCCGTTTGGTCAATGTGCATGTGCAGCGGCTTCGGTCCAAGATTGAGAAGGATCCGGAAGACCCACAGATTGTGCTGACCGTGCGTGGTGTTGGCTATAAGACCGGCACGCCTGGCGATTAAGCACTCGAAAGTCAAAAGGGGAGCGTGAAGTCCTGATTCAAGCACTTCGCCGGCTCAAAGACCGGTTTTCCGAGTCGTGGCGTACCTCCTTGCAGATACGCTTCATCGGTTCTGTCATTATTGCGGCAGCCATCGTGATGATGGTGTTGGCTTTCGCCCTGTCTACAGTGGTCACCCAACGTTTGGTCGCCACAAAGATTGACGTGGCGGATAGCCAGATTGACCGCGCGCGGACTACCGTTGAGCAGCAGATCAACGCCACCGGTTCGTCGACAAGCACCCAAGTCAGATTGAACTCTGCCCGGGCCTCCCTCACCAGTCAAACCCAGAACACAGCGGAAACCCCGGCGGTGTTCGAGCCGGTGCTCGTTGTTGAAGGGGCTGGAGGGGACATGACGACGAGCCCCGAGGGCTACCGGATTCCGCAGAATCTGCGCAATTTCGTGTCGCAGGGTCAGGTGTCGTACCAGTTTGCTCCGATGGAGCGTTCCGACGGCACCTCGTTTAACGCGCTGATTATCGGTACGCCGACAGATGCAGACATCCAAAACCTGCAGGTGTACCTGGTGTTGTCGATGGAGTCTGAGGAATCCACGATGGCGCTGATGCGTGGCCTGTTAGCTACTGCGGCGCTGGTGGTCATTGTGCTGCTGGTGGGGATTGCCTGGTTGGCCAGCCAGCAGATTACTGGGCCGATTCGCTCGGCGTCGCGTATTGCGGAACGTTTGGCGTCTGGGCATTTGCGTGAGCGCATGGCGGTGGAAGGCGAAGATGAGATGGCCCGCCTCGCGTTATCTTTTAACAACATGGCTGACAAACTATCCAGCCAAATTCACCAGCTGGAGGAGTACGGTGACCTGCAACGGCAGTTCACCTCTGATGTCTCCCACGAGCTGCGTACGCCGCTGACCACCGTGCGCATGGCCGCCGACATGATCGCCGCCGAGGAAGATTCGCTGGAACCCCACACCAAGCGCGCCAGCCAATTGATGATCCGTGAGCTTGACCGCTTCGAGGCGCTGCTGGGCGACTTGCTGGAGATTTCGCGTCATGACGCCGGCGTGGCCGATTTGGCTGTCACGAACATTCAGGCGCAGGCCCCGCTGGAATCCGCTTGGGAGCAAACCAAACACCTGGCCGACGAGTTGGACGTGGAGGTCAACTTCGACGTCCCAGACGAACCGGTGGACATGGAAGGCGATGCCCGGAGAATTGAGCGGATTTTGCGCAACCTGCTTGCTAATGCGTTGGACCACTCGGAGGGCAACCCGGTGGATGTCCGACTGGTGGATAACGATGAGGCCGTGGTGTTCACTGTGACCGACCACGGGGTGGGGTTAAAACCTGGGCAGGAAGAGTTAGTGTTTAACCGGTTCTGGCGTGCTGACGCCTCCCGAAAACGACATTCAGGTGGCACTGGTTTAGGTCTTGCGATCGCGCGCGAGGACGCTATTTTGCATAAGGGCATCCTTGATGCAGGCGGGACCGCGGGCGTAGGCTCGCAGTTCCGGTTGGTGCTACCGAAGAATTCGGAGGCGGGCTTTAGCCGCGCACCCCTGGAGCTGACCCCACCTGTCGGTCCTACTTTGGAGGCGACACCATGACCATGACCATGACCATGAGACAGCGTGCGCAAAAGATCAAGAAACAGTACAGGAATTCGCGTGGTAGGCACCAGCGTAGGCTTCTGGCTCTCGCCGTTGTGAGCGTAGCTACGTTGACTCTGGGTTCGTGTACGAGGGTTCCTACGAGCACCGAGCCGCAAGCGCTGCGCCCCTTTGATCGCACGATCGCCGAGGAGGATCTTCATAAGCCACAGCCTGGGCTGGAGCCAGACTTATTGCTGCGTGATTTTTACGCAGCTTCAGCAATCCCTGCGGGAGACTACTCGGCAGCACGAAACTATCTCACACGAGAAGCCGCTGAGGCGTGGGATCCGCATGATTCCATGTTAATCGTCGACCGGATTGATCTGACGACGCAACCGGGCGGTAATGCCCAACGGCGGAGTTTGACGGTGCGCGGCGAGGTGATCGGTTCGCTAGAAGAGGGGGGATCCTATGTCCCCCAAAACGGTGTATATGAGGCGACCGTCCAGTTGGAACAGGTCAGCGGGGAGTGGCGGATCGCGTCGCTGCCAGCAGGGGTGATCATGGAGCGCACCGAGCTCAGCAATCAGTACAACCCGCACAGCATCTACTTCCTCGATGCCTCCGGTGAGACGTTAGTGCCGGACCGCAGATGGGTGTATACCGGCACTGACTCCCTCGACTCCGTGTTATTGAGTTTGTTAGCGGCCGGGCCTACTGATCGATTGGCACCGGCGATCTCTTCGGAGTTTCCGAAGGAGGCGGCCTATATCGGCAAGACAGATGGGGTCTACGAGTTCTCCGGGCTTTCCAACATGGACCGGGAACGACGCACAACATTTGCCGCCCAGGTGGTGTGGACATTAGCGCGTGCCGGGATCAGCGGCCCCTACCGCATCCTGGCGGACGGGGCACCGTTGCTTGACGTCGACGCCCTCACCCCAGATGACTTCGCTGCGATGAACCCTCAGGTCACCAACCAGGATGTGACCGAGCTCTACGCGTTGACAGACTCGCGCCTGTACTCAGTGGACAACGAAGAGGCCACTGTGGTGGACGGCCCGCTGGGGGAAGCCGGCAACGTCTCTTCTCTCGACGTCACAGCCAGCGGATATGTCGCAGCGGTGCTCAATGTGCCGGACGATGAAGGCCAAGCTTTTTCTGTAGGCGGCATTATTCACCCGCAAACCGAGGTACTGCGCGCAGCAACCATCACTCGTCCGAGCTTCGAGTTGGATGACAATGTCGCATGGGTGGCCATCGACGGCCACCGCGTGATCCGGGCGGTGCGCTCCACTGCGTCGGGAGAGGTTGTCAGCAACGAGGTGGGGACGGCCTTCCTCGACGACATTGATGGTGAGATCTCCGTGCTGCGTCTGTCACGTTCCGGGGCGCGCGTAGCCATGATTATTGACGGGCGACTGTATACCGGCATCGTGGAGCGTACATCGGCGGGCGAACGCAGCATAGTCAATGTGCTTGAGTACGCGACGGATTACGGTGGTTCGATCATCTCGGTGGACTGGAAGGAAGATGGTGCACTGATCGTCGGAACGTCTGTACCGGATGCGCCGGTGTTACGCGTTGAACAGGATGGCTCCGCGGTGACCACCCTGTCAACCGGTAATATCAACGCGCCCGTGGTGATGGTGGCAGCAAGCCCCACCATGATCTACGCCACTGACGCAAACGCCATTCTGCAACTACCCACCCAGGGCAATGAGTACCCGAACTGGCGTGAGGTCCCCGGCCTCCAGGGCATGCGTGCCGCCCCAGTGGTGGCTAAATAGTGCTGTGTGGGAACTTCTGCTGCCGCGACATTGCGCGGGATGCGGCACCCCAGGCCAGCATCTGTGCCAACACTGCCGCACCGAATTGTCGCGGCCGCCACAGCGCGTGGTGCCACGTGTGAGTCCCCATGTCCCGGTTTTTGCTTTGGGTACGTACTCTGGGGCGCACCGTCGGGTGATCTTGGCAATGAAAGAACGAAACAATCTTGCGGTGCGGGGCCATGTGGGAGCTGTGCTGCGCGCTGGGCTTGAATACCTCGAGGCCAGGGGGGAGATCACTCCGCCTGTGGTGGTGGTTCCGGCTCCAACGAGGCGCTCGTCGGCACGCGCGCGTGGAGGCGACCCTGTCACAGCGATCTGTAAGGCGTCCGGTTATCCGATGGTGCGCGCGGTGTACAGCGATGAGGCAGCGGCTGACCAGTCGGAGTTGAGCGCGGCCGAGCGGCGCAAAAATCTCGCCGGCAGCGTACGCATCAGTGCGGTGCCACGCGGCGATGTGGTGCTAGTCGACGACGTTGTCACAACGGGGGCAACGTTGCAGGCGACTGCCGAAGCGCTGCTTACACGCGGTGTGTCCGTGGTGGCCGCGGTGGTTGTTGCTGCGGCGTAGATATTAAACCGGGGGGTTTCCGCCAGCGTGGTTATGACCAGCTGTATGATGGGAGGTACAACCAGTCCCCACCGAGTAGGGAGGAAGCAGATGACCACTGCAGAAAACAACGAAGTTTTAAGCCCCGATGCGCAGGTGACCATCACCGGCCGTAACGTCGAGGTTCCAGAACACTTCCAGGAACGTGTGAACAAGAAGCTCGCCCGGATTGAGAAGCTTGATCCAACTTTGACCTTCTTCCACGTCGAACTGCAGCACGAGCCAAACCCACGTCGTGAAGCTCACTCGGACCGAATCCAGATTACCGCAACCGGCAAGGGCCACATCGCCCGCGCTGAAGCCAAGGAAGACAGCTTCTACGCTGCGCTCGAAACTGCGTTGGCGAAAATGGAGCGTTCCCTGCGTAAGGTGAAAGTTCGCCGTAATACCGCAAAGTCCGGTCACCGCGCACCGAAGTCCACCGGACAAGTTGCCGCAGAGCTGGTTGCCGAGGCAGAAGAAGCAAAGGCGCAGCAGTCCGGCCAGTATGACGCAGACCCCTACGCGGGCACCGTCGAGGACGTTGAGCCGGGCCACATCGTGCGTACCAAGGAGCACTCCGCCACCCCCATCAGCGTTGATCAGGCGCTGAGCGAGATGGAGCTGGTGGGCCACGACTTCTACCTCTTCGTCAACGAGGAAACGGGTCGCCCATCCGTGGTATACCGTCGCCACGCATTCGACTATGGTTTGATCTCTCTGGTGCCTGAAGACGAGGCCTAGACGAGCGCTTAACGACGCTGCCCCTGCCGGATTCGGTAGGGGCAGCGTCGTTAAGCGCGCACCCGCTGCGCCACCGGTGCCCATATCAGCACTTGTGAGTGGGGCGAGCGTACAATAGCGGGTTGATACTAGAATTTTTTCCCACGATCGAAGGACAAAACACGTGTTTGGACTGTCCAAGCTGCTCCGGGCCGGTGAAGGCCGTACGGTTAAGCGTCTGAAAAAGATTGCCGAAGATGTCATCGCTCTCGAGGACGAATACGGCAAGCTCAGCGATGATCAGCTCAAGGCCAAAACAGATGAATTTAAGAAGCAATTAGCTGATGGCGCCAGCTTGGACGAAATCCTCCTGGACGCGTTCGCAACCGCTCGTGAAGCTGCGTGGCGCGTGTTGGGGCAGAAACCCTACCTCGTTCAAGTCATGGGTGGTGCTGCCCTACACTTCGGCAATGTTGCAGAGATGAAAACCGGTGAAGGCAAGACGCTGACCTCCGTGCTGGCAGCGTACTTAAATGGCCTTGAAGGTAAGGGCGTGCACATCGTCACCGTGAATGATTACCTGGCCAAGCGTGACGCGGAGATGATGGGCCGTGTCCACCGTTTCCTGGGCCTCGAAGTGGGCGTGATCCTCAGCGAGATGCGCCCGCCGGAGCGCAAGAAAGCGTACGCGGCGGACATTACGTACGGGACCAACAATGAGCTGGGTTTCGATTACCTGCGTGATAACATGACCCGCTCACTGAGTGACATGGTGCAGCGTGGCCACAACTTCGCCATCGTGGACGAGGTGGACTCGATTCTGATCGACGAGGCACGTACTCCACTGATTATCTCGGGGCCTGTCGACGGGTCGAGCCAGTTTTACAACGTGTTCTCACAGTTGGCGCCACGCATGCGCGCGGGCATCCACTACGAGGTAGACCAGCGCAAGCGCACCATCGGTGTCAATGAGGAGGGCGTGGAATTTGTTGAGGACCAGTTAGGCATTGACAACCTTTATGCGCCGGAGAACTCGCAGCTGGTCAGCTACTTGAACAACGCCATTAAAGCAAAAGAGCTGTTTGAGCGAGACAAGGATTATATCGTCCGCCAAGGCGAGGTCATGATCGTCGACGGCTTCACAGGCCGTGTTTTGCCGGGGCGTCGTTATAACGAGGGCATGCACCAGGCGATCGAGGCTAAAGAGGGCGTGGAGATCAAGAACGAGAACCAGACCCTGGCCACAGTGACCCTGCAGAACTACTTCCGCATGTACGACAAGCTGGCGGGCATGACGGGTACCGCCGAGACTGAGGCGGCTGAGTTGCACTCGATTTACGGTCTGGATGTGGTGGCGATTCCGACCAACCGGCCCAACCAGCGCATTGACCGCGATGACCTGATCTACAAGACACAGGAAGCAAAGTTCGCGGCTGTTGCCGACGACATTGCCGAGCATGTGGAAAAGGGCCAGCCAGTGCTGGTGGGTACCACCTCGGTGGAGCGTTCCGAGTACTTGAGCCAGTTACTGACCAAGAAGGGCATCAAGCATAACGTACTCAACGCAAAACAGCACGAGGAAGAAGGCCGCATCATCGCGGAGGCGGGTCTGCCGAAGCAGGTCACGGTGTCCACAAACATGGCTGGACGTGGTACTGACATTGTGCTCGGAGGAAACCCCGAGGTGCTGCTCGACCACCGCCTGCGCAGCGAGGGCCTCGACCCATTCGATGACGATGAACGTTACCAGCAGGCGTGGGATGAGCAGCTGCCGAAGGCGAGGGAACGCTCGAAGAAGCTAGGTGATGAGGTCCGCGAAGCCGGAGGCCTCTACGTGCTGGGTACGGAGCGCCACGAGTCTCGCCGAATTGACAACCAGCTGCGAGGCCGTTCCGGCCGCCAGGGTGACCCAGGCGAGACCCGGTTCTACCTGTCCATGCGTGATGATCTGATGGTACGTTTCGTAGGCCAGTCCATGGAGAACATGATGAACCGGCTTAACGTACCAGACGATGTCCCCATCGAAGCGAAGATGGTGTCAAACTCCATCAAGGGTGCCCAGGCGCAGGTGGAGAACCAGAACTTCGAGATGCGTAAAAACGTGCTCAAGTACGACGAGGTGCTCAACGAGCAACGCAAGGTGGTCTACCGTGAGCGCCGCGAGATCCTGGAATCGAAAGACATCAAAGACCAAGTGCGCCGCATGATCGATGAGACCGTGGGCGCCTACGTCGACGGCGCTACCTACGAAGGCTACGTCGAGGACTGGGACCTCGACGAATTATGGAACGCGCTTGATGGCCTGTATGGCCCAACCTTCAGCCCCCAGGAGCTGATCGACGGTTCTGAGTATGGTTCCCCAGGAGAGCTCACCGCAGCCCAGTTGCGCACGGCGCTTATCGACGACGCAAACAAGGCGTACGACGACCTCGAAGCCAACGTGAGTGCCATCGGCGGTGATGCCCAGATGCGCAACATCGAGCGCATGGTGATCCTGCCGATCATTGACACGAAGTGGCGCGAGCACCTCTACGAAATGGACTACCTCAAAGAGGGGATTGGTCTGCGCGCCATGGCGCAGCGCGACCCCCTGGTGGAATACCAGAAGGAAGGCGGCGACATGTTCCACGCCATGAACGATGCCGTCAAGGAAGAGACCGTGCGTCAACTGTTCATGCTGCGCAAGCAGTTCGCGCCGGAAGAGCAAGCTGACGATACTACCGTGACTGAGGCTTAAAGCACCCGGAAACTGGTGAGCCGTCCGCGTTCAATGCGGGCGGCATAACCATATCTACGTCCCGCAGACACGGCAGTACCAAAGATTTCGCCGTCGGCACGCACATGGCAAGACTCCAGGTTAACCGGGCCGCGTCTATTGATGGTGCGGCGTTGTCTGTCCACATGATTAAGTACTGTGCGGCTAAAGCGGGTACGCTGCAGCGCCTGGATCTGGCGAATGCCGAAGGTAGCATCCAAAGCCACCTTGACCAGGGGTGCGGCAGAACCACGCGGGATGGCAGGTGGGGCCACAGAAGCCGTGGTGGCAGCGTCGTTACGCGCGCTATGTGTGTTTGTGCTTGGACGCTCTGGGACGAGCACGTGCAAAAACGTATGTCCGGGTACGGGGTACAACATGAGATATGCCTCCTCGATGAGGGATTCGGGAGGACAGATACGACGTGGGCTAGGTATCATTGTGGCACGACACGCACGATCGCGCTAGGCGCGAGGGAAGTGCGAGAACAAATACCAAGTAGAGGAAGAATTTTATGCGAGGACTCGTTGTGGATTATGTCGGCGTACTCGACGCCGATGAGGAAGATCAGCGCCGTTGGCAGGCGCTGCTCGCCGCGGTACGTGAGGCAGAGATTGCTACTGCGGTGCTCTCCAACGATCCCGGCGGAGACGGCGCCGACCCAATCCGCGAATGGGAATTCCGCGGCCACGTTGATGCTGTTTTGCTGTCCGGCGAGATCGGTTATGAGAAGCCAGAGCGCGCCGCGTTTCAGGCCGCCGCGGATGCATTGGATGTGTCGCTGGTGGACCTAGTGCTTATCGACGACAACATCTTAAATGTTCGTGCAGCGGTGGAAAACGGGATGATTGGGATCTTGCACACCAGCTTTGATCGCACCGCGGTAGAGATCCAGTCCCTATTCAACATTGAGGGCGAATTCTAGTGCGCGTCTACATCCCTGCGACGTTTGCCATGCTGGAAACCCTCGAGCAGTCTGGTGAGCTGCCGGTGCGGTCTGGGTGGGGGTTTGCAGCCACGCCGGAGTTAACGGAGTTTTTCACCTCGGGCGACCAGGAAGAAATCGAGATGGTGGCGTTCGACGACGCGGCTTTGGCCTCGATCCGGCTGCTGGCCATTGGCGATGAGGAGAAATTTCCGCACCGTCGCGTAGTAGTCTCTGTTGATGTAGACGCGGAAGGCCACCCGGAGATGGGGGAGTCCGTGGTGAAGGTGGCGGGCCCGGTGCAACTGGAGGACGTGGCGGCGATCCACGTGGACCTGGAAGAGGCAGAAGAAGCCACGGCCGCAGCGATTGACCAGATTGACGCCGCAGACTTGGGCGATCAAGACGCCGAGCTGGCTATTGGCGATGCGCAGGATTATTATTTGGCGTTTTATGACCCGTCCGAGCTGCCCTTTTTGGTGGAGCTGCTATAGCATTGCGGGCTGCTGTTGGGAAGGGTGAATCACACAGCCGGCTAGCCCTCCTGGAGATCTTTGACTTCCCACTCGTTGTTAGTACGCAGCGCTGCTAGCAGGTTGCGTACAGCCATAGCGCGGCGAGAGGTGGCAGTGTCGGCAGTGTTGGCAGTGTCGGGGCGGAGTTTGTCCCAGGCGCATTCAGGGTCGGCCGGGGGGCCAGCGTGAGTACATCCGCGGGGGCAGTCCCCGGAGATCTCATCGAGGTCTTCGAAAACGGCGACGATATCATCGGGGGAGACGTGCGCCAGACCAAAGGAGCGTATACCTGGGGTGTCGATGATCCAACCCCCTTCAGGCAGCGGTAGCGCAACCGATTGAGTGGAGGTGTGCCGCCCTTTACCCACACCGGAAACGTCGCCGGTTTCGCGGTCCGCGTCTGGCACTAGGCGGTTAACCAGGGTGGATTTACCCACCCCGGAGTGGCCGATCAATGCGGAGACGCGGCCGTCGATACGCTCGTGCAGCTCAGAAAGGTCATCGTCGATGCCGGTGGTGAGCACGTCTACGTCGAGCTCGGCGAACTCGGCGGCAAACGCGGCTGGGTCAGCCAAATCAGATTTGGTCAGGCACACCACAGGCTCGATCCCGCCGACAAACGCCGCGATGAGAGCACGTTCAACAAAACCGGTGCGCGGTGGGGGATCGGCCACCGCCGAGACAATCAGCAGGACCTCGGCGTTGGCCACCACGATGCGCTCATACGGGTCGGTGTCATCAGCGGTGCGACGCAACACACTGGTGCGTTCCTCGCGCTTGACGATGCGCGCCAGGGTGTCCTTCTTCCCCGAGGTGTCGCCGACCACTCCGACGCGGTCCCCAACTTCGATAGAGGTACGCCTCATCTCGCGGGCGCGCATGCAATTGACTAGCGTGCCTGCGCCCGCGCCGACGTTGCCAGCTTCGCCGGAATCCAAGACGACACCCCAGCGGCCCCGGTCCTTGGTGACTACCATTCCGAACTCGGCGTCGTCATGCTTCGGCCGGTCTTTGGTGCGGGGACGCGAGCCTTTGCCGGGGCGGACCCGCACATCTGATTCGTCGTAATAGCGCCTAGCCACGGAGCATGTCCGCCCACATGTGCTCGAACCCTGGCAGGGTCTTGGAGGTAGTGCCGATATTTTCCACCTCCACACCGGGCACCACGGTGCCGATAATGGCGCCGGCGGTGGCCATGCGGTGATCGTCGTAGGAGTGCCACACTCCCCCGCTCAGGGGCGCAGGTGTGATGCGGAGACCGTCGGCAAGCTCCTCACAGGTGCCGCCGAGATTGTTGATCTCGCGGGTCAACGCCGCGAGGCGGTCAGTCTCGTGGCCGCGGAGGTGCGCGATGCCAGTTAGCTCCGACGGGCTGTGAGCCAGGGCAGCCAGCGCGGCGACAGTGGGGGTGAGCTCGCCGATATCACTCATGTCCAGGCAGATCCCCTGTAGGCTGCCGCGCTGTGGGCCACGCACCTCCAGGGTGTGGGTGGCGCCGTCGGCGTGCAGCGTGACTTCGCAGCCCATGCGGGCGAGGATGTCGCGGATGACATCACCTGGCTGGGTGGTATCAACTGGCCAATGCGGAATGCGCACCACCCCAGCGGTGATCGCCGCGGCAGCCAGGAAGGGGGTGGCGTTAGACAGGTCTGGTTCGATCCGCCAGGTCCGTCCCTGGATCTCGCCGGGCTTCACGGTCCACTCGTTTTCGCTGGTGGTGACTTCCACGCCGGCCTTGCGCAGCATGTCCACGGTCATCTCGATGTGTGGCATGGATGGCAGCGTAGTACCGGTGTGGCGGACAGTTAGCCCACGATCAAAACGTGCGCCCGCCAGCAACAGGCCGGAGACGAACTGGGAGGAGCCAGACGCATCAATGTCGACGTGGCCGCCGTCGGCACGCCCTTTGCCATGCACCGTGAATGGCAGGCTGTCGCCGGCGATATCAACGCCGAGTTCTCGTAGACCGTTGAGGATTTCGCCCATGGGGCGCTTGCGGGCGTAAGCGTCGCCGTCGAAAAGGACCCGCCCGGTGGCAAACGCTGCGACGGCGGGGGCAAACCGCATGACGGTGCCTGCTAAACCACAGTCGATCTCGCCGCCGGTGAGTTCGCCGGGGGTGACGGCGATTTCGTCGCCTGTGTGGGCGAAGCTCACCCCCATGGCTGCCATGGCGGATTCCATGAGGTCCGTATCACGCGAGCGCAGCGCACCGACCAGCTTGGAGGGGTAGGCAGCTAGCGCGGCGAGGATGTACGCGCGGTTGGTGATGGATTTGGACCCCGGCACTATTTGGGTGTGTGCGACGGGGCCTTCAGCGACGGGAACGGGCCAGAGATCGGTCATGGAGTCCATAATAGAGGTATGTGTGGACGATTCGTACTCTTTACCACAGGCGATGATCTGCTCGCCGAGATCGGTGGCTTGCCCGGCGTGCGCGAGGTGCACGCCCCGGACGGTCTGCCGGGCCCGCGATATAATGTGGCACCCACCCAGGTGGTGCCGATTGTGCGTTTCGACAATAGCGACAGTAGCGACACTAGCGACACTAGCCTGGCCCAGGTTGATCCCGCACGCTGGGGGTTGCTGCCGCATTGGAAGAAGGACGACTCCGGCCCGCCACTGTTCAACGCGCGCGGGGAGACGGTGGCGGAGAAGCCGTCGTTTCGTGCGGCGTTTCAATCCCGGCGCAGCATCATGGTGCTTGATGGCTACTACGAGTGGCACGAGAAGCAGCCGTACTATGTGCGCCGGCCTGAGGGTTTGCTGTACGCAGCAGGTGTGTGGGACAGCGGTGGTGGCGAGGACGCGGGCTTATCGACGACTATGGTCACCACTGGTTCTCACGGAGGGATTGAGTGGTTGCACCATCGCCTGCCACTGTTCTTGTGTGAAGATGACATCGCGCAGTGGGTGCATGGCAGCCCCGAGCAGGCACAGGAACTCATTCGGCCAAGTGTGCTTGCCGACGAGCTGATCTGGCAGGAAGCCGACCCAGCGGTTGGCAACGTGCGCCATGATTATGAAGGGCTCATGGCGGATTCGACCACGTTGTTTTAGAGTTGGTCGTCGTGAAGCGCGCGGAAAGCGGGTGTTGAACTGTTCTGACACGCGTAGCCTACAATGGCCGATATGTCGCAGACCGATCTTTCTGAACGCTTCACTGATGAGGCCATGCCGCTTCTTGACCAGTTGTATGGCGGTGCGCTGCGCATGACTCGGAACCCGCAGGACGCTGAAGACTTGGTGCAGGAGACGTATCTGAAGGCGTTTAACGCGTTCGAAAGTTTCAAGCCGGGTACCAACCTCAAGGCGTGGATGTACCGCATTATGACGAATACGTATATTAATTCGTACCGGAAGATGAAGCGCCGCCCGTTGGAGACCTCGGCGGATGAGATGACGGATCGGCAGTTGTACACCACTAGTTCGCATGATTCGACTGGGTTGCAGTCTGCTGAGGTTGAGGCGCTGCAGAATATGCCGAATTCGCAGATTACTGATGCGCTGAACTCGTTGTCCGACGATTATCGCATGGTGGTTTACCTGGCTGATGTGGAGGGGTTTGCGTATAAGGAGATCGCCGAGATCATGAATATTCCGGTGGGTACGGTGATGAGCCGGCTGCACCGGGGAAGAAAACAGTTGCGTGGTTTGTTGAAGGATGTGGCAGCCGAAAAAGGCATCGGGTTGGGCCATCCCGACATGCAGGATGGACAGCAGGAAGGAACCGAGTAGATGAGCACGCAGGAGCACAACGAAGAATGCTGCATGGGCTGCGGGGAGGCGCAATCCCTGCTGTGTGAGCTTCTCGACGCGGACACCACCGACGCGCGCGCCGAGGAAATTAAACGGTTGATCTCTCGCTGCCCGGAGTGTTTCGAGCAGTTGAAGTCAGAGCGTGCTGTGCGGGAATTGGTGCGTAGATGCTCTGGGTGTGAGCCAGCACCGGAGACGTTGCGCAGCCGCATCATTGCGCGGATCTCTGTGACGTACACGGAGATGCGGTTTCAGTAGGAGTCGGGTGCTTTTTGCTCTCGGTTTTTCTCTCGACGCGGGGCGTCTCGACGAACAGCAGCACCCCTCCTTGCCGGGGCTAGGTGGGGTGCTGTTTTGTTTGTGATGCTGTTCTTATGAGTTTGGGCGCTTGCCGCGGTTTGCACTCTTCTTGCGGCGATCCTTACGCTTCCGACCACGCTTTGACATGTGCGGGCCTCCTTTATCTATTGTCAGTGGTTAGTTACTTACCCACTGACTTTAGTGTTCGGTCTCGCCGGTGGGAAATTCGGGTCTGGTTACCTGTGCTCAGTATCGTTGCTGGTGCTTAAGCGGTGACGCGTGCGCGACGGCCACGTGCCTTGTTGCGACGTTTCAGAGCGCGACGCTCTTCTTCAGACAAGCCACCCCACACACCGGCGTCCTGGCCGGTTTCGAGTGCCCACTTCAGGCACATGGAGGTGACTGGGCAGCGGTTGCAGACCAGCTTGGCCTGTGCGATTTGGGACAGTGCAGGGCCGGAATTTCCGACAGGGAAGAATAGTTCTGGGTCTTCGTCTCGGCAGATAGCTTCGTGGCGCCAATCCATGGTGATATGCTCCTTAAAAGTTATTGAACAGCGGTTGTGTGTACACCACTAGCAGCCTCCCGTGGGAAACTGTTGCACAGTGTTGTTGTGCTAGGTGGTGGGACGGCAGTCCTGCGGTGGTTCCGAGGCCCATCATCTTTACCTAGTGTTAACTCCGTGGTGGCTTGAAGTTAATGGCCGATTCATCAGCCGGTTGTTTTTGCTACCCGAGAATCATGACATGTAATCAAGTTTCCCGCTAGGGGTAACGTCCGATTTGTTGCCAAGATCACAATATTTCCGGTCTGGAATTCTAATTACTTGGGTGGTAAAAACCATCTTCCGATTTCCCTCTGGTGGCGTGAGCAGGCAAGATCGTCGTTAAGTGCTTGAAGAGTACTTTTGCAAAAAGGTCAAATTTCCTAGAGCTCTCCCACTATCTGTACGGGTGGGGAATTGGTGCGTAACCGGCTGTGTGATAATGCTGACGATGGATTAACCGGTGTGTTGCCGTGGCGTCATGTACTGCGTCTTCATGTGAGAACTAAGGGGCAGGCTAGACTGGGGACTCGTGACGAACATTGAAGAGATCCATGATCCCGAAGATTCCCGCCCGCCTGCGCCGCTGCGTTTTTCTGCGTTAGTGGCGATCGTGCAGGCAACTGTTGCGATCGTGTTCGGTGCAGTACTGGCCGTGCGCGACTTGGTGGGGAAGAACGACCCGTCTGTGGTATCGGACAGTGTGAACGCTCAATACATCGGTATCGGTACCGCAGTCTTCATCTGGATCGTGTTCGGGATTGTTTTGGCAGGTGCGATCGCGCTGCTGAGAGGCGCCACATGGGGCCGTGGCCCGATGGTGTACATGCAGCTGCTACTCATTGCCATCGCCTTTTTCATGTTCCAGGGCGGAGCAATAGTGCTTGGAATAGTGACTGCGCTGTCCGTCGTGCTAATTCTGGTGGGCGCTTTTCACCCGCAGGCGACGGCGTGGGTGGCTACGCGTTACGGGCGCTAAGGAAGACTAGTTGGGACCCTCGCTTTTCGACGAGTGATTCGCCCGCCACAGCGAGTGCAACGTTTCCTATATGGCCACCACGGTCGACGGGGATCGTCTTTTCAATTTCTTGCGTGTTCCAATTCGCAACCGCGATTCCATCCTCGATGGGGTAGAGCAGGCGATTGGCTATTGCAACGCCAGTACCTAAGGCCCCCTCGTAGATGGTGGTGACAGCCAGCGTGTCCGGGTCGAGCAACATGAGCCGAGATCCATCGAAGTACGACATGTGGTGAGGTAGATCTGCCACCACTGGCTTGTAGGGTGCAGGAACCTGCTCCATCGGTTGGACGTTGGAGCGCGAGACTTCCACCCCGTCACTATCGATACCAATGACCTCGGACGTCGTCGGATCATATACTGCGGCCGCAGTTTGTCCGATGCTCACCAAAATGGATACTGGCGAGACCTGTGTGTTTGCCATAATCTCGGGTTCGCGGGAGTCCTCCGGGGTGGTGTCCTGCAGCCGCAGCCAAGTCTCTTCCCCACAGATTTCTGTCACGGCGAGCAACGAGGTACGCGTTAGCGCCGAGGTAATGGTGCAGTTTGGGTTGGGTTGCATATCGGCTTCCTGCGGGGCCTCTACCGTTCCGTACTCTACCGTGCGCACCAGATCGTTGCGCCACAATTCCACACGCGGAGCACCTACTGTGCCAACTCGATCATTCGACGAGATGCTTACTACCTCATCGGGTGCAGGAGCAGACCTGGTACCTGCATATTCTCCGGAGGTGGAGTCAATCGCCACCACGTCACCACAGCCCAGGTTGGTGCGGTATGTGGCTACCGCCTTGCCCCACGCAGCTGCCAGGGCACATAGGTCTGCAACACGTTCGTAGGCCCATAATTCGGATCCATCGGGAGCGTATCCAGTGATGCGGTGCTCACCAGCTGCTATTGTGATGCCTTCCGAGGTCACTGGTGTGAGCGAGGGGGAGTGATCGTCGGCACGCGCGATCTCGGTGAACGCCGAAGGGATCTCGGTAAGGTGCGATTCAGCAACGAATTCCTCGGCCGCAGGTGTCAGTTCAGAGGAGCGGATCGGTGCGCTGAACAACGCGATGGTCACTGCAACAACAGTGATCAGGGAGATCACCCCGGTGGCAATGAGATCGCCTCGGGAGCGTTGGAGCGGTGGTGCCATTTAGCGGCGACCCCGCGAGTTTCGCGTCGAACGTGCAGCTGAGCGGCCGCGCGAACCAGCCCGCGAACCTGCTCGCGAACCTGCTCGCGAACCTCTGCGTACTCCGCCGCGTGAGTCTCCGCGTGACCTGTCGTTCGAGCCCCGACGGGTACGCGCAGACGGTACGCCAAGCACTTTCTTTGGATCACCGACGCGTGACGACGCATTCTCGGGGATGTCCAAAGCTTCATAGAGTTCGGGGGAGTTGCTGAACCACTCAGGGGGAGTCGGCTGTTCAAGCCCGAGATCAGCATTAATGGCGCTCCACTTATGCATCTCGTCATAACCAACCAGTGTCACCGCGGTGCCGGAATTGCCGGCGCGACCGGTGCGCCCAATGCGGTGAACATATGTCATCGGATCATCTGGGGTTTGGTAGTTGATCACGTGGGTTACGTCATCGACGTCAATGCCGCGCGCAGCAACATCGGTGGCAACCAGGATTTCTATCGAACCGTCGCGGAAGGCGTTGAGGGAACGCTCTCGCGCCTCTTGGCCCAAGTCGCCGTGGACAGAGCCGACGGAGAAGCCGCGCTGAGCTAAGTCATCTGCGACATCGGCAGCGGAGCGCTTAGTGCGTGTGAAGATGATGGTGCGCCCGCGGCCTTCGGCCTGCAAGATCTTCGCTGTCACTTCGCCCTTATCCATCCTGTGCGACTGGAAAACCACTTGCTTCGTTGTGGAGTGCGTGGCCCCTGCGCTGGCGGCTTCGGCGCGGATGTGTACGGGTTTGTGCATGAAGGTCCGCGCCAGCGTGAGAATCGGTCCAGGCATGGTCGCGGAGAATAGCATCGTTTGGTGCTGGTGGGTGAGCGCGGCGAGAATCTTTTCAATATCGGGGAGGAATCCAAGATCCAGCATTTCGTCGGCCTCATCGAGGACGAGGACGGCCACCTTTTCGAGGGTGAGATTGCCACGCTCGTAGAGATCAAGCAGGCGCCCTGGGGTGCCCACAACCACGTCAACTCCGTTAGCTAAGGCGGAGATTTGTTCCTCGTAGGGGCGACCACCGTAGATGGTGTAGACGCTGACGGGAAGGTGTGTCGCCGCCTTGTCTAGATCATCGCCAACCTGCACTGCCAGTTCGCGGGTGGGCACCACAATCAGAGCACGAGGGGTGCCGTCCAACTCCTCAATGTCCGCATCGTCAAAAACACGGTCGAGCAGGGGAACACCGAACGCTAGCGTCTTGCCCATGCCGGTGCGTGCTTGGCCAATTAGATCTGTCCCATCAAGGGCAAGCGGGAGGGTCAGTTCCTGGATGGAAAAGGTATGCGTAATGCCGTGGGCGGCCAACGCATCAGTGATCTCGGCTGCCACGCCGAGCTCAGCGAACGACGGGGTGGTGGAATTCTGGTTCACAACATCGGAGGACACGCCCTCAGTCTAGCGGACCTGATTACAATGGAATCACTACCGTGCATGGCGCGGAGTGAACGCATATTTTTGGGGCGAGTGGTTCTGCTCGCTTGGAGATTGTTTTACGGTTGAATGCACAAAGAAAAGGACAGTGAATTTTCACATTATGGATATCAAAATTGGACTTGCAGAAAGCCCACGCGAACTTGTTGTTTCCAGTAAGTCGGAGCAAGACGATGTAGTTGGCCAGATCGCCCACGCCATCGAATCGAATCAGCCGACGGTCACCCTGGAGGACTCGAAGGGGCGCAAGTTTGTCATTCGCACTGACCGCATTTCCTACGTCGAGGTTGGCCAGAGCGCTTCACACACAGTGGGCTTTGCCGGGTAATGCGCTAAGTTAAGACCCATTATGTCCGACCATGTAGATCGCGCAGATTCAAGAGTTCGCGCAGATTCAAGAGTTTCGGTGGATCCGGTGAAGCAGCCAGCACGGCGAAGTGGGAAGGGCGATTCTTTCTTTGTCCGTTTCGCCAGTGAATGGGGATGGCGCGCCTACGCCATCCCTGTGTTAGCTGTAATCACTGTTTTTGTGGTCATCGACATTGCTCGCAGCCCTACTGAGCCAAGTTTGCAGTCGAGCGGGGCGTCCGTAGAGACGACACAGATGCACCAGGTTGATGAAAAGCCTGAGATGAAGCAGGGTCCAGACCCAGCGAAGAGTCCGCTGGTGGACCTCGAACTTACTGATCTTCCCCCTGGTGGCCCCTATACCGAGAAGGGTGAGGGTACCTATCGTGTTGTCGGTCAGCCAGGAATGACGGCGGGGGAGGGCACTGAAATCACGATGAGATTTGTGGTCGAGGTGGAAAATGGGGTGGATACTGCTGCTTATGGTGGTGATGATGCGTTTGCCGCACTTGTCGACGCGACGTTGTCTGACCCGCGTGGATGGACGAATGATCCCCGTTACCGCTTTGAACATGTCGGCCCTGAGGATGATCCGGATATGCATATCCAACTGACAAGTGTGGGCACGACTGCTCAAATGTGTGGCGCGGATCTTGAGATGGAGACAAGCTGCCGAACCACTGTTGGCGGTGGAAATACGGTGGTTGTCAATGAGGCTCGCTGGGTGCGTGGCGCTACTCCGTTTCAGGGTGATGTGGGGGCGTACCGCCAGTACTTGGTCAATCATGAAGTAGGTCATGGCCTGGGGTATGCCTTGCATGAACCGTGTGGTCGTGATGGTGCTCTTGCGCCCATTATGATGCAGCAGACATTGAGCTTAAATAACGGAGAGCTTTATGCCATTGATCCGACTGAGGTGTACCCCGACAACTCGGATACGTGCCGTGCCAACCCGTGGCCATTTCCGCGCCCCGGGGTTTTGTAGTCTGCCACGAGCTGTGAATCTAGGAGGTTTACTGTGTCAAAGCCACACGATGGCGGTGTGTCGGCCCTGGTTCCTGAGCACGTGTTGTCAGCGTTTCAGGCCGAATCGGATCGGCCTCAAGCGCTTGGCCCGGCGTGGGATCATGGGGTGCTGATCGGAACGACGGTGTTTGCTCCGGCTACCAGTACCTCCGTGTGGTCTGCGAAGGTGCGCGACAAGATCTCCATCAATGGAGTACGTGTTTCACGGCCAGCTCGGGCCACCGATGGGCGTTTTATCGTCGGGGGCTACAAGGCGAGTGATTTTATTGAGGGGGAGACCGCGCGCCGTGTTGATGAAACAATTGCTGCGGCGTTGCGTTTCGACGATGCGATGGCTGTTGTCGAGGCCCCGCCAGCCGGCCGGGATGACCGGTGGGCGCGCGCCGATGCCGTGGCGTGGGGTGATGCGGACTGGGATGGCCCTGTTCAGGTATGCCATGCGGATTTTCTGGCCTGCACCATTTATTCGGGTACGTTGCCGCCGGCGTTGACTGATATTGTGCCCACCGGCCAGCTGCGACCTCACGGCTACACTGCGGCGCTGGTGCTTGTCGACGCCCTGATCGCCCGGGCTGTTGATGCTGCGGTTGTGGAGCGCTGGGCGCACATTCCTGATATGGCTCAGCTCACTGAGTGTGCCTTGCGGTACCGGGAGGCGCTAGCCGGCGAGGGGCTATCGAACGAGCGTTCTAATTTTGAGCGGGTGCGGACTCTCCTGATGTCGGAGGGGTCTGCGACAATCTGAGTCATGGTTGTCGAATTACCTCCTCATCCGCAGGCCCGCCTGGTTCCGCGTGAGCTTCACGTCGCCACGCGAACGTGGGCTGTCGATGTGCCCGAACGGGGGGTGTGGCGGGTGACCGGGGAGGCCGGTTCGGGTGTGTCCAGCTTCCTGATAGACACTGCGATGGAAGCGATTCGGCGGACGGGGGACCCAGATGGGGTTTTGGTGGTGGCGCCGTCAAAAGAGTCAGGTGCGCGTCTGCGGCGGGAACTGTCAGAACGTGTCGCTCAATCTGGTTTTGTTGCGAATGAACCGTTGGTGCGCTCGGTGCACTCGTTGGCTTTCGCAATTGTTCGTCAGCGTTCTGAGGAATCCATCCGGCTGATTTCTGGTGCGGAGCAAGATGCCGTCATTCGGCAGCTCCTAGAGGGCAATGCTGAGTACGGTACCGGGACGTGGCCTGAGGAACTACGCCCTGCTCTTACCTTCGTGGGGTTTGCCCGTCAGCTGCGCGACTTTTTGCTGCGTGCTGTCGAAAGGCGCATGACTGCTGAGGATCTGCGCGCGCTGGGGAAGCGGCATGCGATGCCAATCTGGTCTGCGGCCGCCGATTTTTTGGTGGAGTACCAGCGCGTCATGCGATTGTGGGGGGTTGCTAGCTATTCGGCTTCAGAGTTGGTGTCCGCGGTGTTGGAGCAGCCGGTGGAGTCCTCGTGGCACACCATCGTGGTTGATGATGCTCAACACCTCGATCCGACGTCGGGTGAGCTGCTTGCTCAACTGATCCACCAGGCGGATCTGGCAGTAGTTGGTGGGGATGTGGATCAGTCGGTCTTTCACTTCCGCGGTGCTTCACCGGCCTTTTTCTCCTCCCTCGATGCCACCCCGATTGATCTTGGTGCTTCACGACGCTCACCCGTGCGCGAGGTGGTCATCAGTGATACGGCTGTTACTCAGCACCGCGTGATTGCTGACCATGTGCGCCGCGCTCACCTCGATGATGGGGTGGCGTGGAGCAAGATTGGTGTGGTTGTGCGCTCCACCGGAATGCTGGAGCCTATTCATCGCATCTTGTTACAGGCGGGTGTTCCGGTAGCGCTCAACCCTACTGATGTGGTGTTAAGCCAGCAGCGGATCGTCGCAGCCATGATTCTTGGGGTGCGGGCGCTGTATGATGAGTTGACGGCCAGTCAGTGGCGAGACTTGCTGCTTGGCCCGGTGGGCGGAACAGATCCTGTCACACTGCGACGTTTGCTGCGTGGTCTGCGCCGGTTTGATCCGGAGACGCGTGCGGAAGAGACGCTGCGGAGCTTGCTGCAGCCGCAGCGCCCGCTGCCTGATTTCGGTTCGATGCTTACCGATCGTGAACTCGATATCCTCGAGCGGATTCGCCGCGTCGTGCAGGCCGGCCATGCTGCGGTTAACGCTCACGGTTCTGTTGAAGATGTTCTCTGGGCGGTTTGGCACGCAACTGGGCTGAGCGACCGGTTGATGGCACATGCCTTGCGCGGTGGGGCGGCAGGCTCTCAGGCGGACCGAGACTTGGATGCCATGATGGCGTTGTTCGACGCGGCAGGCGATTTCGCGGAGCGACGCCCTGAAGCCGGGATCGAAGCCTTCATCACCCACA